>JBEBUV010000110.1:0-10971 GCA_040393085.1 Pedobacter hiemivivus | reverse complement strand
TCATTGTTGCAATTGCAAGAATCAAATAGGTCCTTTTCATATTTATGTATTTGATAAGTGTTTGGCGAATAATGTGCCAGAAATTTATACTAATGTTTCAACTTGTGCCGGGAATAAGTATATTTCCGACTAATATCAAATTTTAATACACATAGGAAAGGAATATGTCGATCAAACCTCTTGTTAATGAAACTGAGTTGATGTCAAAGACTGCGGATGGAGATGAGCGCGCCTTTACTAAGTTATTCCAATGGTATTATGAACCACTAGGGAAACTGGTGTATAACCTGATTCAATCCCGTGAGTTAACTGAAGAAATTGTTCAGGATGCATTCGTTAAAATCTGGCTCAGACGTGAAACATTGAAAACTGTAGACAACTTTGGCAAATACATGTACGTTGTTTGTAGAAATAAAACCCTGGACGAATTAAAAAAGATTGCAACACAGAAAATCTCACAAGCTAATCTGGAAAAAGTTCTTGTTGAAGAATTTGAAGTGGATTTGTTGAATAATCCTACCGATCAATATCGTAAAATGATTGAAAATGTAGTTGCCAAACTCCCACCACAACAGCAGAGGGTTTACATGATGAGCCGTTATGATAGACTAAAAAGTTCTGAGATTGCTCAAAAATTAGGTTTATCTGAAACAACTGTAAAAAAGCATATACAGCTGGCTGTTAAATTCATTCAAAGTTCTTTAAGTTCTAAATTAAGCATTGGTATTATACTGGTTCTGACTACACCGATAAAATTCTTATAAAATTATTTTAATTTCATTACTCCTAAATGGGTCTGCAAACAGTCTGTATAATAAAGGGGGTATTTAAGCCTTTGATTGAAAACACAGATGCAAGAAAGATTTAACTATTTACTGGATCGTTACCGCAGTCATCAGACAACAGCGGCAGAGCTTCAGGAATTCTATACCATGCTAAGTAACGGAACTTATGATGAGCAGTTTGCGAAATCAATAGATCGTATTTATGAAAATGATGAATATGAAGATGCCCGTGGGAATGAAGATAAATATTATACAGCAGGTGCAGGGGAGAGAATGTTACAGAATGTACTTGGAACGAAAAGAGAACAGTTAGAGATAAAAACCATAGTAAAACAATACAAATTATGGCCAGCAATAGCTGTTGCAGCTTCAGTAGCTTTGGCAGTTTGTGGCTTTTGGTTTTTTAATGATGGTTTAAATTATAATAAACAAAGTCAACAGGTTTCTTATACTAATGATATTGCCGGGGGGAATTCGGGTGCTACACTAACCTTATCTAATGGAAAGAAGATCACTTTATCAGATCAAGTAAATGGCGAATTGGTAAAAGAAGGTGGAGTATCTATTAGCAAATCTGCTAATGGACAACTTGTTTATCACATCTCTGATGGAAAGGAGGGACGATTGAACACAAAGTCTACCAATACCATAAATACCCTAACAACTGCGAAAGGTCAAACTTTCCAGGTGCGCTTGCCAGATGGATCATTGGTGTTTCTAAATGCAGCCTCCAGCTTAACATTTAATTCTGCTTTATTAGAAAATGGTAAACGTATAGTAAGGCTAAAAGGCGAGGGATACTTTGAGATTTCAAAAGATGAGACTCATCCATTTGTAGTGAAAACGGGCAGACAGGAAGTGGAGGTTTTAGGTACTCAGTTCAATATCAGTAGTTATGATAATGAGGAAGCTGAGAAAACCACTTTGTTGGAAGGAAGTGTGCGTATGACTTCGGCAGGCAAACAAGAGGTTTTGAAACCGGGTGAACAAGGTAAGTTGCAGGGAAATAAGCTGAGTGTAGAAAAAGTGGATACCGATTTGGCAATAGCCTGGAAAAACGATGACTTTATGTTTAAAAGTGAATCTATTGAGGGGGTGATGAGAATGGTAGAGCGTTGGTACAACGTAGAGGTCATTTATGTAGGAGATAAAACGAATGAGAAGTTCAGTGGAAGTGTATCTCGGTTCGACAATATTTCAAGTTTACTCTCTATCATAGAGTCTACTAAGGCTGTTCATTTTAAAATTGAAGGCCGCAAAATTTATGTTTCAAAATAATAGAAGACACAAGCACACATAACTGAATATACAATTAACCGAATATTTGACCAATAAACCAAAAGTATGAACACACAAAGACTAAAGTAATTGATATGAAACAAACCAGAAGTGTTTGTCGCACTCCTGGTTCAAGTTTGATACTAAAATTGAAAATCAAAATTATGAACCACAGAACCCTGGCTCGTCGAAAAGAAAGGTTTCTGCTTAACCAAACTTATACGAATGTATCAAAAAAATACTAGGAAAATTGGTATACCTAGATTGCTATACCATAAAATATTGTTAATTATGCGATTAACCACCGTTATATTAATGGCAACCTTTTTACAGGTTAGTGCATCTGGTTTTGCACAAAGAATAACCCTAAACAAGTCAAACGAATCCATTCAAGCCATCTTTAAGGCCATTAAAAATCAAAGTGGATATAATTTCTTTTACACAGATAATTTATTAAAAGGTGCAAAACCAGTTAATATTAGTGTAAGTGGAATGGAGCTGAAAGAAGTGCTTCCACTTGTTTTTGCTGGTCAGCCTTTTGTTTATGAAATCAATAATAATACTATTATTGTCATCAAAAAGGAAACTTCATTTTTAGATAATGCCATCGAAATATTAAGGACAATTGATGTCGACGGACAAGTATTGGATGAAAATGGCACTCCGTTATCTGGCGCAATGGTTAAGTTAAAAGGCACTAGTAAAGGTGTGGCGACCAATATTACCGGTCATTTTAATTTGCTGGGAATTAATAAAGGCAATGTGCTGGTGATATCCTATATAGGCTATAAAACTCAGGAGATTGTTATTGGCGATCAAACTTCAATTACAGTGAAGCTGGAGCAATCTGAATCTGCATTGGAAGAGGTTTCAGTAGTGGTGGGCTATGGCTCGCAGAAACGGATACACATGACTGGAGCAGTTTCACAGATTACTGCAAAAGAACTGACTAGAGCACCGATGCAGAATTTATCGAATATGCTTACAGGTAAAGTGCCAGGACTGACCAGTATTCAAAGTTCAGGAAAACCTGGCGAGGATGGCACTGCATTATATGTACGTGGACAAAACTCATTTGCCGGAGGTAATGGTCCAATGATTCTTGTAGATGGTGTGCCTAGTTCAATTAGCTATGTAAATCCAAATGATGTGGAGTCTGTTTCAGTGTTAAAGGATGCGGCGGCTGCTATTTACGGTATACAAGGAGCCAATGGGGTGATTTTGATCACCACAAAAAAGGGAAGCGAAGGTCCTGCAAAGATTTTCTATGATGGATCATTGACCTTGACAGATAATACTGCGATGCCAGAAATGTTAAATGCTGCAGATTATATGTATTGGCACAATAAGGCCCGTGCAATGGATGACCTTACACCACTTTGGACGGCAGATATTCAGAATAAGGTGATGAATAATGATCCAAATAGTATATGGGGGCAGACAGACTGGTTCGATAAGATTTTTAGAATAGGAAAAACTCAGCAACATAATATCTCCGCATCTGGTGGTACAGCCAAAACGAAGTATTTCACCAGTTTGGGGATTATGGACCAAGAGGGTACGCTGATCAATACTGGGCTTAAACGTTATAATCTACGCACGAATCTAGATATTGAAGTAGCAAAAAACTTGAAGTTTACAAGCAATTTATCTGGATATAGGATGGACAGATCCTGGCCGGGGACTTCGATCTCAAATCAGGGCGAATTTAATCCAATTGCACAGGCAATATATTCAATACCGATTATTAAAGATCATTACAAAGGGATGAATACGGCATGGAGAGGATCAACCTATAATCAAAATGCTTATGCCGCATTGACAGAATCAGGATACGACCGCCAGAATCGATGGAATATCGATGCGAATGTTAAATTAGAATATGATTTTTCGGGGCTGACAGATGCATTAAAAAACTTAAGGGTGTCCATTTTTGGTGCATATGGTTACGGAAATACAGTTGATTCTGACTACAGTCGTTACTACGAGTTGTATGCTGTTAATCCAACTTTTGATGAAGGGGTTGTCGGTGCTAGTGGTTATTCACCAGCCAATGCCTATACTAAATCAGCTTCCTGGGGAGATTCCTATTTATGGCGACCACAAATTGATTATTCCCGTGAATTCGGAGAACATTATGTTGGTGCAATGCTTTTGTTTGAAACCAAACAAAATTATTCAAATACCATGACCGGATCAAAAGAAGGATATTATAGTGATGAGCCGGTAGATTTATCATTGGGATCTACATTGCCAACTGTACCAATTACAGGTTCTCATGTATATTCTGGTGGACAAGCATCATATGTAGGGCGTTTAAATTATGCTTATGCAGGTAAATACCTTGCAGAAGTGGCATTCCGTAATGATGGTTCTTATATTTTTGCTCCCGGCAATCAATGGGGATTCTTTCCATCTGCATCTGTTGGATGGGTAGTATCAAAAGAAAACTTTTTTGCGAAAGCAATGCCTCAGATCGATTATTTAAAACTACGTGCCAGTTACGGTAAGACTGGTAACGATGCTGTAAGTCCATTTCAACATAACTCATTATTTGCCATGGCAAATAATAGTATGGTATTGGGTAATCAGGCTATTGCTCAGTTTTATTCCATCAGTCCATACTTATACAGCAATCTGACCTGGGCAAGTACAGATAGTTATAACCTGGGGGTGGATTTGGATATGTGGAAAGGAAAATTAGGTGTTGAGTTGAACGTATTTTATAAATTGACAAAAGATATTCTAGAATCGCAAAGTGGTAATTATCCTACTTCATTAGGAGGTTATTATCCTACCTTTCAAAATTCAGGAAAGGTGGAAAACAAAGGTTTTGAAATCACTTTGAAGCATAGAAACCAGATCAATTCAAATTGGAGTTATGATTTGAGAGGTGATTTTGCTTTTGCACGTAATAAAGTGTTATCCAGAATTGTAAGTGATAACAGGCCGAACTATCGTGGGGTAATAGGTGAATCCATGAGTGCCAGGTATGGCTTTCAGGCGATTGGATTATTCCAAAGTCTGGAAGAGATAGATCATTATCCATCTGCTCCATCAGGTTACCTAAGGCCGGGTGATTTGAAATATATGGATGTTAATGGTGATGGTATCATTAGTTCAAACTTTGATTATGTTAAAACTGGTTACGGAGGTGTTCCTGAAATAAACTTTGCGTTTAATATGGGACTTTCTTATAAGAATTTCAATGTTTCATTGTTATGGCAAGGGGTAACTCATGCAGATTATGAACTTTCAGGTGCATACGATACAGGAGTTATTTCTTCAACGGTATACACGACCACTTTCGGAGGAGGTAACTCTCCTTACTACCGTATTGAGGGAGCTTGGACACCAGAAAATACAAATGCTGAATTCCCGAGATTAACTACCGTAAGTAATGGAAACAATGCTTGGCAATCGAGTTGGTGGGTTGTAAATGGAGAATATTTACGTTTGAAGAATGCCAACATCAGTTATAACCTTCCGGAGAAAATATTAAAGAAAACTCCATTTAGTCGGGCTAATTTTTATGTAGCAGGAACAAACCTACTTACGTTTAGTCATTTCAAATACGTGGATCCAGAAAGTCCATCGGTAAGTAACGGATACTATCCGCAACAGAAAACCTATAGTGTTGGACTTAATATCACTTTCTAATGTTAGGAGCAATAAAAATGAAAAGAAGAATCTTGATGTTATTGAGCGTTGCTACGCTGGTAATATCCCTCCAGTCATGTAAAAAAGCACTGGAGATAGAAAATACCAATAACTTATCGGACTTAGCGATGTGGAGTACGGAAAGTGCCGCAGAAATGTATATCACCGCTTCATATAAGACGTTTACGGACGTATCTCAGGTATCAAATAGTCGTTCAGTGTTTTACGATAGTTATTCTGATCTGATGAAATCTACCTCTTGGGACCAATATAACCATGGTTATAATAAAGCACTATTACAAGCCAGCTCTTTTTCGACAGGTGGTGCCGGTGCCTTTGAGAGTTGGTCTACGATTTATGCCGAGCGCATCCGACGTGCCAATGTATTATTGAATGATATAAAACGTTATGGAGTGCCCAAGTTTGGTGAAGATTGGAGTAATATTCGTCGTGCTGAAGTTCGCCTCTGTCGTGCTTTTTCATATTATCGTTTGATTCGGGTTTATGGTGGTGTGATTCTTCGTACTGACGAATCTGGAAAAAATGGGGGGGTAGATGATGGGGCAATCCAGGAAGATATTCATCGTGCAAGAGCTACCGAAGCTGAAAGCTGGGATTTTGTGCTCAGTGAACTACAATGGGCAGCAAATTACCTACCTCCATCCTGGTCTACCGCATGGGATGGACGGGCAACGAAGAAAACAGCTTATGGTTTAATTTCACGTATGGCCTTATATGCTGGTAAATGGCAGATGTCGGTCGATGCAGCAAATAAAGTAAAAGAACTAGGTGGAAAACTGGCTGTCGACTATGCTAAAGTATTTCAGGTAGACGGTGCGCAGGACAATTCATCAGAGATTTTATTTAAACTTAGCTATTTAAGCGGTAGTGTAACTCATAATTATGACCGTTATAATCGGCCGTTTGGAGATAAAGCGGTATATAACACTGATGTATATGCAGAACATGTTCCTACGGCAGAACTGGCAGATCTTTATGAATTCAAAGACGGTAGTGCTTTTAGTTGGAATACGTATCAGGCAAACCACACCAACCCCTATACAGATAGGGAACCTCGTTTCCAAGCTACTATAATGTATAACGGAGCTAAATGGGAAGGTCGAGAAATACAGACTTATGCAGGAGGAAGCGATAGTTTTTCGGCTTTTGAACAATCTGGGTCTACGGGAGCTCATACCCCAACAGGTTATTACCTTCGTAAGTATTTACAAGAGGGAAATTCTGAGTTTGTGACAAAAAGCAGTTATCAATATGATGCAGTACTTCGTTATGCAGAAGTTCTTTTGAATAAAGCTGAAGCTTATGCACAATTGGATTACGGCACTTATCAGACTGAAGCTTTACAGGCATTAAATGAAGTCCGAGCACGTGTATTATTACCTGCTAAAACAGCAATTGATGCACCATCAAAAGAAGCTTTTATGGCACTATTACGCAAAGAGCGTTCTGTAGAATTGGCTGGTGAAGGTTTTCGTTACTGGGACTTACGCAGGTGGCGATTAGCAGAAAGTGTAATTAATGGTAAAAATGCACATGGGGTAAAAATCACCAAGAATGGTACGAATCTATTTACTTATGAAACTGTAGCTGTTGATGGTGGAACAACCCGGATATTTCCGGAAAGATATTATTATTTTTCCTTGCCTACTGAAGAAACAGCCAACAATAACTTGTGTATTAATAATCCTTTTTGGTAACAGAATTATAAAATATCGAATATGAAACTAGTATATAAAACTGGATTATGGATTGTTTGTCTTTTGATGTGCATTTCGCAATGGAATTGTGCAAAGGAAAATGATAAATATATATATGTCCATGATAATAACCTGATCTCACAGATGATTTGTAAAGCAACGCAAAGTTCTGGTGAGTTTAGGGGAGAAATTTATGAATTTAATAAAGATGGGGTAATGATGAAAGATAAGTTTAGTCAGAAAGATATTGAGGGTGGCTATGGACTGATCTTGTTTCCTATATCTAAATCATTGGAAAAAGATATCGACCTATCGAGTGTTATTCTGAGAGCTACAGTGACTTATGATGAATTGATTACACCTACGCTGTCTGGTCGACATGATATTTCCGGAGAAGGCATGATTATAACGGTGTCATCTGGCGAGGGAACAAAGCGACAATACCGTATAAGAGGTTATTTTGAGTAATAAGTATAATCCTAACAATTAAATTAATTAGTGATGAAACCTGCATAAGCTTAGCCCTTATTAAGCTTTGCAAGCTTCATAATCATTAAACTCAAATTATACACTGATGAAAACAATAAATATAAAATTATATACACTAGTTGTGATGGGATTGTTGATGTGTTTAGGTGCTTGTAAAAAGGACAAATACAGCAATGAACCTGGAATAGTAAATTCCTTTTCTGTTAAAGGCAAAGATAATGCCTTTTTCAGGGCAACCATAAATGATGATCATACCATCACCATCAAGGTGTCGCCTTATTTGTCGGCCGATGAGATGTTAGCCAGTGCAGTGCCTACTTTTTACCTTTCTAAAGGAGCAACGGTATCTCCGGATCCGACTACTCCACAGAATTTTGCTAAACCAGGAGGTGTTAAATACACTGTAACTGCTGAAGATGGAGTTAGTAAACGCGATTATACGGTATCGTGGGGCGTTTCTGATCATTTGCCTTTAGGAAAAGGTTTCAGCTATGCTGAAATTGGTGTAACGAAGAACTTTGTAGAATTGGGCTATCCAGGAGAGTACAATAACTTTAACCTGGCGGATTCAAAACTGTATGGTGACTTAAACATGTACCATGGCTATTGTGGAGGTTATATTGTGATGCTTTCCCGTGCTTATATTGATGCCTCTCCAACATCAGCAAATGGAATTAAGGTTATAGATAAACTGACTTTAAAAGATGCCGGAAGCTTCAATTTAGGCTCGATTTCGGCCACAGATTTAAAAATGATCAGCTCTGATTATAAAGGTAAGTTGGTGGGAGTAGTGGTGAAAAATGGAGAAACAGAAATTTACTATTGGGCTAAACCAACGGATGCACCTAAATCGGTCGGTAAAATTGGAATAAATATGGCTTCTACAACAGATGGTTCAAGCAATTTTCAAGTTGCAGGAGATATATCTGGTAATGCCTGGATCACGGCAATGGCTCCCCGTAATGCAAAGGGAGAGCATTACCGTATAAAAGTATCAAACGGTCAGCTAGCTGCTAATTATTCTATGATAGCAACAGGGCATTCCAGTTCTGATTGTTCTGCTTTCCAAATGATTACTCCAGTTGATGATTCTGACCAGCCAAGTTTTATCGTTGGTGATACGGAGGGAACTGCAAATGCGGCAAATTCTATTAAAGGTTATGTAAACTCTTTTGCAGGCTCTACTTTATCGGTAATGCCAGGTTTATGGCAAAATGTATTACAGAGTTGGTGGGTAGGTACTGGATTCGCTACAGCTCGTCAAGGTGGTCGCGCTCCAGTTGTATCGGCATTGGTTATCAATGGTAAAAGTTATGCTGTAGTAACCAGTGGCACTTCATTTTGGCATGCAGCAGCAGTATTAACGCCAGACTTGCAAACGTTAGCGCATGAGAATCTGAATATAGCTATTGGAATAAACCGTGCATGGAGCTATGGATCCTGGGCAGATTGGTATTACGATGAGGAAGCAAAAGAAGCCCATCTGGCCGTATGGTTGGGAAGACACGGAATGAAAACCTACAAATTAACTTGTTTCGAATAATTAACATTAAATCCAGAGCTGAAAAGAAATCAGAACAGCTAAAAATAAAATATTAAGATATGAAATACTGTATAATCCTTTTACTAACAATTTCGTGTTCAGTTTTTGCATGCTCTAAAGGCAAAACTGAACCAAAATTTATAGTCCATGACATTCCATTGGATATTGATAGAGTTACTGAAACTGATAAACCAATTCAGATGTGGATTGATGCGCATGCAAACTTTACGCGATTTGGCGATAAAGCAAACATCACGAATTATATTGAAAAGATGAAAGCGGTAGGCTTTAATGAACTATATGTAGATGTAAAACCAGGAATAGGTTACGCATTGTATAATAGTGATATTCTTCCTAAGCTTACAAAATGGGGTAATGAAACGGTAAATCGTGATTGGGATTATCTGGCTTTTTGGATTGAAGAGGCTGAACGTTTAGATATGAAAGTAATTGCCAGTTTATCGGTTATGGGTTATGGTTATACTAAAAATAAAGAGGGATTGATCTATGATAGCAATAAATGGGATGGCAAAACTCAAATTGAGATGACTGATAGTAAAAATCCTACAGTTTTAACAGATATGCGCAACCAGCTAGATGTAGATGCAGTGATGTTGAATCCTTGTTTGCCTGAAGTACAAGCTTTTGTAATATCTATCATTGAAGAGATCGCGACCAAATATCCTAAGTTAAAAGGTATATGCCTGGATTATTGCCGCTGGTATGGAGGTAATTACGGATTTGGTGATGCGACAATGTCTGCATTTAAAACTTATAGTGGTAAAACTGTAAATAGTAATAATGATATCATTACTAATAGTGGTGGTATTGGTCCTTTGTATAAAGATTGGATTGAGTTTCGTACGATGACTATTACAAACCTGGTTACAAACATCAGAACGAAAGTTAAGTCTGTTAATCCAAAATTGGAACTTCATTTATGGGCATCGGCCGACTGGGCGTCAAGATTTTCAGTAGGGCAGAATTGGGCAAGTAAAAAGTATGTTCCAGAAAGTAGTACACGGTATACTGATAATTATAGTAAAACCGGTTTTGCGGATCAAATAGATGTTTTCTCATTGGGTGCTTATAGCGATGCGGTTTGGACCTCAGAGAATCCGGGGTCAGTATGGTCTGTAGAGAATTTCGTAACAACTTACGACAAGTTTATAAAAGGTGATTGTAAAGTGTATGGTTCATTTGCTTCTTATGCTTACGGAACTAAGGCAACTGCATTATCAGACGCAGTTTATTTATGCTTAAAAAATACCGATGGTATGATGGCTTTCGAAATATCACACGTGATTAATAACAATCAATGGAATGCAATTAAAGATGGTATTGATCGTGTTTATAAAAAGTAAAAAAGATTTGTATCAATAAGAAAAAGACCGCTGCTTTTAATTAACAGCGGTCTTTTTTAATGTCTCAAACTAAATGATCTATTCTTTTGCGGCTTTTTCATTGATGGAGCTGGTCGAAATTTTGCTTAAGGCTG
>JBEBUV010000109.1:0-11032 GCA_040393085.1 Pedobacter hiemivivus | reverse complement strand
TCTGTCATGTGTAATTAATGAAAGGTTTGTGGGTGTAAAATTACCCGGGTATAGTGTATTGGGGAATGATGGTTATTTGAGTTAAAGGTGATCTTCATCACATTTTTCAGGTTCTTCATGTGCTTTCAGTTCATCATCAAAAAGAATACGTACCGATGGGGTATAAGTATCATCATGCTGTCCATTTTTAGTAGCCCAGAAAAAGGCTGCGAGAAAGATAAGTGCGAGCAAAATGCTGCATCCTATCAGGAAGTAGATCATGTTCATAGCAAGTTGTTTTTACGTGCATAAAGCCTGGCTGCTATGCTTGTGAATAAAATAATAGTTACTGTACTGATAGGCATTAAAATAGCCGCAATAAGGGGTGATAATAGTCCCTGCACAGCAAATGATAAGCCTACCACATTGTACAGTAATGAAATGATAAAACTGATATGGATCACTTTTACACCGTCTTTAGCTTGTTGTATAAACTGTGGGATTTTCTGGAAAGCTGTTCCGTCCAATATGGCATCACAGTCTGGTGAGAAATTATTAATATTGTCTGTAACTGCAATACCCAGATTGCTTTGTCTTAATGCTCCGGCATCATTCAGGCCATCACCAAACATGACTACCTTTTTACCTTTGTTTTGCAATGATTGTATATAATCCAGTTTGTTTTGAGGACTTTGTCCGAATTGCATTTGCTGCGCACGGGGGAAGAAAGGGATAAGCATTGGCTTATCATGATCCTGATCGCCTGATAATAAATGCAGATCGGCATATTTGCTTAGTTTAAAAGTAACTTCTTTAAACCCACTGCGCCATTGTTGTCGGAATGTGAAGTATCCAAGATAATTATCGTTGATCATTACATGAACACTACTTCCTGTTTGGGAGGTGACCAGCGGCAGGCCAATAAAAGCGGAACTTCCCAATTTCACTTTATTACCATTAATTCTGCCACTGATTCCTCTACCAATTTTTTCTACATAATCATCCACCGGGTAGAGCCTGTTTATATTTAAAAGCTTAACCAATTCTCTACTTAATGGGTGGCCTGAGTTTTTGGCTAAATCGCTAAGTAGTTGTTTTTGATCAGCAGTGATATTGCCATGAAAACTAAAACCGGCTGCTTCTGGATTGCTGATTGTACCAGTTTTATCAAACACAAATGTGTCTATTCTTGCCAGTTCTTCCACTACGGCGGTGCTCTTTAGGTATAGCTTATTCTTGTCGAAAATGCTCAATACTGCCGCTAATGTAAATGGTGTACTTAAAGCGAGGGCACATGGGCAGGCAATAATGAGTACTGCTGTAAATGAGGCTATTGCCTTTGTGGTATCATGATCATAAAGCATCCAGAATGCAGCGGAGCCCAGTGCTATAGATAATAATACTATACTGAAATATTTACTCGCTGTATCACTAAAAGTTTTAATCCTGTTTTTATCTGTAAAAAAGGCTTCGTTGTTCCATAATTTTGTAAGGTAACTTTGAGAAACTGGTTTTACTACTTCCAGTTCTACGCCACCTAAAAGCTGACGACCTCCCGCATATACCACTTCTCCAAGTATTTTTTTAATTGGCTTTGATTCACCTGTTACAAAGCTGAAATCTACTTCAGCTTCACCCTTTAATAATATAGCATCTGCAGGGATGATTTCGTTACTTCTGATCAACATTCTATCACCTGTACGTAATTCATTCAATGGAACAGGCTTTTCCTTACCATCCTTGATCAGAGTAACTGCCACTGGAAAGTAAGATCTGTAATCTCGTTCAAAAGAAAGGTGATGATAGGTGCGTTTCTGCATCCATTTACCAATCAGAAGGAAAAACACAAGGCCACAAAGTGTATCCACAAAGCCGGCACCTGTATTCCCAATAATTTCATATACAGACCTGATGAACATTACTGCGATACCTAGAGCCAATGGGAAATCGAGGTTTAATATGCCATTCTTTAGGTTGTTATAAGCAGAACTGAAATAGTCCCAGCCGCAATAAAAAGTAACTGGTATAGCAAAGGCCAGGTTTAACCAACCAAAAAAGGATTTAAATTCCCTTTCAAGATCAGACAAGCCAAAGTATTCAGGAAAGCTGAGCATCATAACGTTACCAAAACAGAAGCCCGCTACTGCTATTTTAGCAACCAGATTCCTTTCTGAAAAATCAGAATTTTGCTTTTTAATAACATCTTGTAAATTGATGAGTGGTTCATAACCAATGGAAACCATCGTTTCAATTATAGTTCTTAAAGAGCTGAGGTCGTTTTTAAAAGTGATAGACACTTGCTTCTTTAAAAAATCAATTCTTGATTGTGCAATTGCAGGATTAATTTTGTGCAGGTTTTCTAGTAACCATATACATGAGCTACAGTGGATTGCCGGGACATATAGAGTAATGGTAGTGATTTTTTCATCCTGATAATCTACCAGCTTACTAACTATTGTAGGCTCATCAAGATATTCATAATGTTTAGACTGTACCTTTTGACTTTGTCCGGGGACATCATTATAGGCATAATAATTACTTAAGTTATGGCTGGAAAGAATTTTATAAACACCTTTACAACCTAAACAACAAAACTGTTTGTCATTGTATGTGTAAAGATTAACAGGTAAGTCATCTCCACAATGGTAACAATGTGTTTCAGCTTTAAGCGTTTTTTGATGTACCATAGATAATTATAATTTTCATCAAAGTTCTGCGTATTTAATGCCATATAGTATGATTGGAGTCAATGTAGAAAATGATCTAAATCATTATTTAGTACGGTGCGTTATCAAAAAGCTATGATTTTGACATCTTTTGAAGTATTTTAAAAAAAAGAAGATTAAAACTCTCATATTTATACAGCAAAATGAACATGGCAATCATGGGAGTTTTATTTAGTAATAAATGTTTAAGATGCAATACAGGGAAATTCTAGATCAACTCCATAGTTATGTTGCAAGCTTGTTTGATGCCCATAAGGACGAACGACTTGTTTATCATAACCTGAGACATACAGAGCAGGTGGTGGAGAATGCGGTGAAAATTGCGAATCATTATCAGCTTTCTGATCAGGATTACTTTGTCGTTGTTGCCGCTAGCTGGTTCCATGATTTAGGTTATTTATTTGATTGTAGTCAGCATGAAGCAAGAGGCGAAAGTATTGCTGTCGCTTTTCTTAAAGAGAAAGGGGTAAATAATGAGATTATTGATCAGATTGGTGGTTGTATTTTAGCTACTAAGATGCCTCAGAGTCCATCTGGCTTATTACAACAGATTGTTTGTGATGCAGATTTGTTTCATTTAGGGAGCAGCAGTTTCAAAGAGAAGAATAAGTTGATGAGGCAGGAAGCACAGGCATTTTGCAATAAGGATATTGATAAAAATGATTGGAGAATTAAGACTATAGCTCTTTTTAAGGCTCATCATTATCACACTGATTATTGCAAAGATTTATTAAATCATAAAAAAACACAGAACTTATCCGAAATGGAAGACAAGCTAAACAGTTCGACTGACCAAGGGACAAAAGCAGTTTCTAAAACCGAAAAGAAGAAAGATATTGAAAAACCGGGGCGAGGGGTAGAAACTATGTTTAGGATTTCTTCTGCAAACCATCAGCGTTTAAGTGATATGGCCGATAATAAGGCTCATATTATGATTTCTACAAATTCAATTATCCTGT
This sequence comes from Pedobacter hiemivivus, assembly GCA_040393085.1. Classification (GTDB taxonomy): domain Bacteria; phylum Bacteroidota; class Bacteroidia; order Sphingobacteriales; family Sphingobacteriaceae; genus Pedobacter; species Pedobacter hiemivivus_A. Next base: position 7,368 of record JBEBUV010000109.1, on the reverse strand, counting down.
CAGTAATTTTGAGTTTACTGCTCAGGAAATTGGAAGATAACCCACATCTGATTATTCCTACTTTACTGTTATTAATTATTTGTGTTGTTACAATGGTGTTTTCTATACTGGCAACCAGGCCATCTATTCCTGAGGGTGTGTTTACGCCAAGAGATGTTGAGGAAAGAAAGGTGAACCTCCTTTTCTTTGGTAATTTTTATCGGACTAGTTTGCCAGATTATGAAAATGGTATGCATAAGATGATGGAAGATAAAGAGTTTCTTTACGGAAGCTTAATAAAAGATGTATATGCTCAAGGGGTGGTTTTAGGGCGTAAATACAGGCTTTTAAGAGTAGCTTACAACGTATTTATGTTTGGTATAGTTGCAGCGGTATTGGCCTTTATTATTGCTTTTGCAGTGGTAGCTCTTTAATAAAATTATGAAGAAACTTTACATGAACTTTATTTACCTTTTTATTATTTTGTTATGTTTTGGTGGCTATGCCTGTAAAAATCCAATTAATAAACACACCAATCCGAAAGACTACGATTTTAGTGACGCTGAGAAGTTCAATATGCCCTCTAGTTTACTAGAAATTTCGGGTATTGCTTTTCATAAGGGAGTAAGTGATACGGTGTATAGTATTCAGGATGAGGATGGTAAGCTCTTTAGGCAACAGTGGGATGTAAAGAAGCAATATCATATGAAGTTTGGTCCCCGTGGTGATTATGAAGATCTGGCGATATTTAATGAAATGGTGTTTATACTGAAAAGTAATGGAACCATTTATTCATTTCCTTTTGCAGAAGCATCAAAAAGTGAATCAAATCTGGTTAAAGAAACAAAAAAGCTAGTTCCAAAAGCAGAATATGAGGGGATGTATGCTGACCCTCAAACCAATAAATTATACATTTTATGTAAGAGCTGTGAGGTAGATAAAAAAAAGAAACAGTTAACCGGTTACATTTTTGATTATGATGCAGGCTCGGATAGTTTAATAGAAGCAGGTGATTTTAAGATAGATCTGTCAGATATTAAGGAGTTTAATCCCAAGCTTAAGACTAGCTTAAAACCAGCAGCCTTAGCTAAAAACCCAAAAACAGGCGAATGGTATGTGCTTTCATCAACTGATAAACTATTGCTGATTACAGATGCCAACTGGAAAGTCAAGGCAGCTCATAAATTAAATTCGTCAACTTTTAATCAACCCGAGGGTATTGCATTTGATCAACAATTAAATCTGTATATATCTAATGAAGGAGATGAACTTACTGATGGCAATATTTTAAAGTTTAGATATATACCGGCTGTGAAGAAATAGTTACCCTGTTATTACTGATTATACTGAAACAGGTAGTAAATTTGCGTCGTAGCTGCCGTAATCTTAACCAATATATAATGCAAGCAATAACGCTAGATCTAAATAAGAGTATAAATAAATTGGATAAACACCCTCTAGGTGCCGATATTAAGTTCTCTTTACGACCTTTTATTGAATATGTGGAAAGAAAAGCAGAGGTGGAGAAATCTGCTAAAGTAAACTTCTTTAATTATATACTTGGACAGTTTAAAGCATTTCCGGAACTAAAAAGACCTATCCTTTCTGATGATGTAAAGAAGTATACAGCACTTTTTGAATTGATATATACAGCTTTATCTCCCATTATCAATGATGAAAAGCAACAATACTGGGCTATAAGTACACCAATATCACCATGTTTCCATTTTGGTACTGATGCTTTTTATAGCGTCTTAATGGATGCTACAAAATGTAATTTAAAGGCAGATCTCAGTCTTCCCTCTAAAAAGGATATGGAGAAAAGCCTGATATCAGCATTCTATAACCTAATCATGGAAAGGTTTTATAACTTTTCATTGACAGGAAATCAGATGGTTATACATTCTGTAATTGATCCGGAAACTCATTTATTAAAATATTATCGTCTGAATATTGATACCCGGTTTATTGAAGTAAAATGCCATGTTCAATTGCCTGAATACAACATCAAAGATGTTAGAGATTATATTAAGGACGAACAGAATACTTTAAAGATATTAACCAGACTAATGCCACCTGAAAACTTCTCTATTGAAGGTCTATCCATAGTTACTCTGGTAGATGTGACAGACGAGTATGCATTAGAAACTGTTAAAAATTTAATTATTGATCATACTGAGTCTCAACATGGCTTACCCACTAAAGAGATTACAACAGCCTTAAAAACGTTGGTGGGTACAAATCATATGGAGTTTGGTATGATTCCTTATATCAAGCTAAATAATCAGGTAAAGGTAAATCAGCTTGCAGGATTTAACAGTATACTACTTCAGATTGCAACTGAAGATGGGGTTGATGATCAGATGCATTATGCGTTAATAGACAGTTATTTGAGTCAGCCACGTACCTTGATTTTTCCGGATATTAATGAAGAGGATCAAGATAATTATCCTACGTTAAAGCTATTGGGGAAAACTGAGATTAAGTCGTACGCAATATTTCCATTGTATTATAATGCTCGTTTAGTTGGCTGTTTGGAAATGTATTCTAAAGATAGTACACTGTTCAGTGCTAATGTTTTAAGTAAAATTGAAGCAGCATTCCCATTACTTGCCCAATTGTACCATAATGTTATTGTCGGTTTTAACAACGATATACAGGATGTAATTATGGATAAGTTTACGGCCTTACAGCCCTCTGTACAATGGCGCTTTCATGAAGCGGCCTTTAATTATGTACATTCAGGAGCAAGAGATAGGAATTATCCCATTGAGCCTGTTTTCTTTAAAGATGTGATTCCACTGTATGGTGCTGTAGATATTCGAAATTCAAGTATCCAGCGTAATGCTGTGATCAGGAGAGATTTGTATGCACATTTTGAAATTCTTGAAGATACTTTAAACAAGATTCGAATTAAGGCTGTTTTATGTCCTGAAACTGAAATCCCCAGTGGTGGAGCCGTATGGAGTAATAAACACCTGGAGGAGTTATCAGATCGCGAAATCTTTAAAACAGAGGATTATTTACAACGACAAATACCCCATGCACTACAACATTTAAAGGAAGCGTATCCGGAAGTAACTGATATAGTTGATAGTTATTTTAAGCTAACAGGTGATAAAGGGAAAATTCTGGAAAATAGGGAGCGTTACGAAAAGAGCATGCAAATGATCAATGTGGCGGTAACCAGACATCTGGATGAGTTTAATGATGAATTACAGAATATTTATCCATGTTATTTCGAGAAATTCAGAACTGATGGGGTAGAATTTGATCTTTATCTGGGACAATCTATTACACCGGGAATTCCTTTTCCATCAAACATAATTCATGATTTTAGGCTGAGACAGCTGCGTGTACTAGCAGAAATAGCACGTACTACGAATAATTTAGGACCATATTTTTCTATTCCATTGGAAACGACACAACTTATTTTTGTTTATGAAAAGTTGATCGACATTAGCTTTAGGATTGATGAACAAAGATTTGATGTAGAGGGAAGTTACAATATTAGATACCAGATGGTTAAGAAGCGGATTGATAAGGCTTTAATTAAAGATAGTAGCGAACGGCTTACACAGCCAGGCAAAATAGCTATTGTGTATTTTGATAATCATGAGGCACAAGCTTATCGGGGTTATATTAAGAAATTACAAGGGCAACGTTTGTTAAACGATGATCTGGAGTATCTTGAATTGGAAGAGCTACAGGGGGTTGAAGGATTAAAAGCCCTTAGGGTAGGCGTTAAATATTAAATAATGATCATGAGTTTTAAAAAGTCCCTGCTTGCACTCTTATATCCCATTCTTTTATTGTTAAGTGGGCTTCCTGATGCAAGTGCTCAAGAGATTAATACTAAAGATTCTATTACCATTGCTGTTGCTCCTGAATATAATGCGGTGAGTAGTTTTCACAGGTTTTGGCTCGGTGAGAGCCATCGTGAAATATGGGCAACACCTGTAAAAATGAGAATCATTGATCTTCAAAAAGAAAAAGGCGGATTAACCATCATTAAGCTTGGGGGTGGCATGCAAACACGTTCACTTAGATTGGTTGACCCTACTGGCAAAGAGTGGGTTTTACGTACGGTACAGAAATACCCGGAAAGGGGACTGGCAGAGAATCTCAGGGCAACTATAGCAAAAGACATTGCACAAGATCAGGTGTCTACTAATCACCCATTTGCTTCATTGGTTGTACCAGATTTTGCAGAGGCGCTTGATTTGCCTCATGCTAAACCAGAAATCGTATATGTTGGTGATGATCCAGGATTAAAAGAATACCGTAAAGAGTTTGCCAATGCAGTGTATCTGATAGAGGAAAGAAGTCCATTTGAAGAAAAGACAGATAATACTGAAAAAGTACAGAAAAAGATTCAGAAGAATAACGATACCAGAGCCGACCAAAAGCTAACCTTAAGAGCAAGGTTTCTAGACTTTTTATTAGGGGATTGGGACAGACATGAAGATAATTGGAGATGGGTAGCTAAGGAAGAGGGAAAGGATGGAAAGGAGACCAATTATATTCCTGTTCCTCGCGATCGAGACAAAGTCTTTTATAAAACATCTGGGGTGTTTCCGTGGGTACTCAATCACCAATGGCTTAAAACTCATTTACAGCCTTATAGTGAAAATATTAGAGATGTAAACCATTGGAATTTTAATGAAAGATATTTTGATCGATATTTTTTAAATGAGCTGACTGAACAAGATTGGTTAGATGAAGCAAAGTATGTACAGGAAAAGCTTGGCGATGACTTGATCAATAAGGCGTTTCGTAAAATGCCCGATACAGTATTTAAACTTTCTGGGCCAGAGTTGATCAGGTACTTTAGTTCGAGAAGAGATCAGTTGGAAACACTTGCCAAGCAGTATTATAAGTTCTTATCTATAAATGTGGATATTCCTGCTTCGGAGAAAAAGGAAGTTTTCACAATTAAAAACCTGGAAAGTGGTGATATAGAAATTGTTGTTCATAATATTAACAAAGAAGGTAAGAAAGGCCGTCAGGTCTACAAAAGGCTATTTAATAAGGAGGTTACTAAGGAGGTTAGACTTTTTGCAATCGGAGGCGAGGATACATTTAAAATAGAGGGGAATTCTGCTTCCCCGATTAAGATACGCTTAATCGGTTCATCAGTTGCCAATCAGTATCAGATCACTAAGGATGTAAAGAATAAACCATTTATCTATGATCAGCCAGATACAGCTAATCAGTTTCCTGAAAGTTCTTTAGCTAAGTTCCGTTTATCTAATGATTCATTAGTCAACCAATTCGATAAAAATAGCTTTTTATACGATAGATCAGGTGTTCTTTTTAACGGAGGATACAATATTGACCAGGGTATACAGATTGGCTTAGGTTATGTAATCGAAGAACAAGGGTTTAGGAAAAATCCGTATGCGCGTAAACATGAATTCTGGGCTAATTATAATAGCGGCAGGAAATCATTTGTACTTGATTATATCTCAGATTTTAAGAAAGCCATAAGGAATTACGACCTCAGCATACATGCAAATCTGCTGGGGCCTAATAATCTGAGTAACTTCTTTGGATTAGGTAACAACACTGAAAATCTTGATAACGATTATGATGAGGAAGATATGAGGCGTGAAGATGGTATATCCTACTATAGGAATCGATACAATTATCTCAATGCTGATGTTAAACTGAGTCGTAATTTAGGTAAACATTTACGCGCCAATGCAGGTGTATTATTTTCTTACTATACCAGTACGTTTTCGGGTAATGAAGAGCGATTTTTTAATGATTACAATGCTGCCAACCCAGATCAGGAGATTTTTTCTGATAAATTTTATGGTGGTTTTGAGGCGGGACTGACTTATGATACCAGAGATAATATTGCGATACCGAAAAAGGGTATTTACTGGGCAACTGCTTTAAAAGCGCAACAGCAAATAGCTAATGCTGGAGATAGTTATGGTTCTGTATCTACTGAATTTCGATTTTACATTAATCCGGGTAAGTCAGGGTTGGTTATAGCTAATAGATTGGGTGGTGGAACTACTATAGGTGAGCCTACTTTCTTTCAGCGTATGCAGTTGGGCGGTGTAAATAGCTTACGTGGTTTTAATAGTAGGCGTTTTACTGGGAACAGCATGATTTATAACAATCTTGATCTGCGACTTAAGCTTTTTAACTTCACTTCTTACCTGGTACCTGGTACTGTTGGGATGATCGGTTTTACCGATGTAGGTCGTGTATGGGAAAAAGGTGAGCAATCTGGCAGGTGGCATCAGGGCTATGGCGGAGGTTTATATGTGATGCCTGGCGAAGTTATTTTGCTTCAGGCTAGTGTAGGAGCGTCCAAAGAAGCTAGTATGCTGTACTTATCTATTGGATTCAATTTCTAATATTAATAATCACGACTTTCTCAGGCATTCTTTCTTTTAGAAGTATATATCCAATTCCAAAAGCTGAAATAGATAATATTAAAAATAAATAGGATTAACTGAACATTGCTTATTTATAGTATTGTCAGATTAATAAATAAGCCCTAAATTGTTGCGCCCATTGAAACTTACTTTTCAATGAGTGCAACAATTTATTTTATTAAAACTAACCACACACAACCACACAAAGAAATGAACAGAAGAGAAGCACTTAAAAATACTGCAGTATGGCTCGGAACAGCAATTTCGGCCACTACTTTTGGTGTTTTATTTGAAAGTTTTACACTTCCTGAGGGTGAGAAGAATACCGTCTCATTTTCAGCGAATGAAGAACAGATACTAGCAGAGCTTGCTGATATCATTATTCCGCCAACTAAAGATGTTGGAGGAGCTAAAGAAGCAGGTTTAGGTAGCTTTATCCCAATGATGATTAAAGATTGTTATCCTGCTAATATGCAAAAGGCATTTGCAGATGGGCTAAAAGCTGTGGAAACAAAATCATTAAAAGACTTTAATAAGGAATTTTTATCCCTAACCGTAAAAGAACGTGAACAATTGGTAGGTTCTCTTAGAACCGAAACCATCGATCAGCAAAAAGCAGATAGAGCGGCTAAAAAGAAAGGTGCTGTCTATTTCTTTGTATTGCTAAGAGATCTGACTGTACTTGGATATTTCGCTTCAGAAATAGGTTGCACACAAGCGCGTGAATACATTGCTATTCCGGGTCGCTACGATGGATCTGCTGATTTGAAACCAGGACAGAAATCCTGGGCTAGTTAAGGTTAAATTTTAAGGAAAAGGAATAAATAAATCATGAATATAAATACCGATTTAAAAAAGGAAAATACATACGATGCTATTGTAATAGGATCGGGGATTAGTGGTGGCTGGGCTGCAAAAGAATTAACAGAAAAAGGCTTAAGGGTATTGATGTTGGAGCGTGGAATGAATATAGAACACGTGAAAGATTATGATA
>JBEBUV010000108.1:0-11039 GCA_040393085.1 Pedobacter hiemivivus | reverse complement strand
AAATTTGTAATAATCGAATATTCTAGTTAAGTTTGTTATATCAATGTAGCTTAATGCTATGTTTGATGCTGTTTAAAGGCTATTGATGCTGAATCTTGTAATCGAAAACGTAGGAATTTTCATTTAACACAAGTTCAGGAGATCAAAGTCCATTCTCTATCTTTGAATTTCCAAAGGAGAGATGGGCATTCTCTTGTTTTTGTTAAAAGGTTCTCCTACGACCCTCGATTGGAAATAAGGTTTGTCCCATCTCTTTTTTGATGAAAGGCACTTATTTATACTTGATTCATTGCTCGAGCTTTTTTAAAAATTTAAAAAAGAGAGTTATGAACAAAAAACAAACTACCAAAAACATCATCAAACCCGCAGATTAGATTTGCAGGTTTAGTCATTACGATGACTTCCAATGTAAAATGCAATCGAGGGTCAATTATTATCCTTGCTGAACAAGTAAAATTGCATTATTTCCATCTTATTTTTAACAATTGAGTGGTTGGAGAGGGGGTTAATACTTTTTTTAGCTCCCGATCTGTCCTCAAAGTAAGTGTTAAAAAATGCGAAAATCTTGCAACTGGGAGAGCTATGTTCAATCCCCAAGGGAAAGAAATGTCTTCGTATTTGCGTAAAAAATGTATTCTAATTAATGCAAACCAATTATGGTTCCTCTTTACCGGAGCGATCATTAAAAAAACTAACTTTTATAGAAATGAAAACTAAACAAATCAGTCCCTTTAAAATCTATAAACATATCATTCGTCCACCTCTCTTGTATTGAGTTATCTTAATTTGAGTGATTTCCACTCATAAATTTTCAGAATTAATTACACCACCTGCATGCCAGGTATAGATCGTTATTTCTTAAATGGTATGCAGGTTATTTTAACTCGCTAACCAAATATGTTAAAAACGATACAAATCATCGTAATGGCCGTGCTTTGCTTAAATTTTAGTGTCAAAGCCCAAGATCCCATAGAGCCACCGCCCTTAAAAAATCAAGCAATAATCGGAAAGATAATTTCCGCTTTAACAGGTGAAAACTTATCTGGTGCTGTAATAAAAATCACAAACACCAATCAAAATATTCCTACTAACGACAAGGGAGAGTTTCTTTTATCCTTGAATACCGGTAGTTATAACCTATCCGTAAGGTCTATTGGTTACAAAACAAAAAACATCAATATCGAAATTCCTCTCAAAAGGAGATTGGTGATCGAACTTGATAACGATGATCAAAACCTGAAAGAAGTAGAAATTGTATCTAGTGGTTATCAAAATATCCCTAAAGAACGGGCTACAGGATCATTTGCTCAGCCCAATAGAGAAATGTATGAGGCTCGAGTGAGCACTAATGTTATTAGTAAGTTAGAGGGTATTACAAATGGATTGGTATTTAATAGCCCCGGTATAACTGGCAACAAAAATGATAAATTAAGTATACGTGGCCGTAGTACGATATATGCGAACGATAATCCACTTATAGTAGTAGACAATTTCCCTTATGATGGAGATATCAATAATATTAATCCGAACGACATTGAAGATGTATTTATTCTCAAAGATGCTGCAGCCTCCTCCATTTGGGGGGTGCAGGCTGGCAATGGTGTAATTGTAATTACAACCAAAAAGGGTCGTTTAAACCAACCAATAAGAATACAACTAAATAACAATATAACAGTTAGCAATAAACCTGATCTTTTTTACGACCCAAACTACCTTGATGCTGGGAGTTTTATAGATTTAGAGAAAACACTATTTGATCAGGGAAAATATGACTTAGACATAGCATCTAATAATCCCACACTAAATACGTCAACGTATATTCCACTCTCTCCAGTTGTAGAGTTGCTAAATAGGGTAAAACAAAGTAATGGCACCTTTACACAGACTCAGGCTGATGAACAGATTACCCCTTTAAGAAGCATCGATTTAAGGAATGACTTAAGTAAATACTTTTACCGCCGGTCGGTTAACCAACAGTATAGCCTAAGTTTAATGGGGGGGAGTACACAAAACACCTATTACATTTCGACTGGTTATGACAAAAATCTACAAAATACTGTAGGGGATGGTTATGATCGTATTACGCTGAATACTAATAATACTTTCACACCGGTTAAAAACTTTCAATTAACAGGAGGTATCAGCTATGTACAAAGCACCACATTAATTGATAAGACATTACCTCAACTATTCACCGGTGGTAATTACAGTAGTTTCACACCTTATACGCAATTAGCTGATGAAATGGGTAATCCATTAATAGTTTTAAAATCTTATTCAAACGGATTTGTACAAGGCGCACCGAATAAGGGCTATCTAAACTGGCAGTTTTCACCTGTAGAAGAAATTAGTAATGGCTACAATACTACTATTACAAAAATGAGTGATATACGACTAAATGCCGGAATAAAATATACGCTTGTAAGAGGTTTAAGCGTAGAAATGAAATACCAGTATGATAATAGTAATACCACTAGTAAAACACTGGCTGTTGAAAAGAGTTTTTACGCAAGAGATTTCAGCAATCGATATGCTAGCGTAAATTCTACAGGTACTGTTACCTCATTGAGCAATATCCCCCGTGGAGGTATTTTAAATGGGGACATTGGTTTGCAGAGCTCCAACCGCTTAAGGATGGTATTAAATTTCAACCGAGTTTTTAAAAAGCATGCCTTTAATGGAATCGTTGGTCATGAAGTGTCGGAAGTAGAAACTTCTGGAAATAGTTACATTTTGTATGGCTATAATGATGACCTTTTAACTTCCAAACCTGTAAATAATACTACTACATTTCCTTTAAATCCTGGCGGAAGTTCACGAGGTTCGATTGCATCAAGCGGTTCTGGCAGCAGTACAATTAGCCGCTTTCGTACTTATTTTGCCAATATGGCTTATACCTATCAGGATAAATACACATTATCAGCCAGTGGGCGAATAGATGCAAGTAATTACTTTGGTGTAAATGCTAACCAAAAGGGTATACCGTTATGGAGTACGGGTATTAAATGGGATTTGAATAAAGAAGGCTTTTATAATTTTGATTGGTTGCCCGAAATTAAGCTAAGAGTATCCTATGGCTTTCAGGGTAATTTAGATAAGAGTTTGACTGCAGTAACTACATTTCAATATAGCACTGCTGCACGGTTTACTAATGCTACTTATGCAACAGTTTCCAATTATGGAAACCCTGATCTCCAATGGGAAAAAACACGAATGTTAAATTTTGGTGCTGATTTCACTATGATCCACAAAGTACTTAGCGGCTCTTTTGAATATTATAATAAAAAAGGGATAGATCTGATTGGCTTTACTGTCTTCGCGCCCACAAGCGGAATAACTAATTTAAAAGGGAATTATGCCGGCACCAAGGGGCATGGCGTTGATATAGAATTAAATCTGAAGAATATAGATAAAGACTTTAGATGGGAAACCTCTTATCTCTTTAGCTGGGCAACAGATGAAGTTACAAAATATAATGGAACAAATATTACCCTAAACGGATTAGTCGGTGGTGGAGCACAAAACATTTCTCCAATTGTAGGTAAACCTGTTTATGCTGTCTATGCCAATCGATGGGCAGGCCTCGATCCATCAACTGGAGCACCCAGAGGCTTTGATGCAACAGGTAACATCAGTACTGACTATGCTACGTTACTTAATCCTACTTCTATAGACCAATTGGCATATATAGGCAATGCACGACCTGTTTATTTCGGCGGCATGAACAACCGATTTAATTATAAGCAATTTGATTTTGCATTCAATATAAGCTATAAGTTTGATTACTATTTTAAGCGTAATAGCGTAAGTTATAGTAATTTAATTACACGTTGGATTGGGAATAATGATTATGTGAATCGTTGGCAAAAAACGGGTGACGAAGCCAATACAAGTATACCATCTTTCATTTATCCAGTTGACAATAACAGAGATGCTTTTTATAATGGTGCTGAGGTACTGGTAGAAAAAGGTGATCATATCCGCTTACAGGATATAAGCCTCAGTTATGAACTAGATAGATCAATTTTAACTCGTTTACCCTTTAGTCGGATCAAATTTCATCTTTACGCTAATAATATGGGCGTTTTATGGAGGGCTAATAAGAAAGGGCTAGATCCTGACTATCCTACTGGAGGTATTCTAGCACCAAAAACGTGGGCGTTTGGAATAAAAGCCAGTCTATAATTTTTAACGTTTAAAATCACATATTATGAATTTATATAAATACACAATCTGGAGCTTTTTTTTGCTGCTAGTCTTTAGCATTAGTCTTATATCCTGTAAAAAGGACTGGCTAGGTGTTAGGCCTAATAAAAACCTTGTTGTCCCATCGACGGTTGAGGATTATCAATCACTTTTGGATAATACATATTCATTTAATATAAATGGTGGCTTAGGGAATACTGAAGTGGCCTCAGGTGACCATTCAGTTTCCTATGCTGTTTGGCAAAGTGTTGGTTCAATAGAACAGGGGGCTTATATATGGGCTAAAGATCCATATTTGGGCAAATCTGTTAACGACTGGACAAATGCCTATAACAGAATTTTACAAGACAATATCGTTTTGGACGGATTGGAAAAAATTACATTTATAAATGCGGCACATAATAATGTAAAAGGGGCTGCCCTGTTTTATCGCGCATATGATTTCTTTACGATTGCCCAACAGTTTTGTCCCTCTTTTTCCTCAAAGTCAGCTAATGATGAACTGGGTATCCCATTACGCTTAACTGCAAACGTAAATGACAAAGCCGTACGAGCTACTGTTGCAGAAACCTATAATCAGGTGATTGAAGATCTAAAGGCTTCTCGTTACCTCTTGCCACAGACTCCATTATACAAAACCCGTCCTTCAATCCCTGCGGTTTATGCAATGCTATCACGTGTGTACTTGTCAATGGAGGATTATGATAATGCTGGATTATATGCAGATTCATGCTTACAGGTTTATAACAAATTAATAGATTACAATACACTAAACATTAGTGCTGCCAGACCATTTGCACAATTTAATGATGAAACCATTTTTGAATGGCAAATGACAACATACACTACAGTAAGAACTGGTACCATTGTATCTGAATTGTATCAATCTTATGATTCTAATGATTTACGATTAAGTGCGTTTTTTACAGCGTCTCAGGTTTTCAAAGGGTCATATACTGGTACCAGCGCCTTATTTAATGGCTTAGCTACTAATGAGGTATTTCTAATTCGTGCAGAGTGCCGGGCTAGGGCAAATAAGGTGATGCCAGCCATAGAAGATTTAAATTCTCTGATGGTAAAGAGATGGAATAAAAATATACCATACCCAAAATTTTCCGCCACAGATGCTGACGATGCTTTAACTCAGATATTAACTGAGCGTAGAAAGGAACTGGTGTATAGAGGTCTACGCTGGTCTGATTTGCGCAGGCTAAATAAAGATATACGTTTTTCCAAAATCCTAAGTCGGAATCTGAATGGCGTTATATATACATTAAAGCCAAATGATTCTCGATATGTTTTTCCAATTCCACCTGACGAAATACTTTTAAGTGGTATACAACAAAATTCACATTAATCATCCCTTTTTTAAAATGAAAGACTGTAGAAAATATATAATTATAGTACTATTTATGCTTGCTGGATTCAACACTAGCAGTGCGCAGAGTAAATTCGAGCCCTTTAAAAAGGCTTATATTAATGTTGAGTATGATAAGACCCAATCAAATGATACAATTACGTTAAAGCTGTGGCCGAACTACTTTTCTCGTAAAAAAAGAAACTACATACCGGCACGACAATATTCCACTGTCATCAAAAATAATAAATTCAGATTTGAAATAGATTCTTTAACTGAATCAGTTTACTGTACAATGTTGAGAAAAAGTGATAAATTAACTCCAATAACATTACTCAATCAGCAACTCTGTAGCCCTGGAGATAATATTAAAATACAGATCTTGGATAAGACCAACTCCGGAAGGAAAGAAGTCACGGCTTGGGGAGATACATTTTGTTATAACTGTTATGAATTGAAATTTTCTGGCCGGGGATCTGATAAGTATAAATTTCTTTCGATCCTAGAAAAGGAGAGAGGTCAGTTGTATAAAAATTACAAGGTAAAGACTCCCTCAAAACCATCTCTTTTAGAAAAGTTTGAATTTGTCTTCGAACGTCAAATCAGATTTGGGTTAGAAAAAGAGTTAGCAATTCTTGAAAAACACAAGAATAAATTACCTCTAGCTATCTACAACCTTCTTAAAGCGGATATTATAGGTATCCATGGCAAGTCTCTATTTGATGCTATTAATCTCGCTTATCAAGATGTAGAAAAAGGTTTAGTATTCAATAAAAAAAACAATTTTGATTCAACATATAAAGCTAAAATGTATGAATTTGACAAACTAAAAATAACTTCTCTCGATGCTAAGATTAAATCTTCCTATTATTCTGTTATGCTATTATCTAGGTCTGGTTTAGAAAACAGAATGTTATATCATCAAAATCCTTATGATAGAATAAAGAATCAGTATACAGGAATTTTAAGAGAAAAGTTAGTGACCGATTATCTGGTTAATAACTCAAACATTGCGAGGATAGATAGTCTTTTAAATGATGCTCTGAATTTTGTCGTGAATAAAACTTATCATGCGGTTTTAAGTTCTTTATTAAAAAGACAACAGATTGGAACAATGGCATATAATTTTGAATTGCCAGACAGCTCTGGAAATCTAGTCAAGCTTTCTGACTTTAAGGGCAAGCTTGTTTTTGTCGATTTTTGGTTTACGGGCTGTGGTGGCTGTTCATATTATTTTAAACATTCTGTCTCGAAAGCAGAACTTTTTTTTAAAAATAATCCAAATGTTGTGTTCATAACAGTTAGTATTGATTCCAGCAGGGAACGGTGGATTAAAGGTTTAAAAAGTGGTGATTATACTTCGTCTGATGCCATTAATCTTTATACTAATGGACAAGGAAGTCAGCATCCTATTGTTAAACAGTTTTATGTAAGTGGCTACCCTTATCCAGTTCTTATAGGGAAAAATGGTGAAATAATGAATAATGATTCAACAGAGCTTTGGGCAAAAGGAGGTGATGGACTTATAAATACATTAACAAAGTCCCTAATTGAAAAATAGCAGATTATAAGATAGGGAAATATCCTATCTTATAATCTGCTGTAATGCATGTTACGGAACTAATTCAACTTCTCCGTTCGAAAGCTTGGTATCATAAGTGCCACTAGGTGGATCACCAATAGATGGTGCTGTAGGTTCCAACCATCTGGCGCTGCAAGTAATTATCTCTTCAGAATCATTGCAGATCGCAGATGGACGGTACTCATAATCAGCCGGATTCATAGAATTGGGGTTAGTTGCATAATTTACGTTAACAAATGTATGGGGTTCAACTAATACACCAGTTTTGCTGTTTTTTGTAAAACTGCTCATTCCCATTATTGTTATAAACCCGAGACCTAATACGAAGGCCATCAAGGGTGTGTTTTTTAATATTCTCATAATTTTTTTTTTTGATGGGTCTTCTGTTAAATTTTACAACCTGCACGCAAAGACCGGGTTAACACAGGAGGTTCGGATCACTGTCATGCCGGTAATGGGGCATGTGATACTATTGCATCCATACCTTTACCCTCCTTTCTTCTCCACTTTAGGTTTAGTATTAACCCTGCTGCGGCAACTGCCGTAACAATTAGGTTCAATGTTAAATTCCACTCCCATGTGCTGCTGCCACCCAATAGACCAGCACAAGTACAAGGCATCCGGCTAAATACATTTAACAAAGCCAGACCAACATAAGTGCTGAAAACGAGCAGTAGTGAAAAACTAAAGATCATTCCCCATAGCCTTGTAAAAGAATAAACGAGTAAACCAGCTATGGTAATTTCAAGAACTGGAATAAGATAGGCTAGTACGTTACTGATGACTCCAGAAAATACCTGATTATTCATCTCTCCTTTAAACTTGTTAAAGTCAGATATTTGTGTTCCGGCAGCATATAGCCAAAATAATATAAGTACTACTGTTATTATTGCTATAAAAAACTCTATTCTGTTAATGGGATTTAATGCTTTCATGATCCATCTATTTTGGTTAATAATCAAATGTAGACCAGATAGCTATGAGGGTGTTAGCAATAGAATTGCATATATTATGCTTATATCTTGCATTTTAAATGCGCATAATGAGCATTAACTTTAATAATCTGTGTTATTGGAGTTTTTTCAACTGGTTTTCATAACCTTGTCTACTTAAACCAGTATGCATCCCATTAATGGTATTGTTGGCAACGGAGGAAAAGAGTTTATGAGTTGTTGTAAATGCTTTGACCTTTTCTAATGGTGGCTTTATTAGTAATTGCGCATGGCTGCGGTAGTATTGCTGCTGAATTCTGGATAATTGAATTAATTGTTGCTTTATAGATACAAAATGTTCTTGCATCCAGTTCAGAGCTGAGTAGGATATAGAAATTATTGTCCCAGGCTCTACTGCCTGAATATAATCGCTTCGATGCTGCTGATCATAGAAATTCTGATTATCAAAAATAAATTGTTGCTTCTTCCATATTTGTCGGCCACAATTTACTTGAGTGTCTGGACAGATATAATAGCTATGCATTAGTGCATCTATAGAGAACCACATATTTCCATCTTTCCAGACTCCTGGAGTTTCGATGAGCTGATATTTAATAACGCTGTGTAAACGACTATGCACCAGTAGTTCCTGAATCAGGTTTTCATCTTTAGGCAAAATTATCTCAAGTATTGGCGTAACATACTTCAGTATTAACTCATGCTTAAATCTCATAATTTGATTATCCATAATCTTAAGAATTGTACACTCAAATATCATTTGATTAATTGAAATAGGGTGTGGTCAATTCTCTTAAAAGTGGTGTGGTCAATTGTCAATTATTTTTATTTCTTCACATATTCCAATATTTTCTTTAAGATTATATTTTTAATATTTAAAAAATAGAAGAATGATTGAAATTAACGCAGAGATTTGGTCTCTATCTCAACTCAAAGATGACATGGTTATTAATGATTACCTACATGATTTGATTATTTCCCATATTGAAACAGGGAAATTACAGTCAGGGGAAAAGCTTCCTGCATATCGCGTTTTAGCAAAACATTATAGTGTTCATGATACATCTGTACAGAGGATATATGGTCGTCTAGTAGATAAGGGATGGCTTGAAGCCAAATTAGGTTCCGGTACTTATGTCAGTTTTAATTTTCCAAATAGTAATCATTTCTATCCGGAAACACAAGCAGTGAAGTGGCTACCAATCCCACTGGGACAACCTCCGTTTATAAAAGAAGAGGAAGGCTTTTATAAACAAGATTTTGTAACAATTGGCTTTGATGTGCCTGATTCTCAATATGTGTTACAAGGTCTTGAATTTAGTAAAACGAAAAAGAACTATAATGTTTATAAAAAGAATACTCAGTTAGCCAGAATCAAAGCTACGCAGGGAGCAGCCTATAAAGCAGCAATTTTTGAATACCTGAATTCTAAAAGAAGTTTTTTAATAAATAGGAGTGGCCTGGAAGTGGTTTTAGGTCGTAAGGAAAGTTTACAACAGGTTTTTAATGTTTTGCTTAAACCTGATGATGTAATTGTTAATACATCACCTAAGGACGAGGAGTTATGTAATATCCTTAAAAATTATAAAGAGGTGAAAAGTCATGAAATACCCATGGATCATAACTTTTTAATAGAATTGAAAATTCTACTTAGCCATACTAAAATTAAAGTGATACACTTAAGACCCCAATGTAGTTTTCCAGAAAGCTATGTGCTTGAAAGTAATATCTGTGCTGAACTTTTATCATTAGCTATTGCACATAGTTTCTATATCTTCGAAGAGGATGATTACCATGAATTTTGGCGTGAAAAAATGCCTTTTACACCTTTGGTCTGTTATGAGCATAAAGGACATGTGATATATAGTGGAGCACTTAGCTTAATATCTCCCTATACGCAGCAAACACGCACTATTGTAGCATCAGAAGAATTCATAAAGCTGTTCCAAAAACAATCACTTCCAATTAGTCCTTATAAAGATATAATACTAGAGCAGATGATTACTGATATGTTGAACAATAACAAGTTATGGCATATGATCAAAAGGATGCAAAACGAGATAAATAATAACTGTTTTGATTCATATATGCTAATGGTTAATGCTTTAAGTAAAGTGCTCATATTAAATAAACCCACAAGCGGCTTAAGTATCTGGCTAGAGTTTCCTGATGATGAAGTGTTATCAAGTTCAATAGAATATTTAGAAAGAAATGGATTTCAAGTACCTTATTTACCTGGTTCACAGAAAGCAGGCCCAGGGGTGAAAAATGTTCGACTTGGTTTTGCATCCTGGAAAAGGGAATTTGCAGAAGAATACTCGAAAGCATTGATCGCCAAATATAGTTCCTTAAGCTAAATCAGGAAAAATCTAGCAATTATATCCCTATTGCTTTATCCACCTATGCTATTAAAAATAATCGCTCTATTAAAAGAAATTTTAGAAGAATTAATAGGAATCAAGGCTGCATTGCATACACTATCTATACAGAAAATTCCTATCGAGGAAGAACTGCTGGATAATAGCGATGCAAAGCGCCTGTTAAAGATTTCTGAAAAAACTTTGTACCGCTGGCGTAAAGAGAAACGCATTAATACACATATGATTGGTAGTAAACATTATTATGTGAAAGCTGAACTGGTCAGATTGATGGAAAATCTATAGGAAAAAATCGGTCAAATCCGGTCATATCCGGTCAAATCCGGTCACGGCCTGCTAAATATTAGGATTTATTATGTTTTGATTTTAGATTAGATTTTATCAATTGATAATTAATAATTATATCATTTAAATCAAGTATTTATGAATTTAAACTTAATGTTATTGCTAGTCGTAAACTTGTTACTGCCAGATTATTTGCAAAGAATGATGGTGGTTTGGTGTATAACAGGTACTGCTCAGATACTGCTCAGGTACTGGTCAGATACTGCTCTGATACTGCTTTT
>JBEBUV010000107.1:0-11255 GCA_040393085.1 Pedobacter hiemivivus | reverse complement strand
TTGATCTCCTCAATAGTCATGGTCGCAATAACCAAACGAAGCTGACCAAAAAGGATGTCTTTTGCCAGTTCCTGGATATCACTAGACGCCAAACCTAACAAACGCTCAGCAGCATTGTTCATACTGTCAGAGTCTGTAGAAATAGCAATAGTAAAGCGACAAGGCACATCAACTCTAATGTTTTGGCGACTCAGTGCATTTACAAGGTTGGCTTCAATAGATAAAGGTTTTAGGTCCAGATAAGCAAAATCCTGGATAACTGGCCAGATGAAAGCACCACCACCATGTACACACTTGGCTGAGGTACCACCTGTCTTACCATAAATAACAAGAATCTTATCTGACGGACATCTTTTATATCGGGAAATAAGAGCCGATAAAGTCACAAAAATAACGATAACGATCACAAGAATGATCGTAAGAGGGGATTGTAAAAGGTTTTCCATTAAATTTTTTCTACGAGTACTAAGTTTTGATTTTCTATTTTAATAATACGGACGTTGGCCCCGCTTTCTATGGTATCCTGATCTGTTATGGCATCAATCTCTTTAAATGAGCCCTTTACACTAACCTGAATTTTTCCATTTCCGGCTCTTTGTCCGGGGATACGAATGTAAACTGAGCCTGATTTGTTTAATGCATGCTCGATTTTAAAGGTATTATCTTCCGCTAGCTTTTGAATTTGCTTTATAATCGCAAAAAATAACAAGATAAAACCTATGCCTACAGCAATTGAAAGTAAGATGAGCAGAGGTTTATTACTTATCAGCTGATAAAATGAAATCCCCGTCCAGCTTAAACCCAATAAAAAGTTAATCAGGTTTCTGAAAGAAAATAACTGAAAGGGTGCATCGGCATGATCAAGGTTGCCATCAAAGTCAGCTTCTATACCATCTGCACTATCAAGACCCAGAAAGGTCATTACTGTCTGAACGGCAAATATTAAGCTCACTGGAAGCGCGATAAACCAGAATGCTCGAAGCAGAGGTTCGAGAGTGTTAAAATAATCCATATCTGTAAAAATAGTATTTTTTTTGACATTGATTAAGAATTGAGATTAATTTATATTAACGATGTTATGCCCATATTGTAGGCGTATAACCCTTTTAATAGTGTAGGTTTGATAAAAACGTATTATGGATGAATTAAGACAGCATATAAACCCGATCGACTTAACGCAAATGCATAAACTAAGTGATCCAGAACCGGCACTTAGGATTGGAGAAACGGTTGAGTATGATGAAGAATATAGTGGTGATTTACCGTCATTAACGCGATTTAAAAATTACCTGGATCGGTTTTATGAATATAAATTGATTAAAGGGAAAGAGGAACCTGTAGATTTTCCACTTTACAAGATTACGGCTATAAGATCATAATTGATAGCCGCTCATTGAAGGGGGTAAGCAGTTTCAGTTTTTATTTCAGACATCACGAAGAAGCTTTGAACGGTGCCAATATTGCTCAACTGTGCCAGTTTACTTCTTAAAAAGTGATGATATGCGTCCATATCAGAAATTACAATTCTGAGGATAAAATCGAAAGCACCGGTCATATGATAGCATTCCATGACCTCAGGGAATTTTACTACCTCTTTTTCAAATCCACTTAATGCACTGTCGGTATGTTCTTTTAATTGTACCTGCGAATAGGCAATCAGGCTTTTTCCGATCTTTTTTGCATCCAGAATGGCAACAGAACGCTTGATATAGCCGTCTGTCTTTAATCTTCTTACCCTTTCATGTATAGTGGCTGTGGATTTATTTAATTCTAAAGCTAATTGCTTATTACTCAGCAGTGCATCCTGCTGCAAAAGCCTTAAAATACCAATGTCCGTTTTGTCTAAGTCAGTATGGTTCATTACCAGTTAATTAGAAGAAAGTGTACCTGTTACACTGAAATTTCGAAATTAACAAAAAAAACGGCAGATGAGCTAAAGTTTCCGTAAAAATTGAAAGTTTATACTTAATTTTCCGTAAAATAATCGGAAATAAAGTATATCCATTGATCTAAAGTTCATTTCTGCTGACCTTGCCCGCAATGAGACAATTAAAGATTGAGCAGTCCATTACAAACCGTGATTCGGACTCGTTAGAAAAATACCTGTATGAGATTTCGAGGATCGACCTGCTCACTACAGAAGATGAGATTGCATTGGCTCAAAAAATTAAAAAGGGTGAGCAGGTGGCATTAGACAGATTGGTAAATGCAAACTTGCGTTTTGTGGTGTCAGTAGCAAAAAAATATCAAAATCAGGGTATGCGTCTTTCTGACCTGATTGCTGAGGGGAACCTGGGCTTAATTAAAGCGGCACAACGTTTTGATGAAACTAAAGGGTTTAAATTTATTTCTTTTGCGGTCTGGTGGATTCGTCAAAGCATTATGTTGGCAATAGCTGAACAAAAAAGGATAGTACGACTGCCAGCAAATCAAATTGGAGGGATCACCAGGATCAATAAAGCAATGGGAGAACTTGAGCAACGTTTAGAAAGAAAGCCAAGTTTGGAAGAGGTATGTGAATTTATTGAACTTTCTAAAGAAAAAGTCTCAGATTATCTTTTTCACGCACCTATGACAGCCTCTTTAGATGCAGTGATAGGAGAGGAATCAGGTTTAACTCTGGCAGATACAATTGAAGATGAAAACGTAGAGAAAACAGATTCTTCGACGCTGGAAAGCTCTGTTTTGATTGATATCAAAAGATTAATGAGGAGGTTGCCCCAACGCGAAAAGGAAATACTTTCGATGTTTTATGGCTTAGGTGGTGATGCGGCAATCGGATTGGATGAGATTGGGTCTAAAATGAACTTAGGTAAGGAGCGTGTTCGACAAATTAAGGACCAGGCGCTTAAAAAATTACGATCAGAAAAACCAAAATCTTACATGATGGAATATATCTAGTATATTTACCACCATGGATAAGTCGCTGTACCTGGATCATTTAAACTTGTTACCAATCCCAGGGGAAGCATTTTTTTATCCTGAATTTTTCGACAAAAATGAAAGTGACAGATATTTTGCTCTCTTACCCAGATATACGGCATTTTATGGTGATGAGGATATTAGCTATAATCATAATGGTATTTTAATGAATGCGCAGCCATGGATTCCGGAGCTTCAAACCATCAAAGAATATATAGAAAGTAAATTTGAGGTGGAGTTTAACAGCTGCACACTTAATCATTACGGGACCGGGGCCGACCATATTGGCTGGCATCGAGATAATAAAAAGAACCTGGGACAATACCCTTTTATTGCATCAGTAAGTTTTGGGGCAAATCGAATATTTCAGTTCAGACATTACGTGGAGAAAATTCCAATTATCTCTGTCGAACTATCACATGGCAGTTTATTGGTTATGAAAGCAGAAACCCAGCACTTATGGGAGCATAGATTGCCAAAAACCATCATTCCAACAGGTCCACGTATCAATCTCACTTTTAGATTCATCCACAAATAGGCTGGATTTATTTATCCAGATACAAATGTTTTTATTGTAGTTATGTCAGAAAATACAAAATAGTTTTGTAAAACTATTTTAACTATTACTTTTGCTAACACTGTTAACTAAAATATATAGCATATGGGAATTGCAGAACGTAGGATCAGACAGAAAGAGGAAATTAGAGCAAGTATACTGGAAGCTGCCTGGCATCAGGTATTAACTGAGGGCTGGCAATCTTTATCCATCCGAAAAATAGCCGATGCAATTGAGTACAGTATTCCTGTGATTTATAATCATTTCGAAAATAAGGAAGCCATATTGCTTGAGTTTACTAAAGAGGGTTTTCAGAAGTTGGCAGATACGATGCAGGAAGTTAAAATACAGCATATTGAGCCGGCCGAACAATTGGAAGCCATAGCTTATGCTTATTGGGATTTTGCATTTGAGCATAAAGAATATTATCAGCTCATGTTTGGCTTGGGGATTCCTGCCTGTGAAAGGGTAAATCAGATTGCGGAAATGAAAACTATGACCACCATAATGATTTCTACTATCGAGGAAACTATTAAAGCAAGCCCAGATCCAGAAGCTGATTTTTTCCTGAAATACCATACTTACTTATCAATTCTTCATGGACTAGTCTCCATTCAAATGATGAGGAATGAGGGCGGACCAACTGAGGGGGATCGTCGCATTTTAAAAGATGCAGTATCAGGTTTTATTAAATCGCTGCTAGTGTAATTAAAACGCAAAACAGAAAAAAATAAACAATTATCCATATTTAACATTTAACAACAAACAATTTTAATTTTTATGAAAAGATTATTTAACACCAATTTGAATCAGGAAGCGCTTCATTTTATGCTACTTATTTTGCGTATAGGTATTGCATCATTTATGATCGTTCATGGTTATCAGAAGCTAGGAATGCTTACTGCAGGTGGAGAAATTCAATTTGGTGATCCTATAGGTGTTGGTGCTACAACATCATTGTATCTAGCAGTTTTTGCAGAATTTTTCTGTTCTATTTTCTTATTATTAGGGTTTGCTACAAGATTAGTAACTATACCATTAATTATTACTATGATAACAGCAGTGTTTATTGTGCATGCAGCCGATGGTTTTGGTAAAAAAGAATTGGGGTTACAATACCTTCTAGCTTACATATTCTTATTGGTTTCTGGAGCTGGAAAATATAGTGTTGATCACATCATCAGTAAAAGTTTACATAACCGCAAGCGCTAAGTAGATATTATTTTGGATCAATTACCGTTATAGCTGTTATGAAGAAAATAATGTTATTATGCCTTACGGCTATTGTTATATCAAGTTGTGGCATCAATAAGCAGGCACAACAAATTAAAGCACTTGAAAAGTGTACCTACAGGATCACTTCTGCAGATCAGTTAACTTTAGGTGGTGCAGATGTGAAGAAAATGATTGAGAATGGGGATATCAATATGGGGAGTTTACCAGGCTTAGCATTGGGACTGCTTAGAAAAGATGTGCCATTAAGAGGTCGTTTAAATCTGGAGGTTAAAAACCCGACAGGTGATGACGCTTCAATAAATCAGTTTGAATACAAAATTCTGATCAACAGGCAAGAACTGGCAACCGGTTTTGTTAATCAGCCTCTGAATGTTGCAGCTGGTCAATCATCAACAGTACCGGTAGATATGGAAATAAATGTTTATCCTTTTGTATCTAACAGTAAAGTAATGGGAGAGATTGCTGAATTTCTTAAAGGCGGAAAAAATGGTGGCCCTGAAAAGAAAGGTATCCTGACTTTAAAAATCAGACCAAGTATTAAAGTAGGAAATACCCTGGTGAAATACCCGGGATTTATTACCGTAGATAAGGAAGTAAGCAGTAAGATTTTGCTGTAATATAAACTTAATCTTGCAGGATTGTTACGGAGTTTAATCTGCTTTTGAACTTCATCTCAATGATTTTAATTAATTTCGGAGGTTGTCTGAAAAGACTGTGTATCATAAGTCTTTCAGACAACCTTATTTTTTAAAATCAGCATATGAAGTTTCGTTTATCCACGTTCTTATTTATTGCCATACTTCCTTTTTTCGCTACTGCGCAAAATATGCATCAATTAAATGCTGCGGAGATTAAGCAAGGTCTTGAAGCCTTAAACGTTACAGGAAGTGTGTTGTACATTGCAGCTCACCCTGATGATGAAAATACTCGTTTATTAGGCTATCTGGCCAAAGAGAAAAAAGTAAGAACAGGGTATTTATCTTTAACCAGAGGGGATGGCGGACAAAACCTGATCGGTAATGAACAGGCAGAACTGCTCGGATTGATTCGTACTCAGGAATTATTGGCTGCACGACGTATGGACGGTGCGGAACAATTTTTTACCCGGGCTAACGACTTTGGCTTTTCTAAAAATCCAGAAGAAAGTTTTAAAATATGGGATAAGGCAAAGATTCTTGCTGATGTGGTATGGGTGATTCGTAAATTTCAACCAGACGTAATCATTACTCGTTTTCCTGAAGATGCACGTGCCGGCCATGGTCACCATTCAGGTTCTGCAATTCTTGCACGTGAGGCATTTGTTGCAGCAGCCGATCCTAAACAATTTCCAGAACAATTAGCTTTTGTTAAACCATGGAAAACCAAGCGAATTGTTTGGAATACATTTAATTTTGGTGGAAACAATACTACTGCAGACGATCAGATGAAGATTGATGTAGGTTTATACAATCCACTATTGGGTAAAAGTTATGGTGAAATCGCTGCAGAAAGTAGATCTAATCACAGAAGTCAGGGTTTTGGTGCGGCAAGACAACGTGGTACTTCTATAGAATACTTTACTCCTGTAGCTGGCGAAAGAGCAAACAAGGATATCTTTGATGGTGTCGATTTTAGCTTAAATAGAACACCTGGTAATGTTGCTATAAAGCAATTACTAGAGGAAATAAATACATCATACGATGCTGCCGATCCTTCGAAATCTATTGAAAAGTTGATAAAGCTAAGGCAGTTGGTAAAAGGAAAGCCTTTTAAACATGAACTGTTGGATGATTTGATCCTGGCAGCTGCTGGTATCTGGTTTGAAAGTTCTGCTACAAGCCCCTCTTATGCCTTAAATCAACCTGTAAATGTTAAAGTACAGGGTATTTCAAGAGTAAAGCCGGGCTTTCCATTAAATATTAGTCTGGAAGAAACGAGTACCGGTACAAAATTCGATTTATTACCTAATAAATTTGTGAGTCAGGATAAAGAAATAGCAACCAACAATATTGGTATTTCACAAGCGTACTGGCTGGAGAAAAAACATCCACTAGGTTCATTTGTTGTGGATTCGCTTAGCAAAATTGGAATGCCAGAAAATGGACCTGCACTATCGGCCATTTTTAAAATCAAGATTGGTAATGAAGTGATCATTAAAAATCGTCCGGTAGTCTTCAAATACACAGATCAGGTGCGTGGAGAGGTTTATCAGCCCTTAGTTATTGCTCCACCGGTAACTGCTACCTTAGCAGAAAAGGCATTTATATTTAATGGTAATGAGCCGAAAAGCATCACTGTTTTGCTAAAAGGATTTAAAGATCAGGCAACAGGAGTACTTATACCTGAGTTGCCAACAGGCTGGAAAGTGAGTCCGCAGAAAGTTGATTTTACCTTAGCAAAAAAAGGTGATGAGCAGTCGGTTACTTTTACCATCACACCTGGCGGGAGTGTCGCTGGTGGAAGCTTATTACTGAATGTATCTGTAGATGGTAAAACCTATAATAAAGGTTTGCGTGTGATTAATTATGAGCATATTCCTGTTCAAACACTTTTCCCTTATGCGGAAGCAAGGTTAGATAAGGTAGATTTAAAATTTGCCGGTAAACGTATTGGTTATATTGCAGGTGCGGGAGACTTAGTGCCGGAGTCTTTAAAACAGATCGGCTACGAAGTGATCAATCTGACAAGTGATCAGGTGATTAATACCGATCTTTCGGGTTTCGATGCTATTGTAGCAGGTGTGAGGTTGTATAATGTAAACGATCAGATTAAAAGTATGCAACCTAAGCTGATGAAATATGTAGAGAATGGTGGGAACTTAGTGACTCAGTATAATGTAAACAATCCATTAAAGATTGATAATCTAGGTCCATATCCTTTCCGTTTATCACGTGATAGGGTTACGGAAGAAGATGCTAAAGTAAATCTGTTAGCTCCTAAAAATGATGTTTTAAATTATCCCAACAAGATTACTGATCAGGATTTTGAGGGCTGGATTCAGGAACGTGGGCTTTACTTTGTTAATGATGCAGATCAAAAATACACTTCTATTTTGAGTATGCATGATGGTGCTGAAAGCGCTAAAACAGGCTCCTTGATTGTTGCAAACTATGGTAAAGGTAGGTATGTTTATACGGGGATCTCTTTCTTCAGACAGCTACCTGCTGGTGTGCCTGGGGCATATCGCTTATTTGTAAACTTGTTGTCTAATAAAATTAATTGAATAAACTAAAAAGGATATGATAGAGAAAGAACCATTAGATGAAAAGGAACAGGATCTACCACCTTTTGTTAAGACCTGGAAGCAGTTTTATAGATTGTTAATTGGCTGGTTAATATTTTTAATTACAATTTTTTACGTCTTTACAGAGTATTTCGGATGAGTGTTATAGATTGGTCAGTATTAATCATTACACTCGTTGTAATTGTCGTTTATGGGGTATATAAAAGCCGAGGAGCGCAAAATATCCAAGGCTATTTATTAGGTAATCAATCCTTACCCTGGTATCATGTATGCTTATCGGTAATGGCTACTCAAGCTAGTGCGATAACTTTTTTGTCGGCTCCCGGATTGGCTTATTCTTCGGGAATGAGCTTTGTACAATTTTATTTGGGGTTGCCTCTGGCTATGATTGTTCTATGTATCACTTTTGTACCCATATTTCATCGTTTAAAAGTTTATACTGCTTATGAATACCTGGAGCAAAGATTTGATTTAAAAACAAGGGCATTAACAGCATTTTTATTTTTAATTCAAAGAGGATTGTCTACAGGGATTACCATTTATGCGCCCTCCATTATCCTATCTACTATTTTAAATATCAATACTACTTATACAACTTTGTTTATTGGTAGTTTGGTGATCTTTTATACTGTTTATGGTGGTACAAAGGCTGTTTCTTATACTCAGATGTTGCAAATGAGCATTATATTTTGTGGTTTATTTGCTGCAGGGATAATGGTGGTTCATTTGCTTCCGGGAGATATAGGATTTGGCAGGGCCCTCAGTATAGCTGGAAAGATGGGCAGAACAAACGCTATTGATTTTAAACTTGACTTGAACAATCAATATACAGTATGGACAGGATTAATAGGGGGCTTCTTTTTACAGCTTTCTTATTTTGGAACGGATCAAAGTCAGGTAGGACGATACCTTTCTGGCGCTTCTGTTAGTCAGAGTAGATTAGGTTTATTGATGAATGGCTTAGTAAAGATACCTATGCAATTCCTGATCCTTTTGATCGGTGTACTTGTATTCGCCTTTTATCAATACAATCGTCCACCTATCTTCTTTAACAGTTTTGAATTAAATAAACTGGAAAATAGCAAATATGCGCCTGAGCTGGATATCATTAAAGCTGATTACGATCGTGTTTTTGAAGAAAAGCAGGTTGAGGTTAATAAAATGAACGATGCACTTAATGCGGATGATAAAGCATTGATTGATCAACAAAGAACGGCTTTACAGCTTGCAGATGAGAAAGAGAAAGGTGTTAGAAAGCAGGTGACAGATTTAATGTTAAAGAATGATGAGCATGCAAACATCAAAGACAATAACTATATATTTTTAAGTTTTGTAACAGAGTATTTGCCAAAGGGATTAATAGGCCTGTTGATCGCTATTATTTTCCTGGCTTCTATGGGCTCAACTGCTAGTGCATTAAACTCATTGGCGTCGACCACTGTTATTGATATTTATAAGCGGCTGATTAAGAAAGATGCGTCAGATCATCAGTACTTGCAAGCATCCAGACTGGCAACAATATTTTGGGGAGTCGTATGTATCATCATGGCACTTTATGCAAGTAAGATTGGTAATTTACTGGAGGCGGTAAATATACTTGGCTCTTATATTTATGGTACCATATTGGGCGTCTTCCTTGTCGCATTTTATGTGAAAAGGGTAAATGGAAAGGCGGTATTTATTGCTGCACTTTTAACGGAAGTAATTATCGTGATTATGGGACGCGCAGATGTGGTAGCTTATTTATGGCTTAATGTTATCGGCTGTTTGTTAGTGGTGGTAATTTCATTGATCATTCAACAGATCATAAATACAAGTAAACCGAAGATTGAAATTGATTAACTAGTGTGTATGTAATTATTCCATTTCTTTCCACAAGTAAACCTTTATCCTAAATCGAGTAGATGATAATTGTGCCAAGAAACTTTAACCTGTTCTTCATTCCTGTGGATTAAGATCATCTTTTACTGAGGAAATCAAAATTTGATTATAAGCATTAGTAAATTATAAAACGCTTTTGTAATTTAACTCAATGATTTGTAGTTATTTAAATGTAATTTGGATTAATATTTAGATAAATATTTTTAACGAAGAGTTTTAACCAAATAAGTAATATCTCAATATGAATACATTAATGCTTACCTCTGGAAAAAGTAACCCCAACTGTAATAGGATCACCAGTCGGCTGTAATAATTACTGCAGCAATGCAGCTACGGGATCTTTCTGATGTTAACTCAATAGAATTACCCCTTAAAAGACTTAAATTACTCATAAAACCAGCTATGAAAGCTTATATAATTACATTGATTCTTTTTTATAACTACACTCAGGCTAAAGCACAAACCGGAGCACGTGTAGAAATAACATTAGAAAACACTACTTACATTAATGTAGAGAAGAGAATGTTTTTTGAACAGCCTACGCCATCTAGCCTTCACAGGCCTACTGATGACCTTTTAAGTATCCAATTGAACAAAGGGCAAAATTTACCCAATTCAGAGAGGTTAAATGTGGAAAAAATTGATGACTATCACTATGTGTTAAATTCTTTATCCGAAAAACCAGAAATCGTTTATTTTAACTATAGACTTTTATATATCTCTCCTGGGGATGATATTAAACTTACTTTCAAAGCTTCCACCCAACCAATGGATCCAATATTTGACGAAATTATTGCCAGCGGCATAAATTCTGGAAATTACAATTACACTAACTTTTTAAACCGAAAAAAGCTTTTGGATGACTACTATCCCTCTTTTGAGTCTCAAAAATATAAAGCAAACCGAACGCTTTTTTTTCAGGATCTGAATAAATTCTACAAATTTCAAAGTGAATATTTTGATTCTCTTTTCACTTCAATGAATTGTAGTAGAGAATTGATTGAATATTTACAAAGAGAATACAATTATGGTCTTTATTTCGATTTATTTTTGTTTGAAACCCAATTGTTAAACCAACAATCTCCACAACTCCCTGCTTTCTCCGTACTAATTGAAGATTCTTTCAGAAAGATCAAATTTGTCAGTGCTGATACCGCTCAGAATTTTATTATGGAAAATCTGTTCAAAGCTTACTTTAAACACCTGATCACTGTAAAGTTTAAACAACCCAATACGAAACTACAATTTGATAAATTACTCAACTATATCCAGGAATATCCAGATCTTCTGGTTCAGGAATATTTAACCTATTTCTTAATAGCTAATTATCATAGCACTTTAGACAAGTATTATTCCGACGACAAGGTGAAAAACATGATTGTAGCAATGAAAAATCAAAATGTACGTCAGGCTTTAAATATTTATTCCAGGTAATAA
>JBEBUV010000106.1:0-11352 GCA_040393085.1 Pedobacter hiemivivus | reverse complement strand
TATGAGTCTTGTATGACTCTGTATGGGTTTATGGCGTTTAAAACCCAGTTGAATGGCATTTTTTAGCCCGTTTACTGAATATATACAAAGGGGCAGTCCAATCATGAACTGCCCCTTTGTATATATTGGAATTAATTGTCTTTTACAAAGCAAAAGCCGCTTTTACCTGATCTAAATAATCAAGTTTCTCCCAGGTAAACAATTCAACTGTAACCATTTTCTCTTCACCATTAGGTGTTCTGAAAGTTTTGGTAACTGTTTCTGGTTTACGACCCATATGGCCATAAGCAGCAGTTTCACTGTAAATTGGATTTCTTAATTTTAAACGTTGCTCAATAAAGTAAGGACGCATATCAAACAAGCCTTCAACGATTCTGGCAATTTCGCCATCTGTTTTACTCACTTTGCTTGTTCCATAAGTATTGATATAAATACCCATTGGCTTAGCCACACCAATCGCATAACTCACCTGAACCAGGATTTCCTCAGCAACACCTGCAGCAACCAGGTTTTTGGCAATATGACGTGTAGCATAAGCCGCACTTCTATCTACCTTGCTTGGGTCCTTTCCAGAGAAAGCACCACCACCATGTGCACCCTTACCGCCATAAGTGTCAACAATGATCTTACGACCTGTTAGACCAGTATCACCATGTGGGCCACCGATTACAAACTTACCGGTTGGATTAATATGGTATTCAATTTTATCGTTAAATAAATGTGCAAATTCCGGGTATTTTGCAATAACTCTTGGAATTAGGATTCCAACAAGATCTTCTTTGATTTTAGCTAACATTGTAGCTTCCTCATCAAAATCATCATGTTGGGTAGAAATCACAATGGCATCAATACGAACAGGTTTATTGTCGTCAGAATATTCTAATGTTACCTGCGATTTAGCATCCGGGCGTAAATAAGTAATTTCCTTATTTTCACGTCTGATGATAGCCAATTCCTGTAATAAAGTATGCGAAAGATCTAAAGCCAAAGGCATATAGTTTGCAGTTTCATTGGTGGCATAGCCAAACATCATTCCCTGATCACCTGCTCCTTGTTCTTCTTTACTCGCACGGTCAACTCCCTGATTAATGTCCTGCGATTGCTCATGGATAGCCGAAAGGATGCCACAAGAGTTCGCCTCAAACATATATTCGCTTTTAGTATAGCCGATTTTTCTGATTACATCACGTGCTATTTGTTGTACGTCAAGGTAAGTTTTAGACTTTACCTCTCCTGCAAGAATCACCTGTCCGGTAGTAACCAATGTTTCACAAGCTACCTTTGAATCTGCATCAAAAGCCAGGAAGTTATCAATAAGGGCATCTGAAATTTGATCTGCGATTTTATCCGGATGACCTTCAGAAACAGACTCTGATGTAAATAAATACGACATTGTAAATAATTAATTTAATGAGTAAACAATTATATAAAATGGAAGATGATCCCTGAAAACAGGCGGTAAAACGAAGTGTATGATAGGTTAGCACTTTTTTTTACGTGGTTGCAATCCCGCTATTTTAACATAACATCGCAAATCAGTCCACTTTAATACCGCAAAATTACACTATATATTTAAATAGTCAAAAAATATCGATTATTTTGTGGCCTATTAACTTTGAAGATCTTGTCGAAACAAAATATATTATTCATTATAAATCCAATATCAGGGGGGAAAGATAAATTAAAGATCCCCGCATTGATAGATGCAAACCTGGACCGTTCAAAATTTAATGCAAATTTTGCATTCACAGAGTATGTAGGTCATGCTTCAGAAATTGCAGAAGAAGCAGCGGGTAAAAACTTTGATATTATTGTTGCCGTTGGTGGAGATGGTACTATAAATGAAGTTGCCGGAAAAGTAATGGAACAAAATAAAATTCTCGGTGTTCTACCGTTTGGATCTGGAAATGGCCTGGCAAGGTTTCTAAAGATTCCGATGAATACAGTGAAAGCAATAAAAGTGATCAATAATTGTAAGGTCTCAGTGATTGATTCCGCTACTTTTAATGAGAAGTATTTCTTTAATATGGCGGGTATGGGCTTTGATGCGCATATCAGTTCCGTATTTGCAGGAAATAAAGGACGCGGATTAAGTGGCTATGTTAAGCTTGGATTGAAAGAAGTGCTAAATTATAAGCCTCAAACCTATCGCATTGTTATTGATGATATGGAATATATTAGGAAAGCATTTGTGATTAGTGTAGCAAATTCATCGCAATATGGTAACAATGCACATATTGCGCCCGCAGCATCTGTTACAGATGGCTGGCTTGACGTTTGTATTGTTAAAGAGTTCCCAATGTATAAGCTGCCGGTTCTGGCTTACGAGATGCTGAGTAGAAAAACTGATAATTCTAAACTTGTAGAGATTATTAAAGGGAAAAATATAAGTATCAGCAGAATTAAGGAAGATGCCATACACATTGATGGGGAACCTTATTTTATGGGAAAAGAGATAAATGTGTCTGTGAAACCTTTGTCTTTAAATATAATTATACCAGATTATGAAGTCTAAAAAGAAAGTATTGAACGATTTTGGCGGGATCATGTTTTCAACGGACCCTGATTTTGTATATGAAGCAGAAAATGTACAGCCTGATGAAGCGCTGCCAAATAATCAGCAGGACTTAAGGGTAATGCTCGATAAAAAAAATAGGGGAGGAAAAGCTGTTACCTTGATCACAGGTTTTCTCGGAAAGGATGAGGAGCTGGAGAAACTGGGTAAGATGCTGAAAACCAAATGCGGTGTAGGTGGATCTGCTAAAGATGGAGAGATCATAATTCAAGGTGATTTTAGGGATAAAGCATTACAATTATTGCAAAAAGAAGGTTACAAAGTGAAAAAATCAGGCGGTTAAAATAGTCTTGTGAAAGCGGTTTAAACAGCTGTTAATCAGCATGTTCATTGTTAGTGTATCGACGACAATAAGTAAATTTTTTCAGGAAAATCCATACGTTTTCCCTATTAATCTGTATAACTTTGTCGGACTAACTTATTATTTATGAGCAAAGCATTTATGCTTAAGCCTGATTTGAGCTATCTGAACCTAGATTCGGATAATGCGTTATTTCAGCTTAATGTAGCAGAATTGGTTGAAGAGGCCTTGAAAAATGGAGAAGGTACGCTTGCCGATAGCGGGGCATTGGCAATTGACACCGGGAAATTTACTGGGCGTTCTCCGAAAGACAGATTTATTGTTTGTGATGATATTACCCAGGATACCGTTTGGTGGGGCGATATTAACTTTAAATTTGATCCGCAAAGTTTCGATTCGCTTTTTAAAAAAATCACAACTCATCTGGATCAAAAAGAGTTCTATGTAAGGGATGCTTACGCTTGTGCGGATCCTAAATATAAAACTACTATCAGAGTGGTTACTGAAACCGCTTATCAAAACCTTTTTTCTAATAACCTATTTCTGAGGTTGGAAGATGAGGCATACGTTGACAAGCCGGAGTGGACGATCATTGCAGCACCTACTTTTTTTGCTGATCCAGCGGTTGACGGTACCAGACAGCCTAACTTCTCTATCCTGAATTTTAGTAAAAAGATGATATTGATTGGTGGCTCTGGATATACAGGTGAAATTAAGAAAGGAATATTCTCGGTACTGAACTTTATTTTGCCTGAGCAAAAACAGACCTTATCCATGCATTGTTCTGCTAATATTGGTAAAGATGGAGATACGGCAATCTTTTTTGGTCTTTCAGGTACAGGAAAAACAACTCTCTCTGCAGATCCTGAAAGAGGATTGATTGGTGATGATGAGCATGGATGGAGTGAAAATAGTGTGTTTAACTTTGAGGGTGGCTGCTATGCGAAATGTGTAGACCTGACCGCCGATAAGGAGCCCCAGATTTTTAATGCCATTAAATTTGGCTCATTGCTCGAAAACACAAATTACTTCCCGCAAACGCGTACTGTAGATTTCTCAAATATAGATAAGACAGAAAATACAAGGGTTGCTTATCCTATTGAGTATATTGATAATGCAGTCACACCATCTATTGGTGGGATGCCTAAAAACATCTTCTTTTTAACAGCAGATGCATTTGGTGTATTGCCTCCCATATCAAAATTAACCCCTGGACAAGCCATGTTCCACTTTATTTCTGGTTATACGGCTAAGGTTGCAGGAACGGAAGCGGGAGTTACAGAACCTCAGCTTACTTTCTCTGCCTGCTTTGGCAAGGCCTTTTTACCATTACATCCTACACGTTATGCAAGCTTGCTTGGAGAGAAAATGCAGAAGCATAAAGTGAATGTATGGTTGATTAATACAGGATGGAGTGGAGGTGCTTATGGCGTAGGGAAACGGATGAAACTGGCTTATACCAGAGCTATGATTTCAGCAGCTTTGAAAGGTGATTTCGAAAATATTGACTTTGAAGCTGATCCTATTTTTGGATTATGCATTCCAATTGGTTGTCCAAATGTTCCGGCAGAAATATTAAATCCAAGAAATACCTGGACGGATCAGAAAGAATATGATAAAAAAGCGCACGAATTGGCCTTGGCATTTGTGAACAATTTTAAACAGTTTGAAGCAGGTGCAACAGAAGAAATGCTTGCTTCGTTCCCTAAAGTTGTTGAAAACGCACATTAAACGCATTTTTTTTCCGAAAAATTTGCATATCAATTTTTTTTTAGTTTTAATTGCGAAAGATTGTCTCTCCACCGGGACAATCTTTTTTAATTATACTAACGACGTGAAGGGAAATACTCGGGGTAATACACTAACAATAATTTAATTTGGTATTAAAAACAAAGTTATAAATTTGTTGTAACAACAATTGTTTGTAATGGTCGTTGTGTGTATTACAGAATATTTATCTAATTTTAAAAAACAAAGTACTAAAAACTAAAAAACTAAAAAAAAATGGCAAACGCACCAAAACCAACAACAGTAAAAAAGGAAAGCTCAGCAACAGCTTCAAACTTATTCGCTACATTAACTATTCCAATTTGTATCATCATTGGAATATGTATTTTCAAGTTTATCCTTGGAGATCCTAAAAACTTTATTGATGATAATATTGAAAATTTACCAAAAGTTGGAAACTATGCTGGTATGGCATATAAAGGTGGTCCGATTGTAGCAATTTTGATCGGATTGTTGCTAATGGTTATTGTGTTCTCAGTAGAGCGTTTTATCGTTATCGGTAAAGCAACTGGTAAAGGGAACTTAGACGGATTTATCAAAAAAATTCAGGCTTTGTTAAACTCAAACAACATTGAATCTGCAATGGCTGAGTGCGATAAACAAGAAGGTTCTGTTGCTAACGTAATAAAATCAGGCTTGAAAAAATACCGCGAAATGGAAGTTGAGCCGAACATGGATACAGATCAGAAATGTTTAGGAATTCAAAAAGACATCGAAGAAGCTACTACATTAGAAATGCCAATGTTAGAGCAAAACTTAACAGTAATCGCTACTTTGGTATCAATCGGTACGTTAACAGGTCTATTAGGTACGGTAACGGGTATGATTAAAGCCTTTGCTGGTTTGGCTAACTCTGGAGCTCCGGATCAGGCTGCACTTGCTGTAGGTATCTCAGAAGCCCTAATGTGTACTGCTACAGGTATTGGTACTTCTACACTTGCAATTATCATGTATAACATCTTGACTTCTAAAATTGATAAGTTGACTTATGCAATTGATGAAGCAGGTTTCAGTATCATCCAGACTTACGCTAGTACGCATAAATAAAAAATAATGAATTTTTTTTTACCGGCTTTATGGAAAACCGGGGGAATAAACATCATTAGTTTAAAACATTAGTAATTTTAAAAAATTATGCCAAGAGCAAAGGTTCAAAGAAAGAGTACTGCGATAGATATGACCGCCATGTGCGATGTATCTTTCTTATTGCTGACTTTCTTTATATTAACAGCAACTGCACGTCAGCCTGACCCTCTGGAAGTTTCCATTCCTTCATCAAGCTATAAGCTTAAGGTTCCTGATTTGGATATGGGGATATTGTCAGTAGGTAAAGGACAAGTGTACTATGAAATCATAGGAGCCGACATAAAAATGTCTACGCTGGACAAGATGGGCGAGAAATACAATATTAAGTTTACTCCTGAAGAGAGGAAACGTTTTAGTGTAATCGGTGCTTTTGGAGTCCCAATTCAGAATTTGCAACAATTTATTGATTTGGATGGTGACAAAAGAGCGGCTTTTCAAAAGTCTTTGACTGGAATTCCAACAGATTCAACAAACAATCAGTTGGCAGAATGGCTGCTAGAGTCGCGTAAGTCTGTAGCAGAGCTACATTCTACACAAATGCGTGTTGCGATTAAAGGAGATGCAAACGAAGAGTATCCAGCAATTAAGAAGGTTGTTGACATTCTTCAGAAACAGAAAATTAACAAATTCAGTTTAATCACATCTGCCGGCGGCGGTGGGGACGAATAATTATATTAAGTATATATTATGGCAGAATTAGATACCTCCGGGGGTGGTAAGAAAGGTAAAAAAGTAAGGACCAAGAAACAAAGTACCAAAGTAGATTTAACTGCGATGGTGGATTTGGCTTTCTTGCTGATCACTTTCTTTATGCTAACCACCTCCCTATCGAAACCAATTGCAATGGATATTGCAAAGCCTGATAAAGAAGACAACTCGGTAGAAAGAAACGAATTGCGTGCTTCCGAAACAATGACCATATTATTAGGTAAAAACAATAAAGTGGCTTGGTATATGGGAGAAGCAAAAAATGCTCAACCTACCATTGAGAACTTTTCTGATATCAGAAAAACAATATTAGATAATAAAAAGAAAGTAGCTGATGCTACTGGTGGAAGGCAGATCATTATGGTGATCAAACCAACTTCAGGAGCTACTTATAAGAATTTTGTTGATATTATGGATGAGCTTGCGATTACTAAAATCAAAACAGCACCAGCAATTGATGATGAAAACATCACTGATGGAGAAAAAGATTTCATGAAACAGGGCGGAATTTTATAATAATAACAATTAAAAATATTAATAATTTTAAGCTATGTTTGGTTCTAAAATAGACTTATTAAAGACAGAGTGGCTTGATGTTGTATTTGCAAACAAGAATAAGAAATACGGGGCTTACGAGTTACGTAGAACAAATGGAGCAAATACCACCAAGGCACTAGTCCTCGCATCAACAGTATTTATACTGTTGTTTGTGGCGCCTAAGCTCGTCGGCTTGATTAAAGGCAAGCTGCCCGAAGAGGAGATAGTGAAACAGGTAGAGGTTACGGTAGCGCCACCTCCGCCAGTTAACCCGGAGACACCTCCACCTCCACCGGTTGAGCCACCTCCACCAAAACAAGATCAGGTGAAATTCCCTCCTCCGATTGTAAAACCGGATAATGAGGTAGTGGATAAAGAACCTGTTCAAATTGAGGATTTGAAAAAAGCTGACCCTGGTCAGAAAACCATTGAAGGTGACCCAACAGCCGATATCGTGATTGCTGGTCCGGTTGGAGATGGTCCGAAACAGGCAGCAGTAGTTGAAGATACTAAGGTTTATGACTTCGTAAGTATTGAAACTCAACCAGGATTTCCAGGTGGTATGGATAAATTCTATGCTTACTTGAAAAAAGCGGTTAGATATCCTGCAATGGCACAAGAAAATAATATTCAAGGTAAAGTGTTCTTATCTTTCGTAGTGGAGAAAAACGGATCTTTGACGGATATTAAAGTGGAAAGAAAACTTGGTGGTGGTACCGATGAGGAAGCTATCAGAGTACTTAAGGCTAGTCCACGCTGGACACCCGGTATTCAAAACGGTAAACCAGTACGTGTGAAATACAATATTCCAATTAGCTTTACCTTATCAAATTAGAATGTTTAGTTTTAAAACATTTATGCAGAAATCGCCTCAACAGCGATTTCTGTTCATTTTAGGCCTGGTCATGTTTCTTTTTTACATGGTACTGGGAGTGATGCTGATGTTTGGAAATCAGCTGATCAATCAAATAGAACCGATGTATAGAATTATGCTGGGCTGTCTGCTCATCGTTTATGCATTGATCAGGTTTATACGTTTAATAAATCAAAAACCTGAAGAGGATTAGTATTAATGAGTGTAAGCTTAATAACCATTAAAAGATAGATTATATACTGATGAAAAATCTTAGTTTTATACTTTTACTAACTGTTTTTATTGCATGTAAGCAAAAACCAAAACCAGCGGATGAAATACAGGAAACCCGTACTTCTGGTACGGTTAGTGTATTGGTGGACGAATCTTTTTCGGAAGTGCTGGCCGACCAGATTGAAGTATTTAAAACGGATTATCCTGAAACAAAATTTACAATTGTTGAGGGAAATGAACAAAGGATATTACCTGCTTTTTTAAATGATAGTATTCGGGTAATCATTACCTCAAGAATGCTTACAGACGCGGAGGATAAGGTTTACAGAAATAGAAGCATTGTTCCAAAAACCTCGAGGTTTGCAATAGATGGGATCGCTTTAATTACAAATAAAGAAAATCCAGATAGCAATATTACAGTTAAGGAAGTCGTTGATATATTGAAAGGAGTTTCAACAAGTGGTAAACAATTGGTGTTTGATAATGCTTATTCCAGCACATTGCGATATTTTAAAGATCTGGCTGGTGTAAAAGTTTTGCCGGAAAAAGGAATTTATACTTTAAGCACCAATAATGATGTGATTAAGTATATTGCAAAAAATAAAGGTTTTATTGGGGTGCTAGGTGTAAACTGGCTTATAGAGAATAAGGCAGACATGACTGCGGATCTGGATCAGGTGAAAATGATGGGTGTGAAAAATCTAAAAGGTAAAAAAGGGGATGATCAGTATTATAAACCTGTTCAGGCCAATTTAATTAGCGGAATTTATCCTTTTTTAAGGAATATATATATTATTAATGCAGAAGGTAGAGATGGGTTGGG
The DNA here is from genome assembly GCA_040393085.1 of Pedobacter hiemivivus. GTDB lineage: Bacteria > Bacteroidota > Bacteroidia > Sphingobacteriales > Sphingobacteriaceae > Pedobacter > Pedobacter hiemivivus_A. The sequence goes on along the minus strand of JBEBUV010000106.1, from coordinate 2,447 downwards.
AGCAGGGTTTGCGACCTGGTTGGTAAGTCCGAGGGGTCAGCTGATTGTATTAAGATCAGGATTGGGGCCGCATAAGATAGCTTCTCGTGATTTTAATTTTAAGAATACAAACTAAATTTTATATTTGAACTTTGAAGCCCTGCGTGAATGGACTTCATGACAATTTAAAACAATATACGAACCATGAAAATGACAAAGAAAGCGATAACCTTAAGTTTAGGTTTAGTAGTGATGGGTTCTGCCTCTTTTGCTCAGAGCTTAAGTGACGCAAAGAAGGCCCTGGATGCTGAACAGTATCAGAAAGCAGCTTCAATGCTTAAAACACTTGTGAGTTCACAAGATAAAAAAGGTGAGAATTATTATAATTTAGGGGAGGTTTATTTGCGCATGGAGTATGTGGATTCGGCCCGTGCTGTATTTACTAAAGGTGTGACTGCAGATCCTAAAAATTCATTAAACTATATTGGTTTAGGTGAGGCAGATTTAATTGAGAATAATGCAGCATCAGCTAAAACAAATTTTGCAAAAGCAGTAGAAGTATCTTCTAAAAGAGATTGGATTCCTCAGTTATATATTGGAAAAGCATACATTTCGACTGACAAGCCAGATTTTGAAGCCGCTTTGCCTTACTTACAAAAGGCAGAAGAGATGGACGACAAAGATAAAGATGCTGAAACTTTCTTAGCATTAGGTGATTATTATGCTTTGCAAAAGAAAAATTCTGAGGCTTTACAAAATTATATGCGTGCATTGAACATCAATGAGTCTCTAATCAGAGCTACTGTTCAGATTGGCCGTATGTATAAAGAATCAAGAGCGTTTCCTGAATCAGAGGAGCAGTTAAAGGATGCAATTGCTAAAGATCCTAATTATGGACCTGCTTACCGTGAGATTGCTGAGCTTTATATGCAATGGGCACTTCAAATGTCGAATGAATTTGATGCAAGATCAGCTCAGGCAGTTGAGAACTACAAAAAATATATAGATTTAACAGATAATTCATTTGAGTCTAAATTACGTTATGCAACGTTCTTATTCTATGCTAAAGACTTCAAAACACTGCAAGAAGTAACTTCAAGCCTTGCTGCAAGTAACCCTAATGATCCAAAAGCATTGGTAGTTTCAAGATTACGTGGTTATTCTGCATTTGAGAATAAAAACTATCCGGAAGCTATGGAGTATATGAATGATTTCTTTTCGAAAGCAAAAGATCCATCTCGTATTATTGCCTCAGATTATTTATATCTTGGAAAAGCACAGCAACAAAATCAACAAGATAGCTTAGCTATGCTTAGTTTGACTAAAGCAGTAGAATTGGACTCTACGTATGCTGAAGCCTTAGCTGAGGTTGCAAAAGGATTTTATGATGCAAAGAACTATGCTAAAGCAATTGAGACTTATGATGTGGTTAATAAATACAATCCACATGGAAAAGGTTCATTATATAACTTCTTCTACCGTGGATTAGCTGGATACTTCCTTTACGGACAAGGATATAGTGCGAATACAAATCCATCGAAAGATCTTTTAGTTAAAGCTGATTCGGCCTTTGCTACGGTATTAAAAGATGCGCCATCTACCATTGATGTGTTTCTTTATAGAGCCAGAGTAAATAACTTATTGGATAGTGATACTGATCCTAAAGGCTTGAAATTACCATTTTATCAACTGTATTTAGATTCTGCTGAAGCTCGTATTGCAAATAATGTTCAGCCAGCTCCTCCAGTTAGAAGTATGATTGAAGCTTATAACCAAATTGCAGGCTTTGCTTTATACAAAAATGATAAAGAGAAAGCTAAGTTGTATTGGGATAAAGCATTGGCACTAGAGCCTCAAAATACAACAGCATTGGAAGGATTAAAACAATTAGCAGGACCAGCTCCGAAAGCACCTGTTAAGAGAAAATAATTAAAATAATAATAATTGAAAGGGCAGGGTTGATATCCTGCCCTTTTCTTTTACCTTTGTCCTAAAATATTTTTCAAATGGAAACGCAAAGTTTACCTGTAGATTTTCTACCTATCATTTTTCAAGTTATTGTTGCTTTAGGCTTTGTTGTTGTTACACTAGTTGCAACACACTTTTTAGGTCCAAGAAGAAAGACCAAAGATAAACTGGAAACTTTTGAAGCTGGTATTAAAACCATAGGGGATGCACGTCAACCTTTTTCTATCAAGTACTTTTTAGTTGCAATCTTATTTGTACTGTTTGATATTGAGGTTATTTTCATGTACCCTTGGGCTGTTAGTTTCAGAGAATTAGGGATGGATGGACTGATTGGGATGTTCGTTTTTATGGGCACCTTACTATTAGGTTTTATATATGTAATAAAGAAGAAAGCACTGGATTGGAATTAATCTATTTAGATCGATTCTAAATCCGTATAGCGTAAGCCTTTTGCTTCAAAAAATTGTAAATTTGTGGTTCATTCTTTAAAGGAATGAGCC
>JBEBUV010000105.1:0-11507 GCA_040393085.1 Pedobacter hiemivivus | reverse complement strand
ATTGATTTTTACTTAATTAGCTGCTATTAAACCGGGATGCAAAATTAAATAAAAAAATTTAATTATTTACCTTTTTTCTTTTAAAACTTCTTCTATGAAAGAAAAGGTCGATAAAACGTCTGCATTCCCCCTTTTTACTGCAACAGTATGTTCAAAATGAGCTGACGGCTTGTTATCCTTACTGGTTACTGTCCAGCCATCAGACCAAAATTTAACACCTGCTGTACCTGCGTTGATCATTGGCTCTATCGCAATTACCATTCCCTCTTCCAACTTAATCCCACTACCTCTTCTACCATAATTAGGTACTTCAGGCTTTTCGTGTAATTTAACGCCAACACCATGACCAACTAATTCTCTTACAACTCCAAAACCATTTGCTTCCGCATAAGCTTGTACAGCATAGCCTACATCACCTATCCTGGAACCGACAACAGCTTTCTCTATTGCGAGTCTTAAGCACTCTTGCGTAACTTCTATTAGCTTCTTCTGTTCCGCATCAATCTCTCCTATTGAAAAAGTATAAGCAGAATCACCGAAGAATTTATTCTTAATTACACCGCAATCAACAGAAATCAAATCCCCATCCTTAATCACGTAATCACCTGGAAATCCATGAACAACTTGTTCATTTGGTGATATACATAATGAATATGGGAAACCATTATAATTTAAAAACGCTGGGATCGCCCCATGGTCTCTTATAAAAGTCTCAGCTAAATCATTCAGCTGTTTTGTTGTAACTCCGGGACCAATAACTTTGGCCACTTCAGCCAAAGTTTTTGATACCAGTAAAGAACTTTCTCTAATTAGTTCTACTTCTTCTTTTGATTTATAATAAATCTTAGACATTCTATTTACTAAATCACTGCATTACTACTACCAGTCGGAGCAGGAATTCCCGTACGACCAGTCACTCTACCAGTCTTCATCAACCCGTCGTAATGACGCATCAATAAATAACTTTCAATCTGTTGTAATGTATCTAAAACAACGCCTACAAGAATCAATAAAGATGTACCTCCATAGAAGTGAGCAAATTCAGTCTTAATTCCGAATTTGACAGCTACTGAAGGTAAGATTGCTATAATAGCAAGGAAAATCGCTCCAGGAAAAGTAATCTTAGAAATCACATCATCAATAAATGATGAGGTAGATAACCCAGGTTTAATTCCAGGAATGAATCCTCCATTCTTCTTCATATCATCAGACATTTGAGTTGGATTGACAGTAATAGCCGTATAGAAAAAAGTAAATGCAATAATTAAAAATGCAAATGTTAAACTATATGCTAGTGAAGTATAATCACTAAATTGAATCAACCAGGTATTTTGCAAAGAAGGAAAGAAACCTGTTAATGTAGCTGGTATGAACATCAATGCCTGAGCAAAGATGATCGGCATAACTCCAGCCGCATTTACTTTCAAAGGAATGTATTGTCTTACTCCTCCAAATTGTCTGTTACCAACAATGCGTTTTGCATATTGAACCGGAACTTTTCTAACACCTTGAACAATCATGATAGTAAACATCACAACAGCAAAAAGAGCTACTAATTCCAATATCAATGCAATCAGTCCACCACCCTCACCAATCACTCTTGAACTTACCTCTTGATACAAAGCAATAGGTAAACGGGCAATAATACCAACCATAATGATTAGTGAAATACCATTACCAATCCCCTTGTCTGTAATCTTCTCACCAAGCCACATTACGAATAATGTACCTGCTGATAGAACAAAGGTCGCCAGGATAAAGAATAAAGTATGATCAATTACAATAGCTTCAGGAGGAACCTGAGTCTTCACATAACCAATTGCTTGAACAGCAGTAATGGCTATGGTCAGATAGCGTGTAAACTGATTAATTTTCTTTCTTCCGCTTTCTCCCTCCTTTTGCATTTTCTGAAAAGAAGGAACAGCGATACCTAATAGCTGAACTACAATAGAGGCTGAAATGTAAGGCATTACACCTAAGGCCAATATAGATACACGGGAGAATGAACCACCCGCAAACATATCTAACAGACCTAAAATGCCTGACTTTGTATTATCGCCTAAAAGTGTTGCATCAACACCTGGTAATACCACGTGAGATACAAACCTATAAACTAAAAGAATCATGAGCGTATATAGAATACGCTCTTTTAATTCTTGAATTTTCCAAATATTACTTAAGGTAGTAAACAGCTTCTTCATTAATTACAATTTTTCGATTGAGCCTCCAACAGCCTCAATAGCTTTTTGTGCGGTTGCAGAAAAAGCATGTGCTTTAACTTCTATCTTAGATTTAACTTCACCACGACCTAAAATTTTAACTAAGTCGTTCTTAGATGCTAAACCATGCTGTTGCAATATAGCAAAATCTATGCTTGATAAGTTAAACTTTTCTGCTAAACCTTGTAATACATCTAAGTTTACACCAACATATTCAACACGGTTAATAGGTTTGAAACCTACTTTAGGTACGCGACGTTGTAATGGCATCTGACCACCTTCAAAACCAATTTTGGTTTTGTGACCAGAACGAGATCCAGCACCCTTATGACCACGAGTGGAAGTACCACCGCGACCAGAACCAGTACCACGACCAATTCTCTTACTATTTTTAGTAGAACCTGCTGCAGGTTTTAAATTACTTAAGTTCATTTTTGAAACTTATTGTGCTGCCCTTCGCTTTCACTAATCAGGGACAACGGTTAAACAATATACAAAGGTTGCAAATGTAATTATATTAACTACATTAACAACCTTTTAATAATTTATATACTTTCGATTGCGATTAAGTGATTCACTTTTCTAACCATTCCTATAATGGCGTTAGTTGCCTCAACTTCTACGCTTTGGTTCATTTTAGTTAAACCTAACGCTTTCATCGTTCTTTTTTGGCGTTCGCTTCTGTCGATAATGCTTTTTACCTGGGTTATTTTGATCTTAGCCATAATATTATCCGTTAAAAACTTTATTTAAATCAACACCACGTTGTTGTGCAACAGTGTAAGCATCACGCATTTTAGTTAAAGCATCTACAGTTGCTTTTACCACGTTGTGAGGATTTGATGAACCTTTTGATTTTGCAAGTACGTTAGTGATACCAGCACTCTCCAATACAGCACGCATCGCACCACCGGCAATTACACCGGTACCTACAGCTGCAGGTTTGATTAATACAAAACCGCCAGAGAATTTACCGATTTGCTCATGAGGAACAGTACCATGTAACAAAGGAACTTTTACTAAGTTCTTTTTGGCATCATCGATACCCTTTGCAATTGCTTCTGTTACCTCTTTTGCTTTACCTAATCCGTAACCTACGATTCCGTTTTCATCTCCAACAACCACAATGGCTGAGAAGCTGAAAGTACGACCACCTTTAGTTACTTTGGCAACGCGTTGTATGCTAACTAAACGATCTTTTAATTCGATCTCGCTAGTCTTAACTCTTTTTATATTGATAGTTGACATTCTTATCTAATTTTCAGATTAAAATTCTAAACCAGCTTCGCGAGCACCCTCAGCCAACGACTTAACGCGACCGTGGTATAAATAGCCGTTTCTATCGAAAACAACTTTTTTAATACCCGCTGCGATTGCTTTTTCGCCTACTAGTTTTCCTACAGCTACTGATTGCTCAGATTTATTTCCTGTACCTGAAAAATCTTTAGATAAAGATGAAGCTGATACAATTGTATTACCGGTTACATCGTTAATAATTTGAGCATAAATCCCTTTATTGCTTCTATAAACCGATAAACGTGGACGGCCTTCAGAACCTGTTAATCTTTTTCTGATACCTTTTTTTATACGATCTCTACGAGATAATTTTTTCCCTGCCATGATGATTATTTTTTAGAAGCTGATTTACCTGCTTTTCTTCTTAACACTTCGCCTACAAACTTGATACCTTTACCTTTATATGGTTCTGGTGCACGTAACGAACGGATTTTCGCTGCTACCTGTCCTATCAACTGCTTATCAATACTCTCTAAAATTACTTTTGGAGTCTGACCTTTTTCTGAGACTGTAGTTACTTTAATCTCTTCTGGTAATTGGAAAACATAATGGTGAGAGAAACCTAAAACTAGATCTAATGTATTTCCTGTGTTTGAAGCACGGAAACCAACACCTACTAGTTCTTGAGTAATCTTATAACCATCTGTTACACCAACAACCATATTATTGATCAAAGCACGGTATAAACCATGTAATGCTTTGTGTCTTTTTTGTTCCGATGGACGTTGTACAGTTAATACGCCGTCTTCCTGACTTACAGTGATGTCTACATCAACTGCTTGAGTTAACTCTCCTTTAGGTCCTTTAACACTTACTACGTTCTCTTTAGAGACAGTAACGGTTACACCTGTTGGTACATTAATTGGGGCTTTTCCTATTCTTGACATTTTGCTATCCTCCTTTAATTAATAAACGTGACACAAAACCTCGCCACCAATATTTAGTCTGGCAGCTTCTTTATCAGTCATAACACCCTTAGATGTAGACAAAATTGCAATACCTAAACCATTTAATACTCTTGGCATATTCTCAACGCCGGCATATTGCCTTAAACCTGGTTTACTAATACGTGTTAAAGTGCGGATTGCAGGAATCTTAGTAATCGCATTATATTTCAATGCAATTTTAATGTTTCCCTGAACTGTATTATCCTCAAATTTGTAGTTAGCAATGTAACCTTTGTCAAAAAGTACTTTAGTAATTTCCTTTTTCAGGTTTGATGCAGGAATCTCTACAATTCTGTGATTTGCCTTGATGGCATTTCTTACTCTTGTAAGATAATCTGCTATTGGATCTGTATTCATTTTTATATAGTTGTGATAGTGGTTTCCTTTCCGACCTATTCGGAACGACCTTCCATCGGTTAATTCTTTTGTTTACGGTTTAAGGAATTGAACCTTAAACACAAGTAAGCTGGTTATTACCAGCTTGCTTTTCTTACCCCTGGGATTTTACCAGCTAAAGCCATTTCACGGAATGTTACCCTTGAAATGCCAAAAGTACGCATATATCCACGAGGACGACCAGTTAACCTGCAACGGTTGTGTAAACGTACAGCCGATGAGTTTTTTGGTAATTTATCTAATCCTTCGAAATCACCTGCAGCTTTAAGTTCTGCACGTTTTTCCGCATACTTAGCAACCAATTTTTGGCGCTTAATTTCGCGTGCTTTTACACCTTCTCTTGCCATTATTGCTCTGTTTTTTGATTTTTAAATGGTAATCCAAATTGCTTTAAAAGTTCCAATGCTTCAACATCAGTAGCAGCAGATGTTACAAATGTAATATCCATACCTAAAATCTTACTGATTTTATCGATGTTAATCTCAGGGAAGATGATTTGCTCAGTTACACCTAAAGTGTAATTGCCATGTCCATCAAAACCTTTATCATTGATACCTTTGAAATCACGAATACGTGGCAAAGCTACAGAAATTAAGCGATCTAAGAACTCATACATATTATTGTCACGTAAAGTTACACGTACACCTACTGGCATACCTTTACGCAATTTAAAGTTTGAGATATCTTTTTTAGATTGTGCTCCAACTGCTTGCTGACCTGCGATTGTAGTCATCTCTAAAATAGAGCTGTCCATAATCTTTTTGTCAGTCACAGAGAAACGCCCAACACCTTGGTTGATAGCAATTTTCTCTAACTTAGGAACCTGCATAACGCTTTTGTAATTGAACTTATCTTTAAGTGCAGTTACAATTTCCTCTTTATATTTACTTTTTAATCTTGGTACGTAAGCCATTATTTGATCTCCTCTCCTGATTTTTTAGATACCCTAACTAATTTCCCATCAGCGTTAAGCTTTCTGCCAACGCGCGTAGTTGCACCTGTTTTAGGATCAATTAGCGCTACGTTAGAAATATGAAGAGCAGCCTCTTTTTTAATGATACCACCATTAGGGTTAGCAGCATTTGGTTTTGTATGTTTTGATACAAGGTTAACACCTTCTACAAGTATTCTGCTTTTAGAAATTAATACTGAAAGCACAGTTCCTTGCTGACCTTTAGAATCACCGGCAATAACCTTTACTAAATCACCCTTACGGATTTTTACTTTTGGTGTAGTTACTTTATTTTTCATTTTATAATACCTCCGGTGCTAATGATACAATTTTCATGAATTGTTTTTCACGCAGTTCTCTTGCTACCGGGCCAAAAATACGTGTACCGCGTGGCTCATCTTGTGCATTCAATAATACTGCTGCATTGTCGTCGAAACGGATGTAAGAACCGTCTTTACGTCTAATCTCTTTCTTTGTTCTTACAACAACTGCTTTAGAAACTGTTCCTTTCTTGATGTTTCCAGAAGGCAATGCACTTTTCACGGTAACAACAACTTTGTCACCAATAGAAGCATAGCGCTTTCCTGTACCACCAAGTACACGGATAACCAATACTTCTTTTGCGCCGCTATTATCGGCTACGTTTAATCTTGATTCCTGTTGTACCATGTTATTTAGCCCTATCTAAAATTTCCACTAATCTCCAGTTCTTGTTTTTACTCAGCGGACGAGTCTCCATGATCAGTACTGTATCTCCAATACCGCAATCGTTTTTCTCGTCATGAGCCATAAATTTGGTAGTTTTCTTAACGAACTTACCATAAATCGGGTGTTTCACTTTACGTTCTACCGCTACAACAATAGATTTATCCATCTTGTTGCTTACTACCAACCCGGTTCTTGTTTTTCTTAATTGTCTTTCCATTTCGACTCTAAAGTTATTTAGTTTCAGTAGCTGACTCAGCTTTACGCTTAGTCACTTCAGTATTTAATCGGGCAATATTTCTCCTAACCTTGCTAATGCGGCTTGGGTTCTCTATAGCCGAAATTGTATGCGCAAACTTTAACTTAACTAAGTTTTCAGCTTCTTCTGCAATCCTGGCTACTAGCTCTTCTTGTGAAAGCCCTGTAATTTCTGAGTTCTTCATTTTATTAATTTTTATTTGGCGGGTCCAGAGGTTGTAATAACAAGTTACTTACAACATTCAACCCTACTCTTTTTATGCCTCTACGTAATCTCTACGTACTACAAATTTTGTTTGGATCGGTAATTTTTGAGCTGCTAAACGCATCGCTTCTTTAGCAATTGCTAAAGGAACACCTTCTGCTTCAAAAATAACACGTCCGGGTCTAACTACGGCTACCCAATATTCAGGAGCACCTTTACCTTTACCCATACGTACCTCAGCTGGTTTCTTAGTTACCGGTTTGTCCGGGAATATTCTAATCCATACCTGGCCTTCACGTTTCATGAAACGAGTTACGGCGATACGGGCTGCCTCTATCTGACGACTGGTAATCCAGGTCGACTCTAGAGATTTGATCCCGAAAGACCCGAATGACAATTCAGCACCACGTGTTGCTAAACCTTTCATTCTGCCCTTCTGCATCTTTCTGAACTTCGTTCTTTTTGGCTGTAACATTTTATCTTAATATTATCGTTAAACGATTTGTTAACTATTATTTACGAGGACCTCTGTTTTGAGTATTTCCGCCTCTATTATCTCTTCCTTGACCTGGACCACCTTGACCTGGGCCTCTTCCGCCACGATTACCACCACCGCGGTTATCGTTTCTTCTGTCGCCACCGCCACGGTTATCTCTGCCACCAAAGCCACCTTCTGGTCTACCACCTTTACCTGGTGCATTATTTGTTGAACCAATGTTCGGAGAAAGATCACGTTTACCATAAACCTCACCTTTACAGATCCATACTTTAACACCTATTTTACCATAAGTAGTTAAAGCTTCAGCTAATGCATAGTCAATGTCTGCACGGAAAGTATGCAAAGGAATTCTTCCTTCTTTATACTGTTCGCTACGAGCCATCTCAGCACCACCTAAACGACCAGAGGTCATAATTTTGATACCTTCAGCGCCCATACGCATAGTTGATGCGATAGTAGACTTCATTGCTCTACGGAATGAGATCCTTGCTTCTAATTGTTTTGCAACACCTTCTGCAACTAATTGTGCATCAAGCTCAGGACGTTTAATTTCAAAAATGTTGATTTGAATTTCCTTTTTAGTCAATTTCTTCAACTCTTCTTTGATCTTATCCACCTCAGCTCCAGCTTTTCCAATCACAATACCCGGACGAGCAGTGTGGATTGTAACCGTGATACGCTTTAACGTACGCTCGATAACCACTTTTGCTACGCCGCCTTTTGCGATACGTACTGAAAGGTATTTTCTTATTTTTTCGTCCTCAACTAATTTATCAGCATAGTTGTTGCCACCGAACCAGTTAGAATCCCAACCTTTGATGATTCCTAACCTGTTACCTATTGGATGTGCTTTTTGTCCCATTTCTGTTAATTAGTTTGAGTTTCAACGTTTTTACTATCTACTACCAAAGTTACATGGTTTGAACGCTTACGAATTCTGTAACCACGTCCTTGTGGTGCTGGTCTCAATCTTTTTAACTGACGACCACCGCCTACCATTATCGTTTTCACGAATAACTGGCTTTCTTCAGGGCGAGAACCTTCATTCTTAGTTTCCCAGTTTTTGATAGCTGATAATAATAGTTTCTCAACTCTTACTGCTGCTTCTTTATTGGTAAACTTTAAAATATGTAAAGCTTTCTCAACACGCTCACCTCTGATAAGATCTACAACCAAACGCATCTTACGCGGTGAGGTTGGACAATTGTTTAATTTCGCTACTGCTTCCATCTTCTAATTATTTTTTCTTTTCAGAGTGACCCCTAAATGTTCTGGTTGGAGCAAACTCTCCCAGCTTATGACCAACCATGTTTTCTGTTACGTATACCGGTATAAATTTATTACCGTTGTGTACTGCAAATGTATGTCCCACAAAATCTGGTGAGATCATTGATCTGCGAGACCAAGTTTTAATTACAGACTTCTTGCCTGAATCATTCATAGAGACTACTTTCTTCTCTACGTTATGGTCAATATAAGGTCCTTTTTTAATCGAACGAGCCATTATTTCTTCCTTTTCTCTATGATGAAACGATTTGAGTATTTTTTAAGTGAACGTGTTTTGAATCCTTTCGAATAAACACCATTCCTTGAACGAGGTTGACCTCCTGATGAGCGACCCTCACCACCACCCATTGGGTGATCTACTGGGTTCATCGCTACCGGACGAGTTCTCGGACGACGGCCTAACCAACGGTTACGACCAGCTTTACCTAACACTTCATTTGCATGATCTGAATTGGAAACAGCTCCTATTGTTGCTAAACAAGTAACTAAGATAGATCTTACTTCACCTGAAGGCATTTTTAATGTAGCGTATTTACCATCACGTGCAGCTAATTGTGCATAAGCACCAGCACTACGTGCTAATTGAGCACCACGACCTGGATGAATCTCCACGTTGTGTACAATAGATCCCAAAGGAATATTGCTCAATTTCAATGTATTTCCTACTTCTGGAGTTGCAGTATCACCCGACACTACTTTCTGTCCAACTTGCAATCCTTCCGGTGCAATAATATAACGCTTCTCACCATCTGCATAATGTAATAATGCAATACGTGCAGTACGGTTTGGATCGTACTCAACAGTAGCTACTGTTGCAGGAATATCAAATTTCTCACGTTTAAAATCAATTAAACGGTAAGATTTTTTGTGACCACCACCTAAATAGCGCATAGTCATCTTTCCTGTATTGTTACGTCCTCCCGACTTCTTAGAAGATACAACCAATGATTTTTCGGGCTTGGTTGCTGTAATCTCCGTAAAACTGGCACCTACTCTAAAGCGGGTTCCCGGAGTGACTGGTTTAAATTTTCTTAAGCCCATAGTTATAAATTATTCAATTCTTATTAAATATTCGAGTAATAATCTATTGTTTCGCCTGCTGCCAGGGTTACAATTGCTTTCTTGTATTTCGGACTACGTCCTGTTACTAAACCGCCTTTAGTATTTCTAGACTTAACTTTACCGTCTACAACCATTGTATTAATGGAAATAACGTTAACGCCGTACATCTTTTCAATAGCCGATTTAATCTGCAATTTATTTGCTTTAGGTTCTACTTTAAAAGTAAAGCGATTAGACTTTTCTGTTAATGCAGAAGCTTTCTCTGTTAATATTGGTTTCTTTAAAAATTCCATATTACTTGGCAAATGCCTCCTCCAATGTTTTAACAGAATCCGCAGTTAACAAAAGCTTGCCACAGTTCAATACATCATAAGTATTTAACTGATCTGCAGTAATAACTTTCACTTTCTGAATGTTTCTGCTTGATAAATAGATATTGTTATTTTGTGAAGGTAAAACCAACAATGTCTTAACGTTAGTCAATTCCAATGCGTTAACCAAGTTGATATAGTTTTTAGTTTTGATCGAATCAAAAGTAAAATCTTCTAAAACCACAACATTGTTGTCTTGAGCTTTGTATGATAAAGCAGACTTACGTGCTAATGATTTTAATTTCTTGTTCAACTTGAAGCTATAATCACGTGGCTGAGGGCCAAAAACACGACCACCACCATTAAACAATGGAGATTTAATACTTCCGGCACGAGCACCACCAGTACCTTTTTGTTTATATAATTTACGGGTTGAACCAGCAATCTCATTACGTTGTTTAGACTTGTGAGTACCTTGACGTTGATTAGCCAAATACTGTTTTACATCTAAATAAATTGCGTGGTCAACAGGCGTAATGCCAAAAACCGACTCAGGAAGTTGCACCTTGGCACCTGTCTCTTTTCCTGAAATGTTTAATACTTTAACTTCCATCTGCTTACTTATCTAAGATTACGTAAGAACCCTTAGCTCCTGGAATGGAACCACTAACTACAACAAGGTTTTGATCAGCATAAACTTTCAAAACTTGTAAGTTCTGAACTTTTACTCTGTCACCACCCATTCTACCCGCCATACGCATACCTTTAAATACACGAGAAGGATACGAAGCAGCACCCAATGAACCTGGAGCACGCATCCTATTGTGCTGTCCGTGAGTTTGCCCACCAACACCAGCGAAACCATGACGTTTTACAACACCCTGGAATCCTTTACCTTTTGACGTACCAACTACATCCACATAATCGCCCTCGTTAAAAATGCTAACCGTTACAGTATCACCTAAAGTAAGTGATTCTTCAAACGGCTCAAATTCAACCAGTTTACGTTTTGGGGTAGTGCTTGCTTTCGCAAAGTGGCCTTTAAGAGGCATGGTAGTGTTCTTTTCTTTGGCTTCGTCGAAACCTAACTGAACTGAAACGTAACCGTCTTTCTCTTCGGTCTTTACCTGTGTTACTACACAAGGTCCAGCTTCGATCACAGTGCATGGGATATTTCTACCATCTGCGTCGAATATGCTGGTCATTCCTACTTTTTTTCCAATAATACCTGACATTTTCTTTTTTTAATTTAACACCCATCGAAGCAGTAGGGCTTCGTTCAAGGTGGATACACATCCCACTTAAGGGAGGGCAAAAATAAGAAAGAAATCTTAATTTTCAAATAGTTAGCTAAATATATTTTCAAATAA
>JBEBUV010000104.1:0-12621 GCA_040393085.1 Pedobacter hiemivivus | reverse complement strand
TCTGTATTAAAGGCATATATGCCATAACAGTTGATATCTTCTGTACTCTTATCCACATGCTGCCCCATGTGATGTTGTGTAATTAACTCCAGACAAAAGTAATGTGTTAATATCTCTATGTTCTTATTTTGATGAATTTGTCTCAGTAAAACACTCTCAATTTCATATCCTGTAACGTCTTTATAGTGCAATACACGATGTTCAGAATGACCACCCTCTTTAGCTAAATCATAAACACCAGTGCCGTTTTTATCAAAATTAATACCGTAATCAATGATCTCCTGTATCCGCTGAGGCCCCTCTTTAACAACGAGTTCCACAACTTTCTCATCACATAAACCATCACCAGCAATCAATGTATCTTCTATATGCTTTTCAAATGAATCATCTTTATCTACTACAACAGCCACACCACCCTGGGCATATTTGGTATTTGATTCATCCTCATTTGATTTAGTAACAATTAAAACTTTACCATGCTGAGCTGCTTTTAAAGCGAAACTAAGACCGGCAATACCTGATCCAATAACCAGAAAATCTACTTCTCTCATTCTTATACTATTGTATTTCAATTTATTATAAGGAATTTATAGGTGTTAACACCGCCTTATTATGCTATTAATCACAAATATCAGCATCAATTTATCTATTTGTTAACAACGTTGATAATAGTGTTGATTACTTGTCTATAGAAATAGAACAAATACTTATGAATGTTTAAAGCTAAGCTAAAAACAGAATTTGCCACAATATTTCAACTATTTATCATCAAAATAAAGGAGTTTATTAACGTTTTGCACACAAACGAACAATAAACATATTCGTATTGATAAATATATGGTCCGAAAAATATCTCGTTGAGAATCAGCAGATATTTTGAATAGAAATGCATTCTAAATGTTAGTAAATAGCTAATAACTCAAATATCAGCATAAAAAAATCTTATTTACAAACGTTATCAACACACTAATAAACAATAGAAATCTATTTATATTAAATTAATTATAATTTATTGAAGTGTTTAAACTCCGTACCTTTACAAAATCAGAAAAACAGTTTCCTATGTTTCCAATCGGAAACATAAAAGTTTATAACTGAATTAAAATGTGGAGTAGGCATTAAAAAATTGAATATTTATAACAGGATAAAATGGACACCTTAGCTGAATTAAATAGAAAAGGATATATCGAGGAACACATTGATCCAACGCTGGATCTCTTTGATGAAATTGAAAAATTAAAAAAGGAAAAGAATGCTATTATTCTGGCACATTATTATCAGGAGCCTGATATACAGGATATTGCAGATTATATAGGAGATAGTTTGGGCCTTTCTCAGGAAGCTGCTAAAACAGAAGCTGATGTAATTGTTTTTGCTGGAGTCCATTTTATGGCCGAAACGGCGAAGATTCTTTCTCCAGATAAAACGGTTCTATTACCAGATTTAAAAGCCGGATGTTCGTTGGCAGACAGTTGTCCACCACACTTATTCAAGAAATTTAAAGAAAAATATCCAGATCATTTGGTCATCACTTACGTGAACTGTACAGCTGAATTGAAAGCTATGAGCGATATCGTTTGTACATCGACAAATGCTGTTCAGATTGTAGAGAGTTTACCAAAAGATCAAAAAATCATTTTTGGGCCGGACAAAAATCTTGGTGCCTGGGTAGCAAAAAAGACTGGTAGAGATTTGGTTTTATGGAATGGTGCCTGTATGGTACACGAAATTTTCTCTAGAGAAAAAATAACTAAGTTAAAAGAACGACATCCTAATGCAAAGTTTATTGCACATCCGGAATGTGAGGAATCTGTGTTACAAATGGCTGATTACATTGGCTCCACCACAGGATTATTAAAATATTCTATCAATAACGACGCTCAGGAATTCATTGTAGCAACAGAAAGTGGAATCATTCACCAAATGGAGAAAGCTAATCCACTCAAAACATTCATTCCGGCACCTCCAAACAACAGTTGTGCTTGTAATGATTGCCCATATATGAAAAGAAATACCCTCGAAAAGCTATATTTATGTATAAAAAATGGCTTACCAGAGGTAACTGTACCTGCAGATATTATTGTTCAAGCACGCAAACCAATTGAAAGAATGTTGGAGATTTCTGCGAGTCTGGGACTGTAAATGGATGTGGATAACTATGTTAATTAGTTGTAAAAGAATAAGATAATGTTTGAGAATAAAGAAAGAACAGAGATTGCAGAACTAGGTGAATTTGGGTTGATTAAACACCTGACAGATTCTTTTAAAGTAAAGCATGAGAGTAGCATTAGAGGTATTGGCGACGATGCTGCAGTATTAGATTTTAAAGATAAAGAAGTGCTGATTTCTACAGATCTTTTACTTGAAGGTGTTCATTTCGATCTGGCTTATGTTCCGCTTATGCACTTGGGTTATAAGGCAGTACAGGTTAATTTGAGTGATATATATGCCATGAATGGCATTGCTACACAGATTACTGTTTCAATAGGTTTATCAAGTAAATTTCCATTAGAAGCTGTTGAAGAAATCTACAAAGGAATACAGTTGGCTTGTGATCGTTTCAATATTGATTTGATTGGTGGTGATACATCAACCAGTAAACAAGGTCTTGTAATCAGTGTAACCAGTATCGGTTATGCAGAAAAAGGTAGTGTTTGTTATAGAAATGGTGCACAAGAAGGAGATCTTTTATGTGTATCAGGAGATTTAGGTGGAGCTTATGTAGGTTTACAAATACTTGAAAGAGAAAAGCAGATTTTCTTGGAAAACCCTAAAGTACAGCCAGATTTGGAAGGAAAGGACTATATCATTGAGAGACAACTTAAACCTGAAGGTCGTCGCGATATTGTTGATTTACTGTCACAGATGGAGATTATACCAACAGCTATGATTGATGTTTCTGATGGATTAGCTTCAGAGATTTTACACATCTGTCAGCAATCCGAAAAGGGAGTTACTTTGTATGAAGAAAAGATACCAATTGACCCTATGACTTATGAAACAGCAAGAGAATTAGGGCTTGATCCTACAGTTTGTGCGTTAAATGGTGGAGAGGATTATGAATTGCTATTTACCATTAAACAAGCTGATTATGAAAAATTAAAGCATGATGTTGACATCAGTATTATAGGTCACATCACTGAAAAAAATGAGGGATGTAAGATGATTTCAAAATCAAATGTTGTTCATGAAATAAAAGCTCAGGGTTGGAATGCTTTTAAATTATAAGTATTCCATAATATTAATCTTCATCTGAAGATAAAACAGGATCTAAGAATTTGGTGTCAATTTGCTTTGTTGCTTTGGCACCTAATTTTTTTATCTTCTCTGAGGTAGTAGAAAGGTTGCCAGAGCCTGTGGATAACTTGTTAATTGCCTTATCATAAGCGTCCTGACTTTGCTTTATATTGCGTCCTATGCTATCCATATCAGCTAAGAAACCAACGAATTTATCGTACATGCTACCACTTAAACGAGCAATTTCCAATACATTTCTATTCTGTCTTTCCTGTTTCCAAATACTGGATATGGTACGCAATGTAGCCAGCAAGGTTGATGGACTCACAATAACCACTCTTCTATCCCAGGCATAATTAAATAATTCAGCATCTTTTTGAACGGCCATACCAAAAGAAGATTCAATGGGAATAAACAACAATACAAAATCGGGAGAATTGATTTGATACAATTCCTGATAATTTTTACCAGATAAGCCTTGAATATGGTTTTTAATAGAGAGAATGTGTTGTTTTATCTGCAATTCCCTATCCTCATCTGTATCTGCATTTACAAATCGTTCATAAGCCACTAAAGAGACCTTAGAATCGATTACTATATGTTTATCATCCGGAAGATCTATAATAACATCTGGCTGCATTCTGCTGCCCTCTGAGGAGCTTAAACTTGTTTGTATCCTGTACTCACTATCTTTAGTTAAACCAGAACGTTCTAAAACACGTTCCAGAATCACTTCTCCCCAATTGCCTTGTTTTTTTTGATCGCCTTTCAGTGCCTTGGTTAAATTATTAGCATCTTCTTGAATTTGCTTACTTTGATTCATCAATTGAGAGATCACTCCTTTTAATGTATTTCTTTCATCAGATTCTGCTTTATAAACCTTATCGACTTTTTCTTCAAAAGATTTTATATTTTCTTTTAATGGATTTAGAATTATATCCAGACTAGCCCGGTTTTGTAAAGTGAATTTATCTGTTTTTTCATCCAGTACTTTATTGGCTATATTCTCAAATTCCAGTTTAAAACGTTGCTGTAGTTCGGCAATATATTTTTCCTGTTCATTGTGTTTTTGTTGTTGTGCAATTATGTTTTCTTCTGCTTTTATCGATTTACTTCGTTCGGTCATAAAAGTTAAACGTAAATCATTCAGCTCATCTTCAATCTTTAATTTTTCTTCTTTTAACCAATTTAAGGCTTTCTGATGTTCTTGTTCTTTAAGTTCAAGTAAGGCATTAGTGTTATGATTTACTGCTGGTTTCTTAAAAAACAATACAATAAGTAATACTAATATTATGATCAATAAGGGTATTAAAAAAGCTTCCATACTAATATTTTTATCAAAAGTGGTTAAATTATATCGGATTATCAAGTATGTACTAATTACTGGGAGTTTTTAGTCTGAGAAGGAATATTAAATAAGTTAAATATATATTAAGTGTATAAAAAATAATAGCCCTGAATAGCAAAAAAGGTGTATTAAAGATAGTTATCAATCTTTTTTAATGATTTTAATTAAATTGGGAATACTTTTTGATATAAATTACAAAGGGAATAAATTGTTATATAAATAGGTATGTATATTATATTAATTGTCCCGATACTGATTATTAGCATGTTTGTGCAGTGGAGGTTTAGAAACAGATTTTCTAAATATGCCGAGATGCAGTTAAATTCAGGTTTTTCGGGTAAGGAAATAGCAGAAAAGATGCTATATGATAGTGGAATATTTGATGTGAAAGTGATGAGTACCGATAAAGCCTTATCTGATCATTATAATCCTGAAGATAAAACAGTTAATTTAAGTACTGACGTTTTTTATGGACGTAGTGTTGCCGCTGCTGCTGTTGCCGCTCATGAATGTGGACATGCGGTTCAACATGCCAGATCATACCATTGGTTGAGCCTTCGTTCCAATATGGTACCCGTAGTGAGTATTACTTCTAATCTATTGCAATGGGTATTAATTATAGGAGTTTTGTTAATAGCTTTTACATTTAACCCTATTATATTAGCAATAGGAGTTGTCGGCTTGGCCCTAATTACCATATTTAGTATTATCACCCTACCCGTAGAGTTTGATGCCAGCAGAAGAGCTTTAATATGGCTTAAAAACAATAGAGAAGTGTTGTATACCAACGAAGAACACGTACAAGCAAAAGATGCCTTATGGTGGGCTGCCATGACTTACGTTGTTGCTGCATTAGGATCACTGGCAAACCTCTTTTATTATGCCTCTATCCTATTCGGAAGAAATAAATAGCTTAATTTAAACGGTAAGGAACGATGAGTTCAAATTCAGGAATGGCAACGATAAATTCTTCGTTATCGGCTAATCTTTGCATTAAATAATTACCACTCATACTGCCTATTTCTGTATTTAAATTACAAGCAGATACATAAGAGTGTTTCTCTCCTGGTTCAAGAACAGGTTGTTCACCTACTACACCCTCACCCTCAACTTCTCTTTGAATGCCGTTAGAATCAAAAATGAACCATTGTCTTCTTTTAAGTTGAACAGTATAGTCTGTCAAATTTTCAATAGTAATGCGATAACCAAAAATAAAATGGTTATTGATAGGATCAGAATGATCCTCCTGGTAAGTTGTTTCAACTGAAATTTTTACACCTAATGTAATAGCTGTTACCATTTTAACGTTTATTTATTAATTGATAGTTTTCAAAACTCATGCCATTTCTCTACTCGGGCAAAGATGTTGATATTTATCAGCTATTTCATCTAAAATACTATGGATAGTTTCAATGTTCTCTTCCTTAACTAATTGCATTCTGTAGGTTTTAAAGTCTGGTATTCCTTTAAAATAATTAGCATAGTGTCTTCTCATTTCAAAAACACCAACTCTAGGTCCTTTCCATGCAATAGATTTATCGAAATGGGTTCTGCAAACCGCTACACGCTCTTCTATCGTAGGTCCGGCTAATATTTCTCCTGTATTAAAAAAGTGTCTTATTTCCCTGAATATCCATGGATAACCAATAGCAGCTCTGCCAATCATAATGCCGTCTATCTCGTATTCCAGTCGCCAGTCGGCCGCCTTTTTAATACTGTCTACATCACCATTGCCAAAAATTGGAATTTTAATTCTCGGATTACGTTTAATTTCACGGATCAATGTCCAATCGGCCTGTCCTTTATACAATTGAGCACGTGTTCGACCATGAATTGTGAGTGCTTGTATACCAATATCTTGTAAACGTTCTGCTACTTCTTCTACGTTTTTAGTAGTATCATCCCAGCCCAATCTGGTTTTAACAGTTACAGGTAAATGAGTGGCTTTAACAACAGCTTCGGTCATTTTCACCATTTTATCAATATCCTGTAATAAAGCAGAACCAGCACCTCTACAGGCAACTTGTTTTACCGGACAACCATAATTGATATCCATTAAATCCGGGCCTGCAAGTGTAGCTATTTCTGTAGCCTCACGCATATGATCAATTTCACTACCAAATATTTGGATACCAATAGGTCTTTCGTATTCAAAAATATCAAGCTTTGCCCTGCTTTTTGCGGCATCTCTGATCAACCCTTCAGAAGAAATAAACTCCGTATACATCAAATCTACCCCACTTTGTTTACAAACATAACGGAATGGTGGATCACTTACATCCTCCATTGGAGCAAGCAACAAAGGGAATTCTCCCAAATCAATATTTCCTATCTTTACGGACATTTCTATATCTTCAAGCCAAATTTTACGCTACAAAGGTACAAATTCTAGAAATAATGAACTCTATGCAAAATACAAGGGAAGAAAACGGGCCTTTAGTACAGATTATGATGTTGGTTGTTTATGCCGTTCTGGGCACTATTGTATTTTCTATCCTGGGTTTTGCGCTGGTATATTTACAATATGGTGGCAGTATTTTAACAGAATTTAGCTGGTTATCAAGTGGCGAGGAGTATTATATTGCTGCCCAAAGAATTTTGTTGTCGACCCAGCAAATAGGACTTTTCCTTGTACCGGCTCTTTTATTAGCTAAATCAGAAGGCCAAAAAATCAATGTGTTTTATGGGTTTAAAAAGCCTAAACAGGAGTTGTTGTTATTGGTTGTTGTAATGATGATCTGTACCATACCACTTTTAGAATTTGTTACTCAACTCAATATGAACATGGTATTTCCGGATGCTTTGAAAGGAGTTGAGAAATGGATGAAAGATTCCGAGGATAAGGCCATGAAAACTACAATGGCATTGTTAAAGATGGAAAATATTGGTGTTTTTATGATCAATATTGGGATGATTGCCATATTACCTGCTATTGCTGAAGAATTGATGTTTAGAGGAGGTTTACAACGAGCTTTTGGAAGAATGTTTAACAATCCACATATAGCCATTTGGTTTTCTGCGTTCATATTCAGTGCGATACATATGCAGTTTTATGGATTTATTCCGAGGCTTTTATTGGGTGCAACCTTTGGGTACTTGTATTTTTGGAGTGGAAGTTTATGGTATGCCATGTTTGGACATTTTGTAAATAACGCTTATGCCGTATGTGCAGCATGGTATATGCAAAAAAACAATATACCTTTGTCAGAAGCCGATAAAACATTGAATATTGCTTGGTATGGCTATATCGTCAGTGCGGTACTAACTTTTTTCCTATTTCGATTTTTTAAAACAAAAGCTGAATGAAAACAAGAGCAATAACTGCTTTCTTTTTTACGATTGTAATGCTGGGTTCCATCTTTTTAGGTGGCTATACATTTACATTTTTTTACTTGATTTTAAGTCTTGCAGCCCTGTATGAGTTTTTCAATATGATTAAGACTGCAGGGATCAAAGCTCATAAATATTTTGCTTTATTTGTATCGGCAATAATATTTTTAATTACAGCAAGTTATCAGCTTTTAGAGCTTGAAACGAAGTATATGCTGTTAATTATACCACTTCTTTTCTCTGTATTTATTGCAGAGTTATATAAAAGGGATCAATCTCCATTTACGAATATTGCTTATACTTTTGTAGGTATTATTTATGTAATTATACCATTTTGTTTCTTTTATTCTTTAGGATATATACAGAATTATGGGGAGTATAACTTTCATCTTCCTTTGTCATTCCTATTAATGCTTTGGGCTAGTGATACCGGTGCTTATCTATTCGGTATGAAGCTGGGAAAAACGAAATTATTTGAAAGACATTCTCCTAAAAAATCCTGGGAGGGCTTTTTAGGAGGGGTATTTACCAGCGTATTGGTTTCTTATATCATCTCATTATTCTTTACAGAACTTAGTCCGGTTGTATTGGGAGGAATGGCGGTTTTAATCGTTTCTTTTGGTACGCTTGGAGACCTTGTTGAGTCAATGCTTAAACGCAGTTTGAATGTAAAGGACTCAGGTAGTATATTACCAGGTCATGGGGGCTTTTTAGATCGTTTTGACGGGCTTTTAATAGCGGCACCTATCGTTTATATATATCTGTATCTGATCCTTCATTAAAACAGATTATTTAGGAATTTTATGATTGAGAATTTACCGTTTGGTATAATTTCATACTAACTTAATATCAACTGCATTTTAATTCCATATTTTAGTGCTAAAATATGGACTAGACATAGTATGGACTTACTCGGACCAATTCTGACAGAATTGTCCAAGGTAATTAGGAATTACAGAGGATTTGTGTCTCAATCAACAAGAGAGTTTGAAGTTTTAAGATCACAATTTGTGATCTTAAAAGAGATAATTTAATTAATATCTTTTCTTTTTTAGGGGCTCTAATAGATATTCCAGACCATTTAATTTGATTTCATAAAGAGTTGCAATCATTTCCCCCAACTTGCCTGGAGGAATACCTTCCTGTTGAAACCAGACGAGATAAGACTCTGGCAAATCGCACATAATACGTCCTTTATATTTGCCAAAAGGCATTTGCATGGTAACCAGTTCTTGTAATAGTTTTGGGTTCATTTTAACAGATTAATTAACAACCATTTGCAGCATTTCAACAGCTTCATCAACCGTATTCAGGTTATCAAAAGCTATACGTAGAGAATCTTTAACTTCTTTAAGATTACATAAGCGTGGGTGCATTTGTGCAAAGTGCAATATTTTATTGAACATTAAAGAATCAAAAAATGAAGACTGTTTATCAGCTATAAAATAACCACGCAGAATTCCTTTTTTAAAAGTTAGCTTTTCAAAAGCCAGTTTTTTTGCAACCCATTGTAACCTAAGCACATTTAACATGGTCTTTACCGGTTTTGGAATAGGGCCGAATCTGTCTTTTAAAGAGATCTCAAAAGCTTTTAACTGCGTCTCGTCTTCAATTTTTGAAAGTTCAGTATATAGGTTATACCTTTCTGTAATATTGGTTACATAATCATCAGGAATATAAAGCTCCAGATCGGTATCAATCTGGGTGAAATTAACGAATGGACGCAATGGCTCTTCTTTGAAAAGATCTTTGAACTCATCGGTTTTAAGTTCCTGAATGGCTTCATCCAGAATTTTATGATACATCTCGAAACCTATTTCAGCAATAAAGCCACTTTGCTCTGCTCCTAACAGGTTTCCACTACCACGGATGTCTAAATCCCTCATCGCAATATTAAAACCGCTCCCAAGGTCTGAAAACTCTTCAATAGCACTAAGGCGTTTACGCGCTTCGGAAGTTAAGGTTGACAATGGGGGACTCAATAAATAGCAAAAAGCTTTTTTATTGGAACGACCTACCCTGCCCCTCATCTGGTGCAAATCACTCAAACCAAACATATGTGCATGGTTGATGATAATTGTATTGGCATTAGGAATGTCCAAACCGGCTTCAATAATAGTTGTAGCTACCAATACATCTTTTTCGCCATTGATAAAATCAAGCATTACATCTTCCAGCTGATCTCCGTCTAATTGCCCATGTGCTATTCCAATACGTGCTTTAGGCACCAAAGTTTTGATTAATCCCCCCAATTGTGGCAGATCATTTACCCTATTATGTATAAAAAATACCTGTCCACCTCTATCTAGTTCAAACTGTACAGATTCCTGTATTAATTTATCATTAAATACGTGTAATTCAGTATTTACAGCTTGCCTGTTTGGCGGTGGGGTGCTCATAATGGATAGATCCCTTGCTCCCATTAAGGAAAAATGCAGCGTTCTGGGGATTGGGGTTGCTGTAAGGGTTAATGTGTCTACGTTTACACGTAATGCTCTTAATTTTTCTTTTGAGCTGACACCAAATTTCTGTTCCTCATCAATAATCATGATACCCAGGTCTTTGAATTTTACGTCTTTACTGAGTAATCGGTGTGTCCCGATAACGATATCTACCTTTCCCTCAGCTAGCTTGGCCAGGGTTTCTTTAATCTGTTTGTTGGTTTTAAAACGATTAATATAGTCTACTGTACAAGGAAACTCTTTTAAACGGGCTGAAAATGTTTTAAAATGTTGTAATGCCAGAATAGTTGTTGGTACTAATATAGCAGCTTGTTTACCATTTGCAACGGCTTTAAATGCTGCTCTAATAGCGATCTCTGTTTTACCAAATCCAACATCACCACATACCAGTCTGTCCATAGGATGTGGTGCTTCCATATCCCTTTTAACATCTGCAGTTGCCTTTTCCTGATCAGGAGTATCTTCATAAATAAAGGAAGCCTCCAGTTCAGTTTCCAGGTAACCATCCGGACTAAAAGCGGTACCTACCTGCGATTTTCTTAAAGCATAAAGCTTAATCAGATCCCGGGCAATGTCTTTAACTTTTTTTTTAGTGTTTTTTTTGAGCTTATCCCAGGCCTCTGTGCCCAGTTTATTCATTTTAGGTGCTGTACCGTCCTTACCACTGTATTTTGCTATCCGGTTTAGGGAGTTGATATTTACATAAAGAAGATCATTATCAGCATAAACCAAACGGATCATTTCCTGAGTTTTATCATTCACCTCTACTTTTTCAAGCCCGGCATACTTCCCTATTCCATGGTCAATATGTGTGACAAAATCGCCTGGTTTCAGGTCTCTTAATTCCTTTAAAGTGATGGCCTGACTACGTTGATAGCCTCTCTTAAGTTTGTATTTATAGAAACGATCAAAAATCTGATGATCGGTATAAAAAGCCATTTTTTGTTGTCCATCAACAAAACCTTCTCTAAGTGGAATATTTACTGGAGTAAATTTCGCTGTTTTATCGATGTCATCAAGTATTGCATATAAACGCTCAGTTTGCTTAATCGAAGAGCTGAAAATGAAGTTGTGTATACCCGTTTTTTCATTCTCTTTTAGATTATGAATCAATAAGTTGAAATCTTTATTGAAAGATGGTTGAGGTTTGGTTTCAAACTGAAAAACGTGATCAGTTTTATAGAAAAATTGCTTTCCAAACTCAACTAAGGGAAAATCCTGGAACATATCTGCCATCATTTTTTCATCTGTAAAGGCAAATTTAGGATCTATCCAATCCTGATTTTCTTCTTTTTCTTTAGCAGGAAGCGCTTTCCAAAGTTCAACAGCTTTTTTATAACCGCTTTTTACAATATCTAAAGTGAATTCTACATCTCTAAACCACAACTGCGTATCCTTTTCAATATAATCGAGGATACTGATGTTGTTTTCTGTAAGGTATTTAGATTGTACATTGGGGATGATGGTTAATGATTTTACATCTTCCACAGAAAGCTGACTTTCTATTTCGAAAGTACGTATGCTTTCTACAATATCTCCAAAAAACTCGATGCGATAAGGTAGATCATGAGAAAATGAAAAGATATCGACAATACCACCACGGATAGAAAACTGCCCAGGTTCATAAACAAAATCTGTTCTGTTAAAGTCGTAATCGAACAGGAATTCGTTAATGAAATCAATACCTAATTTAGCATTCAGACTAATTTCAAGTGTGTTTTTTTCCAATACAGCTCGGTCAATTACCTTTTCAGCAAGTGCTTCGGGATAAGAAACAACGATTTTGCCATATTCAGATTGATGGTTCAGTTCATTTAATACCTCTGCTCTAGCCAATACATTTGCCGTATCAACCTGTGTAAAATCAAAGGCTTTACGGAATGAGGATGGAAAAAGTAATACCTCTTTGTCGAGGATACTTTCAAGGTCGGCCAGAAAGTAAGAAGCCTCTTCTCTGTCTGGTAGAATAAATAACTGGGGCTTGTGTAATAGAAAATAAGAAGCCGTTGCGATTGTTGCATCTGCAGAACCCACTAAGCCTTTCAGCTGAATTTTAGATCCTTTGCCCGCATTAAGGGCTTTTGCCAATGCTACAATACGTTCATCTGTTTTGTATCTGTTGATTAGGTCGCGAATGTTCACATTACAAATGTAGGATTTATGATGGGCTTAAATGTAACAATATTTCAAGTCCTCTATCAAAGTGATATGTGATATGTGATATGTGATATGTGATATGTGATA
>JBEBUV010000103.1:0-12842 GCA_040393085.1 Pedobacter hiemivivus | reverse complement strand
TTGTTCTGTTGTTTCCATACACTTTTTTAGTGTATAGCTTTTTTAGGAATCGACAAGGAACTATGTTAAAGGTGCAATCCTATCTTAAAGTTTTATCTTGATTTTTTGACTAAAAGGGCTTTTTAAACTAAGAACCAAATTGCTAAAAAGGCTACTACTGAAATAATAATAGCAATGATGTAAGCTATCTTGTCCTTTTGCTTATCGCTTTTGAATTTGTAATTTCTTTTATAGTCTCCAGGTAACATAATATCCTCCTTTTATTAAATGATGATTGTTGAACGTAATTTCCACAATAATTATAAAATTATTCGTGATGATAGGGCTCTCCTTTTAAAATGCTAAATGCGCGGTATAACTGCTCTACAAAGAACAATCTAACCATTTGATGGGAGAATGTCATGTCTGATAATGATATGCTTCCATTCGATCGCTTATAGATGCTCTCGTCAAAACCATAAGGGCCACCAATAATAAACACCAAATGTTGAACACTGCCAATCATCTGTTTGTTTAAATAATTTGAAAATGCAACTGAGGTATATTTTTTACCTTTTTCATCCATTAAAATTATGGTGTCCAGATTGCTTATTTGTTTATGAATCAGTTCGGCCTCCTTAGCTTTCTGCTGTGCCTCAGTCAGATTTTTTGTATTTTTAATCTCAGGAATAACCTGTAGGTTAAAACCAATATAGTGCTTTAATCTGTTCAGGTATTTCTCAATCCCCTCAATCAGGTACTTATCTTCTGTTTTACCTACAACCAGTAAAGTGATCTTCATTTATTTTATCTTTATCTTCTAAACAATTCGTAACATCGTATACAAACAGTGGTCAAAGTGTAAATCCCCCTTAATTATTCAGGAATTCAAATATAATGGTAAATACAAAAATTAACATCTTAACCGGGTATCAAAATAACGAAGACAGACAAGAAACAGAAATTACAAGGCTTAAACGGAAGTTAAATAACATCTCATTCTCCAGATTAGGTCTTTTTATTGGAGAAATTGCCGTTGTAGCCATGATTATAAATTTTGGTTTTGAATGGTATTTTGCCGTTTTGGCTTTTCTGCCATTGGTAATGTTCCTTTATCTAGTTAAAAAACAAGCTAGCGTGCAAAAGGAATTAACTTATGCCGAAAAACTGCTATGGGTTTATTCAAATGAGATCTCACAACTTACCATAAATGAAAATGGTTATAG
The DNA here is from genome assembly GCA_040393085.1 of Pedobacter hiemivivus. Lineage (GTDB taxonomy): Bacteria > Bacteroidota > Bacteroidia > Sphingobacteriales > Sphingobacteriaceae > Pedobacter > Pedobacter hiemivivus_A. The sequence continues at coordinate 11,637 of JBEBUV010000103.1, read as the reverse complement.
CAACGGTGAAGTCTACGCTAATGATTATCACCCCTATAATTCTGATTTGGATATATTTGGTCAGGGCTCACTTTACGCTTTCATTAACCGTTGTAATACCAAGCAGGGCTTGGATATTCTGGCCAGCAATTTAAGCAAACCCGGAAATCAACAAGAGATTAATCAGAGGCAGGAAGCAATTACAGAATTAAAGGAACATATCGACGAGACTTTCCATTTCCGTGCGGAACTACAAAACCATAAGCCAGGGGAACTAAATGTAATCATCAATAAATTGGAATGGAAACTGCCAGCGCAATTAAAGTTTACCCGTAATAAGTTTTTGCGTTTATACGTAAAGATTATACCATTTGTAATGGTGTTTGTATTTGGATTAGGTGTGGTGTATGGCACACCAGCCTGGCAGCTTTTTGCTGTTCTTGCAGTTGCCAATTTTGCGCTGATCGGTTTTAATATGAAATCGATAAATGACGTGCATAATGGTTTTGGCGACCAATCTTCCATGTTAAGCGCCTTTGCTACCAGTATAAAATGGACGGAAGATGTGGCCTGGAAAAGTACTTATATCAAAAGCTTTTATTCTGATAACCAACAGGAAAAGCTGATTAGCAAACAAATCCATAAACTATCTGCAATAATCCGGGATTTTGATAATCGTCTGAATATATTAGTAGGAATGTTTTTAAACATATTTTTAGTTTGGGATTTACGTTGCTCTATTTCCCTTTGCAAATGGTATGATGAGTCTGCCCCACAAACCATTGAAGCCATGAACAGAATTAGTCGTTTCGAAGAACTGATATCTTTCGCAACACTTGCCTATAATCAGGTAGATTGGAATTTCCCGGTTATAGCGTCCTCTTTTGAATTGAAAGCTACCGAATTGGGACATCCGCTTATCCCAGAAAAGGTAAGGGTAATGAATAGTTTTGAGGTTAAAAATACAACTACAGTAGATATTGTGACCGGTTCGAATATGGCTGGGAAAAGTACTTTTTTAAGAACTATAGGAATCAATATGACACTCGCTTTTGCAGGTGCTCCGATATGCGGACAGCAAATGTCATTGTCTATCTTTAAAGTCCTTTCTTATATGCGTATTAAAGATTCATTAAATGATCAGACTTCGACCTTTAAAGCGGAACTTAACAGGCTTAAAATGATATTGGATGCCATACAAACCAATGAAAATTCTTTTGTATTGATTGATGAAATGCTAAGAGGTACAAATAGTAAAGATAAATACCTGGGTTCAAAAGTATTTATAGAGAAACTAATAGAACAAAATACTCCTGCATTGTTTGCTACGCACGATTTACAGTTGTCGGAAATGCAGGAAGACCACCCCGAAAAGGTACGCAATTATCATTTCGACATCCAATTTAGCGATGGTGAAATGGAGTTCGATTATAAATTAAAGCAAGGGCCGTGTAAGACTTTCAATGCGGCCTTGTTATTGAAGCAGATTGGATTATCATTAAATTAATGAAGCAAGGTTTTTTAAACTCTGATGTTGATAATTCAGGGTTTAAATCCCCTTAACCCAGCTTGAAATTTTCTCAAGGACTGCAGGGTTTATGGTTTCTTCAATTGTACTATATTCTGCCCCTTTACCGGTTAATGCTTTCTGAAACATATGATTTATGCTTTCCATAGGTGCAATCTCGAAGTTTTTATTACCCGCTTTTTCCAGACTTGCCTTTATCCCTGCCAGATTTTCTTTAGCAGATACCTGGTAATCAAGCGTACCATTAATGGCCAATACAGGACAGGTAACTTTAGTCAGGTAGTCTGTCGGATCAAAACTAATAAAATATCTTAACCAAGGTATTTTAAAGCCGTTAATGAATTGATTAACCATGATTTCTGTAGTTGTACTGTCGGGTTTTTCTATGGTTTGCAGACTTAGCTCTTTACGAAAAGCACTCTCAATCTTTGGTAAGGCCTGATCCAGCGGAAAATCTTTGGTGTTTTTTACTGTTGTAAAGACATTTAAATTGGCTGAGTTTTTTTGTGCTATAAGAGCTGGAGGTGTGCCCGTCTGTTTCATTATTTCAGCAAGTTGTTGCGAATATAATTGATATATGGGAATGCCGGGACCAGCCATGGTAACAATGAATTTTACATTTGGATTGCGACTGGCAATCATTGAAGCGATCATTCCGCCCTCACTATGGCCAATAAGACCAATGCTCATGTCTTTTAGGTCCGAACGAGAAAGAATGAATTTTACTGCGGCTTCTGTGTCATCTGCAAAGTCGGCAGTAGTGGCTATTGAGAGATCTCCGGTCGACTTACCCACACCCCGGTCATCATACCTTAATACTGCAATTCCTTGTCGCGTTAGGTAGTCGCTAAGCACTAAAAAAGGGCGATGATTAAGGCCTGCAGATTCTTCATTCCGATCTTGTGGGCCTGAACCACTAATCAATACCACAATTTTATTGGCTTTCCCATCGGCCGGTAAGGTTAATGTTCCTGCCAGTGTATTGCCAGCAGATGAATTGGCAAAAGTCACTTCTTCTTGTTTATAGGGGAAGTCTTTTGGATCCTGTGGTCTTGGTGCAGGTTTGGTAATGATAATATGGTTAGGGTTATTACTCAGTGCTAAGGGCACACGGATTGGTCCTTGTTCAAAAATTCCATTGATCTTATTGCTGTCGGGCATAAAAACACCCGTATATTTCATTCCTATATTTGTGGCTTCAATGGTTAAAATGTTGATTTCCAAAGTAGTCTTACTAGTGGGCATACCAAGTGCATTTTGATTAGGGCTGTCCATCTTAGTGCTGTATTCAGCTCCGTTTTTAGTGATATGAAAAATTAGTGGTAGTTGTGTGCCTTGTATTTTTAAGTTGCCATACCAAGTACCTACCGGTTCTTGAGCAAACAAAATACTGCTGAATAAGATCAAGGTGACGGTAGCAAACAGATTTTTCATAATCAAACTTAGATAAATTGCTTTTTATATGCAATATAATTGGGGTATCTTTCTGAGGTTAAGCTATTGATAAGAAAATATTAAGCATTTACAAGTTTAACATTAACTTCATAAGTGATTAGCATATTGCTCATTATTAGGGAAAGATATGATCAAGGCATCTGATTTTGGAACCGATTTTTTATGGGGTGTGGCTACTGCTGCTGCACAAATTGAAGGTGCAGCAGAGGGGTATGGCAAAGGACTTTCTATCTGGGATACTTTTTCTAAAAGATCTGGTAAGGTTAAAAAGGGACATCAGCCAAGTATAGCCTGCGATTTTTATCATAGCTATAAGGAAGATATTGCAATGGTTAAGTTCCTGGGGTTTCAGGTTTTTCGCTTCTCCATTTCCTGGCCACGCATTCTGCCAACTGGAAAGGGTAAAGCCAATATGGAGGGGATTTTGTTTTATCATCAGGTGATCGACGAATGTTTGGCGCAAGGAATTACACCTTATATTACCTTGTATCATTGGGATTTACCAGAGGCACTGGAAGAGGAGGGGGGCTGGACTGCCTATTCAATAAACAATACCTTTAATCAGTTTGTGCAGTTATGCGCCAAAGAATACGGTGATAAAGTGAAAAACTGGATTGTACTGAATGAGCCTTTTGGATTTACTTCTTTGGGTTATATGTTAGGCGTTCATGCTCCGGGAAAGACAGGGCTCACGAATTTCTTTTCTGCAGTTCATCATACCGCAATTGCGCAGGCAGATGGTGGGAGAATATTAAGGGCAGAGGTTAAAGATGCGAATATAGGGACAAGCTTTTCCTGTTCGGAGATTATCCCTTATACCCAGCGTGAATCAGATCTGCTTGCCGCAAAACGGGTAGATTGTTTGATGAATAGATTATTTATTGAGCCTTTGTTGGGTATGGGATATCCGACTGCAGATTGGGAAGTATTGGAAAAGTTTTCTATTCAGCATTCTACCTGGCGCTATAAGGATCGTTTAACTTTCGATTTTGATTTTATTGGTATTCAGAGTTATTTTCCACTCACTATAAAGTACAATGCTTTTATTCCTGTAGTTCAGGCCTGGGAAGTGAAAGCAAGGAGTCGGAAAAAGCCATATACTGCAATGGGATGGGAAGTTAATGCGGATAGTTTTTATAATATTATAAAACAGTTTTCTACTTACCCCGGAATCCGGAACTTAATGATCACCGAGAATGGAGCGGCTTATCACGATACACTGATTAATCAACAAGTTGATGATGAGCAGCGTATTGCTTATTTTGAACAGTACCTGGCTGCCATGTTAAAGGCAAAACAGGAGGGCCTTAATATTACGGGGTATATGGCCTGGACATTGATGGATAATTTTGAATGGGCAGAAGGATTTAATGCCCGGTTTGGCTTAGTTTATAATGATTTTAAAACTCAGGAAAGGATCGTTAAAAACTCAGGACTCTGGTTTAAAGATTTTTTAAATCGCTAAATTTTCCATATATTATTGTCCAACCCCAGAAGAAATGGATAAAATCGTAGTATTTGAGACCTATTATAATCCTATTGAAGCCAATATTGTAAAATCGAGGCTAATGGATAGTGGGGTGCAATGTTTTTTATCGGATGAAAATGTGATTACGCTTAACCCTTTATATACTCAGGCATTGGGCGGGGTAAAGTTGCATTTGTTTGAAAAGGATGTAAATACTGCAAGAAGTATTCTTCAGGATGAAGATGTTCAGATTGCTTTAGGAAAGGCAATGGAAGATGTTCCGGAATCAAATAATAATGAAACACAAAGCGAACAGCTTTGTCCGAATTGTGGCTCTGCTAATGTTGGTTATGTACAAGCTACGAAAAAGCGTTTTAGCATACTTACAATGATCATATCGTTAATGTTATTGATTTATCCTTTTGCAGCTAAGAAAACCAATCATTGTTTTGATTGCGGAAATGAATTTGAATAGTTTTTGACATATTATATGTCCTTAAATGAAAAATCCCGTTTGATTTTAAATCAAACGGGATTTTTATTAAATGTTAATTGGTTTATAAGTGATAGACTAGAAACCTAAACCTATTGCAAGACCGATACGAATACCAAATCCTTCGATACCTCCTTTGATATCTGGTTCAGTATCTCCTGCGGTAGCTTTATAGTTACCGTTGTTATAGCTTGGTCCAAAAAATAGATCCAATACAAATCCACTGTTATAGATCCACTGGTGTCCTAGTAGTAAACCGCCACCCATTGATCTGTAGCTACCTTTATCCTCATTATCAGAAATGGTATAGTCCTGATATCTAAGGAATGGAGCAGCATACATTCCTCTTGGTGCATTTTTCTTTACATAAAAACGAACTTCAGGTGTTAGCGCAAAACCTCTGAATTTAGTGTCACTCAGGTTAACGCCTGTATAAGCCACACCAAGTTGAGCAGACATGGTTTCGTCAAGTTGTCTTTCATAGAATATAGAACCTGTGCTTAATATGGCACTTATAGGGTTAATCTTTAGCGTATTTTTTTCTTCTTGAGCTTTTACGCCAAGGAATGTTAGCGCCATGATAGCACATAGTAGAATTCTTTTCATAAATTATTTGTTTGGGTATGGCTTGTTTTAAGGCGCAAAGATTAGATTTTAAAATTGTCTTTACAAAAAAAAGTGGTGGATGTAGGATATTGAACAAAAAAAGGGGTTGCACTTTAGTACAACCCCTGATATTTTATATCAATTACTGATTATGCGTTTTTCGCTGCAGCATCTCTACGAATGATGTTTAATGCACCACCTGCTTTAAACCACTCAATTTGCTGAGCATTATAGCTATGGTTAACAGAGATCTCTTCTTTAGATCCATCAGCGTGGTTTAATACCAACGTTAAAGGAACATCAGGAGAGAAAGTAGTTAAGCCAACGATATCGATATTATCATCCTCACGGATTTTATCGTAATCATCTTTGTTCGCGAATGTTAAACCAAGCATACCTTGTTTCTTAAGGTTTGTTTCGTGAATGCGGGCAAATGATTTTACCAATACAGCACGAACACCAAGGTGACGTGGCTCCATTGCTGCATGCTCACGGCTTGATCCTTCACCATAGTTTTCATCACCAACTACAATAGATCCAATTCCTGCGGCTTTATAAGCTCGTTGTGTTGCAGGTACTGGGCCATATTCGCCAGTCAATTCATTTTTAACGTTATCAGTTTTGTCGTTAAAGAAGTTAACAGCACCGATTAACATATTGTTAGAAATATTGTCTAAGTGACCACGGAATTTCAACCATGGACCAGCCATAGAAATATGATCCGTTGTACATTTTCCTTTTGCTTTGATCAGGAGTTTCAAACCTTTAAGGTCTGTGCCCTCCCAAGGTTTAAACGGATCAAGCAATTGTAGCCTGTGTGAAGTAGGTGAAACAACTACCTGTACACTACTTCCATCTTCTGCTGGTTTTTGATAACCTGCATCTTCAACAGCGTAACCGTTTACTGGTAACTCATCACCTACAGGAGCATCCAATTTAACTTGCTCACCTTTGTTGTTAGTTAAGGTATCTGTTAATGGGTTAAAACCAAGGTCGCCCGAGATAGCAATTGCTGCAACAATTTCCGGAGAAGTTACGAAAGCAAAAGTATTAGGGTTACCGTCAGCACGTTTAGCGAAGTTTCTGTTAAACGAGTGTACAATTGTGTTTTTCTCTTGTTTCTCTGCACCAACACGATCCCACATCCCTATACATGGTCCGCAGGCATTGGTGAAGATAGTAGCATTCAGATCTTCGAAAGTTTTCAATAAACCGTCACGGTTTGCAGTATAACGTACCTGCTCAGATCCTGGATTAATTCCAAACTCAGCTTTAGTTACCAAACCTTTATCAATTGCTTGTTTAGCAATAGATGCTGCTCTTGATAAATCCTCATAAGAAGAGTTTGTACAAGAGCCGATCAATCCCCATTCTACTTTAGTTGGCCATCCATTAGCAGCGGCAACTTCTCTCATTTTAGAAATTGGCGTAGCCAAATCCGGAGTGAAAGGACCGTTTAGGTAAGGCTCAAGCTCAGAAAGATTGATCTCAATTAATTGGTCAAAATATTTTTCTGGTTCTGCATAAACTTCAGCATCACCTGTTAAATGTTCTTTTACAGCATTTGCAGCATCAGCTACATCAGCTCTGTCTGTAGCACGTAAATAACGCTCCATGCTTTCGTCATATCCGAAAGTAGAAGTCGTTGCGCCGATTTCAGCACCCATATTACAAATGGTACCTTTACCCGTACAGCTTAGGTTTTGTGCACCTTCGCCAAAATATTCAACAATTGCACCAGTACCACCTTTTACAGTTAAGATACCCGCAACTTTAAGGATTACATCTTTTGGAGATGCCCATCCGCTAAGTTTTCCTGTTAACTTAACACCTATCAGTTTAGGGAATTTAAGCTCCCATGGTAAGCCTGCCATAACATCACAAGCATCAGCACCACCAACACCGATAGCAACCATACCTAAACCACCTGCGTTAACAGTGTGCGAGTCGGTACCGATCATTAATCCGCCTGGGAAAGCATAGTTTTCTAAAACAACCTGGTGAATAATACCTGCACCTGGTTTCCAGAAACCAATTCCGTATTTGTCTGAAACAGAAGCTAAGAAATCAAAAACTTCTTTACTTTCTGTATTTGCTGCAGGTAAATCAATTGCTGCACCAAATTTAGCCGTAATTAAGTGATCACAGTGAACTGTAGATGGAACAGCAACCTGTGGTCTGCCTGCCTGCATAAATTGTAATAAAGCCATTTGTGCAGTAGCATCTTGCATGGCCACACGGTCAGGAGCAAAATCTACATAATCAACACCTCTGTTATAAGAAGTATTCGTGGTTCCCTCCCAAAGGTGGGTATAAAGTATTTTTTCTGAAAGGGTTAAAGGTCTGCCTACTAATTTACGAGCTGCCTCTACACGAGGGCCGAAGTTTGCATACACCTTTTTGATCATTTCTATATCAAAAGCCATTGATAATATGTGTTAAAAGGGTAAGTTATTACTATAATTAATAGCGAATTTACGAAAAAAAACAGGCGATAAGGATCAGAAGCAGATCATTATATTATTTATACCTATTCTAAATAAGTTAGGTATGGGAATTACACTAAAGGCTCGCAAATTGATATCCTCTGTCTTTAAAATATTGTAAGACAAGCGGCAAGGTATATTTCAGTCTTTCAGATGCTTTTAAGCTATCATGAAATACAATAACAGAGCCATTTCTGGTATGTTTAATTACATTTTTGTAGCATTTTTCTGGGGAAAGATTTTGATCAAAATCACCACTCAACACATCCCACATAATGATTTGTGTATTTGGATTTATGGATTTGATTCCTTTTATCTGCGATTTTTTAATTCTTCCATAAGGTGGACGAAATAAATTTGTAAGGGTTTGTTTCTGACACTCTTTGAAATTATCGAGATAAATATGGTCTGGTGTTTCCCAGCCTTTAAGGTGATTGTAGGTGTGATTTCCAATCTGATGTCCTTCTTTTTTTATCTGTTCAAAAACCTCCGGATGCTTATTAATGTTGTCTCCAATACAGAAGAATGTAGCCTTTGCATCAAAATCTTTTAAAATTTTTAAAACAAAAGGTGTAACATCAGGGATAGGTCCATCGTCAAAGGTTAAATAAATAACTTTTTCTTTTCGGGTTTTATTCCAGGTTAAAGAAGGGTAATACCATTTTAATAAAAATGGAGATTTGACCAGGTACATGTTCAAATGTAAGTTGTTTATCTTAATATTGTGAAAAAATTCTATGAAGACACTCATCTCCTCTAAATCCATAGCAAAGCTATCTTTGGCTTTATCTTTTCTTTTTTTGATCTCTTTTGGGCAAAAAACTGCTGCTCAGGAGGTGATTACAGTGCAGCGAGCAATTGAAGTTACGCTTCAGAATAATCTGCAAGTGACAAAATCTAAGCTGAGTGAAGATTTAGCGAAAGAAAATTTAAGTCAGTCAAAACTTGCGCAATATCCGACGTTAAGCGGAAATGTTGGTCAGGATATGAGCTGGGGACGTAACAATTTTAGTTCTGGGGTTTATGAAAATACGCAAAATTATAGCTTTCGTCCGAGTCTGAATATGGGGGTAGATCTATTTAATGGTTTTTCTAAAATTAATTTGATCAGACAAAATAAAATTTTATTGGAAGCTGGAAAGCTGAGCACTGATAAAGTAAAGAACGATCTTATTTTACAAGTGGTAACTTCTTATATGGATATCTTGTATAATAAGGATCGGTTAAAAGCAGCAAAGGAACAATTGGAAGTATCTCGTAAGCAATTAACCCAGCAACAGCAGCTTATGGATGTTGGGAATAAAACATTGGCAGATCTGGCAGAATCGAAATCGCAGGTAGCTACATCCGAGCTTGATGTAACAACAGCAGATAATGCTCTGAATATCTCTTATATAACACTGGCACAATTAATGGATATCCCATCTTCATCAAGGTTTGAAGTGCAGGCGCCTGATGTAACTAAATATATGCGCCCTACAGGTTTGTACGATGCTGAACAACTTTATACGGATGCTACAGCTGTATTCCCTGATATTAAACTAGCAGCCTTACAAACTGAAGCAGCTAAGAAAGAAATTGATATTGCAAAAGGGAATCTATTTCCTAGATTGTCTTTAAGCGGTGGATATGGCTCAGCTTATAACTATAATTACAATGCACCCGCAACTTTTCCGAATGAATCATTTGCAACTCAATTGGAAAATAACGTGTCTAAGGGAATAGGGATGTCCTTAAGTATTCCAATATTTAATGGTTTGCAAGCCAAATCGAGTGTTAAAAAAGCAAGGATCAATTTATTACAGACGCAGGCTGATGAGCAGATCACCAGAAATAACCTGAATAAAATTATATATCAATCTGTAGCAGATTTAAAGGCTGCAGAAAGCACTTATGCATCCGCTACAAAAGCATTTGAAGCACAGAAAGAAGCATTTTCAGTAATTGAGCAACGTTATAATGTAGGTTTGGTTAATTCCCTTGATTATAGTACTTCTTTAACTAACAGAAATAAAGCGGAAATTGATATGATCAGAGCACGTTATGATTTGCTTTTCAGAGCTAAGGTGATCGATTACTATTTAGGTAAACCAATTGTTTTTTAATATCCATACAGATTCACATAACAAAAATATACCATAATGAAACTAAAAACCATATTAATCATAGTCGGTATTGTCATTGCCCTTCTTGGCTTCGGGGTTTACACGGGAAAGATTGGAGGAGATAAGAGCGAGAAAATTAGCACTGAAAAGGCTGCGAATAGAAAAGTTATAGAAACAGTTACAGCAAGTGGTAAAATACAGCCTGAGACAGAAGTGAAATTGAGTTCGGAAGTATCGGGCGAGGTTACAGAACTGTTGGTTAAGGAGGGAGATATCGTAAAGAAGGGTCAGTTGCTGGTTAAAGTACGTCCTGATGTGCTAAAGTCTGGTTATGATCGCTCAGTAGCATCTTATAGCTCGCAAAAGGCAAGTGTTGCAGCTGCAGCTCAGATGTTAACGCAAAACGAAGCTAACTTCGCAAATGAAGAACTTACATATAAACGTAATGTAGAGCTCTTTAATAGAAAGGTTATTTCTGCATCAGAGTTCGATGCAGCCAAGACAGCATATTCAACATCTAAAACTAATCTTGGAAGAGCAAAAGCAGAATTGAACGTAGCTAAATATAATTTAGAACAATCTGGTGCAAACGTTCAGGAGGCAAGTGCAAACCTGGCAAAGGCGACAATTTTTGCTCCGGTTGATGGGGTGATTTCGAAATTATCTGTTGAATTGGGAGATCGTATTTTAGGTACTGTACAGAATGCAGGTACAGAGATTATGCGTATTTCAAACCTTTCATCGATGGAAGTAAACGTAGATGTGAACGAGAACGATATCAACAGAGTAAAAGTTGGTGATCAGGCTACAATTGAGGTTGATGCTTTTGCTGATAAAAAATTCAAAGGTACGGTTACTGAAATAGCAAGTTCATCAAAAGATGTAGGTTCAGCAGTAAGTTCGGTTGATCAGGTAACGAACTTTGTGGTAAAGGTTCGTATTCTGGCAGAGTCTTATGATAATATTAAGGGTGGTGCGAAAGACCTGCCATCACCATTCAGACCTGGATTATCTGCTACTGTAGATATTGAAAGTGAAATGGTAGAAGGCTTGTCAATTCCAATTCAGGCTGTATTTACAGTGGATAAAGTAAAAGATGATAAGAATACTGCGAATGATCAGGATCAGAGTAAACAAAAGTCTAAGCTAACAGATAAGAAAGTGAAGCAATTTGTTTATGTGTACAATACTGACGAAACTGTTAAACAGGTTGAGGTAACTACTGGGATTCAGAATGATCAGTTTATTATTGTTAAATCCGGACTTAAAGCTGGTCAGGAAGTTGTAACAGGGCCGTATTCAGCCATTCAGAATAAACTAAAGGATGGAATGAAAGTAAAGAAAGTGGCTAAGGATCAGTTGTTTGCTGAGCCTGGTAAGAAGTAGGTTTTTCCAATACTTTTTAAATGAGTAAATTGTCCCGGTTTAAAACATTAAGCCGGGATTTTTTATTTATACTGTATGATACCTAAAGTCGCAATGATTGGTGGGGGTAGTTGGGCTACTGCTATTATAAA
>JBEBUV010000102.1:0-13217 GCA_040393085.1 Pedobacter hiemivivus | reverse complement strand
CAATACCCTTCCATCCCTTGTTTAATAAATAAGGTTTCATTGTTGATTTGTTTTAAGTGTTATCGTTTAATATCCTGGATTTTGTATAAGCTTAGGATTATTCTTTATATCATTTTTAGGAATAGGAAAAACCAATTTGTCTTTCGTAATTGCGCTTTTTTCTGGAATAGCAGATAAAACAGCTAAAGCTTTACCAGTTCTTTTCAAATCAAAAAAGCGATGACCCCATTCTGCGAAAAACTCAACCCGCCGTTCTTGTGCGACAGCTTTTATCAGTGCATCCTGATCGGTCGCTATAGTTCTACCTAAGCCTGCACGCAGTCGTATTTGATCAATATCTTCGGCAGCTAAGCTGGTTTCATTAAGCATAGCCCTAGCTTCGGCTCTAATTAAATAAGCTTCCGCTAAACGCAATACTGTATAGCTGCCAGGACTAACTGCAGGGTCCTCAGCATTTTTATACTTATAAGGGAAGTAAAACCTTCTGCCGTTATAAGGTGGAATGTTTGCACTTGGATTATAACTAGCCCAGACTTCTTTCCTTTTATCACCATTTTCGAATGCGTTTACCAACTCATCACTCAAGTAATTTTGAGGAATTAGCATAGGAGAATTTTCCTCAAAAATATCTGGTTCTGTAAAATATCCCTGAGCATCAACTGGTAATAAAAGCAATGGAAGTTGAGGAGTTAGGTATACTACTTCATGAAAACCAACTATATTAGGGATAATACTCAGCTGAAAAATAGCTTCCTTACTGTTTGTATTAAATGCTTTTTGTAAGGTTTCCAAAGTATTTGGACCTTTTGTAATTACTTTATTTGCATAAAACGCGGCCTTTTCCCAATTTTCAACATATAGGTAAACTCTAGCCAGCAAAGTTTCAATAGCCTGTTTATTTGCTCTTGTTTTTATCGTCGGACTTTGTGAAGTTCCCTCCTCATGTAAAAGAAGTGCCTCCTCTAAATCAGCTATAATTTTTTCATAAACCTGAGCTTGCGGCATTTTTGTCAGTTTCATGTTGTTGACATGATTACTACTAAACGGCAATGGTATATCGCCATAAAAATTTGTCAAATAGAAAAAACATAATGCTCTAACAAACATTGCGGAGGCCTTTAAATCATTGCGCTTCGCTTTTGTCAGGGTGGCAGAAGTAGAAGCCGCTTCACCATCTAAAATTGCATTTGCAGTATATACAGTTTTATAAGTAGGAATCCATAAAATACTTTCAGACAAAGTATTTTCGGCTAGCATTTTATATTTAAATATATCATTCGACTCAACTAAGCCCACCGCATCATTAGGTACCAACTCATCCCCTGCCAAACCAGCGTATATCGTTGCTCCACCATTTGTTAATGCGATTGAAGTCTGCTGACCGATCGTCATTTGTGCATACATCCCTGCGATTGTTTGGTCTGCTTTATCATCTGTAAGAAAGAGCTTAGCAGTAGTTGTTGTATCTATTGGTTCATCAATATCTACCAATTTACTACAACCCAAAGAAAAAAATGAACCTAAGAGCAGTACATATTTTATATTTTTATAACTTAATTTCATCATTGTATCATTATAAGTTAGAAAGAACAGTTTAAGCCCATAGTGATAGTTCTGGAAATCGGAACCCCACCGAAAGACTGTGTTTCAGGATCCAATCCTTGATAATTTGTAATCACAAAAAGATTTTGCCCTGTTATGTTAAGGGATAGTGAACTGACTCCTATAGATTTAAGTGCATCACCACCAATGGAATAACTTAATTGTGCAGCATTAAGACGTAAAAAGTCAGCTCTGGAATACTCTGCATCAGACTCTGAATACTGGCTGTTTGTAAGTTTACTTTGCGTAGTAAACTGAGAGAAAACTGCCCTATCACCGGAATTCCGCCAGGTATTTTCATACCTATATAAACTGATATTGCCCTGGTTAAAATCATTCACATATTTTCCAAGTTGCTTAACATAATTAAAATTCAGACTCAATCCGAAATTTTTATACCTAAAATTATGTGACATTCCTCCCATAAACTCTGGTGAAGTATTTACTTCAAAATACCTGTCATCAGCGCCTGTTCCGCTTGGAACAGAATTATCGGCAGCAACCTTTCCATCACCATTATAATCAAGAAAAGTATATTCTCCTGTTTGCGGGTCTAATCCTGTAAACTTAAATACGTATTGGTTGTTTAATGATTTTCCGATTCTATAGTACGTATAGTAGGGTGAGTCTTCGATATTTGGGTAACCTACCAATACATTTTTATTCTTACTGATGTTAAAGCCCATATTCCATGAAATATTTTTAGACGTAATCAATTGTGCACCTAAGTTTAACTCTAAACCACTATTTCGCACCTGTGCCGGAGAGTTTAGTGTTACAGATGAAAAGCCTGTAAAATTTGCAATCGGAAAACTAGTCAACTGATTATCTGTATAATTACTATAATATGTAAGCCCAAGATTAATTGCATCTTTAAAGAATGCCAGCTCTAGAGCTAAATCTAACATTTCATTACTTTGCCAGTGAAAATCTTCATTCGGTTGAATTTGCGGCAACAGCGGGGCAGCACCATCATAAAGATCCAATTCACTACCATTCGATTTTCTAGCCCACTGGGATATATATTGATAATCACCAACACCATCAGATCCAGTAATGCCATAACTCGCTCTTAGTTTGGCAAAGCTAATCACTTGAGGTAAATTCTTCCTTACCCAAGATTCTTCAGTTGCAATCCAGGCCGCACCAACTGATCCGAAATTACCAAAACGATTATCCTGACCAAAGCGGCTGCTACCATCACGTCTACCATTTAAATTTAAAATATACTTGTTTTCCCAATTGTAATTTAACCGTGCAAAAACGCCCGTGTATCTATACAATCTTTGAAGCTCTGTAACCCGAAAAGCCTTTGCATTATTTACACTTTCTAATTGATCATCAGACACATACCCCTCAGAAACAATACTCAATCCTTTAGTTGAATTATCCTGATAAGTTCCTCCAAGCAAAGCTGAGAATCTACCTTTACTTATAATCGCCTTGTATTCCAATTGAGGTTCAACAATAATATTATTAACTCTGGTTGTACTTCTATTAGCAGAAGATTGAGCAGTAGGGTTCAAAGCCAGATTCACGGCACTAAGTGGATTAGAGGACTTGAAGTCTGAAATGGAATTATTATATCCTGCATTTAATTTAATTGAAAGATTATCGATCACATTAAAATTCAAGTTTATATTGGTATTTAAAAAGTTTGAATTTACTTTAACTGGCTTTTTCAAACCCGAAAATTCATCCATGCTAGTTTGCCACACTGCAAAATTCAAATTTCCACTTTCATTAAATACTACGGGTGCATTTGGGGGCAAAAATGGAACACTCGACCGGAGTGATACTGCATTATTTTCTGTTGCTGAATAATTTGCAGAAAAATCTATTGATAAACGTTGATTTAAAGCTCTATGACTGATGCTTGATCCTGCAGAAATCCTTTGATTTACACCACTGACCTGAGTAACATCTGTAGTACGATTTATAGCAGAATTAAGTCTAAAAGTGGTTTGAGCGTCTCCTCCAGACAAACTTGCGTCAACATTAGTCCATTTACCTTTATTGCCCCAAGCGTATTCCTGCCAATCCGTGTATCGGTTTTGATCATATACCATAAGTTCCTTAGCATTGGCAATAGTGGGGGTAATACGGTCATTTTTATATGCAAGCTTTCTATAGTCTAAATATTGTTCTGTATTGGCCATTTCCCATCGATCGGCTACTACCTTTATTCCCTGTTTAGCATTAATGCAAAAAGTGGATTTCCCAGGTTTTCCTTTTTTTGTAGTAATCAAGATCACTCCATTACCTGCCCTGCTTCCGTAAATGGCTGTTGCATCCGCATCTTTTAATACCTCTATAGATTCTATGTCGTTAGGATTTAAACTATATAATGGATTTATTCCAGATTGATTGCTCCTATTAAATAGGTCAAAACCATTAGATGTAGCTGTTTGTTTGTTTCCTACAAGTCCATCACTTTTCCCTAAAACAGTTAAAGGCACTCCATCTATCACATATAAAGGTTCAGAGCCAAAATTTGAATTGATAGATTTTCTGCCTCTGATTTCTACTTTTTGCATATCAGAATCACTACCTGTAAATTGCTTAATCTCCAAACCAGGCACAGCACCCTGTAAAGCCATTATCGGATTCACAATCAACTGTTTTTCCATATCTGCAGCAGTAACTCTACTAATATTACCAGTAGCTAAGCGTTGAGTTGTTTTCCCGTATCCCTGGACCATTACCGCGTCCAATGAATTGCTTGTTTCATTTAATGTAATCAGAAAAGTTTTTTCCTTACCTATGGCTATTGTTTGAGTAACATATCCTATATAGCTAATAACTAATGAATCTGTTGGCAACACGTCAGGAATCATAAAATAGCCCCTATTATTACTATAAACAGCTTTCTTTGTACGTTTCACCATTATAGTAGCGCCAATTAAAGCGATTCTGTTTTTGTTGGAAACAATCCCGGCTACCTGGTTATTCTCAAACTGACCAATAACCCTTTGTTTTAACTCTTCAATAAATGATTTTTCTTTTATTAGAATAGTATTCTCTTCAATCCTATAAGTAAAACTAGTTCCTACTAAACATTGTTTTAACGCTTCAGTTAAACTGGCATTCTTTATATCCAGGTTTAAAGTCCCTGATTTTTGAATCAGTTTTGCATCAAATAAAGCGTCATATCCAGTTTGTTCACGGATCAATTTTAAAGCTTTTTCTAAGCTAATGTTAGTTTGATTGATGTTTATTTTTTGGCCAAAGCTACTGGCACTAACTTGAAGCATTGTGGTGAATGCTATCAAAAAAATAAGTTTTATGCGCATAATAATTATTCGCTTTAAATACGGGTCGAGCCAATTAAGGTGCAATTCTGACCACTCCCTTAGCTTCATTAAGCGGGAAGTTATCCCACAGGAGAATTTGTCACAAAATTTCATAAATTTGGTTTGTTGGGTTATTGGTTTAGTTGTTTGTTCGCATGAATAATTTAATCAGGAATAATCCATCATTCAGGAGTGTTCGTAGCACTCCTGATTTGTTAAAATCCCTGTGGAAAAAGTAGAGTTACTTCATCACAGTAATCCTCCTTCCATCTATTTTAATACGAATCCCTGCTATTGGTTCTATAATTTTAATCACTGCTGCTATATTTTTAGAACGCGATACCCAGCCACCCAATTTAATTGACTCTGGATCTACACCTTGAAAAATTACTTCCACATCATACCAACGCTCTACTTTTCTCATTACACTGGCCAAATCCTCATCCTTAAAAATAAAATCACCATTTTTCCAGGCCATCACCGTTTCAATATCGGCTTTATCTATAGTTAAGGCTTCGTCTTTTAAATTGAGCACAGATTGCTGACCTGGCTTCAACAATACTCCATGATTTTTACTATTAGATTTTACAGATCCCTCTAATAAAGTGGTCACCTGAGTTTCTTCATCTGTATAAGCATTGACATTAAAGTGCGTTCCCAATACTTCAACAGTCTGATTTGCCGTACGCACAATAAAGGATTGATTTTCACGCTTATAAACTTCAAAATATGCCTCACCAACTAATACAACCTCTCGCTTACCTGCTTTAAGTGTGTTTGAATATTTTAAAGTGGATGCTGCATTTAACCAAACCTTGCTTCCATCAGGCAGGCTAATCTGGTATTGACCACCTCTTGGCGTTTCAATAGTATTCATGCGATCTGCATGATCAGTATTGTTACTGATGTTATAGATCAATTGTCCATCTTTAGTTTTTGTAATCTGAACACCCTCTTCAATATCTTGAACTCCGTTTTTTAACGTATCTAAAAGAATAACTTTTCCATTGGCTAAAACTAAACGTGCTGTATTAGAACCTGGTTCAATCAGACTCGCCGCTAATTCCTGCTCCTTTTGAAATTTGTTTTGATTGATGAAATAGATGCCTGCTCCTAAGCAAATGGCAATGCTTGCAGCAATAGCTATTACTTTACGAATATTTTTAAGACTATATGTTTTAACTTCTTTTTGCTGAGGTCTTGACTGTACAACTGTAGCTAATATTTCATCTTCCTGTATTATAGAAAGCGGACTGCTATGAGGTTCAAACTTAGCATATTGTTGATCTATCAGTTCTTCAAGCTGAACATCGAAATGACCAGAATGGATCAACTCCATAAGTTCGGCAATCTCTACGTCGCTCGCTACCTTACTAAAATATTGTTCAAATAAATAGCTAAATCTTTGGTCTTGCATAAGTTTAGTGTAAATGCCTATTAAAAATCAGATGCATTTATACTAAAGAGTAAAAAAAAGAAAAAGAGGGGTAATGAAATTTAAAATATTTTTATTTAAAGAGGATAAAATCGGTCAAAATCAAAATAACGCCTAAATCCTTATGGCTACTCACATCCTTTTTAATGAATTGAACAGCCAGTTGTATATGTTTCTTTACTGTTTCAGGAGAAAGGCTCAGGACTTTTGCAATTTCATCATGTTTTAATCTATCATAACGACTCATTTTATATACCTTTTGTTGCTGCTCAGGCAATTTATCAACAGCGATCTGAATCAGGTTTCTATATTCATCTATAAGACTATCTGTTTCTTCAATTTCCAATTCATTTAATAAATCCTTTTCAAAAGCCGCGTGGGCAACAGTTTTAGATGCTATCTTTTTGAGCGCCAACAATGCTTCATTCCTACATAAAATATATAAATAACCACTAAAATTATTAATGCCAGTTAGCGTTTCTCTCCTTAGCCAAATCTTAATAAATGAATCCTGAATAATCTCTTCCGTAGCATCAATGGAATTTGTCAACTTGAATACAAACTCGGCAAGTGGTTTTGAATACCAATGAAATAATATAGCAAACGAACGCTCGTCTCCTCCCGCTATTTTTGCTAAAATATACGTTTCATTTTCTAGTGGTCTGATTGCCATGGTTGGTTAGCCGGTTTCGGTTGTAATATCAAAAGTCAATATTATAAATAATTTCATCAATTAACTCAAAACAAACAGCAAATAATATATTAATGCGAAAGGCTTAGCAATTAAAGCTTTCATCATTACTTGTCAACGTAAAATCTACACATAAAAAGTATAAAACGAATAGCACTATAAAACCAATAGCCCAAAATCTCTTAGGCTATAAATGGGCTTTGAATACCAGAACAATTCAAAATGTTCCATTGTGGCTTCAAAATCAGCTTTTATGTCTTGAAAGGTATAAACCTGTGTATTGGAAACCGATATCTTACTTAAGATTGTAGCCAACCATTCACCTTCATTTTTATCAGTCTGTATGGTAAAGGTTTCCTTTTTATCGTGAAAAGTTAAATTGGCCATTGCTAAAGGCTTACCTTTTTTATAGCTTGTAAAGCTTTCTATTTCTGGCTTTCCACCTAACCAAACCACTTTAACAGTTGTCTTAGTATTGAGCTTACTTTCTCCCCCTAAAGCATTTTCAATAAAGTCGGATGGAATTGTTGTTTTAGGAATTTTGAAATCAAACCAATCTTGCAATTTATGATCGAAGCAGATGCCATGCATAAAATTGAAAAGTGATTTCTTTAAGCCATAACTAAATTGATCGTGCTCTATCCCTGTTTTGTCGATGTAATTGATATCATTATTAGCAAAAGTTCCGATCGCTTCCGTCTCCTTCACCACGCCAAACTTTTCCGGATACATGCCTACAGGACTATGTGCAGTCATCGCAAACTGATGCCAAAAACCAGATTGTAAAACACCGGCTTCAAATAATTGCCTCACCATTTCCAAACTATCTACAGTTTCCTGAATAGTCTGAGTTGGATAACCATACATCAGATACGCATGAACCATTACTCCTGCTTCAGTAAAATTACGGGTTACCTGAGCAACCTGTTCAACTGTTACACCTTTATCAATTAATTTCAACAGCCTGTCTGACGCCACTTCCAGACCTCCAGAAACAGCGATACAACCTGATGTTTTAAGTAAAATACATAGATCTCTGGTAAAGCTTTTCTCGAACCTGATGTTTGTCCACCAGGTAACAGAAATTCCTCTTCTTAAAATCTCTAATGCAACTTCCCTCATCAGGGCTGGTGGTGCCGCCTCATCTACAAAGTGAAAGCCATTCTGCCCTGTTTTTTCACTTAGTTCTTCAATGCGGTCTACAATTAATTTAGCTGCAACAGGTTCATAGATTTTAATATAGTCCAAAGAGATATCACAAAATGTACATTTCCCCCAATAACAACCATGTGCCATTGTCAATTTATTCCAGCGCCCATCACTCCACATTCGGTGCATAGGATTTACAATTTCAATAACTGAGATATATCGATCCAGTTGCAAATCACTATAATCTGGCGTCCCTACATCAAACTGTTTATAATCACTCCTTAAAGTATCATTTCTATATTCAACTAGCCCATTTTCTAATAGAAAAGTTCTTTTATACAGCTTAAAAGCATCGGGCTTTATTATTGAATCATAGAGCAATTCAATAGGCAATTCACCATCATCAAGGGTTATATAATCGAAAAACTCGAATACTCTTTTATCGGAAAGTGAGCGTAATTCTGTATTGGCAAAACCACCGCCCATTGATATTTTGATCTCAGGATAGTTTTGTTTTACATATTGTGCACACCTAAACGCAGCATATAGATTCCCTGGAAAGGGAACAGAAATTAAGAATAATTTAGGTTGGATAGTGGCAATTTTTTCCTCTAAGATCTCCATTAGGATATGATCCATATAGCTATAATCCTGATTTAAAATACTGTATAGTTCATCAAAAGAGTTTGCACTTCTACCCAATCTTTCAGCATAACGACTAAAGCCGAAGTTTGAGTCAATACATTCGATAATAAAATCAGAAATATCCTCCAAATACAAGGTTGCCAAATGCTTAGCCTTATCTTGCGTTCCCATTGCACCAAATGCCCAATCAAGCTCTTCCAATTGTGCAAATCTTGATCCTTCAGGTAAAAAATCTTCCTGACAAATTTGCAATGCTAAAGTTGGATTTTTGCCTTGTAAAAAAGCAATCACAGCATCAATGGTCTTGATATACTCGTTTTTTAATGCAATGATCCGTTTAGCATTTAAACTTTTAGATTGATTAGAAGACTTCTCCGCCTGAGCAAAAAGCCCCTCTAATCCTTTCCTTGAGAACAATGCCAGTATCACTTCAATACCTAAATCGGCCTGCGTTGAAGTTATACCCTTAGTATTCAAAAAACCTTTGATATAAGCCGTTGCTGGATACGGGGTATTCAGTTGTGTAAAGGGAGGCGTGACAAGGAAAAGATCTGTTTTCAAAATGGATTAATTGTATTTCTTTACAAAAATATCCATAATTATTTTAGTATTAGATCTTATCAAGTGATATAATATACGAACTGTCGACAAATTGCCGACAGTTCGAAATTATCCTGTTTACCAGAGTCATTCTTTGAGCTTATCAAGGAAAATAAAACTTTCTGATATGATACGGCAAATTCAAGATTTTATCTCCACTTGCACCTAATACAACTGTTGATCCGTTTTTAACATATAAAGTTTTATTGGATGGGCGATAAACTGCCAAATCTGTCTTACCATCCCCATCATAATCGCCTGGAACAGGAATGTCTCCTGCCTGACCATGATTTGTAGGATTCATTGTTGTACTATCCCAATTTCCAGTTGAGGGTCTGAAAATAGCGATTTCCATTTTCCCATCTCCATTATAATCTCCAGGAACGGGGATATCACCAGCCTGACCATACTTAACTGTAGTAAAGGCGGTAGAAGCCCAATTGCCACTGCTTGGATTAAATACGGCAAAATCGACTTTGCCATCACCATTATAATCTGCAGGAACAGGGATGTGATTAGACATTCCATATTGCTGAGTAATAATTCCCCGTACATACCAAGTAGCGGTAGATGGTCTCCAAAAAGCAATATCAGCTCTTCCATCACCATTATAATCTGCAGGAACAGGAATATCCCCAGTTTGACCATGATTAATACTCTGGGCACCATTTGTTGCCCAATTGCCATTATTTGGATTAAACACACCGAAGTCTGTATCCCCATCCCCATCATAATCTGCTGGTACTGGAATATATCCAGCTGTTCCATAAGTAACATTGGACTGCCCGGCAATTTTCCATACTCCGTTGCTATAGAAACCAAGTTGGGATTTCCCATCATTATTGAAATCAAAAATCCTTGAAGCAGTAGGACTATATAACATAGGCACCTTAAATTCACTATCTCCATCATTTTCATATGTCCCCAAATGCGGATTAAAGGTTTTTATACTAATCAGATCTTTAGCAACAGATATGTTGATTAGTCTCATCCAACCATTCCCACCATTAATCCGTCCCTGATAACCAGATACAAATGATTTTACAGTCCTCCCATTATAGGTATCCAGACGGTACCCCTCCCCGTTACCTGCTACGTGTCCACCAAGCATCATAAAAACATTTCTGCGAGATTTTAGCTTATTATAAACGGCTTGTGCCCTCGAATAAAAAACAGCGGGTGTTCCAACGTTCGTCCCGGCAGTTCCATTGTTCGAGGCCAGGGCATGCATAACAATAATTGCCTTTCTGGATGAATATGTACCAAGTAAATTGTAAGCCCATGTTTCGAGTTCAGTACCATACTGATTAACTTTCTGATCGTATTCCAGATAAATCACAATAAAATCCTTCCCACCGGCACTAAAAAGATCATAATGGCTATCATTGTTATTGGCTTCTCTAGCTGTATAACTACCACCATAATAGGCTCTTCCTGCAAAATGTGCTACGCCAAAAAACTGATTAAAATACTTTGTAGTTTCAGTTGTACCGTTTGGATTAACCAATGGGTACTCATGGAATGTTTGATCATGATTACCTACCGCTATACCATAAGGGATACCGTGTGGAAGTCCAGGAAGAGGTGCTTCAAGCTGATAATAACCCGCTGTTGCCTTGTTCCATTCGCCAATATTATCGGTAGGCGGACTTCCAGCTTTTAAGTCTCCATTGTCTACAACATCACCTAAACCGACAACATATACAATGTTTTGTCCTACTTTATTATTCTTAATCCAGTTAATTTGATCGTAAAACATCTGTGGCGTACCACCATTATATTCCTCTATATAATACTGTGTATCGGGTATAACAGCAATTGTAAATTCATCGCCACCGACTGAAGCAGCGGTTGCGCCCATACTTTTCGGCACTTTTAATCCAGAGGTTTCGTCAGAAAGCTCCTGATTTTCATACCTTTTACATCCCATTAAACAAATAACAGCTGTTATAAACAGGATGTTTTTTAGCAAAAAATGATTAATGACGTTCATAATAAATAGTTTTTAGTTTACTACTTCCAGAAAGGATTTTGAATAATACTAGGGTTCAACGTAATATCTTCTGATGGAATAGGATAATAATAATCCTTACTTTCATCAAATTTAAGGGTGATACTTAATGGTTTTAAATTCCCTGAAGTCCCATTGGTTAATGGCCTCTGCTTGATATTAATAAATGAAGTAATCCCTGCGGGAGCACCAGTAGTACTACCATTATGTACATACACATCAGGTTTCCCATCGTTATTAAAATCGAAAGCCCCTAGTCCGGAGAAATAAATGCCCACCATTGGCTGTTCTACTTTCTTACCCTCTTTCCAACGCATCAAATCATCCCACCTAAAACCTTCATTCGCCAATTCAATCCTACGTTCTCTGCGGATTTCTAAAATAAGGCCCTTATTTGCGCCACTATTTACATTTGGATACATCGCTACAAGGAATGGATCAGGGCTAACATTTGCAGCAATCATGTTTAAATGTGGCATATTTACTCTGTCACGCAGTTTATTGATGCTCTTATCTAAATCTACTTGTGTAATTGTTCCTAGTTCTGCCTTAGCTTCAGCAAAGATCAACAAGGCTTCGGCATAACGAAATAAAATGATATCATTAAAAGCTGAACCCCATTGATCTCTGGTAGCTAAAGCCTTAATCACTCTATATCCTGTGGTGGTCGCATTTAAATTAACTGGCTCCCTTGTACTTTCGCCATAAGCAGTAAAATCAGGACCGGCAGTTGTTTGTGTTAAACGTGGATCCCTGTTCTGCATTTCATCATAAAAGCCCTTTGTCTGATATCCTGGGATATCAGTAAACCTACTTCCATCATTCATCAAATAGCTGTTTATCAGATCTTTAGCTACACCCCAAGAGCCACTTGTAGGTGAAGTCATCAGGGCACTAAGGTTATGTCTTTCAAAATCAGGATTATAATCCCTGGCCAAAATAGTCTCACCAGTAGTTTGATTGTTTCTTGCAAACAAATTCCTGTAGGCAACATCTGCTCCACCCTCGATATGTAAAGAATAAGCTCCGCTGTTAATTAGCGTTTCTGAAGCAGCAACTGCTTCATTTAAAAACTTTTCATGATCACCAAGGTTATGGTATTTTCTAAAAGTCCCTTCAAACAAACATATTCTGGCTTTAAGTATTAATGCGGTGTGCTTTGTAATTCTACTTAACTGAATTTCGGCAGGGATATTATCAATTGCATAATTGATATCTGCTAAAACAGAATCCATAACCAGTTTACGCGGATCCCGGGCTTTATACAAATCTTCATCTCCAGCTTTCAAAGGACGATTATACCAAGGTACATCTCCAAACATTTTTACCTTATCGTAGTAGAAATTAGCTCTAAAAAATCTCGCAATGCCGCTAAATTTCGCCTTTGCTGCAGGATCTTCACACTTCTTGTAATTTTCAAGAAAATAATTGATAGATCTCAAATCAGTCCATTTCCAACCACCTAGTCCACGGCCCACCGGAACGAGCCTATTCCCTCTAATTCGTTCGGGTACAATCAGAGGGACTATATCATCAGATGATTCTCCATACGATGCATCATAAACCGTTGTATTTGGTAACATTTCATAAAATCCATTGGTGTATACCTCTAGATCTTTTGCTGTATTAAAAAACACATTTGCATCTATTCTGTCTTTTGGAATGGTATCCAAAAACCCTTTTTTACAGCCAATGTTAAATAAGCAAAAGAACGCGATAGCCGATATTATATGTATTTTGTTCATTATCTTTCTATTTGAATTTCAATTATTTCTATAGGGTTAAGCTCAG
>JBEBUV010000101.1:0-13252 GCA_040393085.1 Pedobacter hiemivivus | reverse complement strand
GGCTCGTAAAAGTGGGTCATAAATTCTTGATGAGAAATACCATCAACTCTTTGAATTTCCATGAATGAAAGTTTTAATATCCCAAATTGTATACCGATGCATAGATCGTGTATAATAACATATAAATATAAAATAAAACATGGAATAATTAGATCAATAATCGCAATAAAAATTATTATTTTATAATTAATTAATTATTGATGTCAAGGTTTTAAATCAATTGTTTTATTGAGGGATTAATGTTCCAATATTTATGGGTGTCGTATAACAGGTTAGTTGCCAAACTTATAATGTGATTCTGGTCTAAGTGTTTGCTAGAAATTCTGTAGTCAGTTGAGTTTCTTTTAACGATATTATTTACGCAGTCAATGTCGTGTAAATTGTCTGTCAATCCTTCACCAGTGGCCTTAAGAATAGCTTCTTTTCTTGTCCAAAATGTATAAAAATCAACTATATTATGGATATTGTTTAACTCAGATTTCGTGAAGCAAATGTTTAATAACGGAGCAAAATCGAACTGCTTATTTATATATTCTATATCGATTCCTACAGGCATAGGGCTGATGGTAATGATGGTGAATCTACCACTATGGCTAATGTTAAAATGTATATCCTCAACATATGGCTTCTTATTACCTGTGAATGAGAAATGAATACTTTCTGGCTTACTCTCTGAAATTGATGCAAGTATAATCCTTAAGAAGTACTTACCAATTACATACCTTTTTGTATCATCTTCATTTTTAAAACGAGCTGCTTTCGTAATTTCATCAGTATTAAGAACAGACAGATAATCAGCTTTTATTTTCTCGTAAACACTTATTGATATTTTAAAAACATGGGTAATGTCTTTACTTAAGTCTGAATTTGTTTCATAGTCTTGCCATATTAAAGGGGGATTATTCAAATCTATAAATTCCTCATCAGCCATTAGTTGAATGACTTTTATTTAATTCCGACTGTAGCTTTTCTGCAAAAATATTAATATGAGCTGGCGCAAAAAAATCTAAATGTTCTAAAGGAATATCTACTAAGGTTAACTTTCCTCCCATATAAGGAGCAAAACCATTGGTTTCCATATTAGGGATATAAGTCATTTTTTTATCATTCCCTCTAAAAAGAACAACGTCTGTTTGATATTTTTTCAGTTTATACTGTTCAAAAGCTTTTTTATGTGCTTTTTGAACACGATCTAGCACATACATGGGGTTGGAGTGATCTTTTTTAATGGGATTAAATTTCTTGTAATTATTGTACAAAGTACCCAGGACAAAGTTTTTCTTATGCACAATGAAATCTTTTGGATACCTTGATAAATATACAAATGCATAACCTAAAGTCTTTAGGGCATGATCAAAAACTTGACCAAACTTAGTAGCTTTCAAAAGATTTGAATAGCTATCCCCGTCGTAATATGTATCAAGTAGACCTAAGAATGAGACCTTTTTACCTAACTTTGCAAACTGTTCTGACATTTCAAGAGCGATCGTTCCACCAGAAGAGTAACCCATCAATAAATATGGACCCTCAGGGTCATTTTTGATGATTTCTTGAACATAGCCTTCTGCAATACGTTCAATACTGTCTGCTGGTTCATCTTCAGGATTTAAACCTATTGGTTGTAAACCTAAAATTGGTTGATCTTTATCAATTTCCTGTAAAAGACTTTTGAAAATGATAATATTCATTCCCTGTCCGTGAATGATATATAGTGGCGGCTTATTTCCAGATTTTTTTATGGGAATAAGTGACTTCCAGTTAACTTCCTGATCGGGCTTGCTTAAGCTATGTGCTAGCTTTTCTACAGTTGAGTTGTCAAAAAGAATAGCAAGAGGGAGTCTGATACCCGTCTGCTTTTCAATCTCAACCATTACTTTTATCGCTATCATAGAGTGACCACCCAATTCAAAGAAATCATCATGAATGCTAACCTGATGTAAGCCTAAATGCTTTATCCATATATCAGCAATCAATTGCTGGTCCTTATTTTGTGGCGCCATAAAGTCTTTTTCCTCTGTTGATGTAAGTATATCAAACTTAGGCAAAGCTTTACGATCAACCTTTCCATTTGCAGTTAATGGAATTTGATCTAATGGAATTATAAAGCGCGGAACCATGTAATCAGGCAGGCTCTCCCTTAGGTAGGCTATAATAGCTTCCTTGTCAAAATTACCCTCTGTTACAACGTAAGCAGCCAACATTTTTCCAGATATTGTATGCTCTTCCACCGTTATGGTACATTGCTTAATGTCTTTATATTTCTGTAGAACATTCTGGATTTCTCCTAGCTCTATTCTATTTCCTCGTATTTTGATCTGATCGTCAATACGACCCAGATACTCAATATTACCATCAGGTAACCATCTTACTAAATCTCCGGTTCTATAAAAAACACCATTACTTTTATCTTCAGGTAGGTTTTTAACAAAGACTTTATCAGTTAGCTCCTGATTGTTCAAATAGCCCAGAGCTACACCAACCCCGCCAATATAAAGTTCACCAGGAATACCAAGCGGACAAGACTTTAAGTTGGAGTTCAGGACGAATATAGATGCGTTGGAAAAAGGCCTGCCGATAGGAACGGTCACCGGATAGGTAGATTTTTTATCTACCCGATACAATAGTTTTCCAATGGTAGTTTCAGTCGGTCCATAATGATTTACAACCTCACATTTTGCACTCGAAGCATCAATTTCTTTAATAAATTCCCCCGGAAGAGATTCTCCTCCAAACATCAAAAGCTTTTCAGGAAATAGTGCCTTGTCAGCCTGATTTAAAAATTTCCATTGTGATGGAACAATTTTTAAGCAATCAATAGGGTTTGTACTAAAATATTTGTGGATGTATGTTGTATCATTAAACTTGCTTTTTGAAAAAACATGCAATTCAGCACCAAGTGCCAAAGCGCTGTATAATATAGTATTGCCAAGGTCAGTAGCTATGGTAGACCCCAGTGCAAAGCTCTTACAGCTTTCAAGAACAGGTAAATTTGCTTTAATACCAAAAATATAATCTACCAAAGAACCGTGTGATATCATTACACCTTTTGGATTTCCTGTGGATCCAGAAGTGTAAATAACATAAAGTAGATCGGCCGGTGATATCGTAACTGTTGGCCGTTCAGCTCTCGCTTTCCAAACATCAATTCCTGAATCATCAAGACAAATGATTTCTTTTTCTGTTGTTTTAGTCAGTGTTTTCGCTGTTTCATTATCACTAATAATGAAATCAGTATTTGATTCACTGAGCATAAAGCTAATCCTCTTAACGGGGAACTCTACATCAATAGGTAAGTATGCCGCACCAGCTTTTAAAATTCCAAGTATACCTACCAACATTTCTATAGACGGTTTGATGCAAATGGGAATTAATGAACCGGATTTTATGCCTTTTCCGATCAGGTAATTGGCTAGTTTGTTGGATTGTCCATCCAGACCCGCATAACTTAGCTTCTTACTTTCAAATATTGCGGCAATATGATCAGGAGCTCTGACTGCTTGTTCATAAAAGAGATCAACAAAAGTTTTATCCTTTGGATAGTCGCAATGCTGAGTAGCAATTTCTGGGAAAGGAGATTGATGAATGATAGCATCCTGAATAGTCGTGCCTGGTTCAGCAGTCAATGTCCTTAGTAGCGACTCAAACTCTTGCATCATCACATCAATAGTAGCTGATGTGAAAAGCTGGCTATTGTAAGCCCATTCAAAAGTCAGTGCATTTTTAGATCCATTTACATTCAAAGAGATTTCGAAAGTCTGAGAAACCCTTGGGTTAGAGATCAGTCGATGTGTAAGACCAGTAAACTCAACTTTCTCATCCATGCCCATATCAACGTTAAAAACTACTGGTACAAGCGGCACGAGTGCTTTATCACGTTTTAGGTTTAATTTCCTGATCAGCTCACTGAAAGTTAGCCGTTGATGGTCGTAAGCATCATATATTTCAGATCTCCTTTTTTTTAAATAAGCTATAAAAGGTTGCTCCGGATCAATTTTACTTAAAAGGGGTAGTAAATTCACACAATGTCCAACTAACCTTAAGTTCTCGGTAGCAAGCTGTCCGGCAGATGGTAAACCTACTATAAGCTCTTTTTGTCCTGTACGATGGTATAATAACACTTCAAATACAGCAACAAGTGTTACCACTAAACTACTTCCGGTTTGTTTTGAAAGTGCCTGAATTTGAGAAAGCAGCTCGTCTGCCAGCCTATAATCGTTCCTTTTTCCTTTATAGGTACGTACCGCAGGACGATTAAAGTCTAAGGGTAAACTGACTACAGGGACATTGTCTTTATATTTATTAAGCCAGAAATCAGTTGTAGATCTATATTCTTCTGTCTTAAGGAAATCAGTTTGTTGCGTTGCATAATCACTAATTTGCTCTGCTTTGGGTAATACAGGTTGTTTGCCTGTTAAATGAGCATTATAAAGTAGACTTAAATCTTCAAGAATAATACCGAGTGACCAACCATCACCAATTAAATGATGAATAATAATAGTGAAATAATGAAGTTCCTCACTAAGCTTATGTAGATATATTCTAAAAAGAGGCCCATTATATAGGTCAAATGGTTTCGCCATCTCCAATTGAATGAATGACTTAAGCAACAATTCTTTTTCTACCAGTAAAGTCTCAGAAAGGTCTTCCGATCTTATGATGTCAAATATTAACTCTTTATATATGATTAAATCTTCACCATTTTGACTTAATACAGCTCTTAAACCTTCATGTCGGGCAATCAGATCATGAATTGCTTTTTCAAAAGCCGAATCATTAAATTTGCCCCGGAGTTCCAGAGAAACTGATTCATTATAAGCTAGGCTAGCCTCTTCGCCGCCCAAAATGCATGATAGCCAAACTTCCCTTTGAGGTTCATTCGTAATAGCTATTTTTTCTATTTCGTTACCTTCAAAAGGGTTGAAATCAACAGCTATAAGATTATAATTGTTACGCATCTTTTAATTCGTTGATTCTAAAGCTGTACCTGTAAATACTTTCCTGGATTCTTATCATCCTGAATAAACCAGGCTGGATTTCCACTATTGTCCTTTCCAAGTTTGG
Organism: Pedobacter hiemivivus; assembly: GCA_040393085.1. Lineage (GTDB taxonomy): Bacteria > Bacteroidota > Bacteroidia > Sphingobacteriales > Sphingobacteriaceae > Pedobacter > Pedobacter hiemivivus_A. The sequence goes on along the minus strand of JBEBUV010000101.1, from coordinate 8,191 downwards.
CTCCGGAAATAGGAGGGTTGTCTGAATTTATTACCGCTGCCCGCTCTATGATCACGTTATTATTTTCAACTTTTATAAAGAATCCTGCCTCAATCATTTCATCCATGCTTTCCACAAAGCATTTATTGATCTCATCAATGTCCACGTAAGTCATTGCCTCCGTAATAAAGCAAGGGAAACCATCCAGTACATGAATTCCTTTTTGACGCATTAAAGTAAACATCAATTCAGCGTAAGGTACATCATCATGGAATTTAATCTTCCATAGTGAGCCGTAATTGGCTACAAAGAAAGGAAGACCTCTCTTTTCAATTTCAACGTTTAAATTATCTGCCAGGTATTTACCTTTCTTATTGAGTTCTTCTTGTAACGAAGGACCTTTTTCAATCATATATCCAAGAGCTGCTTTTGCAGAAGCAAGGGCCAAAGGATGACGTACAAAGGTACCTGCAAAATAAGTTACACCAACTTGTGGAAAAGAGCTGTTACCATATTCCCAAGTACCGCCATCTAGTGCATCCATGAATTCTTTTTTACCACCAATTACACCTATTGGCACACCAGCACCAACTACTTTTCCATAAGAAGCAAGGTCTGCACGAATACCAAATAAGGCTTGTGCACCACCTGGGTGCATCCTGAATCCAGTAATTACTTCATCAAATACCAATGCTGTGCCAGAAGCAAGGGTGATCTCTCTAAGTTGTTTTACAAAATCAATTGGCACAAATTCTGGTCTTCTACTTTGTATTGGCTCTACCAAAACAGCTGCAATTTCATGCGCACGCTCTTTAATAATGGCAAGTGTTTCCTCTGTTCCATAATCGAGCACTAATATATTCTGAACCGCCTCAGGCATTATACCAGCAACAGCAGGGAAAGACTTTAATTTTTTAGTTCCGCGAACAAGTACTTCATCAATTATTCCGTGATAAGAACCTGTAAAGGCAACAATGAGTGATCTACCAGTTGCTGTACGAGCAATTCTGATACAGCCCAAAACAGCCTCAGAACCAGTACTACAAAGTGCAGCGCGGTCAAAACCTGTTAATTCGCAAACTTGTTTACTCACTTCAGCTGCAAGCTCATGTTGAGGGCCTACTTCGTAACCTTTGTCAATCTGGTCATGCATTGCTTTTTTGATAACAGGATGTTGATATCCAAGCATATTAGAGCCAAAACCATTCAATGCATCGATATATTCATTTCCGTCAATATCCCAAAGTCTGCTGCCATCTGATTTGTTTACGACAATAGGGTAGACCAATTCTTTAGTTTGTATCCTGAAACCCGAAACTACCCTTGGGTCAGACATATAGCTTCTGCTTTCTGCAGCGTAAGCTTTGCTTTTTTTAGTTTTGGCATTATAACGTTCCGTAAGTTCTTTAATAAAGCCCAACTGAACAGCATTTAGCGAATCTGAACTGCGTTCTATTTTAGGTGTAGCACCAAATGGTTTTAGCAGTTCTTGTTTCTCTGAAGCACTGATTTCATCATTTTGAGATGTTTGTTGAACCATAGCTGGAGCAGAATGATTAGCCTGAACAACTGGCTGGCCTGGCTGTTGACCATGCATCAACATTACTTGTTTAGATAAAATATCAAGCTGTTGTGCAATCAATCCTAATGCAGTGTCATTTACCGGAATATGATTCGTTGCAGTAGAAAATGCTTGCTGAAAAGATGGTTGAACAGCTTGTTGGCTTTGCACTTCGTTAACTACAGTATTTACAGGATCTGGTGCAGTATTCTGGTCTATATAAGTCGTTAACAAATCTAAATTTGGAAACTCCTCATGTAATTTTCTAAAGGTAATAGGTAACTTAAATTCATTCTTTAGTGATATGGCAACTTGAGTAAGCAATAAAGAGTCGAAGCCAATTTCAAGAAAGTTTTGATGAGCATTTACGCCATCCATTTCAATGCCCGAAGCATTTTCAAGTACTTGTTTAATCTTTTCCAGTAGAGTGGATTTCCTCATTTTAATGTCGTTTTCTGTAGATATAACTTTATTTTGATGTTGAGGGATGATATTTTCTGATGATTGTGTTAAAGGTCGTTTAAATTCCGACCAATATTTTTTCTTATGATAGCTATACGTTGGTATATCTAGTTTTTTTCTTGCCTTTCCTTTATACAGCGACTCCCAATCTGGTTTTAAACCCAATTGCCAAACTCTGCCTAATGCTAGTAAAATAGAATTAAATGAGTTTGGTGTTTTCTTTGTATCCAGACTGGCAACTGCAGAAAATGGAGTTTTAATACCTTGCTGATAAACCAATGTGGTGCACACTGTACCCGGGCCTGTTTCAATAAAAACCGGATTATTCAATTCCATGATGGTTTTCACTGCTGCAGAAAATTGTACAGGTTGTCTAAGATGGTTTGTCCAGTATATTGAGCTTTGTGCCTCAAGATCAGTTAAGAATTGTCCTGTTACTGTAGATACAATTGGCTTCTGAGGTCTGTTCAATGTAACCTCCGCTACTATTTTAGCGAAGTCTTCCAGTACCGGATCCATCATTGCTGAATGGAAAGCATGACTGGTGAACAGTTTTTTATTTAAAATTTCTTTACCATCTAAAACCAATTGAAAAGCAGCAATGTCTTCATTAGTTCCAGATACGACAAATAATCTGTCGCTGTTTATAGCGGCTATCGATAATTCGGCAGGAATAGTAATATTGTCAATTGCTGTTCTTACACTTAACATGCTTCCTTCAGGTAGCTTGCTGATCAGCAAGCCACGATAAGTAACGAGTTTTAAGGCATCTGCCAATGAGAAAACTCCTGCCAAATGAGCAGCAACGTATTCGCCAATGCTATGTCCACATAATATAGATGGAGTTATACCCCAGCTTATCCATAATTTTGCTAATGCATACTCTGTTACAAAGAGAGCAGGCTGGGTATATTTGGTATTATTAAGATGCGCTATTGCCTGATCATTGTTTTCTTCCGCAAAAATTATTTTTCGAATGTCTTTATCAAGTAAATTAACCAATAGATCGGCACATTCATCAATGGCCTGTTGATAAATAGGCTGGTTCTCATACAATGATTTCCCCATATTTATATATTGGGCACCCTGTCCAGGAAATAGAAAAACAGTTTCACCAGGCAATTGATTTAGCGTCGGTACTTCAAGGCCTGCAGCCCATTCAAGTGAATTGCTTAAATCGTTTAACCCATCAGCCACTACAAAAGTACGATGATTGAAATCTTCACGGGTAGTTTGTAGCGTATAGGCTACCTCAGTCAGGTTAGGGTTAGACTGATTTATATAATTTTTTAGGCTTTCGCTATATTTCTGCAGACTTGAGAGTGATTTGGCAGACCAGGTAAAGAGTTGCATTGATTGATCAGGTATCGATTCCTCAGACTGGTAATGGTCATACTCCTCCATAACCACATGAACATTTGTGCCGCCAACACCGAAAGAACTGATTCCGGCTCTTCTGGAACCGTCAGATACCCAATTACTCAGTTTATTATTCACATAAAATGGAGAACCCTCAAAGTCAATATTAGGGTTTGGATTGTCATAATTTATAGAAGGTGGTATTTCTTTATGATATAAAGCCAACGTTGTTTTTATCAGTCCTGCAACGCCAGCTGCTGCTGTCATATGCCCCATATTGCTTTTTATGGAACCAATAGCACAATAAGCCTGTCGGGATTGTGGACCAAAAGCCTGTTTAAGCCCTTCAATTTCTATGGGGTCACCAAGTGGAGTGGCAGTACCATGAGTTTCAATATATGAAATAGAGGCAGGGTCAATATCTGCATCAACTATAGCCATGGCAATTGCTGCAGCCTGTCCGTTCGTACTTGGTGCGGTGAAGCTTCCTTTTTGACTGCCATCATTATTAACTCCAATACCTTTAATTACGCCGTAAACTATATCGTCATCTTCAATAGCATTAGCTAGTGTTTTTAACAAAACAACACCAGCTCCATCACTAAATACTGTACCAGTGGCTTTTTCATCAAAAGACCGGCAATGACCGTCCTTACTTAACATGGCTCCCTCCTGATACAGGTGGCCACTTTTTATTGGTGATGAAATACTGGCACCACCGGCTATGGCAATGTCACACTGGCCCTTTCTAAGGCTCTCTACAGCTTGCGCAATAGCAAGGAGGGAAGTGGAGCATGCTGAGAAAACACTCACAGCAGGACCTTTTAAATCTAGCTGGTAAGCCGTTCTTGATGAGATATAGTCTTTTTCATTTACCGTCATCACCTGAAAGCTTCCCAATTGGTTTTGCAAATCAGTATTTCCGTAAACGTTATTAGGGTAATAGCTATTATTTCCAGATCCGGCAAAAACACCAATCAAGCCATCATAAATAGCAGGAAGGTGACCAGTTTTTTCGAGCACATCTCTACTGATTTCCAGAAATACTCTTTGTTGCGGGTCCATTGCTTCTGCAAGTTTTGGGTTGATGCCGAAAAATGAAGCGTCAAAAAGTGCAGCATCTTTAATTATACCTCTGGCTTTAACATATAAAGGATCATTTTTAATCTCGTCCGAAATGGAATTGTCTATCTCATTATCTTCAAAAAAAGAAATAGTTTCTTCACCATGTTTCAATACATTCCATAATTCGGCTATTGTATCCGCTCCTGGAAATCTTCCAGCCATACCAATAATGGCTACAGGTTGTGCTGTGTCCAACGAAACTGCATACTTTCTTTTTTTCTGTTGCGAAGAATTGCCAGCATGTAAATAGTCCAGTATAGCAGCTATGGTAGGGAACTGATATAATTTTGTAATAGGCAGTTCAAGCTTTTCGGCAGAACGTAAAAGCGAAACCGTTTTTAAGGCCAATAAAGAATTGCCACCCAGTTCAAAAAAGTTATCGTGAATCCCAACCGTGTCTAGTTCAAGAACATTGGCCCAGATGGCTGCGATTTTCTTTTCTTCAACAGAAGATGGTGGTGTATAAAGCACGGAAATATCCGGCCGATTTTGTTCTGGTACAGGAAGAGCTTTCTTATCGACCTTACCACTGGTGGTTTTAGGAAAATCCTCTAACCAAATGAAAGAGGAGGGGATCATATAATCTGGAAGCTGTTCTTCCAGTTGTTTTCTTACGATTGGTGTATTGATTTCTGAATTCGCGGGAAGAAGATAAGCCAGTAATTTACTCTGACCAGCTAAATCGCTTTTGGCAGTAACAACAGCTTGTTTTACGCCATCAATTGCATTTAATAATACTTCTATTTCACCTAATTCGATCCGGTATCCTCTAACTTTCACCTGATCGTCTCGTCTTCCTAAAAACTCTATAGTTTTATTTTCCTCATAACGGGCCAGATCACCGGTCAAATAAACACGTGTTTCTGCTCCATCCACTAAAATGTTGGTGAACTTTTCAGCGGTCAGTTCAGGTTTGTTTAGATATCCTGCAGCCAAACCAAATCCACCAATAGCTAGCTCTCCTGTTTCGCCATCAGGCAATAAATTTTTGTGTTCGTCAACTATATAAATACTGGTATTCCATATCGGTATGCCAATATTTGGTAACAATGGCCAGTCGCTGCTGGGTCCATCCAGTGCCAGTTGTGTGACCACATGGCATTCTGTCGGACCGTATTGGTTATAAAGTTTGCAATCACTTAATTGTTTAAAAAACTCCTTTATCTGAGGAGTAATTTTCAATTGCTCCCCTGCGGTCATAACCTCCCTTAAGCATTGGGGGTAAGCTTTTGTGCTGCTTGCTGCTTCGGCTAAAAATTGTAGTGCAACAAATGGTAGAAAAATTCTATCTGTTTTATTGATTTCAATATGTTTCAGCAGATTTACCGGATCGAGCCTTAAATCATCATTAATCATGATTAGGGTAGCACCATTGGTAAGCGTAGTGAAAATCTCCTGGAAAGAAACATCGAAAGTGAGCGGAGCAAATTGTAGTGTTCTTGATCCAGGTCCGGCAATTGAGTTTTCATGTTGCCAGTGAATCAGATTTACCATCGCCTTATGTGTCATGTATACCCCTTTAGGCGTTCCTGTTGAGCCTGAAGTATACAATACATAGATGTTTGGATTTTGTAGTGATGTTGTAGTTGTTATGCTTTCAGATGAATCTGATGCTTTTAACGTCTTTAAGCCTAATGTTGTGAAAAAACTATTGAGATCCTCTCCCGTAATACAGGATTTAATTTTAGAATCAGCTATGATTTGATTTAGGCGGTGTTCAGGATAGTTGGGATCAAGCGGTAAATATGCTTTCCCTGCTTTAAGAATAGCTAGCAGAGCGATGATCATGTCTATAGAACGCACGGTGCTGATACCAATGATTTCTTCAGCAGGCGTTTGATTGATGATCAAATTTGCTAATGCGTTAGACTTCGTATTTAGATCGCGATAATTGATTGATTGATCTTCAAAAATTACAGCGGTTATTTCCGAATGCTCATAAACTGCACTTTCAAAAAGTTCATGGACAAATTGAATCTGTAGGGATGAGATCTGATCTGTATTCATGTGAGAGTCCTAAAATGTTTCTGGTTAGACTTTGCTCAAAAATACTAAAATATTTGGTGTAAAATAAATAAAGCTACCTCTTGGGTAGCTTTATCAATTATTTCTTTTCAGGAGGTGTTACTGTTTTCTTTTCTGGCGTAATTATCTTTTTTTCCGGAGGTGTATCTACAATCTCTCCAAATTCATTTACCCAAGCCATCATACTTTCAAGATCGCCACCTGTGGAATTTTGCTGACGTTCCAGCTTACGTTGTTCTTTGTCTTCTTTTTTCTTTTGCCTATTTTTTTCCAGTTGCTTCTTCATGAAGGTCGCTTGAGATTTAGCCATAAATTTAATGTATTAGTTAAAAAAAATAACTTTTCTCTTTTCTTACCTGTTGTAGCCTGCAATATGATCGTTAGTCATCGGGGGCGAAATATAATTTAATTCCTGGTTGGCAACGGATCAGCAACCCATAGAATTTGAAACCCAATCAAAGGATTAATTGGCAAGTAAATATTAAGAGAATAGTGTAATGAATATCCCGTTTTTTACAAATATAAACAATTTAATGTTAATTAGCTAAATCTCCTTATTTAGCTAAGGTAATACTATAAGTAGTAATTGCTCTTACTCTCATCGGTATGGTGGTGATTTTTTTTGCTTTAACGATTACTTCGTATGTTTTTGCAGGATTGGTTAAGAAAGTTCTTAAGCTGTCGGGTACAACAACGGGAGTCAAAGTCAGTGTACTGACAGTTCCGCTTGAGGCGATAGTAGTATTTGCCAGATTTGAGAAACTGCCATTTGCTGCAATTCTGGTCCGTATGAATTCTAGATTGCCAAAGTTGTTTTTCGTGTCAATGGAGTCTTTTCCTAATGAGTCCTTTCCTACAAAGGCCAAGAACATATTCATGCTCCTGAGTTTAGTCGACTTTATCTGATCAATAGTATATTTATTCAGCCCACTTTTTACTTCATCTTCCAGATTAATTTTAAATGGAAGTCCTGAAATAGGGGTGTTGCTGGTGATGTTACTTAAAGCCGGAATAGTAAATTCAACAGTGTCATTTACTACGATGTCCTGCTGGATATCTTCTGATATTTTATTACATGATACACATGCAATAACAATGGAAAATAAAGCTATATTTAGGGTTGTGTTCTTCATGATGATGCAAGGTAGTTTATATCTATTAGAAATGCTCAACTTATATTAAATTTGGCGTTTATTAACTTCAGAATTATATTTTGTGTATTTTTTTAATGTGCTGATAATCAATGTAAGTAACTTATATATTGTAAACTAATACTTTGCATTTGTGTTTCTTTTTCTGTAGTTACTATTGTATAATACAGAATATAGTTTCGTTTCATGAGTTTGTATTTATATACGCTCTGTTTTTTAGTTACTTATGGCTTTTATGTTAACTAATACTGCTGTTTGTCGTAAGCAATCTTAAAATCAGCTCTCATCTCTTTAAATCTCTCCACAACAGTGGCAATAAAAGCCTCGTCAATGATCTGAAAAATTTCGTTTGCGCCACCACCTGTAAGATCAAGTTCCGACAATTTATAACTCTGTTCCAGTGTTCCCTGCTCAAACTTTATGATGTACTTTTGGTTCATGTTGAACAAGGTGATTTTGCAATCCGGGTGTGGCAATTCTGCTATTACTCTCATGTGTTTTATATTAAAAAAAGGAGCTGTTATTACAG
>JBEBUV010000100.1:0-13271 GCA_040393085.1 Pedobacter hiemivivus | reverse complement strand
ATAGGAATCCAGAAATTCTGGTAATTGTACTGCATTTTGGATAGCCTGTTCTGTACTAACACTAATTTCCGGTTTGCCTATTTTTCCTCTCCTGGTGGTTACAATAATAACACCGTTGGCACCTTTTACACCGTAAAGAGCTGTAGCCGACGCATCTTTCAAAATAGTTACATTCTCAATCTCATTAGGATCCAGTAAAGTGATCGCTTTATAGTCTTTCTGCACCCCATCAATAGTAATCAATGGCTCGGAATTATTTAAAGTAGCAATACCTCTGATGAATATTTTAGGCATGTCATTACCTGGTTCACCACTGCGCTGTACCGCAACTAAACCCGGAAGTCGGCCAGCAAGCGCATTGGCGATATTTGCAACCGGACTTTGCTTAAGTTCCTTGGTTGAAATTGAAGCTGTAGACCCCGTCTGGGCAATTTTTCTTTGTGTTTGTCCGAAGCCTAATACCACCACCTCCTCTAAGTCATCATCTGTAGGCAGCAGTAAAACGTTTATTACTTTCCTGTTGCCTACAGGGACTTCATTATCCTTATAGCCAACAAAACTAAAAACAAGTATGTCCCCAGTATTAACACTCAGGTTGTACTTACCGGCGGAGTCTGTTGTGGTTCCTATTCCAGACTTTCCTTTGATCCTTACGCTTACTCCAGACAGCACACCTATCGTATCTCTCACTATCCCGCTGATGCTGGTTTGTAAAGGGGTAATTTCAGTTGAACGTCCACTATTTTCTATTTGCACAAGTGTGATGGTTTCCTTTCTGATCCTATACGTTAGAGAGGAGCCAGCTAAAATTCTGTCCAACACGTCATCAATCTCTTTGTTTACCAGATGAACAGTTATTGGCTTAACCTGTTTTAGCAACTCTTCATTATACAAAAACCGATAATTAGTCTGAGTTTTTAATTTAGAAAAGACTTCCTTAATATTGGCATTTTTAACAGATAATGTAACTTTCTGGGCTTTACCTGATGCGAATGCACCCATTGCCATTATAAAGACCAGTACAGTTGTTAACTTCATAATTCTTATTAATTGTTGTATTTCAAATTGAATACATGCCTCAGGCGGATATACTATCCACCCACGGTCTTTCCCGTAAAAAATAAATTTCATACTTTTGGTTTGTTGGGGTTAAGTGTCAAATGAATTTAAATCGCGTGGCCCTGGCTTAACCGGAGGCGCTCCAACGCCTCCGGTATTTTAAACCAGCTTTCATTTATTGTGTGTGTGGTGTGTTCTTGATCATAGTTTCTTGTTTATAAGTGGTTATTTAGGTTTATTGGTTTTCACAATTAGTTTTCTTCCTTGAAGTTCAAAGTTTAATTGGCTAATATCTTTTAGCATTTCTAATGCCTCGTTCAATTTAATATTGCGGTTCATAGTTCCTCCAAAATGTTGATCAGATATCTTACCTTCATAATAAATGTCAACATCATACCACCTGGAAAGCTGTTCCATGATATCCTGTATCTTATCTTCATTAAAATAGAAGTATCCCTCTTTCCAAGCTGTTGCACGCGATAAATCTGCGGTACGTATATCGATTCGATCTTTATACATCAAGGCTTCCTGACCAGGAGATAATAAACTTTCCTGATTACCACTTTTCACTTTTACCGCACCATGAAACAATGTGGTAACCGTATGGCTCCCATAAGCAGATATATTAAAACCAGTCCCCAATACTTTAACCTCCTGCCCTTTCACCATCACCTTAAATGGTTGTACGGTATTCTTCTTTATTTCAAAATAGGCTTCTCCTTCCAGAAACACCTTACGCTCATTCTTATCAAAAGAAAGCGGAAAACGCAAAGAAGATAAAGCATTTAACCATACGCGACTACCATCAGGTAATATGACACTATAGGTTCCGGCTTTAGGCACTTTTAAAGTATTATAAAGCGTTGCTGATTTTTCCAATTCAGTTGAACCAGCCATATAGGACAGTTCGCCTGAACTTGAGGTTAGCTGTGTCCCATCCCGCTCTTTCATAGTCCGACTTCCTGCAGACAATTCCATTTCAGTACCATCAGACAGTAAAAGTGTTGCTTTTTCAGTTCCAGGGAGGATATCATGCTTTTGAGATAAACTACTTTTCTCTATAGTTTTATTATTGTAATGTATCCACCAACCACCAATAGAAATCATGATAAATAATACGGCTGCATATCGCAACCAGCTCCAAGAAATAGACTTATGCATTTTTTCGCCCTTAATTTTCTTCTCCACTACTTTTTGCCAAGCCTTACTGACATCCAGACCGCTCATATAGTCGATACTTTCCTGATTTACAGCCGTATTTTTATAATATTCCAGCAATTGATAATTTTCCTTATCAGATTCTAGTAAATCCATCAAAACTGATTCTTCAGCAAAACTAAGTTCATCCTTAATATATCTGGCAATAAGATCAGCTAGCTCAAATGCGTTCTGTTCGTTCATCAATTAAAATTTCTCTATATAACTAAGAAACCTAAGGATGAAAAAAGGATGGAAAGAAAATAATTTATTTTTGAGAAACTATGTTGGCAGCAATACAGATAGGATTATGGCCATTGCCTGAGGTGACAATTTTTCTCTAAGCAGCATCAAGCCTCTTTGCTTCTGACTTTTAACAGTATTGATACTTATACCAAGCTCTTTGGTAATTTGATGATTTTTCAAACCATCCAGATATCCTAGTTTAAGTACCATGGCACATCCGGGAGGCAGCGACTGAATTGCGGCATAGATCTCACCAATAATTTCCGCATGGATTATCGATTCCAGCATCTGTTTATCATCAACAGCTTCTGTCTGATTTTGTTCGTTATACCGGTTCTTGACTTTAGTATGCCTTAACTTATTCAGACAAGCATTGTTAATGGTGGTGTAAAGAAAACTTTTTATGGCTAAAGGGTGTTTTCCTATTCTATCTTTCTGCTCTAAAAAAACCACAAATGCATCTTGAACAAGATCTTCAGCTTCATCACCATCATTTAAAAACTTTCTGGCAAAATCACACAAACGCGAATAATATTGCTTGAATAATTCTTCGGGTGAATTCACTTGAGTATCATGATTAGATGTTATATTCATAATTGCCTTACAGGATCATCGTATAGTTTTGAATAACAGCAATATCTAAATGTATTAATATTAACTTAATATTGAAATAGTTATACGCTAAAAAGATAAATTGTACTGCATTATTGTATAATGGTACTTATCTATTTTTCAATAGGTATTGATCTGATGATTGCCCCACAATGAAGTTGTGAATAGCTTTCTGATTAAAGATTAAAATCGGACTTCAAAATCACCATCATGGATTAAAATAGAATCAGTAAGGTCTTTGGTATTATATAAAACGCCATTCAATTTTCCTCCAACAATTGGGACAAGGCTTCCTTTAGGCAGTTCATACTTCGTTATTTCAATTTTAAAAGGCTTTTTCAAGCTACTGGTTGTATATATAACATCGTTACTTTTGCCCACACTATTTTGCAAGTAAATATGGGTGCTAAAATCTTTTTCATAAAGTTTATCACCGTTAATCTGATATTCTTTCCTCTGAATATCAAAAATTTGAAACCTTAATTTAGATTCATCCGCTCTTCCTAACACCTCTTTAGGCAATGTAACTCTTACCGTATACATTTCCAATTGAGTTCCATTCCCCATACCTACACCTGTCCAGGACCCATTAAATTGGATTCTATCTTTGTTAAGGGAATTTTGAATTCTAACAGATTTGCCTGCAACCGTTGCATTAAAATGTTGGATATATTCCTGCTTTTTCTGAGTCTGTGCTATTTCCTTTTTACAGGAAGAAAGTGCTAGTATTGCCGTTAAGCAAAATGATATTTTTAAGGTCGCGTTCTTCATAAGCGTATTCAAAGACCAAGATAAGTAATTAATTATACCCTTTCATTTTAATAGATATGAAACTTACGAAGCAATGCTCATGCAGGTTTCTCCTTATTTATTATACAAATACACCAAGGTTTACACTGTTATTAATTAATAGGACAAGAACAAAGTAAATGCACTCAAAGTATTCTGTTAAGTAATTAATGAAAGTACAAAATTCCTAAAAAAATACCTACATTATAACCTAATAACACAAAACAACAAATTCTAATATAAATTAGATGACAGAATTCTGGGAATCAAACTTTATAGATAAACAAACTATGTGGGGATTAGAGCCTACAGAATCTGCTCTCTATGCAAAAGACTTTTTCATTGCAAAGAATGTAAAAGAGATCCTTTTGCCAGGAATCGGATACGGTAGAAATGCAAAGGTATTCCTGGATAGCGGCATCAATGTAACGGGTATTGAGATATCTAAAACAGCCATAGAATTGGCCAAAAAGAAATATAAGCTTGACATTAACATATATCATGGCTCTGTAAACGATATGCCATTTGACGACAAACAGTATGATGGTATCTATAGCTTTGCATTAATTCATCTATTAAACAATCGGGAACGAAAAAAACTCATTGCAAACTGCTACCAACAGCTAAAACCAGGTGGTTACATGATTATGGTTACAATTTCAAAACAATCTCCAATGTACACTGTAGGCCAAATCGTTAGTAGGGATCGGTTCGAATCAATAAAAGGTGTAAAATTGTTCTTCTTTGATGCAAAGTCAATCCGCCAGGAATTCAAAAATTATGTTATTGAAGAAATAAAAGAAATTGATGAACCTGACAAAAACACGAAAGATAAACCTCCACAAAAGTTTTTAATGATTAAATGCAAAAAAATGTAATGACTAGATGTTCACCTTGCTGACATCGTAAACGGAAGAGCTACAGAAATGTTGGTTCTTCAACTAATGAACAAATATCTTGATGTTATAAGCTAATGTTGCTCTTAAATGTACGAAAGTCGAGTCCAAACAATACCTTTGTAGTGTTATTGTCGATACAAAACTTAATGCATTATGGAGAAATAACTACATGAGTAAAAACCTATCCAAAAACTGGCAATTCCGAATCCACGAAGTTATCTATGAATCCAATACTATAGCCGGTAAAGCATTTAATGTTGGGTTGCTCATTGCTATTTTTACAAGTATAGCAGTAGTAATGTTAGATAGTGTGCATAGTTTGCATCTGAAATATGGGAGTTTCTTTTCTACAATTGAATGGGTCTTAACAGTTCTTTTCACCATTGAATATGTGTTGAGGGTTATCTGCATTAAAAGACCATTCAGATATATTTTCAGTGTATTGGGGATCATTGATATGATTGCCTTGATTCCATCTTATCTGAGCTTCTTTATAGTTGGCGCCCAGTCATTGTTAGTATTCCGTGCACTCAGATTATTAAGGGTATTTCGGATTTTTAAACTTGGACATTTCCTTTCTGAGATCAATTTTCTTACAACAGCATTAAAGGGCAGTGTAAGAAAGATCAGTATATTCCTGTTAACAGTCTTAATGCTCACTATAATCCTCGGATCAATCATGTACCTTGTAGAGCAAAAAGAAAATGGTTTTTCCAATATCCCCGAAAGTATTTACTGGGCAATTGTAACCATTACTACTGTCGGTTATGGCGACATATCGCCAATTACGCCCTTAGGTAAACTAGTGGCTGCTATAGTCATGTTGATTGGTTATTCGATCATTGCTGTTCCAACGGGTATACTTAGTCACGATCTGGCCATGCTTGCCCGCTCAAAAAAAGAACTGCCTGAATCTTGCCCAAGCTGCAGCAGAGACGGACACGATATGGATGCAGAGTTTTGTAAATTTTGTGGCGGCTCATTAATGAGAGACTAAAAAGGCTTAGCACTTTCATCTAAAACCCGATCCCATTCTGGATGCCTTTTAAGATATGCCGCAACAAACGGACATAATGGAATCAGTTTATATCCATTATCTTCAATGTATGTCAAGGTCTTTTCAATAATAGCTGTTGCAGCTCCTTTGCCTTTCAATTCTTCAGGGGCTTCGGTATGGATCAGCCAGATTTTTTTGCCATGCTCTTTATAATCGATAATGGCAGTATAATCACCTATTTTTAATTCAAAACGCATGTCTACCTGATTTTTCACCAATGGTAGATTCAGATATTCTTCATTCATGGCAGTTCAATTAGAATAAAAATTATACACTAATTTACTTGAATAAATTGATAGAATTATCTTGAATACTTAAAAATCAAACTTTACCCTGGCCCGAATGCCCCAACTCGAAACATTAGGGTTATCCAGGTAACTGAAACGCTTTACCGCATCTACCCTTAGTACTTTGAAGATATTACCAACACCAACGCTTCCTTCCATATATGGACCATCGTTTAAAGCATAGGTAATAGGCCGGCCATCATCATTGCGGACAAACTGCATAGCATCAGTATTTTTATCAGGATTATTTTCGTTCCTTAACCCACCATATAAAACCTTAAAAGACATCACTTCTCTAAGCTTTAAATGTTGCAATAATGGAACTTTATTAAAAAAGAAGCCATTAAAATTCTGATCTATATTGATACTGGCATAGTGATCACTAACAAACTCAAGGAAGTTCATCAGATTATATGATTGCAATTGATAAGCATAAGTCTGGTTAGCGCGGTGGATTGCTAATAATGGGAAAGGAATCTTCCCTACATTATAACCACCTTCAACTGTTATATCGGAATAGCCCAATTGCGATAAATAAAACCGTTTATCTATGCTACCCATAAAATTATGGTAATTGTATTCGCCACCCAAAACACCTTTTAAACCAGCTGTATAACGAAGGTTAAATATGGGATATTTATCAACTAGTGGTGTACGATAAACCTTACCCTGATAAAACTTCTCATGTGGTGCATACCTTAAATTAACACTAACTTCCGAAGTATTGATCTGATTTGTTCTAGAAAACAGCGTTTGTGCTGAATTGTTAAAGTATAAAGATCCACCTGGAGTTTGGCTCCATTTACGTAACCCTACACTATATGAGAAGTGATTCTCATATTCCAGTACATAATCGAACCTATAAAAATCATTGTACAATAACATGTCGTTCTCTCCCCTTTTAAATGACAAAAGGAAATTGTCTTCTTGAACAAATTGTAACTCCTGTCCAGGAATCTTGGTATCACGCTGAAAACTTGCGCGTAAATAACTCTGAGGGAAAGAATAAATAGATTTATTGTTTAAGGAATAAGTTCCGCTTAGGAAATATTTCCACTTTTGGTCATCAAAGCCATAAGCCGCGTAAGTTTCAAAATAATATCTTTTACTTAATTTAGGTGTTGTTCTTCCTCCCAATCTAGCTCTAAATCCCTCTACGCTATTAAAACTATAAAATGTATTTACCGGCCCCATTTCAAAAGGACCAAAATCTTTATAACCTGCAACGAATAAGGTTACTATATCCATTGTTCTTTTAAATGAAGGAATGGTTTGAAGGGTATCTAAATTATGATAAATTCTATTACTGCTCGCATTAACTGATTCAGGGCGAACACTTGCCCAAAACTGTTCATTTTTATTTGTAGCATCAGGCACTACCACCAAAGCTTCTGTCAATTTTTTAACACTATCAACCGGAGCTTGATTGATGGTATAATCCTCATATGATACAGTTCGTTCACCAGTAAAGCCACTACCACTTTTTTTAAGGATTCCAAAATCAACAATGAGGTTACTTTTGCTAAGATGATAACGCTTATCAGGATTCTGTGCAAACTCTAGCTTCGCTTCCAATCCTCTAACAAAATTAAGGTTGATGTGCTTATTGACAGTCAGGTATGCATTTTGAACAGCATAATTGCCATCCAATGTTACATATAATTTCCCTTCAAACAACATATCCATTTTATTCCTAGGTGTAAAAGATAGCTCTATTAACTCGGGTTGGGTGGTCCTGATCGTATCTGTAATAAAGAACTTGTAAAAACCAGGAGCACCATCGGCTATAGGACTCAGCAAAAGATTGCTCACTACAGATATATTGTTATCATAAATATCAATATCCTGATACATACGCTCAAAGTAAGAAGTCAGCCCTTTATTGTCTATAAAACGTTCATCAAAGTTCACTTGTTTATCAGCAAGTACCACCGTATTCATTTTCTCAGGATGCTTGCTATAGTAGTTATCAGACAGCTTTTCCTGTTGGAATACTGGTAAAAGGTTTTTACCTCCAATTTTACTGGAATCCTGCTCTTGAAACAGGAACTGATAATTGCGGAATACTTTTTTACTTTTAAACTTATCCGAAAGATTGCTCATTGAAAACAACATCCTTTCGTATTTTTTATAGGCAACATGATCGTAACTTTCCATCCGGTTTTTCGGCTTATTGGCAATTACCTTACGGATCAATTCTACCGCAGGATTATCTTTATTACGATAAGGAGGTCTTTTACCTGCCTTGATTACCACTTCGTCCATCTGCATCGCTTCGTTTTGCAGTTGTACATTAATGACCTGAGTCGTTCCTGTTTTTATAGTCTTAGTTTGAGGATTGTAACCTACGTAACTAAATTTAAGTTGAGTATAATTACCCTCAATGGTAATATTATACCGGCCATCAATATCCGTGCGGCCACCTTTAGTGCTACCTACAATGATAAAGGAAGCATAAGGAATAGTTTCCTTAGTAACAGCATCTGTGACTACCCCTTTTACAGCAGTTTGTTGCGCAAAAGTTGGCAATGCGGTCAAAGTAAGGAGAAATAAGAAAATATATCTAAATATAAAATATGGATGTGATTGATACATCTTAGCTTTGCTTTAATATTCTGCTTAAAACTGATTAAGCATTGCAAAGTTAATACTCAACTTTTGAATATTTAAGTAATAAAGTCAGGAAAAAGTCTGTAATTAAGTGTTATGACACGAATATGAAAAATGAATTTAACCTATTGATTTTTTACGCTTTACAACGATAGAAATCTGGTTATGTTTGCTTGCACATAATCATTCTTTTTATGTTCGCCACGGTTTAACTGAATGGCTCTGATCATCACATCATTTCTTTCCAACAATAACTCTTCATAAAAGCCTTTGTAGTATACATCCTTTACTTCAAAACGTCTGCTGTTCCATGAGCTTTTTAACTCCACCCATTCCGGATAAAACACAGCAGTTCCCGATTTTATATCTAATCCTAGTTTCTCTGCATCAGCTGCACCTACTGTAACCGCATTCCCCAAAAGCTGCGCAGTATATATGTGATCAGGATGATTGTAAACATGTGCAGGTGCTCCCGATTGCAACAATTTACCATCTTTTAAGATTAACAATTCATCAGCAAGAAACAATCCATCTGCAGGATCGTGAGAAACCATAATAACGGTAACACCTGTTTCGGCAGCGATTCTTTTAATATCAGCACGCAGCTGGTTTTTTAATAAGGCATCAACCTGGCTAAATGGTTCATCTAGCAATAATACCGCAGTATCGCTAACCATTGCTTTTGCAATAGCTACACGTTGTTGCTCCCCCCCACTTATCTGCGTAATTTTCTTATCCTTAAGATGTTCAATACGCAGATGTTGCATGATCGCCAGCGTTTTTTCTTGCTTAACCTGAACATTCGTATTGGAAAGCATGGACGCAATGTTATCGTACGCTTTAGCATAGATATTCAAGGAAAAGTCCTGTGTAACCATTTTCATTTCCTTATGCCCTGGAATCAATAGTTCATCAGGCCCCAGAACACGCTTTCCTTTAAAAGACACCTCACCATCATCAACTTTAAGTAAGCCGTATATACACTTTAATAAAGTCGATTTACCACTACCACTTTCACCAAGAATAGCGACAACATTTCCTCTTTTAATATCAAAGCTAATCTTGCTAACTCCTGATGCTTGTTCTGCCTGATGCTGTTTGGTTAAATTTTTAACCGAAATAATAGGTTCTTCCACATCAGCAAAGATATAAGAAAATGGGGTTTAGTTCAATCCAAAGGTTATACCGAACGACATATTTGTCATTCCTTTTTGTGCTGTAGTGGCAAACATATCATTAAAGTATGCTTTAGTAAATAATCCTATGCCTCCATAACCGAACCTTAACGAGCCACCATATCTAAAAGCCTGGAAATTATAATCATCATAGAACTTCTGTTTGCCGCGCTCTGAGCTAATTTGTTTAACCTTACCGTTTAACAAAAAGCTGATCTCAGGACCCAAAATAAAATAAAATCGCTTACCATTCTTATTTTCTGAGGTCCTTAGTTCAAAGTTTAAAGGTACATGAACGTAACTACTGGAGAAACGGTTTTTTGAAAACTGTACATCATCTTCAACAAAAGTCAAATCAGATGTGTTTTTTTGAATAGTAATATCTTTACGTAAACGAATATGAGTCCAATCGAAACCACCAGCTACATAGACCTTGAAATGCTGATTAAAGCGATAACCTAACTGTACTACATCGAAAGAGAAAGTACTCGTTTTTCCACCTTGATAATCCAGGAATTCATTATCAGGTGATAAACTAAAGCTTCCATTATCTACTAACCTACTAAACCCTAAATCTACGCGAGTGAATGTAATCCCACCTACAAATCCACCCTTAGGCGCTGCAACTTGTTTGGTTGTATCCTTTCTCACAGCATCTTCTCGCCCAAATCCAAGATTAACTGTAAATGATTTGTTTTTTTTCATTCGCTTAACTGTAGTCGTTGTTGTTGTTGTACTGGTAGTATCTTGTTGGGCGTATGTATTTGGCACTAAAAGTCCCAAAGATCCACTTATAAAAAGTGCGGTGATTAATATTCGTTTCATATCGTGTGTTTATTTGTTCCGTTTTAAATTCAATTTTATAAATCCAATGTTGATGCCTACCAAAGAAGAATTGTCATCATCAGTCTTAAATTTTAAAAACTTGTCTTCTCGCTTATCTACTTTAGATACTACATAATTCACAAAGTCTCCAACATTTCTAATTCCCTTTGTTGATGCTTCATTTTCTAAAATTAAATTAGCATCATTTTCATCAGACAACTCTCCTTTTGCTATAACATTATCAGTGTGAACATGATCTATATCATCATCAGGCTTACTTTCTACGTTTATATGATCTGATTCAGTATTCAATGCGAATGTTTTAGCTACAACTGATCTCTTAACTATGAACTGATCTTTAGAACTAACTTCTTTTAAACGTGGAGCGATAACAAGTGGTGTACTTTCATGCTTAGTCACATCATTCTTGTGTTCTCTCTTTGAATCTTTAGGTATGGTCGATTGAGTTGTAGACAAATCATGATTATTGACTATTGAAGCATTCCCCTGGAGCCTGATCTTTTCTTCTTTCGGAGATATTAACAACATAAAGCCAATAATTACAGCTATTGCAGCAGCAATCCAATACTCAGAAAACGATTTCTTTTTACGTGGTTTTAAACCCTCAGCAATATTATTCCATAGGTTTATAGAAGGTTCAATTTCAGCATCTCCTAATCTATCTTTAAATAACTGATCGAACTCTTTATCTTTCATCTGTTGCATAATTAACTTGCTCCATTTTTATAACTTCCGTTCTCAATATTGCCCTTGCTCTTGATAACTGTGATTTGCTAGCCCCCTCAGAAATTCCTAATTCAATAGCAATTTCTTTATGAGAATAGCCCTCTATAGCATACATATTAAATACTATCCGATATCCGTCTGATAGGTTTTGAATCAACTTCATTAAATCCTGTATACCTAATCTACCAAAATCAAAGCCATTTGATGGTTGCTCATAAGCTTCTTCGATAGGCACAACATTCATCATCCTTATATTCTTACGGTAACTTTCAATTGCTGTATTAACCATTATTCTTCTGATCCATCCCTCAAATGCACCATCACCGCGGTACTCCTTTATCTTTTCAAACACTTTCATATAAGCAACTTGTAATACATCTTCAGCCTCCATTCTATCTCTTGCATAGCGCATGCAAATAGCCAGCATTTTAGCTGCTGTTTTCTTATAAAGCGCTTCCTGCATTTGCCGGTTACCGGCTCTGCATCCATTTAGTAGGTCGTCGATTTTATACTGCGTCAATTCCATTTGTGTGTTTGGTATATAGATGACGTAAGGTTTATTGAAAAGGTTGCATGTGATTCAAAAAATAGCTTTAAATAAAAATAGCTCCTTAATCGGAGCTATTACAATAATATTCTGTTTTTTTAACTATCGTGTTTCTTTCTATAGTGCTTATACCACTTCACCGCCATCATAATCACTACAGCAAATATGATCAATCCGACAAGTCCATAAACCCAATCTACCGCACTTTTTAAAACTACGGTAAATACAATAGCAACCAATAATATGGTAGCTACTTCATTCCATAGTCTTAATTGAAAAGAACTGAGTTTACATTTACCTAATTTCAGCTGATTCATTATACGCTGACATATAAAATGATAAGCGAGCAATGCAATTACAAAGGCTAGCTTAACATGAAACCATGGAGTTTGTAATAACCCTGGCCTGATGCAAACCATCGTTACACCTGCCAGCACAGTAAGTGCCATAGCAGGTGTAGTGATGATGTACCAGAGCTTTCGCTCCATTTTTTCATATTCCTTTTGGAGGATATTACGTTCAATTTCAGGCCTGTCATTGGCCTCAACATGATAAATGAATAAACGTACACTATAAAACAATCCAGCCATCCAGCTTACCACGAAGATAATATGGACAGATAGGACGTATAAATAGTATTGATCCATTAATTTTTAAACTAGTATCTAAATTCCTTAATTGTTTCAACCGCGAACTTCACGTTATCAAAAGGAATATCTGGCATAATACCATGACCAAGGTTACAGATAAAGCCATTCTGACCGCGCATGCGTTCAAATAAACGTAGAATCTCTTTTTTGATTACTGGTTTATCAGCATATAAAATATGAGGATCCAAGTTACCTTGTACCGCCATACCAGCTGGTAGTATATTTTTAATGTTTAAAAGATCTGCATTCCAGTCAACCGAAACTACATCCGGATTGGCTTCAGCCATAATTGGCGCAAACACAGAACTACCTTTACAGAATGAAATTACAGGAACATCTTTCCTATTCAATCCAGCAATAATCTCCTTATTATAACGGTGCGAAAACTCCTGGTAATCATTCCATGATAAAGCCAGTGCCCAGCTATCAAATAGCTGTACAGCATTTACGCCAGCAGCGATCTGCATGTTCAGGTATTCAACTGTAACCTTTGCAATTTTTGCTAATAATTTATGTGCAATCTCTGGGTGATTATGAATCAACAACTTTGTTAATTTAAAATCTTTAGATG
>JBEBUV010000099.1:0-13446 GCA_040393085.1 Pedobacter hiemivivus | reverse complement strand
AAGCCCAACCTGCACCTGAAGTAAATTTATGATATCTTAACATATCTAAAACTCCAACTGCCGGAAAAGCAACCTTAAACAACTCTGGTCTTTGAGTCATTGCAGCACCAACTAATAAACCACCATTAGAACCACCCATAATGGCCAGATAATCACTTGAAGTATATTTCTCGGCAATCAGAAACTCTGCAGCAGCAATAAAGTCGTCAAATACATTTTGCTTTCTCAGCTTAGTACCCATAATATGCCAGTTCTCGCCATACTCGCCTCCACCTCTTAAATTAGCAACAGCATAAATCCCTCCCTGTTCCAATAAAGAAACAACTGAGGTGCTGAAAGCTGGCGTTAAACTAATGTTAAAACCTCCGTAACCATATAATACTGTCGGATTCTTACCATTTAACTGTATATCTTTTTTATAAGTAATGATTACTGGAACTTTGGTACCATCTTTAGACTTATAAAAAAACTGTTTAGACTCAAACATCAAAGGATCAAAATCTACTCCTGATTTCTTATACAATAAGGAAGCACCATTACTTACATCGTATTTAAAAATGGTGGTAGGATAAACGTAAGAAGTAAAAGTATAGAAGATCTCCTTTTCTTCTTTTTTACCGCTAAATCCTACTGCAGTTCCTAATCCTGGAAGCTCAATTTCATGTTCCAGCTTACCATCCATATCATACTGTAAGACCTTACTCACTGCATCTACAATATAGTTTGCAAACAGTTTACCCCCTCCTGTTGATGGGGATAGTACATTACTGGTTTCTTTAATAAATTCTTTCCAGTTTGCCGGTTTTGGATCTGCAGCATCAACGGTCACAATACGCCCGTTTGGTGCTTTTAAGTTGGTGTATATATATAATTTACTACCTATATTATCTATAATAGAATGGTTCTGATCAAAATTATCAACTACCGTAATAATCTTTGAATCAGGCTGTTTAAGATCTTTAATATATAGTTCATTACCAGAAGTAGTATTTGCAGCTGAAATAATCAGATAATGCTCATCTTCAGTCAAGCCAGCACCAACATACCTACGTGGAGTCTTTTCTCCACCAAATATCAACACATCCTCTTTTTGAGGTGTACCAAGTTTATGGAAATATAGCTTATGGTATTGGGTTAATCCAGACAATTGACTACCTGCAATAGGTTTATCATAGCTTGAATAATAGAAACCTTCATTCCCTTGCCAGGCAATTCCAGAGAACTTCACATCCGTTAAGGTATCGCCCACTATAGACTTATCATCTGTTTTCATGACTACAACGTTGGTCCAGTCAGAACCACCTGCAGATAGTTGATAAGCACATAAAGTGCCATCTTTAGAGAAATTTATTCCAGCAAGTGAGGTTGTTGCATCTTTAGAAAAGGTATTAGGATCAAGAAACACTTCTGCTTCGGCACTATCTTTCTGACGATAAAGTAAGCTTTGATTTTGTAATCCTGTATTTTTATAGAAATAAGTATAAGCGCCCTCTTTAAAAGGTTGAGAATATTTTTCATAATCCATTAAGTGAGTTAAACGCGCCTTTATTGCATTGCGATAAGGGATTTGCGCCATATACTTTTGTGTTACGGCATTTTCTGCAATCACCCATGCTTTAGTTTCTTCAGATCGGTCGTCTTCCAACCAACGGTAAGGATCTGCTACTTCAGTTCCAAAATAATTATCTTTTATGGTTACGGTCTTCGTCTCGGGATAAGTCATTGCTTCTTTTAGTGTTTTCTTCAATTGTGCTATAGAAATTATTGGCGATAATATAGCCAAAACTAATAATCCTTTCTTTGATATCACTTTCATAATCTAGTAATTATTGGTTATTAATCTTCTTCAGGAAAAGAAATATCCCTAAGCCCATTAAATCAAATCTAATGATTCACTATTGTTTTTTTTCAATAAACTCTTTCGTAAAGTGTTCCTTGTGTTTAGGTTTAGCAAATTTCTCTGCATTGTAAGCCTCCGACTTCCCTCTGGGAATGGACAATGAAACCCAGCTTTCGCCGCATACCATTTTGCCAATAAATACCATCTGTCCTACGTGATAAGGATAATGTGCCAATTGTCTGTTGATAGCCTCCATGACAGTATGCCCCATGTTGCGGATAAAGACTTCCTTATTCAGGTCTTCTTCTTTCAATGTATATAGGGTGTTTAAAAGACACTTCCAACCATCATTCCATAGTTTAAGTATCTCGTCTTTAGTATAAAGATCATTATCGAACTCTGCTTCTCTATTTCTGGTCCCTTTTTCACCATCTGTGGTCAGAAAGTCTGTCCACCTTGATAGCATATTACCAGAAAGGTGCTTTACGATAGTAGCAATACTATTGCTATCTGTATTATATTGCCAGGAAAGTTTTTCTTCGGGAACTTGCCTTATTGTCTGATCACCCAAAAGCTTATAGTATTCGAATTGCTTTTGTACACTGGATAAATAATCAGCTTCCATAACTTAATCTGTAGAATTTACAACACTAATTTACGAAAAAAAAAAGCCTTATTGGGCTATTGCCAATCGTTTATTTCTTGATATTAATAACCATGCAAACAGAGCACCTGTTAATGCCATCAGCACCCCTACTGCTACGGGCGATGTATAATCATATCCAGCAGCTAATGGTAAACCACCAAGAAACGCACCAAGTGCATTACCTATATTAAAACTGGCCTGACTTACAGAAGCAGCAATCATTTCAGACCCTTTTGCTGTTTTGATCATCAGCATCTGAATAGGCGCTGCCAAGGCAAATGCTACAGCCCCGGTAATAAAGGTCATAATTAAAGCAAGCGTCTGATTTACAGATATAAAATGAACAATTGATAAGGTGATAGCCATTGCTATTAATAATGATACAGAAGCTTTTGCAGGGGAGAATTTATCGGCCAGTCTACCTCCTATAAAGTTACCTACCATCATACCTAATCCGGCTAGCACTAAAATATATGTGATTGAGTTTGCAGAAAAACCGCCTACATCTGTTAATAGAGGGGCAATATAACTGTACCAAGAGAATAATCCACCTGTACCAATGGCAATCATCAAGATAATTAACCATGCTTCAGGGAGTTTAAAGAAGCTCAGTTCTTTTTTCAAATCTCTATTTTTCGCTGCCGGTATTGCTGGCATCCACAATTTTAAACTAAGTAAGGTTACCAGGCCTACAATTACGATGATTACAAAAGTATATCTCCATGAATAATGGTGACCAATATATGTACCTAGAGGTACTCCAATAACATTGGCAATGGTTAATCCTGCGAACATTAATGATACGGCTTGTGCTTCTTTACCTTTTTCCGCTAGCTTACTGGCTACTACTGAGCCTACGCCAAAAAATGCGCCATGAGGTAAACCTGCAAGTAAACGGGCAATAAACATAGTGGTATAATCAGGAGAGAAAGCTGAAAATGCGTTGAATGTTACAAACATCATCATCAGGGCAATCAATATCTTTTTAGGAGGATAGCTACCAGCAATGGCTACTAAAACCGGGGCACCTATAACCACACCTAATGCATAGGCAGAAATAAGGTGACCTGCCTGTGGAATAGTTATCGCCAAATCTTTAGCGATATCCGGTAATAAGCCCATCATTACAAACTCTGTAATGCCAATCCCCAGACCGCCAAGGGTTAATGCTAGTAAACTTTTCTTCATTGTATCGTATTGCAGTTAGTGTAAAAAATACACGATACAAAAGTAGAGAATATAATATACCTATTTAGTCTGCAAAACGTAAAAGTTTGCGCCCTATCTATTCCGAAACTGGTAAGGAAAAATAAAACTTACTTCCTTCACCAATTGAACTTTCGACCCAGATATTTCCATTTTCTGCTTCAATAAAATCTTTAGAAATAGCGAGTCCTAATCCAGAACCTGATTTGTTATTTCCATCAGTAGGAACCTGAAAGTATTTCTCAAACAAACGTTTCTGATATTGTTCTTCAATACCTTTTCCGTAGTCTCGTACAGAAAACTCTATTTTATCATTTCTTTCTACTACCTGAACTGTGATTTTAGATTTTTCGGCACTATATCTAAGTGCATTTGACAGGAAATTAACCAATACCCAGGCTGTTTTCTCGACATCTACACTTATATGGGGAAGATTATTTCTTGAAATCAGTTCCAGTTCGATTGACTTCTGGTTGGCCTGAAAGCGCACAGCGTCCATAGCATATCTGGCAATTTTCCGAGGATCAGACTTCACAAAGTTCAATTGCAAATTTCCTGTTTCCACTTGGGCCAGATCTAACAATTCGGAGGTTATTTTTAACAAGCGTCCACAATCTTCTTTTATATGTGCTACCAGTTCTTTTTGTTCAATATTCATTGCTCCGACCCGATCATCATCCAATAGTTTAAGGCTCATTTTAATTGATGAGATTGGGGTTTTCAATTCATGTGATACAGTCGCTATAAAATTAGTTTTGGCTTCATCCAGCTCTTTAAATTTGGTGATGTTTTTAAGGACATAAACCTGACCAGCAGCTTTATCAGTCTGAACTGTAGCATTATCACTGTTATCATCATAATTAGGCACCCTGATTTCTCTTCTTTCCAGTTGGAAATACGACTCCTTATTGTCTGCATAAATCTTCATTGGTTTATCCTCAATTGTATCTTGTAGAATTCTGTTCAACAGATCATTTTTTTTCCTCAATTCCATTGCATTTACACCAATTACTTCCTGCTGATTCAAGTTCATCAACTGCCCGGCAACTTTATTAAAAAAAAGAATTTCTTGTTTCTCATTTACCCCGACAATGGCATCCTGCATCTGCTCAATAATGGTTTCTATTCTCAATTTTTCAGACTGAATCTTCGCCAGATTACTATTCTCCCATTTATTCAGTTCCGCAGTCATCGTATTAAAAGAATTAGCAAGTTCAGAGAACTCATCAGAGCCATTAAAATCTAGTTTCTGCTTATAGTTCTTGCGACTAATTTCACGGATGGCATCAGAAAACTCACGTAAAGGATTGGCCACAAATCCTGGGAAGTTGACGATAAATGAGAACAGAATCAGAAAACAAATTGATGCGGCAAATATTACATACATCGCAGATTTTTCAATTGCAGATTGAGCATCTGCATTTTTCCTGACAATAGCATTCATATTCAAGTCGTCTATTTCTTTAAGCTCCCTCCTTACTTTATTTAAAGACTCCTGTTTTTCCGGCAAGGTCGACGCAGGGTCAACAACACCGGCATAAGCCATTTTTAGTGCACCAACAGCTTTTCCCTCCCCTTTTTCTGTAACATTTGCTTGCTCCAATTCCAATTGTTTTTCGAACAGGCCATTCGCCTCTGCCGACAAAGGGAGTCCATGTTCATCCAATATTGATCTCATCTTGCTGGTATAGTTCAGCGTCTCATAATTATCTTTCAAAATAACTTTCGATCTTATAGAGATTTCATTCATATAGTACAATGAAATGCCTCCAAAAAAGAGTATCACCACGAATAGGAATCCGAATCCGAGGCGAAGCTTGGTTTTTATCTTCATGATTATATATTTATTATACTAACTCAATATCACTAAATCAGTTTCTGTAGCCGAAACACTTCGCAAAAGTTGATTAAAAATCGCAGTTCTCATTATTATTTGAAATAAATTTAAATGGGGCTTGCCTATACATATTGTAGTAATCTCTTTTTCCTCTGCTATTTTCAATATGGTTTTGGTAATGTGATTGTTTTTCACCTTAATTACTTCCGCCCCAAGTTCTGTTGCCAGCTTAAAATTATTGATCAAATGTCGCTGTAGATCCAACTTCACACGGTCCCCACTTTCCTTACTATTTTGAACATATAATACGATCCATGGAGAATTATAATAGGAAGCCAACCTAGCTGTTTTACGGATAACGATCTTAGCAGTTGCATTGTTGGTAGAGATACAGGCCATAAATCGCTCCGGCCTTAATTTAATCTGTTTGGGTATTTCTATATTAATTTTCCGTTCCAGATGATGTGCTACCTCTTTAAGAGCAAGCTCACGTAATTGCAATATCCTATCAGATTGGAAAAAGTTATTTAAAGCACGTTCAATTTTAGTTTTATCATAAATTTTTCCACTACGTAAACGGTCAATCAATTCATCAGCAGTTAAGTCGATATTTACAATTTCATCTGCCAGTTCTAAAATCTTATCAGGTATCCTTTCAGTGATGGGAATGCCGGTAATCTTTTCAATTTCTTCATTCATACTTTCTAAATGTTGAATATTTACAGCTGAAATCACACTGACACCAGCATCAAGAATATCAACCACATCCTGCCATCTTTTGCTATTCTTACTCCCTTCTGCATTGGTATGTGCCAACTCATCAA
This sequence comes from Pedobacter hiemivivus, assembly GCA_040393085.1. GTDB lineage: Bacteria > Bacteroidota > Bacteroidia > Sphingobacteriales > Sphingobacteriaceae > Pedobacter > Pedobacter hiemivivus_A. The sequence continues at coordinate 7,093 of JBEBUV010000099.1, read as the reverse complement.
CAATAACCACTTCGGGATGAATATTTAAAATTGCATTCACATCCATCTCTTCCAACTCCTTTCCTTTATAAAACAGCTTACGTCTGGCAATAAGCGGAATCCCATTTAAAAGGGCATGTGTTTCTTCACGATTATGGGTTTCAATATAACCGATTTGAATATCTATTCCATTTTTTAACAGGGCATGGGCTTCCTGCAACATTCTATAGGTTTTGCCCACACCGGCGCTCATACCTATATAGATTTTAAATTTCCCTCTCCTGGATTTCTTTACCAGATCAAGAAATTTACGGACAGAACTATCTTTATTTTCTTCTTCCATTACCTACTGCTATTTAACAATAATATGAGCTATTTGTTATTAAAATGAAACAGCAATGCTCGCCGTAATTACAGCATTTTGACTTACTGGAATTTGATTACGCAAAAATACTTTTTCTTTACTATCATAGAACTTTCCTTCCAGTCTTACTAAAGCATTTTCAACTGGTGCATAATCCAGGTTTAAGGAATATCCTGTCGTTTTAAAACCATTTGGTATTTCTGTTGCAATAAAAACACCTTTTTTGTCCTGATAATACTCTACTCTTCCTGCAACTTTCCATTGTTCTCCGATTTTGTATTGTGCAATAATTACAGGTGATAATACCTCATTATGGTCGTTACTCGCTTTAGTTTTTTGTTGAGTACCATAATCGAAGCCTACTGTTAAACCAAAATCTTCTGTCAACTGAAATATCCCATAAATGTTCTGGTAAAAACGTTTTACACGAACATCATCTGTTCCTTCTGTCCCCAGGTAATTACTATAATTCACAATGATTTTATCATTTGGTTTCCAGGTCAGCTGCAATCCTCCAGCAGGTTTGCTACTTCCATCCAATCGATTGATGCGTTGCCAACCATTCAGATATAATAAAACTGCCGAAAACTGTCCATCATTGTTACCATAACTGAGTTTTGCACCCGATTCAAAATATGGTGTGTTTTCTGAAGATATATTTCTGGTTAATACCCAGCAGTCTTTTGATACCGCACTTTCAAAACCTATATGTGAACTGAACACACCTGCATCCAGCCATAAGTTATTAGTTTTAGACAGCATTATGCCTGCATTTGCTTCATAAATATTTTTCAACACACCGGGCTCTGCAGCCATATTTGCATTGCTATAAGTACCGGCCATCAAAGCTATATTTGCCCTGATTATTCCATCATCATAACTCCCTTTAATATAAGCGAGATTGATGTTAACCTCGTTATGTCGATTGTGCGAGTAAATAAAGCCTGGTCTATTATTATTTGCAGGCTTGTTGAAGTCATATCCATAATAGGTTTCCAGATAGCCGGATACTTTTATTTTAGCTTTCTCTGGATTCTTATCCTCCTCTTGTCCGTACGCAAATGCCCCGGTCGAAAGTGCCACTATCATTGTTATAATTGCTTTCATTTTTTTTAATTGTTCTATTATTTATTTGAAGAGCGTTAGGTTGATATAATTTGTAGCGCACTAGTTATGATCCAATTGAAGAATGTTAACTTGAGTTTCTATTGCTAAATTTGATTTTCAAGTGCCAGATTTATCGGTTGCTAAATTTTAACTCATCAAGTTCCAGATTTAATTTCAAAACATTTACAGTCGACGGCCCAAACAAGCCCAACAATGGCCCTTTTGTATTTTTCACCACTAATTCCGTAACAGCTTTATCTGTGAGTCCGCAGTTTGCTGCCACTCTTTTTATTTGTATCATCGCTGCCTGTTCAGAAATATCTGGGTCAAGCCCGCTTCCCGATGCGGTAACTATATCTGCAGGTATATCTGCTTTTTTCAGATAGGGATGATATTTCAACAGCGTATCAATCCTGGCAGAAACTACGGCAAGATATTCTTCATTTGAGGGGCCTTTGTTTGAGCCCCCAGACCCTGCAGCATTGTAGCCTGTGGCTGATGGTCTTCCCCAGAAATACTCTGATTTTGTAAACGACTGACCGATTAAAGCATAGCCTATTACTTTACCATCTTTAGTTATTTTTTCTCCACTTCCATTTCCTTTAGAAAAGCCACCTGCAAAGGCAACTATTAATGGATATATTACGCATAACAGTACCATTAGCACTGCGGTAAGGCGTATAGATTGTATTAAGTACTTTTTCATTTTTTATATTTTTAAACAAATAATCCAACCAATAAATCAATTAGTTTGATGCCTATGAACGGAGCAATTAATCCTCCTAAACCGTAAACAAATAGGTTTTTACGCAACAAAGCACTAGCACCAATTGGTTTATAGGCTACTCCTTTTAAAGCGAGAGGAATTAGAAATGGAATAATGATTGCATTGAAAATTACAGCGGATAATATTGCACTTTCCGGACTGTTTAATCCCATAATATTCAAGTGTTGTAAAGCTGGGATTGACGCAATAAATAAAGCAGGAACTATTGCGAAATATTTAGCCACGTCGTTGGCAATAGAGAAAGTAGTCAGCGTACCACGGGTAATTAAAAGCTGTTTGCCAATCTCCACAATTTCAATAAGTTTGGTAGGGTCATTATCCAGATCAACCATATTACCAGCTTCTTTTGCTGCCTGTGTTCCACTGTTCATAGCTACACCAACATCCGCTTGTGCTAATGCGGGTGCATCATTAGTACCATCACCCATCATCGCCACCAGCTTACCCAGCGCCTGCTCTTCTTTGATGTAGTTCATTTTATCTTCAGGTTTAGCTTCTGCAATAAAATCATCAACTCCCGCTTTTTCAGCGATAAACTTAGCTGTAAGCGGATTATCTCCGGTGACCATCACTGTTTTTACGCCCATTTTACGTAAACGCTCAAAGCGTTCACTGATCCCAGGTTTAATGATATCCTGAAGTTCAATCACCCCCATGGCTTTTTCATTTTCAAGCACGACCAAGGGTGTCCCACCGTTACTTGCAATTGCTTTAACCTGATTTTCAATATCTGCAGGAAATAGATGTCCGGCCCTTTGTACAACATTTCGCATGGAATCGAATGCACCTTTCCGAATACGTCTTCCATCGGGTGTATCTATACCGCTCGACCGTGTCTCTGCTGTGAATTTGATAAACTTAGCATCCACTTGTGCCTCTAATAAAATCTGATTATCTTCCTGTACTGCCAGTTCTATTATTGACTTTCCCTCTGGTGTTTCATCTGCCAAAGAACTTAATACACAAGCATCCCTAAAGTCTTTAATAGACACATCTATGGTTGGATAAAAATTGGTTGCCTTACGGTTTCCTATAGTGATGGTACCTGTTTTATCTAAAAGCAACACATCAATATCGCCTGCAGTTTCTACGGCCTTACCCGATTTAGTGATCACATTTGCCCGTAATGCTCTGTCCATCCCTGCAATACCTATTGCTGAAAGTAATCCACCTATAGTGGTAGGAATTAAACACACAAATAATGAGATCAATGCAGCAATTGTAATGGGTGTATTTGCATAATTAGCAAAGGGTTTCAACGTTACACAAACGATGATAAAAATCAGAGTGAAGCTAGCTAGTAAAATAGTTAAGGCAATCTCATTAGGTGTTTTCTGACGAGATGCACCTTCAACTAAAGCAATCATTTTGTCTAAAAAACTTTCGCCTGGCTGTGTACTGACCTGTACTTTTATCTGATCGGAGAGCACTTTTGTACCGCCTGTAACAGAGGATTTATCACCACCTGATTCGCGGATTACCGGGGCTGATTCTCCTGTAATAGCTGATTCGTCGATCGTTGCAATCCCCTCAATAATCTCTCCATCTGTAGGTATGATATCACCAGCTTCACAAACGAACATATCGCCTTTTTGAAGTGTACTGGATGATCGGATTTCAACATGACCATTGTTTAACAGGACTTTAGCCGGTGTTTCTTCTCTCGTTTTCCTTAAGCTATCGGCCTGGGCTTTTCCACGAGCTTCAGCAATTGCCTCTGCAAAATTGGCAAATAAAACAGTCAGGAATAGGATAAAAAAGATTAGGAAATTATATACTGGCGAGCCCTGATCGGTATGACCCATGGAATAAATAGTTACATAAGCCATAATAAGGGTACCGATTTCGACAGTAAACATCACTGGATTTCGAACCATTACCCTTGGGTCGAGTTTAATAAACGATTGTTTTAATGCCGTTTGCACTAAAGCAGATTCAAATAATTTATTTGAGGATTTCATAAGATTCTATTTAAGCATCGTAAAGTATTCTGCCAATGGACCTAAAGCCAAAGCAGGGAAATAAGAAAGGGCATTTAAAACCAGGATTACTGCAAAAGTCATCAGACTAAAAGTTAGTGTATCTGTTTTTAAGGTTCCTGCCGATTCTGGGATATATTTTTTGGCACCGAGCCATCCAGCAATTGCTATAGGCCCTATAATAGGGAGAAAACGACCGAGTAATAATACTATACCTGTGGACACATTCCAAAACACATTGTTATCTCCCAATCCTTCAAAGCCAGATCCGTTGTTGGCATTGGATGAGGTCATCTCATATAACATTTCTGAAAAGCCATGGAATCCTGAATTATTGAGCCAATTTTTGGGTTGTACTGTCCAGGCTGCATCTGCATAATTGGTAAAAACATAACTCGCTATTGCGGTGCCTCCAAGAATCAAAAACGGGCTCAACAGCGTTACTAAAGCAGCTATTTTAATCTCTCTTGCTTCTACCTTATGTCCTAAAAACTCTGGTGTCCGCCCCACCATTAAGCCAGAAATAAAAACGGCGATAATGAGATAGATAAAGTAGTTCAGAATACCTACTCCGCAGCCTCCATAAAATGAATTGATCATCATTCCTAAAAGCTGCCATAAGCCAGTTAATGGCATGGTGCTATCGTGCATACTGTTTACTGATCCAGTCGAAATGATGGTAGTAACAGTGCTCCAGTAGGCAGATATAGCCGGTCCAAATCTAACTTCTTTACCCTCCATAGCTCCTGTAGCTTGTGAAATTCCCATTTTTGCTATGACAGGATTTCCTCCTAGCTCTGAACTGATGGTCGGAATAAGTAACAGTAGCATCCCTATGGTCATTACACTGAAAATCATCCAGCCTAACTTCCTCCTTCTGATAAAATATCCAAATGCAATTACCATAGCTATAGGAATGATTACTTGTGCTATCAATTCAACCATGGCAGTTAGGTAATTAGGGTTTTCTAGCGGATGACTTGAATTCGCACCAAACCATCCTCCACCATTTGTTCCCAAATGTTTTATGGCAATAAATGCTGCTGCCGGGCCTCTGGATACATTTACGGTATCTCCCTGTAGAGAAATAAACTGATCTTTACCTTCATAACTTGTTGGTGATCCGTTAAAGGCTAGAACTATAGCCATTACCAGCGCCAATGGCAGTAATAATCGGGTGATAGACTTCAAGAAAAAATTCCAGAAATTACCTAGTTTAGTGCTTGTTTTATCCCTGAATGCTTTAAACAATACTACCGCCGCAGCAATCCCTGTCGCACAACTTACAAACTGTAAAAACATGAGCACAAAGTGCTGAGTTAAATAGGTTACCCCACTCTCTCCGGAATAGTGTTGCAGGTTACAGTTTACCACAAAGCTGATGATGGTATTAAAAGATAAATCGGGCGACATCCCTGGGTTTCCATCAGGGTTTAAAGGCAGCTTGTCCTGATACATCAGAACAAAAAAGCCATATATCAACCAGACAAGGTTAATGGTTAGCAACGCTTTCATGTGTTGCTTCCAGTTCATTTCTTCTTTGGCGTTGATGCCTGACAGTTTAAAGATGACATTCTCGACAGGTTTCATGAAGTCCGTCCAGACTTGCTCTCCTGCAAAAACCTTAGCCAGATATTTGCCTAAGGGAATAGCTATAACCAGTGTGATCAGGTAGGTAGCTATAATTCCAAATAATTCAGTGTTCATAGCTTTCAATTAAAATTCCTCTGGTTTAATCAGCACATAAATCATATAAATGAATACGGCAATTGCGATAATAAATAATACAGTCATTGTTTCTATTTTAAATGCCTATTGCCAATTGGCATACCACCTTATATACCACTTTTATAAAACACTGTATACCAATCAGAAAAACAATAAAAACAGATAATGATACTTTTTGTTAAAAAAAACCTTTCCATTATGGAAGGGTTTTTACCATTTTGGTATATTTAACCAACGAAATTCTTACTATGAGTATCTCTATACAGCCGACACTAAAAAATGAACGGATTACATTAATCCCATTAAGTAACAATGATTTTGAAACACTTTTTCAAGTAGCTTCGGATCCTGAAATATGGATGCAACATCCTGATAGGGATCGATGGAAACGGGAAGTATTTCAAGGATTTTTTGATGGTGCAATTAAGAGTAAGGGAGCTTTTAAAATTATTGATAATAGTACTGGAGAGATTGTTGGAAGCAGCCGATTTTACGATTATAATCAGGATGACAATAGCATTTTTATTGGTTATACTTTCTATGCTACCAAATACTGGGGGACAGGAATTAATCCGCTTGTTAAAAAGCTAATGATGGATTATATTTTTCAGTACGTAGATAAGGTGTATTTCCATGTGGGTGCGACGAACCTTCGGTCGCAAATAGCACTTGGTAAAATTGGAGCCAAGAAAATAGTGGAACAAGATTTTGCAAAAGCAGGGGAAGAACCGAATTTGAAGTTTGTTTATCAAATTGAAAAATAACCGTTCTCTTCGGAGTCTGGCATCTTTCCGATGAAGAATCGGAAAGCGCCTCAAGTCTCCTCTGAGAAGGTGATTTTTCTTTCACAAATATTACAATCCGTTCTTGAGCCTTTAGATATTCTAAGCTTGCCTAATTTCTAATATTTCATTCTTGTCTAACTTGTAATATTTCATTCTTGTCTAACTTGTAATATTCCGTTCTTGCCTAACTCTTAACATTCCGTTCTTGCCTAACTCGTAATATTCCATGCTTGCCTAACTTGTAATATTCCGTTCTTGCCTAACTTGTAATATTCCATGCTTGCCTAACTTGTAATATTCCGTTCTTGCCTAACTCGTAATATTCCGTTCTTGCCTAACTCGTAATATTCCGTTCTTGCCCAAC
>JBEBUV010000098.1:0-13927 GCA_040393085.1 Pedobacter hiemivivus | reverse complement strand
TGATTTCTGCTTTGTAAGCGGTTGCTTGTGAGCTTCCCATATCACCACTCGATTGACCAACTGTTGTAATTAATTGCTCAACTTCTGCTTTTTTACTTAAGTAGTTTTCGGCACGTAGTGCATATTGATTGGTTAACTCTAACGAGGCATCTTTAGGTAATTCAATTTGTACTAAGAACTCACCTTTATCAGATTTTGGAAAAAACTCAAAACCAATATATTTGCCTGTAAATAAGCCGCATGAGCTTAAAAGGAGCATAAATACACCAATTAAAGTAATTGCTTTGTGGTTTAAACTCCAGGTAAGAATGTTTGTGATCCAAACTGTGAATTTTGCTAATTGTTTTTCAAACCACAAAATGAACTTACCGAAAGCATTTTTACCTTCTATACGCTCTAATTTACCAAAACGAGAGAATAACAATGGTACAATTGTAAATGAGGTAATTAACGACATTATTGTGGCTACAATTACTACAATACAGAACTGGCGAAGAATATTTGATACCAAACCAGTACTCATAGAAATAGGCAAGAATACTACTACAATTACTAAGGTGATGGAAACTACAGTAAATCCAATTTCTTTAGTTGCATCAAAAGATGCTCTGAATTTGTTTTTACCCATTTCCATGTGACGTTGAATGTTTTCTAATACCACAATCGCATCATCCACTAAAATACCTACTACTAAAGATAAACCTAGTAATGACATTAAGTTTAACGTAAAACCAAATTGACTAATGGCAATAAAAGTAGCAATCAATGATACTGGAATAGAAATCATTACAAACACTGCATTTCTTAAACTGTGTAAGAAGAAAAGCATTACAAATGCTACCAAGATAACAGCAATCATTAAATCGTGGATTACCGCATCTGCCGACTCTAAAGTGTAAACGGAACTATCGTTAACAATCTTTAAATTTAAGGCATTAACTTTCGCGTAATCGGTATTTGTTTTTGCAATGGTAGCCTTAATGCCTTCGCTTACACTTACTGCGTTGGCATCACTTTGTTTAACAATACTTAAGGTTAGTGAGTTCGATCTATCGATACGTGCAATTTTTTCAGCTTCTTTAGAGCTCTCCTGTACATCGGCAAAGTCTGAAACCCTAACTTGAGTACCATTGTCAGTAGTGGTTACCACTAAATTTCTTAATTCATCAACAGTTTGGAATTTACCGGACAAGCGAACTAAAATATCCTGTCCATTTGCTTTTACACTACCTGTAGGGAAATCTAAGTTGGAACCTTGTACTAATTGTTGAACTTGTACAATGGTTAAACCGTAGCTCTTTAATTTAGCAGCATTAATTCCTACTTTAACTTCTCTTTCTGAGCCACCAATTATAGATACTTGAGCTACTCCGGGAACACGAGAAAGTTCTGGAGCAATTTTTTGATCAATAATGTCGTAAAGGTCAATATCAGAGGTTTTTGCAGTTGCTGCAATCGTGATAATTGGCATATCATCTAATGAGAATTTACTTAAAGAGGGTGTCTTTACATCTTCAGGTAAATCGGATAAGATGGCATTTACTTTACGTTGTGCATCATTTAATGATAAATCTACGTTTGCAGTGGCTGTTAGCGTTATAGTGACAATAGATACACCTTCTAATGATGTAGAATTAATTTTCTTTACATTTTCCATCGAAGATACGGCATCTTCAACCTTTTTAGTTACCGTATTTTCGACCTCACTTGGCGATGCTCCAGGGTAAATGGTAGATACCGATACCACATTTGGAGAGAATTTTGGTAATAATTCGTAGCCTAGTGAGAAATAACTTAATAAGCCTAATAGGGTTAATGCAGTAAAAATTACAATTACCAACGAAGGTCTTTTAATGGATATTTCTGCTATTTTCATTTAATTGTATTTTGCTTCTTTTAAAAGAATGTTTTATTTCACAATACTTACTGGGGTATTGTCAACTAAGTTGATTTGACCACTTGTAATTACAGTTTCCCCTTCGGTTAACCCACTTAAAATTTCTACCGATTCACCTAGAATTCTACCGCTTACCACATTTCTAATTTTTGCAGTATTGCTAGCTTTGTCTAATATGAAAACTTGGTTGCTGCTTACACTTCCTACAAAAGAAGTGCGTGGAATTAAAATACTAGAGGCCTGTTTTGGAAAATCAAATAATGCTGTACCATACATTCCTGCCTTTAAAGAGCTTTTAGTGTTGTTTTCAACTTCAATTTCTATAGGAAAGTTTAATGCATCATCTGCTTTAGCTGCGATGAAAGAAATTTTACCGGTAAATTTATCATCAGGAAAAACAGTGGACTGAATAGCTACTTTGTCACCAACTTTTAAATTAGCAACTTGGCTTTCGTTTACATTCACTTTTAATTTCAATTTAGATACATCAACCAATTCGAATAATTGGGTTCCTTGTGCAGTTACAAATGCACCTACTTCAATATATTTTTTGTTTACGATACCATTAATTGGAGATTTAATGTTTGCATCGCTTAATCTTCTTTGTGAGGCCTGTAGGCGTAATTTTGCATTTTGAGTTGCCAATTTAGCCTGATCTAGTTGTTGTTGTGTAACACCACCTGTTTTAAATGAACTGTTATATCTGGCCTCATCTCTTAATGCATTTTGATATGTAGCTTCAGCGGTCTCTCTATCTGTATTGATAATCTCCGCATCAATCTTAGCTAAAACTTGACCCTTGCTTACTCTAGAGCCTTCCTTAACGTAGATTGCTTTTACGCGACCAGCGTTTTCTGATAAGAAATTTAATTCTTGAATTGGTGCAAAAGTTCCATTTGCATTGAAATCTAACTCTGGTACTGTCTTAGAGACTGTTGCAATGTTAACAGCAATTGCGCCGTTACCTTTCGCTACAAAGTCTGTTTTTTCTTGATTTTTCTTTTTATTGTTAGTCAACACAAATGCTATTCCCCCAAAGGCTATTATGATTACTAAAATTGTAATTATTACTCTTTTCATTATAGTAGTGATTTTATATTTCCGTTTGATTTGATTAATTGTATTTCGGCAATTTTATAGTTTAATAATGCCTGGGTATAACTGTTTTGTGCTTCAGTTAATGCTGTTTCCGTATCAAGTAGGTCTGTTAAGTTCGCCAAACCATTGTTGTAGTTGTTCTGTGTGCTTCTATAGATCTCATCAGCAAGTTCTGCGTTTTGCTTTTGTGCTGTGATTGTACTTAAGCTATTTCGCAATTGAATTTTAGCATTCTCATAAGCCATATTCAAAGCATTTGTTGACTCTCTTCTATCTTCTTTTGCTTTTTGGATATCAACATCAGCTTGTCTGATTTTTGAACGGGTTAAGAAACCATTGAAAATCGGCACTTTTAAAGTCAGGCCAACAGCTGATGCACCAAAAGCGATAGCGTTGGGGTTAGACTTTAAGAAATCGAATCCACCACTCTGACTTGAATAGGTATAATTTCCTGTTAGGGCCAAAGAAGGGAAATATTCTGATACATAAGCTTTGCGTTGTAGCCAGTATAGTTTATCCTGAGTATCTAATAGCTTTATTTCAGTTCTATTGTCTAATGAAATAGAGTCTGTGAACTGAGGTAATTGGCTAACTTCTGTAAGCTCTGTTTTAGGAAGATTGATTTCAGTATTTACCGGCATACCCATAGAAAATTTCAATTGGTTTTCTAATTGTGTGATTGCATTTAAAGTTTGATCACGTTGTGTCTGCAAGTTGGTAAGGTTTACTTTAATACGGTCGACATCTATTTTTTTAGCTAAACCATTTTGAAATTGGGTTGCTATTATTTTTTCGATTGTTTTAACATTTTTAATGTTAGTATCTATCACATTCAATTGTTGCCTGTTTACCAATACCTGATAATAGTTATTGGCTACTAATTCAATGATTTGTTCTTCTGTTAATTGAGAGGTAAGATTATAATACTCCTCACTCGATCTTGCAGCCTGTAGTCCAGTAAAGACTGTTTGATTGAATAATTGTTGTGATAGTTGGATTCCGGCTGATGAATTCCAATTTTCGCCCAATTGAATGGACTGAGTTTGTCCTCCTAAGTTTGCGACCAATTTGCCTATAATAGGATTGTAGGTTAACCCTGCGTTACCGGTAATTTGTGGCAAAGCCTGCGCTCTTATTTCCTGTGTTTTATATCTTCCTCCATCGATATCCAGTTTTGCTTTACGAACCTTCACACTATTTTGTATGGCGTAGTTCAGCGCTTCTTTTAATGTTAGCTTTTGTTGGGCACTCACTGTGTTAGATAACAACAAGCCCAGTACGAGTATTGGAATTATTCTTATCTGTTTAATTACTCTGTTCATATAATAGTTTGTTGTTATTTTAAACCTTTGATAAATATCGCTGATAAACTAAGTTGTTTGTCCAGTATATCTTTCATTTCTTTTTTACTTGGGAAAAGTTCTTTGTTGCCGTGCACGATACATAAAGAAGTGATTCCTGTCAAACTGTCAAGATATAGTTCGGCAGTTTTATAGGCATCTGCAAGTGCAATTTCTCCTTTGTTCATTGTTTTCTGGAATATATCAGCATGAAGTTGAACGTTTCTCGCTTTCATTTTCATGAAGTGCTCTTTCAGTACGTCGGAGTTAAGTGATGGATCAGGGCTGCTTCCAGATAAATGCATCATATAATATTTCTGAAAAAAGCGATGTCTGATTTCGATAAGATTCGCCATACATTCTTCCAATGGGAGATTGGAAATCTGATCCTGATCTGCCAGTAAAAAGTAATCACTGAATATTTTTTCAATAACGCCTAATACTAAACTGTTTTTATCAGGGAAATAATAATACAAGGAGGGTTTGGATACAGAAAGGTCCTCAGCTATTTCATTCATAGTGGTTTTGTTAATCCCATAATGAATAAAACGTTTAATTGCACCCTCAATTATTGTATCTCTTTTTTTATCTGTTTCTACCATTCTACTTTTTTACTTTCTGACTTTTTCTATGTTCGGGTCAAAAATACTGCCATAAATTTATATCAGAAACATTAGTTTTGAAATCGGCAAAAACTTACATTTTTATGACTTTATCTTCAGGATTTTGGCTTAAGGCCTTGAAGGAAGATCTCTGCGAATACCTTTTCCTTTAAAAAGATTTGCTTAAACTGCTCTTTTTCAGGGAATATGTTCTTGTCTTTGGACATAATATTGAAGTGTATTCCGGACAGTGCATCAATAAATATCTCTGTAGTCAGCTTAACATCTTCTATTTCAAGTTCGCCACTCGCAATGCCGCGGTTAAATAAAGAGCTGATAATAATGGTTTCAAAAGCTCTGGCTTTACTGAATTTTTCATATAAGTCGTCTGGTAATTCGGTGCCAATAACCTGGGTAGATTCAAGAAGGTTGTAGTATTTTTGGATGAAGGTTTGTCTTTTTTGCAATAGTTTGTGTATTCCCTCTGTTGTGCTACTGGTTTTGTCGATTGATTTTACCAGATCACGACTGATGACTTGCATGAGGTGTTCTATTGTAGATACATAAAGGCTTAGCTTATCTGGGAAGTAATAATAAAGTAATGCTTTAGAGAAAGATACGTCTTTTGCTATTTCTGTCATTGTGGTTTTTGATAAACCATAATGAGCAAAGCGCTTCAGTGCAGCTTCAATAATTATAGCTTTTTTCTTATCCTGATTTTCCATAGACTAAACGATATCCTTTTTATATATGTTTTAATAAATACTTAATTGACCGAAAAATAGGCAAAATTTTTAAATAATGCTTTTAACATGTTTATTACAAGTGTTAACAATTACATTTGTGCTATATATCTAATTTTATTATGTCACTTTTACAGCAAAATATATCTCTAAAACCTTACAATACATTTCGGGTAGCCGTTCAATCTGCTTTTTTTTCTGAAGTTTTTAGTGAAACGGATTTAATGGAGCTTTTAGGATTATCTATAGTTAAGCAACAGCCGTTATTAATTTTAGGTGGTGGGAGTAATCTTTTATTTACTAAAGATTTTGATGGTTTAGTGGTTAAGGTTAGTATTCCAGGAATTTCGTCGAATGTTAATGGCAATGAGGTTGTGGTTACTGCAGGGGCAGGAGTGGTGTGGAATGATTTTGTGAATTATTGTGTAGGACATGGTTTTGCCGGGGTAGAAAACTTAAGTCTGATACCTGGAACAGTTGGTGCGTCTCCTATTCAAAATATTGGGGCTTATGGAGTGGAGCTTAAAGATGTGTTTAATAGTTGTACTGCTTATGACGTTGCTACTGGAAAGAAACGAGTGTTTGAGTTTGAAGATTGCAAATTTGGCTATCGCGATAGTGTTTTTAAAAATGAACTAAAGGGACAGTATATTATTACTGAAGTAAGTTTTAAATTAAGTAAGCAAGCAAAAATCAATACACAATATGGGGCGATTCAAGCTGAGTTAGAAGCGAGGGGTATAGATAAGCCTACAATTACTGATGTGTCTGCAGTTGTGGCAGATATTAGGGTAAGTAAATTGCCTGATCCGTCGACCATTGGTAATGCAGGTAGTTTTTTTAAAAATCCGGTTATTGAAAAGGCTTTATTTGATCAGGTTGTTTCTAAGTTTCCTGATGTCGTTCATTATCCAGCTCCAAATGATAAGATTAAATTGGCTGCTGGTTGGCTTATTGAGCAATGCGGCTATAAAGGTAAGGTGGTGGGGCAGACGGGAACCTGGAAGAATCAGGCGCTTGTATTGGTTAACCATGGTTCTGCTACAGGACAGGAAGTGTATAGTTTTTCAGAAGAGATTATAAATTCTGTTTATATAAAATTTGGTGTAAAGCTTGAAAGGGAAGTAAATATTCTGTAGCTCGGCTCTCGTTGGGGCATTTACCCCTATTAGCAATTTCTTAACATTGGATCTCGTTTTTTGGTACGTGTCTTGTATAGGTATTAGTGTGTATTATTAAACAAATTGTGAGCGCCACTCACTCAATAAGTGTTTGTTTGTTTTTTTAACCCCTAAATTAAAAACTATGACAAAAAATGAGTTCAATTTACAGTTGCATGATCATTCGGGTTCCCTACAATCTTTTGCACTTAATTTTACGAAAGATGTTGAGGATGCTAATGATTTAGTGCAAGACACAATGCTTAAGGCAGTTACTTATTATAGTAAGTTTAAAGAAGGTACAAATTTGAAAGGTTGGTTGTTCACGATCATGAAAAATACTTTCATAAACAACTACAGACGTTTGGTAAAAACAAATGCACTAATCACAAAATCTGAGGATATATCTTCTGCAAATCTTCACTATAGTGCCACAAAAAACACTAGCGAAAGTAAATTTGTAATTGGTGATATTAATAAGGCATTGGCAACACTTCAGCCAGAATATTATATACCTTTTGTTAAATATTTCGAGGGTTATAAATATCACGAAATTGCAGAAATACTTGACATTCCGATTGGAACAGTTAAGACAAGGATTCATGTAGCTCGACAGATTCTTAAGAAATATTTGAAAACTTATTCAAAAGACATCTTGGGTGCAGATTTAATGTAATGGCATTGATTGTCCTATAGCAAAAAAGGCACCTCTGGGTGTCTTTTTTGTTTGGTGTTTTTGGTTATTTCTATCCAGCAAAGAAGTTAGCTTTAATGCCGGTTACACCTGGCTTTATACTGAATAAGCTTCCGCTATTTGGATATTGTAATAGTTCATCTGTAGTTGCCTGTCCTTTTGCTGAAGTAATATAAAGGGTGTCGAGGTTTTCTCTGCCAAATGCACATGAGGTGATATTTTTTGATGGCACTTCAACTATCGATATAAGTTTTCCTGTTTGTGGGTTCCATCTGCTTACACAATAACCTCCCCAAATTGCAACCCAAACCATTCCTTCGGAATCGATTGTAGCGCCATCAGGGCGACCCATGGTTGTGGGGATGGTGATGACTGTTTGTGGATTGCTGATTAGACCTGTTTTATTGTCAAAATCATAGGCTACTACTTTGTAGGTAGGGGTGTCTATATAGTACATTGTTTTTTGATCGGGCGACCAAAGAATTCCGTTGGAATTAGTTATGTTGGTTTCCATGGTTTGCAGGGTGTAGTTAGCATCCATGCAATATAATGCTGCTGATTTTTCTTTACCAATTGTCCCTACCCAAAAACGCCCTGCTGGGTCGCACTTTCCATCATTAAATCTATTTTTTGTGATGTTGTTTTCTGGATTTGCCTGTCTGAGGGATAATTCACTTGTTGTTTTGTTGTAGTTATATATTCCGTCTTCTAAGGCAATTAATAATCCTCCTTTTAAAGTGGGAACTACGGTTGTTATTTTTTTTGGCAAAGTTGCAGTGTCGTGTAAATTGCTTATCGGATCTAGCCAATGAAGCAAATGTTGATCAATATCTACCCAATATAATGTCTGATCTATATGATTCCATATCGCACCCTCTCCTAAAGTAGATTGAGTGTTAAGTAGCAGTTGTGCATTCAATATGTTGTCGGCTATTAGTTGGTTAGGCATGGTTAATATATTTATTGGTGTTTGTTGCTAATGTATACTTTTTTGCTATAATTTGACCTTAGGTCGTATGCTAATACTTAACTTACCGACGATATTTTGTCCGATCTTTTCTGACAACAAAGAAATAATTTTTGAAATAGAAGATAGTATAATGCGTTTGGTTAGATTCACAGTTTTATTGCCTTTGTTAGGGTTATTTTTTCAATGTTCTTCATCCAATTTTAATAATCCTCCTGAACAGCAGTTTAAGATTGGTGCTACTGCTGTTGGTGTACAGTCTGTAGCTACGGATTTAAATGTGCCATGGCAAATCGCATGGGGAGCTGATCAGCAGATTTGGTATACAGAGCAATCAGGTAGTGTAAGTAAAGTTGATCCGGAAACCGGCAA
Source organism: Pedobacter hiemivivus (assembly GCA_040393085.1). Lineage (GTDB taxonomy): Bacteria > Bacteroidota > Bacteroidia > Sphingobacteriales > Sphingobacteriaceae > Pedobacter > Pedobacter hiemivivus_A. The sequence continues at coordinate 5,054 of JBEBUV010000098.1, read as the reverse complement.
AACCAAACGGATGTTGATGCTTACTGATGTTATTCGTGATCGTACTTCAGGTTTGTTAGGGATGACTTTACACCCTGATATGAAAGCTCATCCTTATGTTTTTATCAATTACACTGGTTATAGTAATGATAAAAGTAAGGTGTCGAAAGTGATTCGATATACGTTCGATGCTGAAAAAGACACTTTGTTAAACCCTATTGTATTTTTAGAATATCCGGCATGGACTTCACACTTTGGTGCTCGTATTGTGATTGCGCCTGATGGCAAAGTAATGATTTCAACCGGTGATGGGGCACAGCATGAGAATGCACAAAACGTTAACTCACCTAATGGTAAAGTATTACGATATAATTTAGATGGCAGTATTCCGTCAGATAACCCTATTAAAGGTAGTGCGGTATGGGCATGGGGATTACGTAATCCTCAGGGTTTAGTTTATGGCAATGATAAGTTGTATTTATCTGATCATGGCGATGCTACTGATGATGAGGTTAATTTGGTTCATAAGGGAGCAAATTACGGATGGCCATTTGTAGAGGGATTTGTGGATACGGATACAGAAAAGGTTTTTGCTAAAGATTCTGCGGTTACAGCACCATTAAAATCCTGGACGCCAACTATAGCGCCTGCAGGTATGGCTTATTATTCGTCAGATAAAATACCTGAGCTAAAAGGTAATCTGCTATTGACTACTTTGAAAGGAAATAGTTTACATGCATTAGCATTAAATGCTAATGGGGAAGAGATTGTTAAGGATGTGAATTACTTTGAAAAAGTGTTTGGTAGAATACGTTCCGTATGTGTTTCCCCTGCAGGAGATGTGTATATCGCTACCAGTAATCGCGATTGGAATCCCAATGCTGCCCCGGCTAAAAACGATGATCGGATTATCCGCATTTACCGACTTGATACCAAGTATGCTGATTCTGCTGCTAAATCAGCTGTTATAGCCCAAGGAAATACTGAAGTGCATAATAATGGTGCTTTGCTTTATACCAATTATTGTGCTTCTTGTCATAAAGAGGATGGTAAGGGGATTAATGATACTTTCCCGGCCTTGTTGAAATCTGCAGTAGTTACTGGGAATAAAGATATGTTGGTAAATGTTGTTATGAATGGCAAGAATGCTATGCCTAAATTCTCTTTTATTGATGATAAGGACTTGTCTATATTGCTTACTTATGTCCGTAAGGAGTTTGGGCAAGGTTCTGATGCCGTATCAACAGAAAATATTAAAAAAGCCAGGTGATAGCGTTTGGATTATGCGCTTTCTAGAATGAAGCCTCGGCTGAGCCCTAATTTTCACGGATTGTTTTATAATAAGGACATCAGGTTCACGCTTGTCGGTAAGGATTTGGGAGAGCTTAAAAATACCTAATAGTAGGTATTTTTAAGCAGTAGATTTAGTTTTATCTTGTTTGGCGAAGAAGTTTGAACTTATAATTCTAATGATCACTAAATACTCTTATAATCATTAACACGTCATGAACAATTGGATTATGAAAAAAGCGGCAATTATGATAGTTGTCTTATTTGTAGGCATAAACAATGTAAGAGGGCAAGGGGCTGGATTGACAAAAGAAGAAACGGTAGCATATATTAATAAAAAGCTTAATGAAGCTGTAGGGCACTACCAAACAATAGATAATGACGATGGCTCTAAGCAGAAAATGTATTATTGGGAAAGTTCTGTTAAGCTAACTGGGGATAATCTTGTAGTTACAAGAACAAGGAGTAAATATAAACCGGAGGAGATAAATAATTATAAAACGGTAAGCTATGTTTCTCCTCAAAATATTTATAGAATTGAAAGAGAGAAGTCATACCCATGTGATTATGCAAAGTTTACCTATGAAACTTCATTTAATCCCCTGCATATTTCTAAAATTGAATTGTATAAAGGTAGTGCCGTTGGAGAGCCTGCAGGCGCCATTTCTATAACGCTTAAATCCAAAACGGCAAAGATGAAAATTATTGGTCAGTCAGCTAAATATAAATTGGGCTATGATGAATATAGTGATAAGTATGGTAATGGTGGAAGCTGTATTGGGCTTAAAACAGAAGAGGTTACTCAGTCCGGAAGTTTAACAGCAATGAATTTTTTGTTAGCTGATGAAAGCAATTTTGGTAAAATAAAAAGGGCTTTAGAATACCTTGCATCACTACTTAAGGCCGAGGACGATCCTTTTGGGGAATAGCAGATGAAAGTATTTATTGTAATTATGATGAGCTTGTATGGCTCAATCTCATTTGCTCAATCTATAGGTATTGGTGAGGTGACTGCTATTGAAAGTAATGTAGCTTCATATGAGACGAACGGTAAAAAGATAGATCAATATAAGATAGAATTGCCCGCGCTTAAAAGAGATTGGGACAATAAAGTTCAAAAATTGGAAGCGGAACTTGCTGCCATGATTAAAGAACGGAATGGGATTATTGAGGACATGAAAGTTGGTGCCAGATGTAGTCAGTGTAATGGTTGGAAGTCGGAATTTGAAAAAAGGGGTGAAAATTTCGAAAAACATCTTGGAGATGTTAAGGGGTATGCCATTCCTGCGACCACTGGAGAGATCAGTAGTAAAAGAAAAGAGTATGATGAGAAAATTGCCATTAAACGTGTACAGCTTCAAAGTTTAAATAAGGGCGATAATGCCTATCTTAAAAAACTAAGGGATATAGAGAAATTAGAAGAAGAGCAGCGGAAAATTTGCCCTGAAATCACTCGGTTGAGTAAAGTTTATGAAACTAAAGTATTGTCAAATGCAAAGGATAAACATAAGACCTGGGCTGCTGAATTAATGAATTATACGACAAAAAAAATGATTGCCGAGGATAGGGTAGCTATTAATAAAGCAAGGGCGATACGGTATATACAGGAGTTTGATGAAGAAAGCAAAAGAGTGAGAGAGCTGGTGAAAAATAAGAATGAAGAAGAACAGCATAAAAAGGATGATCAGCTTAAGCAAAATAAGCAAGCTATAACCGATTTGACAATTGCGAAGAAAGATAGACTTAATGCCGAACAAATACTATTATCTCCATTAACCAAACAATTGGCTGAAATTGATACTGAACTAAAGCAGAATGGCTATAAGATGATAGATAGTCTTAAATTAGTCTTTGAAAATCGCAAGACAAAACTTCAGCAAGAAGTTTTGAGTATAAATCAACGGATTAAAAGTTTTGAAACTGAGAAAGATAATGCAATCGCAAAACTGGAAACGGAGAATAAGAAATTATCAAATGATATATTTCAACTAAAGGTCGACTTACCGAAGCAACAACAGGAACAAGTGGAATTGAAGAGGCCTGGTTTTGATCAGAAAATAGCTGCAGCAAAACAAGATGAACAGCAGGCTGGAATTGATTTGGCCGAGGCTAAAAAGTCTTATGCAGATAAAGTAAAAAAATATAAAACAGACCAAGGCCAATATTCGAATTTGATTGTCTCTGAAAGCAATCGAATGGCTGCTGCGGGACGAAAAATTACATGTTCGGTTTGGAATCAGACAAATGGACTAGTTATAGCAAATTGGAGTAAGTTGTCATCTTGTACAGATCATATTTTTAATATGGCAAAAGCAAATTATAATTCAGTATTTAATCACTCTTGTACTGATGAATTTGTTCCGGATTTGAAATATTATAAGTCCTTTTTAGATGGTTTAAATAACGATGATCGGAAAGCTCTTTTCTTTTGATATAAATTATAAATGAACCCTTATACTTTACGAAACGAAGATTTCATTCAATCAATTGATGTAGTTTGTCCAAAATGTAATGGCCGGGCACTGGTTGTTGGAGGAACTCCATATGGGATTGTGGCACAGTATGAAGAGAAAGTGCGATTTGTATGTTCTGGCTGCGGATATACATTAAAGTATGGTAATACGCCTAAGCTACTCGTTTTTATAAATAGTAATGGTATACCGAAGTATAGTCGTATGTTGACTATGAATAGTCCCTGTGATCCCTTTTTTGAACTCGATGTATGGTATCGGCTTGAGACTGCGTATGGTTTGTTGTGGGCCTATAATTTGGATCATCTTGAAGTTATTGAGGAATATATAGTTGATAGGATGAGAAGTAGGAATGGATTGCCATATAAAAATAAAAGCATTGCAAGCCGTCTTCCACAATGGGTCAAAGAAGCTAAAAATAGAGATTATCTAATTAAACAGATTAAGAAGTTTAAGTCGAAATAGGGATGTTATTGGTATAGATGCTGTCAAATGACTAATTCTTTTATAATAAACCGTCTTTGTGTGAAAGAAGATTGTGATGATTGACCAAGGTGTTATTCCGGAATTGATTGTGAATTATAGCTTATAAACCAAAAAAGCCTTTCAGTGAAAACTGAAAGGCTTTGTATTTGGCTCCCTCTGCTGGGCTCGAACCAGCGACCCTCTGATTAACAGTCAGATGCTCTAACCAGCTGAGCTAAGAAGGAGTGCTGGTTGCCAAAACGGTGCTTGATATTCCTTTAAAGGGTATCTTTCATCCGCTTTGGGAGCACGAAGTTAAGAAAGATTAATCAAATTGGCTAGTGAATTGTTAAAATAATTTATTTGTTGACGAAGAACCATAACACCCCTAATTCAATAACCGTTGTTAAAGATGCTCTTAATTTTCTTATTGCTTTTATAATGTGTTGTTATACAGGGGGCTCTGGTGTGTTTGGTCTTTATTGAATTTTTCTTTTTTTTATTTGTAGTTAAAGTAATCTCTATGTCTTTTTAGACTTAAAAAATTATACAGCGTGGATTTTGGGCTAAAAACCAAAAAAGCCTCTCAGTTTTCACTGAAAGGCTTTGTATTTGGCTCCCTCTGCTGGGCTCGAACCAGCGACCCTCTGATTAACAGTCAGATGCTCTAACCAGCTGAGCTAAGAAGGAGTGCTGGTTGCCAAAACGCCATTTTTGATCTCTTAAAGAACATAAACGTTTGTTCGTTTTGGGAATGCAATATTAGGGGTTTTAATTTATTTATGCAATATTTGCAGTGAAAAAAAATTAAATAATTTATATGAGCCTGATAATCATAGGAACTGTAGC
>JBEBUV010000097.1:0-14572 GCA_040393085.1 Pedobacter hiemivivus | reverse complement strand
TGTAGATGCCTGTTTGGGAAAAGCGAAATGTTCGGCGCCTTTTGATTATGCCTCACGATTAACGGAGACGATTCTTTTGGGGACCATCGCAGGGCGTTTCCCCGGAGAAACCTTGCATTGGGATGCTAAAACCGCCAGGTTTAAAGAGGAAAAAGCTAATACTTATTTGAGTGGAGAATATAGAGCGTTTTAAAAAGATATAGAAATTAAGCTATTAGAAATTAGTAGTGTCCGATTAAATTTAACGAGGTAACGCAAGTTACCTCGTTATGTTCATATCTAAGAGAAACTGATGACCTCTGGTAGAGTAGCCAGCGTTTCACTCATTTCCACTAAATATTTTTTTTTGCCTGATACTTTGAATATTACTATTAAATGATTGTTTTCTTTAGCGATTTCCATGCGTTCTAAAGAAAGACCTTTTGTATTTAAAGTGTTTTCCAGCCGTTCGATTTGACTAAAGTCAGGGTCTCGAAATGTTACGTTTAAAAGCTGTTCTTTTTGAAGTTGAGCAATCATCTGCTCCACTTTGGTTACCATTAACAATACACCTAGTGTGATTATGGTGAGGCATAAAGCTAACGCATGATAACCGATGCCAGCTGTCATACCGATGGCTGCAGAAGTCCAAATCACAGCTGCAGTTGTAAGTCCCCGAACAGAAATTTTATCTTTAAAAATAACACCTGCGCCTATAAAGCCGATGCCGGTAATGATGTTTGCAGAAATTCGGTCATCACTACCCACTCCATGACCAGAAACTATGGTGAAGATGGTGGATCCTAGTGAAATCAGAATTATGGTTCGAAAGCCGGCAGACTTATTTTTATACTCTCTTTCAAAACCTATTGCTCCTCCGCATATGATTGAAACAATCATTGCAACCATATCTTCAAGTTCTACGGTAAAATCCATAAATAAATCTGTAAATTATTATCTGCTATTCCAAATCGAATTTGATAAGAAAGTGAAAGAATGTACCTAATTCTTATGTGGGAATTATTTTTTAAACATATTGCGCTGGTGTGTGTTATTGAAAATGAGTTTAATCTTATAATTCCTACAAATATGAAAAATCAACCCAATCAGAAAAATACTGGAAATGATCAGGGCAAGACTACCTCAGACCGGGTATTCCACAATCCAAAACAAGATAAAAAGCAACAAGGTATTTCCAACGGGGGTGGCCACCGTTCTGATCAAACCTCAACTAAAGATAATCAGCGAAAGCGCAATAAGGATTGAAATTTATAATGTGTGAAGATAATTCCCATTACACCTTAAAAAGCATTCTCGCAAGAGAGTGTTTTTTAAGGGTTATTTAGTGATAGTTTTTATTTGCCTCAAAAGTTATTTCCAAGCCCATGAATAGGGGATTTATCGTATATTAATACTTCGCTTTTGCGAGTCACCATCCTGGAAAATCTACAGTCCATTAATTAGATGAAGTTTTTGGTACCAGAATGGCGATCTTGGTCTGATAGGTTCAGCTCTACGAAGAGGTGCTGTCTCTGAGGGCTTTAATCTTATCATGAGATGTTTTTAAATCCGACTTTTGATCAGAAATAATGCTACGAAGATTCGCGGATAAACCTTCTGTTTCCAAAGCCATTTTATATGCTTTCTGTGCGGCATCCTCACCAAATTCACAATTGTTTAATATGGTTTTACGGTCATGTCCGGTAAATATCGCTTTTATATCCATCCATGTGCGATATATTTTTCCAGATATTGTAGTGCCGGTATCTGCGGTAGCTCCCAGCACTTGAACTTCTTGTGTCAATGTAGATTTGTTGTGGCTACTTTGCCTAATCATTTCTAGAAATAGTGATTTCAAATCAGTATCACTACTTGCCAATTCTTCAATTGCCTTTTCATAACCATTAACTCTGTCATTGTTAATTTGAATCAAATCGTTTAAAATTTCTGTGTTTACTCTGTTATTTTCCATTTTTGATGAATTTAGTGTCAATGTTTAACACTCTTTTGCTAAAAAGGTTTGGCTTCTTTAATAAAGATCATTCTATGAAGAGTTTCATATTTAGTATATAAGTAAGTTGTGTTTTTTACTTGTATGAAGCCAAATCATGCCAATCAAAACATTTAATTCTATGTCTTGTTACTACATGATGAAAAACAACTAAGCTGTTTTTGTATCAAAGAATATGTTATGATTGAGACTAAAGAGGTGATTAAAGAGAATGGACTGGTATATATTACAGATGCTATGCCGGGGATTTACAGAAAAGGTAAATCGAAGAATTTCTTTTACGAAGACATAGATGGAAATAGGATAGAAGACGAAAATCAATTGCAAAGGATAAAATCTCTTGTTTTGCCACCAGCATGGACCTCAGTCTGGATTAGTCCCAAACCAAACGGTTACTTGCAGGCAACTGGAATAGATAATGCCAATAGAAAGCAATATAAATATCATAGTAAATGGATTAAAAAACGGTCTGAAAATAAATATTTTAGATTATTAGAATTTGGAAAGGCATTGCCCGAGGCTAGAAAGAGAATTGAAAAGGATTTGCGACATGCGGATCTGAATGAGCAAAAGGTTTTAGCAATTTGTGTCGATTTGCTACAAAAAACATTATTAAGGGTAGGTGGGAAAAGTTATATGCAGCAATACGGGAGCATAGGCCTAAGTACCTTGAAAGATAAACATGTTAAAATTAAAGGAAGTTCGTTACGTCTGAGCTTTGTCGGTAAAAAGGGAGTGCGACATGAGGTCGATTTAACGGATCGAAGTTTGGTTAAACTTGTAAAAAAATGCAAGGACATTCCAGGTCAGGAGCTTTTTCAATTTTATAGTGAAGATGGGCTGCGAAAGGGTATTGATTCAGGTCAGATTAACAATTATATAAAAGAAATTACTGGCAATGATTTTACAGCGAAGGATTTTCGGACATGGGGTGGTACTTTGGAAGCATTACGACAGTTTGCCGTTTGTTCCAACAATCAGAACCAGGAATCAAAAGCAAAGGTAGAAATACAAGTGCTGGATTGTGTAGCTAAAAAATTGGGTAATACCCGGGCAATTTGTAAAAGTTCCTATGTATACCCTTTGCTATTGGAAGCGTATAGAAATGATGCACTTAGTAGGTGGTTAAGGAAAATAAATACATTAGACAAACCAACCAAAATGACGTTAGAGAAAAATGAGGGCGTATTGCTTTCTTTTCTTAAACATCATAAAAAATTGAGTTGTGATGGTAAATGCCCATAGATGACCCTAGCTTAATTTATGAATTTGAACTAATTTATTAATGATGGAAACAGATAACGAGCAAAATAACTTAGGCGCAGCATTTGTACCTCGTCAGAAGACAGGAACTGAAATGAATGCGGTGGAAAAGATTGAGTTAGCTTCTGAGGCCGAAGCCGTTTATTTCTTTAAAATTGTAAAGGAACGTCTGCTGGATGTGAACCGTTGGACAGAAATTGCCGGCGGAGCGTTGTCAAACTTTCTTCTCACCGATGAAAGAGGTGATCTGGTGTCCCGGAAAGCAACCAGTGGAGATCATATTAAGATTGATATTCCAGGGCCGGGCACCAAAATTGGTAGTGGTTACGATTGGGTTACTATTGAAGAAATCAAACTGGAAGTACTTGATGATGCTGAAGTATTGAGCATGACTGCGCGGCCATCGACTAATCCATTAACGAGTAGTACAGATACCGCTCATTTTCTGACTAACCAGGCAACTTCTACCTTTCAGGTGAAGCGTATTGGTAGTACGATTTACGCAGAAGAACATGGCCGTAATGAGGTGCCCAATTCTGAAACAGAAATTTCGTTGGACAATATCCGGAATACTTTTGTTGGATGGGCTGCAAAAATTGGTTTTTCCTATCCGCAATGGAAAGCTCTGGTAAAAGGCTTGCTCAGTAGGGATCATCCTGATCAGCCTACCTAACCAATCCTTTTCTGACTTGGCGATCATCTCTAAATAACGCGGTGGTAGATTTGCGAACAATCGTTCAACATTGTGTCTGATTGTCCTATAGAAATTAAATAATTTATAACGTATTGGATCAAATGGAAGAAGATTTTGCTGCGGGTTATTATTCAGGTACAAGTGGATTGTTGCTGCCAGTGCCCAATAAGCTGTTTTACCCTGAAGAATTCAGAGACAAAAGCCAGCTTTGCTTTTATGGGTCGATGATGAATAGCATTGAGGTTAACAGTTCTTTTTACAAAATGCCAAAGGCTAATACTGTCTCCAAGTGGGCAAATGATGTGCCTGCGGGTTTTAAGTTTACATTTAAGCTCTCTAAAGAGATTACGCATAATAAAGCTCTGGCATTTGATCCTGAGATGGTAAAATACTTTATGGAGGTGATTGATCCAACTGCTGAGAAAAAAGGCAGCCTGCTGGTTCAATTTCCACCTAGTGTTCGTATTGCTCAGTTCAAGCAGCTCGCTTTGCTAATGAAAGTATTACGCGAGAATGACCCCAAAAAACAGTGGAACATCGCATTAGAGTTCCGGCATGTTTCACTTTATAAGCAAGAGGTATATCAATTATTGGATGAGTACGGGATGGGATTGGTGATTCAAGATAAGCCTCCTGCAGCTACCCCATTAATGGATACGGAACTTGGTTTTATTTACTTGCGATTTCATGGTCCGGACGGAAGTTATAGGGGAACTTATAAAGATGAATTCTTATATGAATATGCAGGTTACATTAGGGATTGGCTAGCCGATGGAAAAACGGTTTATAGTTATTTTAATAATACAATGGGTAGTGCCGTGTCTAACTTATTTACACTAAAAGACTTGGTTAAGAGCGAAGATTCGTTGTAGATTTTCAAAACGTAAATTAAGAATTGCTTAATCCATCAAGGGTCGAGCATGGGTTCCTATTGTTCTAATAAATATACAGGAGTTTCATTTTAGAACACGTATATATACAGGCTTAAATATTAAAATGATGGAAAGATACTTGATAAAAATACGTGAAAATTACTTCGTTTTTTGATTGTTACTTAAGAAACTTAAAGGTAAAACAACCGGATATTATCATCCTTTAATATTAAATTGGCATTGAGTAACATAATTCAAACGAAATGCATGATAGCGAAAAGTATGTCTAACAATCTTTCCGTGATGGTGCCGACGGCTATTTATTAAAGAGCGTAGGTTCAGATGAATTAGTTTTCGCCATTAAACATGTGTATAATATTCGGTACCTTATCCCACATGGCCATAAATGACCCCACATATATTAGAACCTAATCATAGATATGAAAGTTGCAGTTTTTAGTACGAGTAAGTATGATGAAGATTTCTTGAGCCAGCATAACACCGGCCATGAGATCAAGTTTTTTAAAGTATCCCTTTCCGAAGAAACGATTACATTGGCTGCTGGTTTTGAGGCCATTTGTATTTTTGTTAATGATATTCTTAACCAGGAAATATTAAGAAAATTAAAGGAATCTGGCCTTCATGTAGTGGTTTTACGCTGTGCTGGATTTAATAATGTTGATGTAAGATATGCAACACAATTAGGGATTCCGGTCCTGCGGGTACCTGCCTATTCCCCGGAGGCCGTTGCTGAACATGCTATGGCCTTGATCTTAACACTTAATCGTAAAACCCATAAAGCTTATAACCGTGTCAGGGAAGGTAATTTTTCATTAGAAATGCTAATGGGGTTCAATCTCAATCAAAGGAAAGTTGCGGTAATTGGAACAGGTCATATTGGACAAGCCTTTTGTAGAATTTTGAATGGATTTGGATGCCAGATCAAGGCTTATGATCCATTTCCTACTGAGGAAATGCAAAATTTGGGAGTGAAATATGGAACGCTTGAAGAGACACTTCAGGATGCAGATATTATCTCACTGCATTGTCCGCTTACGGCGGATACTCAGCATTTGATTAATGCAGAACGCCTTAGCCATATTAAACCTGGCGCTATGCTTATTAATACGGGTAGAGGAGGATTAATCGATACATCAGCCATTATTTTAGCACTAAAATCAGGTCTGATTGGTTCCCTTGGTCTTGATGTATATGAACAGGAATCTGAATTCTTTTTTCAGGATTTTTCAGAGTTGATTATTCAGGATGAACAACTTAGTCAATTGATCTCTTTTCCTAATGTGCTAATCACCGGACATCAGGGCTTTTTGACCCAGGAAGCAATGACGGAAATTGCGAAAGTGACCTTTGATAATATATATGCTTTTCAAGATGGTTTAACCTTATTGAACCGCATTGAGATCAAAGCTTAGGATGTTAAAAAGCTCCGCTGTCCGGGAATTAAAAAGAATCGATATTGTAAATGCTGAGTGCAAAGGTCTGATGTGACGAAAACATATGTAGATGGGAAAACAATTTTATTGTTTGTTGTTATGTTCTGTCCATACTAAATCCTCAGTGCGGTAGCCTAATTCTTTAGCTTGCGCTAAATAAGCATTCTTTATTGAATCCGGTATAGACGTTGTCCTGGAAAGGATCCACAGATATCCTAAGTTATTTCCCGCCACTAGCGCATAGCGGTAATCCGAGTCAATAGCTATAACATTATACCCGGAGTAAAAAGGACCAAAAAAAGATACCTTTAACCTGGCTTCCTGTAATCCTTTTGCCAGTTTCGCTTTACCAACGCTTTGCTTCCATTCTTTTTTTACTGTGTCATAGCCGCGGTTGTCCACCCGGATTTGACCAATTTCTGTCTCAGAGTATTCTGCAGTCACATTATTTAGATTTTTCTCAAACTTAAAGTCCATGCGCGCAATTTCGTACCATTTACCCAGATAACGTTTAGTGTCAAACGGCTTCACCGCCCGAGCACCTTTTGGAATACTCACTTTACAGGCATTTAGCATCAGCGCGCAAGCACTAAATGCTAAGGTCAGGTATAGGATGTTTTTTTCTGTTTTATTCATATTAATTATTCAAATTCGTGGGACCATTATTTCCCAAACCAACACTAATTGTTAATTGAACAATGACTTTACATCAATTGTTTGATAGGATCTCTTACGGAAGTTAAGCTGCAGGTAAATGTAGCCTAATCTTATTGAGTAGATTAGACAGGTCAAACGGTTTTGGTAGAAATTCTTCTGCATTGCAGTTTGCACTTGCTATGACATGCTCATTTGCGGACATCATAATTACCGGGAGGTGTTTCGATCGACTTTCCGTTTTAATCTGATGACAGAGATCAATTCCATTCCCATCAGGTAGCATGATGTCCATCAAGAATAGATCTGGTAATGCCTCCTTAATAGCATGTTTTAAATCTGTTGCGGTGGTGAGCAAGCTCACCTGAAATCCTTCATCCTTTAAGAAATATTCGAGTATAAATCCGATGTCGTCGTTGTCTTCTACCACGTAAATCATGGGCAGGGTATTTATAGGTGTGCTGAGATTTGAATCCATTTATACAGGTAGTTTTAAATAGTTAACCTTTTCTAAGCGAAAATTGTTTAAACTGATTAAAAACTTTTCTATGCTGAGATGGGTTAATGTCTAGTAATATGGAATTAAATCTACGAAGACTAGAGATATTTATAATTTTTTTTACACTCATGTTGATTTTTACAGGACTTTCAGCCTGCCAGAATATGGATAAAAGCGCTGCGCGGCGTATATTCACAATATTAAATGGACTTAATAATTGCTATGAAGAGTTTTGAATCGTTAAATGACCGCATCAATATTTACAAACTGAATGAAATTGAATTAGCTGTTAATATTCAGCAAAAGGAGGCGCTCATTGCAACGATGCAATTAATGGAAGAAAAAACTGCAACCTTAACAGCAATTATTGACTCTTCTGAGGACGCGATTATCAGTGAAAATGTTCAGGGGACAGTGACCAGTTGGAACCGCTCTGCTGAGCGAATTTTTGGCTATAGTGCCGAAGAGATGATAGGAGGCAACATATTAAAGTTAATTCCTCTCGATAGGCTAGATGAAGAGCCTGAGATTTTATCGAGGATACAAAGGGGAGAATCAGTTGATCGTTTTGAGACCAAACGCCTTACTAAGAATCGGGATATTATTGATGTGTCACTGACAATTTCACCTGTTAGAAATACTGCCGGGGAGACCATCGGGATATCAAAAATCGCTAGAAATATAACTGCATTTAAACAGTCGGAAGAAAAAAGTGCCATCCTCAACGCCATCATTGAATCTACTGATGATGCGATCGTTAGTAAAGACCTTAACAGTATAATTACCAGCTGGAATATTTCGGCTGAAAGGATATTTGGTTTTACTGCCGAAGAAATGATTGGTCAGTCCATATTAACCCTCATCCCTCCAGACCGTCATCAAGAGGAAATAATGATTCTCAGTCAGTTGAAAAAAGGACAGCGGGTAGACCATTTCGAAACAAAGCGAATGACCAAGAAAGGAAAATTGATTGACGTTTCTTTGACCATTTCTCCTGTAAAAGATAAAGCTGGAAATATCATTGGATTATCTAAAATTGCACGAGACATTACCCATATAAAGTTAGAAGAACAGCGCAAGAATGATTTTGTAGCTATTGTTAGCCATGAACTAAAAACACCGCTTACTTCCATCAGATCTTATATTCAGCTGGCACTAGCCAAAGTAGCAGGACAAAAAGACGGATTTATTGAAAACGTTCTTACTCGAGCAAATGCCCAGACACAGAAGATGGGCATGATGATTAACGATTTCTTAAGTCTTTCCCGTTTGGAAGAAGGGAAAATGTCCTTTAATACTTCGCGGTTCTTATTATCCGACCTAATTGAGGAAGCTGTTAGTGAGGCCATTCTATTTGCTCCGAATCACCAGATTACTTACCAGAGTTGTCCAGGACTTTTCGTTCAAGCTGATAGAGAAAAGCTCGGTCAGGTGATGAATAATATTTTGAACAATGCGGTGAAATACTCTAACACGGGTACCGATATAGCTGTTTACTGTGATATAGAAAAGGACATGGTGAGGATCAATTTTGCTGATCAGGGATTTGGGATTTTAGCAGAAGATCAGAAACATTTGTTTGAACGGTTTTATCGGGTTTCTGAAAAGCATGGGAAAAACGTTTCAGGTTTCGGAATCGGCTTATATCTTGTTGCTGAAATTCTAAGTTTGCATGGCAGCAAAATTAGTGTAAAAAGCGAAATAGGGAAAGGTTCTATATTTTCTTTTGCTTTACCATTTCAATCAGATGTTGCCTAAATTATTGTGGTCAATAGGTTTCCCTTTTTTTTTCCAAGATTTGTTTTTTAGCGTTAGATTTATTGAATTTATGGCAAAATTTTTGTCAGTAAAAAGCTGAATTAAATGTAAAACTAAATTAACTATGATCAAAAGAATTCATGTGCTTGAAGATGACGAAGATATCAGATACATCATTGGTGTTTTACTGAAAGACGAAGGTTATGAATTACAGCTATCTTCTACTTTTAGTGAACTAAAAACCAAACTGAAAGACTCCGTTCCTGATTTATTTATTTTAGATGTTATGTTACCGGATGGTGACGGCTCAGATATTTGTACCGATCTTAAAACAGATGCTTTTACAAAACACATTCCCATCATTGTAATGTCGGCAAGTGATAGAAATAAAGAAAGGAGCATTACTGCAGGTGCCAATGATTATATCAGTAAACCATTTGATATTGATTACATCGTAAAAAGGATAAAAAATTTATTGGATAAGTAATAATTAATTTCATCCTCATGCATGTTTTTTCCTTGACAGTGGATTTTGAGGTTTTTGGTATCAAGATTTTTCAGCTTTTCCGCCTCTTCCTCAGCTATAATTTTTCCCTTTTTCAAATCAATACGGATGATGTTATATAGACTCATTTCACCTGGACTTTCGGGATATTAAATATGATTTCTTGCGATATCTAAGGTTTTTTATTTGGGGTTTAAACAATTTCCTGTACCTGTATGTTAATTCATTGGACCTTTGGTTTTCTAACAGCGGAATCGCTTGTGCAGGATAGTGAGAAAGAGGATAATGAGGTGAACACCGATGAAACAGCTTAAATAAAAAATGAGTTAAAACAATAAATTAATGGACTTAATATATAATCATATGAAAAAGTTAGTATACACACTGTTTATATTGACCGCAATTGCAGCGGCTAGCTGTAATTCTGAACAAAGGCCGGATAGTTCTGCTGATTCAGCCCTTACGGATACCGCTGTTATGGATAGCCCTGCTGTAGATTCACTCGATGTGGTAGACAGTTTAGGTCTTGGCACCACTCCAGGTACCAGGCCTAATCAATAAAAATAGGGGGATGTAGGTAGCGGCGATTCTCATCATTGGTGTGATCTGGATGAAGCTGTGGTGCAGGAGTCATCCAGATCGTAGCGGTTGGAATGGTTGGATAAATTCGTAGATTATTTAGGTGGCCCTTCTGATGACGCCCAGAACAATCGCAATGATAGCAATAACGATCAGGATGTGAATGATGCCGCCGGTATAAAAACCGCCGAAGAAGCTTATTGCCCAGATGATAACAAGAATGACTGCAATGGTATAAAGTAGATTTCCCATAATATTTATTTAAAGTTTAGTATATGTGTTTACAACTCTACAGCGGTCCTTTTTGTTTTTATTTTTTTAAGATTAGTGGTTCCATTGCCTGTATGAATGACTTTATAGATACATATTAATAACAAAAAACAGTTTGTTTCAGGATTTGTTAAAACAAGTATGACAAAACTTCAACGCAGCATTTATATCTTACTATTTTTTATTTTATCCTTTGCCGGATTGTATTTTGCAGCACCATTTCTTATTCCAGTTATATTGGCCGCTGTTTTTTCTATGCTGTTTATCAGGTTGAGTAATTGGTTAGAGTATAAAGGAATAGGCAGAGGCTTAGCTTCACTTTTGTGTGTCGTTGGTTTTGTTTTAACCATTTCTTTGATTGTTTTGCTGCTGAGCTGGCAACTCAATGGCCTGGTGGAAAACATAGATGCGATGCAACAGCGTATTGTTAATCTTTTTTCTAATTTTCAGCATTGGATATATGAAAAGGCGGGTATAGATCTCAAGCAACAAAAAGAAATTATAAAGCAACAGTCGAGTAGCGGTGAGTCGGGAAATATGTTGGCTAGCTTTGCTGGGAAAATTATGGATATACTTGTTAATACAGTCCTTGTATTGGTATATATGTTTCTGTTCTTGCTTTACCGTTCGCATATTAAAAAGTTTATTCTCAAGCTCGTGCCCTCAGGTGAGAAAGGGAAAGCCGATAGCCTGGTACATCAAGCAGGAGACGTAGCACAACGATATTTAAGTGGGCTGGCATCAATGATTGTGGTTTTGTGGATCATGTATGGTATAGGTTTTAGCATTGTGGGGGTGGAAAGTGCTATCTTTTTTGCGGTGTTATGTGGTATTCTGGAGATCATTCCCTTTGTCGGAAATTTAACAGGTACCTCAGTGACACTGCTTTCGGTTCTTGCCCAGGGAGGAGATAGCCGAATGGTTATTGGTGTGTTGGTAACTTATGCATTGGTTCAGTTTATACAAACCTACGTTCTTGAACCCCTTATTGTTGGTGAACAGGTCAACATCAATCCCTTATTTACAATACTTGCGATTGTATTGGGGGAGATGATTTGGGGAGTCGCAGGTATGGTTCTTGCGATTCCCTTGCTTGGAATGATGAAAATAGTTTGCGATCATGTTCCCGATTTGCAGCCCTATGGTTTTTTGATCGGCACGGAAAGGCAAAGAAATAGGAAGACAGGTTTTATCAATAAAGTTAAATCGATTTTTAATAAATAATAATGTTCACGATTTGAACTACTGAGCACATCGCAATGGCTCTTAGTTCGCTAGAGTGGACAGATAGTTTTATAAAAAGATATTAACGAGTAGTTTGTTGCTCCACTTTAAAACTTTCCAGAATGTGTGACATTTCTTTCAGTTTTTTAATGCTGAAAGCATGCATACCGCTGAGCCAGCTGGTAATTTCGTTGTGATTGATGTCAAGTATCGCCGATAGATCGGCTGAATTGAGCCCACTCTCCAATAAAAAGTTTGCCATTTTTTTAGCTGCTTCCTGGTTCGCCTTGGCTATTTGCTCGATTGCGGGGTTTCCACTTTCTTCCAACCAAATTGAAACAAAATCGTTTTCTTCCATTTTTTTTAATATAAAATGTAGGCACAAAAATAAAAAGTTACAGTGGAAAAACAAGCCTTTTATCAACGATTATCGAAGAACTGTGCGCAGAAGAAATATCCTAACGTACATCCAAAGTCTATTGATGATCCTGGTGCACAAATTGAAACGGTAACTCCAGACTCCCAGAACGAGAGTTCGCAAAATGATCAACGCAGTCCTTATGGAAATGAATCCATAACAAAGTTTATCTTTGTCGGAATATAACTGATTCTACCAAATGAATTCTTCCAATGAACAATTGTTCCAGTCTGTCTTTAATTGCGCAACAGTGCCAATGGTGCTGGTTAAAGCTGACGAGCCACGCTTCACCATTATAACCCATAACAAGCAACATAAAATAATTAGCAGTTGCCTTGATCAAAATATCATAGCCAAATCTGCTTCATTTGTATTTGAACAAGCACTTGTTAAGGGCTCTAATGAACTTGACTTGTTGTTGAACAGTATGTCATTGGCTCAAACCAATAACCAGACAGTTCGCATTCCTGCCTTAAATTTCCGAGGGTATAATCTTTCTGAGGAGCCCAATCTTTGGCAGATAGAAATTGTACCTGTTGCTGTTTCGTCTAAAGAGGCGGATTGCTTATTGATTATTTGGCATAATATTTTAGCAGCTGATCCTGACCAGGAGCTTAATGACATTGTACCTATAATGGAAACCAGCATTGGAGAAGAACTGGTTGCAAGTGTTGAACAAATTGAGCTCGGCAACGATGAGCTGGAAGCGGTCTCGGAAGAACTGGAAGCGGTAAATGATGATCTGGTTCGGACACAGAAAAACCTCAATACACTTAGCCAGAATTTAAACCAGGCAGCAGTAAAACAGCGTGACGATGCTAACGGTAGAGTTCCTGAAATGGAAAGTAAACGTGACCGCCTTATGAGGTATTTAATGCAGGCTTCGGCCGGTATCTGCATTTTAGATGGCCCTGATTTCGTGCTGGAATTTATCAACCCTTCTTTTTTAAAAATGTTCCCTAAACGCAATCTTTTAAGCAAGTCCTTGTTGAAAGCTTTTCCGGAAATTAAAGGACTTGAATTATGGGGTATTTTAAAGGAAGTATATCATTTTGGAGAAACATTTCAGGGCAATGAATGGTTAATCCCACTGATGAGCGAAAATGATTCGGTCTTGGAAAACCGTTATTTCAACTTTATATGTCAGGCTCGTTATGATTCAGATGAAAACATTGACGGTTTGATGATCTTTGTTTATGAAGTGACGGATATCGTACAAGTAAGACTGGAGGTCGAAGAAAATGAAAGACATTTTCAAGTGCTATTGAATGCGATTCCTCAAATTGCCTGGACAAATTTGCCAAATGGTGAAGCTAATTTTTACAATGAGCAGTGGCATTCTTATACAGGCATCGGTGCTGATATTAATCATGGCATAGCCTTGTCTCAAACTGTACATCCTGATGATCTGAATTATCATAACGAACAGTTTAAGTCTATTCTTGAAACTAAAGAGAACGGCAGCTATGAGATTCGCCAAAAAGCGGCAAATGGAAACTACCGGTGGTTCTTGATTCATATGCAGCCAATTAAAGATGAGGAAGAGCAGGTGTTGTTTTGGATAGGAACGGCTACAGATATTCATGAACTTAAATTGCTCCAGCAAAAGAAAGACGATATGATCAATATTGCCAGTCATGAACTTAAGACTCCTGTAGCATCATTAAAAGCATCTATGCAATTGCTGCACCGTATGAAACACAACTCCTCTGAAAAGATGCAGAATCTAATTGATGTAGCAGGCAGAAGTACAGATAAAGTCAGTGGTCTAATCAATGATCTGCTAAATCCTGAACAGCTAAAGGACGGAGGCATTCCTTTAAGGAAAGTTTGTGTAGACTTGTTTAGTCTAGTCAAAAACTGCTGTGAGACTGATTTTAAAAATGAATCACATGATATTATAGTTAGCGGTGACAAGAATGTGCAGGTTAATGTTGATGTCAAGCGTATTGAGCAGGTAATTACCAATTTCGTCACAAACGCGCTTAAATATGCTCCAGAATCAGGGATAATTCATATTGATATAAAGAAATTAAATGATAAAGTAAAAGTTTCTGTTACGGATAAAGGAAAGGGCATTCCTGCAGATCAACTCGGCTTTTTGTTTGACCGCTACTACAGGGTGGCCGGTCATTCAGACCAGGAAGGATTAGGTCTTGGTCTATACATCAGTTCTGAGATCATAGCAAAGCATACTGGAAAAATTGGCGTAGAAAGTATTGTAGATCAGGGTAGTACTTTCTGGTTCACTTTGCCTTTTGTAATACAAGAAAAATGATTTGATAGATTTAAATTATAATCATTCCGGGATAATCAATTTCCAATTTAATATGTCTGGCATGTCTTTGCATTGAGTATTGATGTTTTGCTTGTGTTCCGTGAATATGTATTT
>JBEBUV010000096.1:0-14584 GCA_040393085.1 Pedobacter hiemivivus | reverse complement strand
ACGAAAACATATAAATGAATTTCGAATATAACACCACAAGAAGCGAGTTGATATTAGCCGAATATGGCCGTAATGTACAAAATATGGTAAAGTACATTATCGAACTTGAGGATCTTGAAGAACGCAATAAATATGCTCAGGCAGTAATAGACTTAATGGGCTTTTTAAACCCGCATTTACGGGATGTAGCTGATTTCAAACACAAACTTTGGGATCACCTTCATATCATTTCTGGCTATAAAATAGATGTAGACAGTCCTTATCCTAAGCCTACACCTGAAGGAGCTTTGATAAAACCACAGCATATTGGTTATCCTCAGCAAAGAATCACATATAAACACTATGGTAAAACAGTGGAAATGATGATCGAAAAAGCTAAAGCTGTAGAGGAACCTGAGCGCAGAGCATCAATGGTACAGGGAATAGCTAACTTTATGAAAATGGCTTATGTTACCTGGAATAAAGACAGCGTAGCAGATGAGACCATATTAAAAAACCTTCGCGAATTGTCGGGTGGACAGCTTCAACTAGATGAAAACGTTAATCTGGCTAAGGTTGAGTTTAAGCCACAGGTAGCAAGATCTTCAAATAATAACAATAACCGAGGAAGAAACAATAACAATAACGGTAAAAGCAGACAAAACAATAACAATAATCGTCCTGCACGAAATAATAACGCTAAACAGCGTCACTAATTTTAGTCGTTTTTATCATCCTTACACCTTACGAATAACATGAACGCATTTGAAATAATTGGCGGTAAAAAATTAAAGGGCGAAATCCACCCTCAGGGAGCAAAGAATGAAGCCTTGCAAATCATTGCTGCAGTTTTATTAACTGATCAGAAGATTACCATCAGCAACATCCCCGACATTAAGGATGTGAACAAGCTTATTGAACTATTAGGAGATATGGGCGTTACTATTGAACGCCTGAGTAAAGACACCTATACTTTTGAAGCCAAAAACATTAACCTTGAATTCTTTCAATCTGATATATTTAAGAAAAAAGGAGGTGGTTTAAGAGGCTCAATCATGATTGTTGGCCCATTGCTTGGTCGCTTTGGCAAAGCCGCTATCCCTAAACCTGGAGGTGATAAAATTGGTCGCCGCAGATTAGACACTCACTTTATTGGCTTTGAGAAACTAGGAGCAAAATTTGTGTACGACAGTAAAAAAGAGTTTTTTAATGTAGATGCTACCAACTTAAAAGGTGCTTATATATTACTTGATGAAGCATCTGTTACTGGTACAGCAAACATCGTAATGGCTGCTGTACTTGCTAAAGGTACAACCACCATTTACAATGCTGCCTGCGAGCCATACTTACAGCAATTATGTAAAATGCTAAACCGTATGGGGGCTAAAATATCGGGTGTTGGGTCAAATCTTTTAACCATAGAAGGCGTTGACAAACTAGGCGGTACAGAGCATAGAATGTTGCCAGACATGATTGAGATAGGCTCTTTTATCGGTCTTGCGGCTATGACTGAGTCTGAAATCACCATCAAAAATGTATGCTATTCAGAACTTGGTGTTATTCCTGATGTATTTAAAAAGCTAGGGATCCAATTTGAATTAAGGGGCGATGACATCTATATTCCATCTCAAAAACACTATATAATCGAGTCATTTATAGATGGTTCTATGTTAACCATTGCAGATTCTCCATGGCCTGGCTTTACTCCGGATCTGTTGAGTATTGTACTTGTAGTGGCTACACAAGCCAGAGGAAATGTATTGATACATCAGAAAATGTTCGAAAGCAGGTTATTCTTTGTAGATAAACTGATTGATATGGGTGCACAGATTATCCTTTGTGATCCACATCGCGCTTCTGTAAATGGAATCGATAAAAAATATAAATTAAGAGGAATCAGTATGACCTCCCCTGATATTAGAGCGGGTGTTTCCTTATTAATAGCGGCCTTATCTGCAGAAGGAAAATCTACTATCTTCAATATTGAACAGATTGAGCGTGGATACCAGGATATTGATACACGTTTACGCGCCCTAGGTGCAGATATTAAACGTATAGAGGCTTATGCTCCTAGTCATTAACTCCTAGAATTATTGCAATAAAAGCACTGAATTTGAAAAGCCCTCAAAAAGTTAGACACTTTTTGAGGGCTTTTTTACTGATAATACAGCTCTAATAAGCTAGCCAGAAATCGCATTGATAATATCGTATTGTGTGATAATTTCGATTTTCCCTTTATCATCCTCAACAAGAACTGCACTATTCTCCTTGTTAATTAATGAGGATATCCGATCAATTGACGTGTTCATATCTACAAATGGAAATCCGGTTGACATAATCTGTTCGACAGGTGCAGATTTTAGCGATGGATTCTCCAACAAAGCTTTCAAAATATCACCTTCTGCTAATTTACCGATTACCATTCCTTTTTGAGTAACAGGAATTTGAGAGATATTTAAAGAATTCATATTGTTAATTGCCTCAAGAATAGTCTTTTCACAATCAATAGTGATAATCTCTGTGTTGTCTTTTTTCTCTATAATAGAACGGGCCGTCAGTTTCTCATCTTTAAGGAAACCACGTTCCCTTAACCAGTCTTCGTTATACATTTTACCCATATACCGACTTCCATGATCATGAAATATTACTACTACAACATCTTCTGGTTTTAATTTATCCTTTAGCTGTAGCAGTCCTGCAATAGCCGAACCAGCAGAATTTCCAACAAAAATCCCCTCTTTTCGGGCAATATCACGGGTCATTAACGCCGCATCTTTATCTGTAACCTTTTCAAAAAGATCAATAATGTCAAAATCTACGTTCTTTGGCAAAAAATCTTCACCGATCCCCTCAGTGATATAAGGATAAATTTCATTCTTATCTAAAATCCCTGTTTCCTTATATTTCTTAAATACTGAGCCATAAGTATCTATTCCCCATACTTTAATATTGGGATTCTGTTCCTTTAAATATTTACCTGTACCAGAAATTGTTCCTCCAGTACCTACTCCTACCACAAGATGAGTAATCTTACCTTCCGTCTGCTCCCATATTTCCGGGCCAGTCTGCTCGTAATGCGCCTGAGAATTTGCCAGATTATCGTACTGATTAGGTTTCCAGGAGTTTGGAACTTCGCGTTCTAAACGTGAAGAAACCGAGTAGTAAGAACGAGGATCTTCTGGCTCAACGTTAGTTGGACATACGATTACTTCAGCTCCAAAAGCGCGTAAAGCATCAACTTTCTCTTTAGATTGCTTATCTGTAGTCGTAAAAATACACTTATAGCCTTTAATAATAGCCGCCATAGCGAGCCCCATACCGGTATTTCCAGATGTTCCCTCTATAATGGTACCACCAGGTTTAAGCTTTCCACTTCGCTCAGCATCCTCTATCATCTTTACCGCCATTCGATCTTTGATGGAGTTACCCGGGTTAGTAGTTTCTATTTTAGCTAACACCGTAGCAGAAATTTCTTTAGTAATGTTATTCAATTTTACCAGTGGCGTATTGCCAATGGTTTCCAAAATATTATTATACCACATACGCAAAAATACAGATTGAAGATTGGAATTCTATATATAAATAAATATTCGAAATATAATATCGTAATTTTCCCTTTAATCAAATAATATTTTAATCTAGTATTACAGTAGACTTACAAACAGATGTAAATTATGCAAATCAAAAAACACTTAGTTCAGTTTATAGATTTTACCTGGCAAAGCAGTTACAATTCCTTGCATCTCAAGACTTAATAAATGCATGGCTAACTTACTCTGATTAAAACCAGAGCCTAGTATCAGGTTATCAACAGAAAGGGATGCATCATTTAATAATTCCACTATCTTTTGTTCTTCTTTTGAAAGGTTTGTCGATAATTTAGACTTTAATTCAAGCTGCTCGGGTAGTTTATCATCCCATCCCAAATAATATAGAATATCTTTAGCATGATTAATTAATCCAGCCCTATGCGTTTTAATTAGAAAGTTACAGCCTTCAGAATAAGGATCATCTATACGTCCTGGGAAAGCAAAAACATCTCTATCATACGAATTTGCAATATCTGCCGTAATCAAAGCTCCACCTTTTCCTGCAGCTTCTACTACGACTACTGCATCTGCAAGTCCAGCTATAATACGGTTCCTTTTCGGAAAATTCTCCTTATCGGGAATCGTACCAGGTATAAATTCAGTTAACAGTCCACCATTCAATAACATTTTTTGTGCTATTGGCTTATGTAAAGGAGGGTAAATACGATCTAAACCATGTGCCATGACCCCCACTGTTGGTATATTGAATTGCAAACTCTCTTTATGTGCAGCTATATCAATACCATAGGCAAGCCCACTCACGATCACCACCCCATAGGGTTCAAGTGTTTCAGCAAGTTGTCGACATAACTGCCTGCCATAAACACTCGCCTTTCTAGTACCTACTATACTGATGACCCGTGAATGATTCAAGTCAATAGTCCCCTTATAATACAATAATACTGGAGCATCATGGCAATACTTTAACCTTTGGGGATAAGCTTTATCATTATAAAAAAGCACCTGAACATTATGCTTTCTAATAAAAATCAAATACTTTTCGGCATCCTTTAAAGCACTAGTGTTTAAAATCAGATCAGAAATAATTGGTCCTATACCACTTACTTCCATCAATTGACCCTTTCTGGCTTTAAATATAGCTTCTGCAGAACCGAAATGACCTAATAAATTTTTAGCATGCACATGCCCGACCCCGTTTATTAAGGTGAGGCCAATTTTATGGATAAGACTCATTGGCTAACTTATGCTTTTAATCATAAAGCAACCACAAATGAGCCTTAGGTTTTAGGAAAAAACTCTACTGAGGGATATAAACAACGAATTTAGTCTCAAAAAACTCTTCTTCAAAATAAGCAGAGAGTGGATATAATTCCGCTTTTAGGCGTGATTCTGCAATCTCTTCGGCCAAATCACCTCCTTTTAGGTATAAAATCCCATTAGGGATCGCATTTTTTGATTCTTTATTAAACTTCCCTTTTATCCATGGATAGAAATCAATCAGTCGAGTTACGGCTCTGGAAACCACAAAATCATATTTATCGACCACTTGTTCTGCTCTTAAATGACTAGCGGTCACATTCTTTAAACCCAATGAATGTGCTACCTCAGCAACAACTTTTATCTTTTTACCAATGGAGTCTACCAAATGAAACTTCGTTTCTGGAAATAGAATTGCCAATGGAATGCCAGGAAAACCACCGCCTGTGCCTACATCTAAGACATTTTCGCCTGGTTTAAAAGTGCAGAACTTTGCAATACCTAGTGAATGTAAAATATGACGCTCATAAAGTTCATCTATATCCTTTCTGGAAATTACATTGATTTGTGCATTCCAAAAGCTGTATAAATCATATAACTGATCAAACTGTGCAATTTGCTGCTCAGTAAGCTCTTTAAAATATTTCTGTATTAACGCTGATTTCATTTCCACTTAACTTTTTTGACAAATATAGACAGAATGCCGTTAAACACTAAAAAAATGAATAATAGCATATCTAAAAACGGGAACCACCACCTTAAATCTCCATAATTTAAGCGTTTCAGAATTCTCGGATAAATAAAACACCTGATTACAATACTTAATCCCAATACACCAAGAGCTATGTAAAGTGTTGATTTAAAACACATCAGTACAACTAAGGTAACATAAAATAAAAACTGAATGATGATCTGTGCAGACAAAATAAACTTATGTTTTGGCTTATATAATTTTCCAGCACCAAAGTGACGCTTCTTTTGTCGTAAATAAGCTCCAAAACTGGTATTTGGTTCGCTCCACATCTGAGTATCACGGTGAATACAAATTGCTGTATTACCTTTATGAGCATGAGCATTTACAAAAAGATCATCATCACCAGATGGAATATGCATATGTGCTGCAAACCCTTTATTCTTAAAAAACAATGACTTCTTATATGCCATATTTCTTCCTACCCCCATATAAGGCATGCCTTTTAAAGCAAATGAAAGATAGTTTACTGCAGTAAAAAAGGTTTCAAAACGTATCAAGGCATTCAATAACCCCCTCCTTTTTAAATATGGAGAGTAACCTAATAATATTTCTGTGTCTTGATCTTCAGGTTGTTGCATTCCATATAACCATTTCGAAGAAGATGGAACACAATCTGCATCAGTAAAAACAAGCCATTCATTCTTCGCAGCTTTAATTCCCATCGTTGCAGCAAATTTCTTTCCAGCAATAAAGCTCCCACCCTCAATAACTGTTACTATTTTTAAGTTATTGTATTGTTTTGAAAAATCCTTAAGCAAATCTTCAGTATCATCCCAGGAACGATCATTTACGACAACCACCTCAAAGTCTGGATAGTCCTGCTCCAAAATCATAGGCAAATACTGTTTAAGATTCTCAGCTTCATTACGTGCACAAATCACTACACTTAATGGTTTTCTACCGACTTCAGGCAACTCAGCAATTTTTAAACGTGCTAGCCGCAGATGAACAAACAAGCTAAAATATAGCTGCACAAGAAAACAAAAACCTAAAATAACGAGCAGGCAATACTCAAAGCGCTCTAATAAAACGCTATCTAAAAAGCTTAATTCCACGATGTAATTTTGAAAGTGTCAAATTTCTGATTTTTAATCTGTAATGTTCATTTATGTTGATAAAAAATTTAACCTGTTAATAGCTTGTTTTTTGCTATTTTTGCGCAGATTTTAAGGAGATTGATGTTTAGGCCTCCATAAAATAATAAACACATAAAGATGAAATTCAATTTACAAGCGAAAGATACACATTCAAAGGCAAGGGCAGGTACAATAACTACTGATCATGGTGAAATACAAACACCTATTTTCATGCCTGTCGGTACTGCGGGGACAGTAAAGTCCATCAATCAGCAGCAACTGAAAGATGATATCAACGCTAAAATCATCTTAGGAAACACCTATCATTTATATTTAAGACCAGGATTAGATGTTTTAGAAAGAGCTGGTGGGCTACATAAATTCATAGGTTGGGATAGACCAATTTTAACAGATAGTGGCGGCTACCAGGTATATTCTCTAAGTAAAGTAAGGAAGATTAAAGAAGAAGGTGTAACATTTCGTTCACATATAGATGGATCCAAGCACCTTTTCACCCCTGAATATGCAATGGATATTCAACGTACCATCGGCGCCGACATCATTATGGCATTTGATGAATGCACCCCATATCCATGTGATTATAAATATGCAGCAAACTCTATTAACATGACACACCGTTGGTTAAAGCGATGCTGCACGCGTTTTGATAGTACAGAGTCGAAATATGGCTTCAACCAAACCTTATTTCCAATTGTGCAAGGATCTGTATACAAGGACTTAAGAATGAAGTCCGCCGAATTTATAGCTTCTATGGATAGAGAAGGAAATGCGATTGGTGGTCTTTCTGTAGGTGAACCTGCTGAAGAAATGTACGGAATGACTGAAGTAGTATGTAATATATTACCTGAAGAAAAGCCACGTTACCTAATGGGTGTAGGCACACCTATTAATATATTAGAGAATATCGCTTTAGGGGTAGACATGTTTGATTGTGTTATGCCGACCAGAAATGCCAGAAATGGAATGCTTTTCACTAAAAACGGGATTATCAATATTGGTAATAAAAAATGGGCAGATGATTTCTCTCCTATTGAAGCCGATAGTGATCTTATTGCCGACAAAGTATACTCTAAAGCTTATTTAAGACACCTAATGCACTCCAAAGAGATGCTAGGCGCACAAATCGCTACCTTACACAACTTGCATTTTTACCTATGGTTGGTGAATACAGCCAGAGAGAAAATCATTAGTGGTGAGTTTTACGCATGGAAAAACAAAATGGTTACTATCTTAGGTAATAAATTATAAATGAACATTATCAAAGACAGGATAAAGATTCTCGACTGGTACATCATCAGTAAATACCTGGGTACTTTTTTGTATACCCTAACCCTGTTTATTATCATCATTATTATCTTCGATTTATCTGAAAAACTTGATGACTTCTTAGGTGCTAATCTTACTTTTTGGCAGGTGATATCCCTGTATTATGCCGGCTCTATACCATTCTATGTGAATATGTTATCGCCATTGATCAACTTTATTGCAGTTATCTTTTTTACTGCAAAAATGGCTGATCAAACTGAAATTGTTCCCATTTTAAGTGGCGGTGTTAGTTTTAACCGTTTCCTGGTACCTTATTTTGTATCGGCATTTATCATATTCGCATTCAATCTGGCTTCCAATTTATATATACTACCCTATACAAATCAGCTAAAAAACAGCTTTGAGAACAACTATGTAAAGAAGAATGATCCATCCAGTAAAAGTAACATCCACATGAAACTGGACAACAATACTTATATTCACATAGATAATTTCGATAACAAGACTAAAACCGGAACACGTTTTTCATTAGATAACTTTAAAGGCGACGTGCTGACTAAAAAGCTGGTTGCAGATGAAATCAAATGGGACTCATTAAAACGTTCCTGGAAGCTCATAAACTATTCTGTAAGAGATATAAATGGCTTAAAAGAGACTTTTATTAGTGGTTCAAGTTTAACAAAGGACACGGTATTAGATATGCGCCCAGATGATTTCTCCGCCTATGACAATATTTATGAAAACCTCAGCAATAAGGAACTTTCAGAGAAAATCAAAAAAGAGAAAATCAGAGGGTCTGGAATATGGAACGACCTGCTATTTGAACAATATAAACGCTATCTACACCCACTATCCGCATTCGTTTTAACACTTATAGGAGTCGCTCTGTCGTCCAGAAAGGTCCGTGGAGGTGTTGGACTACCTTTAGGGATTGGAATTCTGTTAAGCTTTGCTTATATCGTGTTTAACCAATTCGCAAAAATGTTTTCATTAAAGGGCGGTATGCCACCGCTGATTGCGGTGCTTGCTCCCACCATAATCTTTGGATTATTAGGGTACTATTTGCTGAGAAAAGCACCAAAATAATGATCAAAGAAGTTATAAACACCAATAAAAACCTACTGATTCTACATTTTACGGTATTTATTTGGGGGTTTACTGGTATACTTGGTGCATTAATCTCTGTAGATGCTATACAAATGGTATGGTACAGGGTTCTTATTGCAACAATTACACTCTTAATATACTTTAAACTAAGTAAAACCAGCCTTAAAGCAACAAAAAAACAGCTTCTTCAATTCATCTTAACCGGAAGTATTGTCGCACTACATTGGATACTTTTCTTTCATGCCATCAAGGTTTCGACCGTTTCTGTAACCCTGGTTTGCTTATCTTCATTTACGCTTTTCACAGCCATATTAGAGCCTTTAATCAAAAAACAACGCATACAAATACCTGATATTATTATCGGATTAATTATCATCCTAGGCATTTACCTGATCTTTAAATTTGAATCAAGATATACTTTAGGCATTATTTTTGGCCTTTCAGCAGCACTTGCCTCTAGCCTTTTTGGCACCATAAACTCTATTCTCGTACAAAAAAGTGACGCGCTTGTAATCAGCTTTTACGAGATTATGGGCGCTTTTTTATGGATCAGCTTATACCGCTTGTTCGACCAAAGCCTGTTCACAGAACGCTTTGATTTAAGCGCTACAGATTGGCTTTATCTTGGCTTATTAGGCACCATCTGCACAGCACTTGCCTATGTTGCCGGGGTATCTGTAATGCGTACGATTACTGCCTTTCGGGTAGCACTTATCACTAACCTTGAACCTGTATATGGCATCCTATTAGCTTTCATTTTCTTTGGAACAAAAGAGACCATGTCCATCGGATTTTACCTCGGCGCCATCATTATTTTAGGTGCTGTATTCCTATATCCGATTTACAAAAAACGCAGTAATCTTTAGCAATAATTTTTAAACTTTACGCCTACTATAACATGGGGTAGGAGCAAGAAAATCCACCCTAAATCTGCTTTACTCATCTCTCTAAAACACCAGGAAAACAGCCCCAAAAACTCAACATATCTTCCTGACCACGCCGCGTAAATCCGTTAAAAACAATCCAATTCAAGACTAAAAAATCAACACACAAATATTCCATTTCGTATACAAAATGAAAATTCAGCCTAGAAATATAATTTTATTTATCACACTAAATAGTGTATCTTAATTGCCAGTTTAAAGCACTTTTACAGTAACTCTAGCAAACCATAAAAAAGAGTAAAAAAAGCTAAAAAATAGTCGTAAAAATCATAAAACCATAAAATAAATAAACAATAATAATACACTGATTATCAACAATAAAAATAATCACAAGTAAAATATAACATTAAGTAAAATCAATATTAAAAATTATTAAATACTAATTATTTTAGCAATCACCATAAATGAAGCAAAATAAACACAATAAAACACTCATAATCAAAATAATAATACTAATCACATTAAGTTTAGTTTCACATCAGACATTTTCACAAATTTTCAACGAAGAACAAAACCCACTTAGTGTAAAATGGCGTCAAATCAATGTCTCTGGTTTTAAAATTATATACCCGACAGAACTGGAAAAAGAAGCTCAGAGAATGGCCAATACCCTACCCCACATTTCTCCTTATGTCAGCAGCAGTCTTGGGATAAAAAAAATGACTGTTCCGGTGCTCCTCCAAAACCAGGGAGTGATTGCAAATGGCTTTGCTCAGCTTGGCCCAAAAAAGTCCGAATTTTTCAGCACACCTCCACAACAGTTCGACAGTCAGGACTGGCTTAACAACCTCGCAGTTCACGAGCTCAGACATGTTGCCCAGTTCGAGAAACTAACAGGTGAAAAAGCTCGACCTTTCCCAGAGCTTGTATACTTCGCATGGTTCGGCGCAAGTATGCCAATCTGGTTTTTTGAAGGCGATGCCGTGACCACCGAAACGGCATTAACTAAAGCGGGTCGAGGCCGACAACCTTCATGGATTATGCCCTATCGGGCAAGCCTGCTAGAAGGGAAAAAATTCTCCTACAGCAAAGCCAGCTTTGGCTCCAATACAGACATCACTCCCGGATACTACCAACTAGGCTACCTCCTATCTTCAAACATCAGAACACAACATGGAAAAAATATATTTGATGATGTACTGACCGATATCCGGAAACGCCCTGTTAGACCTTACCCTTTCTCGAACACCTTAAAAAAACTAACTGGCAAAGGAACTCACGAATGGTACAAACAAACCAATAACCAACTCAAAGAAAAGTGGAGCGCACAAACACAGAACAATCCAACAAAAGAATACCGCTCTTTAACTAAACCAGCTAAATACGCTACAAATTATTATACACCAGTAAAAATTAACAACAACAGCATATTAACTCTTAAGCAAAGTAAAGCTGAAGTAACACACTTAACTACGATTGACAGCAATCAGAAAGAAACACACCTACTAAACATCGGTTACCAAGAACAACCCTGGTTCAGTTATTCCAATGATCTTGTTGTTTGGGATGAGGTTAGATACGATCCAAGATACAGACAACGCAACTACAATATTATTTGCAGTTATAATCTAAAAACAAAAAAAGTAAAGAAACTCAGCTCAAAATCCAGACTCTTCGCTCCATCACTCTCTGCAGATGGAAAAAAAATAATAGCTGTAAAATTCGACCTAAGCAACCAATGTAATCTTGTTGAACTTGATGCGCAAACCGGAAAAATCATTTTCACCTATCCAAATCCAAAAAATCTAATTCTTCAAACTCCATCATTTGATGAGAGCGGGAATACGATTGCCTATATCAGTGTCAGTGAAAAAGGTAAATCTCTACACACCACCAACAAATCCGGAGAAACACACGAACTGATACCACCAACACAACAGCAACTAACAAGACCAGTATTCTTTGGACAGCAAATAGCATTTAACGCTCATTACAGCGGAATTGACAATGTTTACAGTATAGATGTCAAATCAAAAAAAATAAGCGTTCTAAGCGACGCAAAATACGGCGCTTTCAATCCGTCATTCAAAAAAGGATCATCAAAGTTAATTTTCAATAACTACACACAAACAGGTTATGACATCGCAGAAACACCAATAAAACCTGAACAAGTCTCAAAAAACAATTTTGTTTATTTTGGTGCAGCGGCAGAAAAACAGGAACACACAGGAAATATTTTTAATAAAATTCCTGACAGCACATACAATTCTAAACCTTATCATGCATTAGGCAACCTCATTAACATACACAGCATTGCCCCAGTAATTGAAGATGAGTACCAGTTTGGATTACAACTAATCTCAGACAACTTACTTAACACTTTCAGTTCATTTGCAGGAGCAGAATATTATCGGGATCTAAATCGCTTTGAATACAATGCAGGTTTTGTTCTAAAGAGCTTTTATCCAATTATCAGCAGCACTTACAGGAACAGACCAAGGAGAACGTTCTACAACACCAACCAGGGTATCAAACAAGGGGATTGGAGAGAAAACAACATACAGATCCAGGCATTGGTTCCGATCAACATAAATAGACTGGGCGACAACTATAGCTTCAACTTTAAAACGGCAACCAGCTACACCCAAAGATATATGGGAGAAAATATGCCGACCAACTATATTACGACTTTAAAGTTCCCGATGGAATATGGTTTCTCATTTGCACATTCCATGAGACAAGCCGATCGCGACATTGCACCTAAATGGGCGCAAACTCTCAGATTAACCTATCTTCATCAACCATTTGATAAACGACTAGACGGTGAACTATTTGCCGCCGAAGCATTTTTATACTTTCCCGGCCTCTTAAAAAACCATTCCTTTACCGCAAATTTCAACTACCAACACACATCAGGCGTAAGAAAATACGACAACGAAATTAATGCGGTGTATGGCTACAATAATATCGTGGCCCGTAATTTTTTAAAGAATACGTTACTTTTCAACTATAGATTTCCATTCGCTTTTCCCGATGCAGAACTCGGACCACTGGCATACATCAGAAATATCCGTGGCGGATTATTTTGCCATTATGAGAACCTGGGGATAGACACTGATATGGGGCAACCTAAAACTTACGGCTTCGAATTAAGAAGCAGCATGAATTTACTCCGTTATCAGCCAATAGTAGATTTAGGTACGAGATTTGTCTTCGTAAATAAAGTTTACAATCAAAATCCTATATTCGAACTAATTTTAAACTATAGCTTCTAAATCATGCGAGCAAAAACCATCTTCATCATCATTTTCACTGCACTTATTACCATTTTTTTAATGATCAATACTGATGCAGTTGAGTTTAATTTCATATTCGTTAAAAAGGACATTTCTAAACTCCTGGTTGTAGGTGTATGTACTTTTGTAGGTTTCATCCTTGGTTACTGGGCTGGCCGTCCTAAAACGACTGTAAGCACGTACGATAAAGAACTGGACGGATACAACGAAAACAATAAGAATAACCTGAGCGATGAAGACAGGGATTATATCAAATAGAAACAGAGATTATATCAAATAAAAAAACGCCGTGTTATATAGCAACACGGCGTTTTTTATTTATCGAAATATGTTTTATATCATCTGTTGGTCTAGTCTAATGCCTGCTTAATATCCGCTAGGATATCGTTGATATGCTCCAATCCGATAGACAAACGAATAGTCCCCTGTTCTATACCCACCTGCAAACGCTCATCTTCAGTCAATTTCGAGTGTGTGCTTGTAGCAGGATGTGTAGCAATAGATCTTGTATCACCTAAATTTGCTGAGATAGAAAACATTTTCAGTTTATTCATAAAACCGCTTGCTGCCTCCACACCACCATTAATTACCATTGTCACAATCCCTCCACCTTGTTTCATTTGTTTTTTAGCAATTTCATATTGGGGATGAGAAGCAAGAAAAGGATACATTACCCTTTTTATACTGGCATGGCTTTCCAAAAACTCAGCAACTTTCAAAGCATTTTCACAATGTCTATCCATACGAACAGCAAGTGTCTCTAAACTTTTAGACAATAGCCAGGCATTAAATGGTGACATTGCCGGTCCACTATGTCTGGCAAAACCTTCAATTTCTTTAATTAGTTTATTCGACCCTAAAATAACTCCACCCAAGGTACGCCCCTGTCCATCAATAAATTTAGTTGCAGAATGAATAGAAATATCAGCGCCCAATTTTATTGGCTGCTGCAAATATGGTGTTGCAAAACAATTATCCACAGCCAACATAGTGTCATGTTGCTTAGCAAACTTTGCTAACCACTCCAAATCAATGATATCAATCCCTGGATTAGATGGCGTCTCTACAAAAATCATTTTTGTGTTTGACTGAATTCCTTTTTCCCATTGCTCTGGCTTATCCAGGTCCGCATAGGTATAAGTAATTCCCCACTTAGAAAAAACATTATTTAACAGTTGGTGTGTTGAACCAAAAACAGAGCGACTTGACAACACATGATCTCCAGACTTCAAAAAAGCACCGAAAGTGGTAAAAATAGCAGCCATTCCAGAAGCAGTCACCCATCCGGTTTCAGCCCCCTCAAGTACCGCCATCTTATCGATTAGTTCAGTTGTATTAGGATTAGCATACCTGCTATAAACATTCCCTTCCTTTTCGTTCGCAAAAAGCGCCC
>JBEBUV010000095.1:0-14755 GCA_040393085.1 Pedobacter hiemivivus | reverse complement strand
TTTTGATGCCAAAGAATATGCTGATTATTTGAGAAGTGGCGTTGCCGCTTTCAAAAATAAGTAAACAATACTATCCATAAAAAAACGAAAATTGGTAGTTAATAATTAGACAATGGCCGGCATCCACCGGCCTTGTTTATTTTATACTATTTCGTAAGCGTTATAAATAATTGCTAATTCGCTAAAAATCAAGGTAAAAGAAATAAGGGGTTAAGTGATAATAGCTTTAATGGATGAAAACAACTATTTTTGGCTTGAGAAAGAGTTGATAGGGTGATAAATAAGGTAAATTGTTCAAAGCAAAATTGTTTTGACATAATGTAACAAGTAAATATGAAAAGAGTAGTAGTGACAGGATTAGGCGCTGTAACACCGGTGGGAAATACAGTAAAAGAATTTTGGGATAACATTGTAGCCGGTAAAAGCGGTGTAGGTGCGATTACAAAATTTGACACTTCAAAATTCAAAACTAATTTTGCTGCAGAAGTTAAAGATTTTGATGCCGAGGCATATATCGACAAAAAGGAACTAAAAAAATACGATCTATATACTCAATATGCTATTGCTGCGAGTGATCAGGCTATCAAAGATTCAGGATTAGATTTTGAAACCATGCCTGAAGTAGAAAGGTATGAAGTAGGTGTAATCTGGGCTTCAGGTAACGGTGGTATTACCACATTTGAGCAACAGCTAAAAGAATATCACCTTGGTGATGGTACACCAAGATTCAGTCCTTATTTTATTCCTAAAATGATTGTGGATATCGCCGCTGGTGTAATCTCGATCAGAAATAAATTACACGGGCCGAATTATGCTACTGTTTCTGCATGTGCATCTTCAAATACAGCAATTATCAGTGCTTTTGATACCATCCGTTTAGGTAAAGCAACTATTATGGTTGCCGGTGGGTCTGAAGCTGCTATTACTGAATCATCAGTAGGTGGATTTAGTTCTGCACAAGCATTATCGAAAAGAAATGATGATCATGCAACTGCTTCTCGTCCGTTCGATAAAGACAGAGATGGTTTTGTGATTGGTGAGGGTGCCGGAGCATTGATTCTGGAAGAATATGAGCACGCAATTGCTCGTGGTGCAACAATTTATGCCGAAATGGCGGGTGGCGGTATGGCTGCGGATGCTTATCACTTAACGGGTACTCCTCCGGATGGTTTAGGTGCTTCTTTAGGAATCTCTAAGGCTTTAGCTGATGCAGGAATTACTGCTGATAAAATTGATTATATCAATGCACACGCTACTTCAACAGGATTAGGTGATATTGGTGAATTGAATGGTATTAAAAAGGTCTTTGGTGATCTTCCTGTAGCAATCAGTGCAACAAAATCTATGACAGGTCACCTTTTAGGTGGTGCTGGTGCAATAGAAAGTATCATCAGTGTGATGTCTGTTAAGGATGATATTATTCCTGGAACAATAAATACTGTTGAATTGGATGAGGCTATTCCTGAAGGATTAAACATTGTTTTGGGTAAATCACTTCATCAACCGGTTAATTATGTATTGAACAATACATTCGGTTTTGGTGGTCATACCGCAACATCAATTTTCAAGAAATATACTGGTAAATAAGATTAAGATTTATCAAATGTTAAAGGCCTGGTTGAAAAACCGGGCCTTTGGTTTTTATGTTGATTTTCTGTAATGTAATTCAGAAATATATACAATTGAAAATACCGTTTTGCTGACTTGTTACATTATCAGACAAATTGATGGTGTCTCTGAACAGACATAGGGCGTTACGCAGCTGTGTCCCAGACCGTGAGGAGATCACCATTAATTTGTACCTTAACTAATATTCTGATATATTATTCTACATTAATCTCCCTATAGAAAAAATAGAATCTTTACAGAGATCCCATCAAAATCTGTAAATTATACCAAAGCCTAAAACGGTATTTGATCCCCAAAAATTAATAATTTAACTTGCCTCCATGAATATAGAATTCAACAAAAACGAAGACGTTAACAAGCAGGCAGTTTATGAGTTCAAAACCAGGCTTAAAAAAATATATAAAGGAGGTGGAGATAAGGCAGCAGCTAAACAAAAAGAGAAAGGAAAACTCCTGGCCAGAGAACGAATTACTTACCTGATTGATCCGCAAAGCGAGTTCCTTGAAATTGGAGCTTTTGCTGCAGATGAAATGTATGATGAGCAAGGAGGTTGTCCATCTGCTGGAGTGGTCTGTGGTATTGGTTATGTGTCGGGCCGACAATGCATGATTGTTGCCAATGATGCCACTGTAAAGGCCGGAGCATGGTTTCCTATGACTGCAAAAAAGAATTTACGCGCTCAGGAAATTGCAATGGAAAACAGATTACCAGTTATTTATCTGGTAGACAGTGCCGGTGTATATCTGCCGATGCAGGATGAGATATTTCCCGATAAGGAACATTTCGGAAGGATGTTCAGAAATAATGCACTGATGTCATCCGATGGTATCGTACAGATCGCGGCAATCATGGGATCTTGCGTTGCTGGTGGTGCCTATTTGCCGATTATGAGCGATGAAGCCATGATTGTTGATGGTACAGGATCTGTGTTTTTAGCAGGTTCCTATCTTGTTAAATCTGCTATTGGCGAAGAAGTAGATAATGAAACTTTAGGTGGGGCAACTACACATTGTGAAATCTCAGGTGTTACAGACTATAAACATCCTAATGATCAGGCATGTCTGGATAGTATCCGCAATATCATGAGCAAATTAGGGGCGCCTCAAGTTGCAGGGTATGATAGGGTTAAGTCCTTGTTGCCGAAGTTAGAACAGGAAGATATATATGGCATATTACCTGAAAATAGGGAGAAGCCTTATGATATGCTCGATATTATTCACAGGTTGGTAGATGATTCGGACTTCGAGGAATACAAAAAATTATATGGACAAAGCATCATCTGCGGACTTGGCCGTATTGATGGTTGGGCAGTTGGGATTATTGCTAATCAACGTAAGGTAGTGAAATCTAAAAAAGGGGAGATGCAATTCGGTGGGGTTATCTATTCAGATAGTGCAGATAAAGCTACTCGTTTCATCATGAACTGTAATCAGAAAAAGATTCCACTCGTGTTTTTACAGGATGTAACCGGATTTATGGTTGGTAGCCGCTCTGAACATGGTGGCATAATTAAAGATGGTGCAAAAATGGTAAATGCTGTTGCCAATTCTGTAGTACCTAAATTTACCATTGTAATAGGCAATTCTTATGGAGCAGGCAATTATGCTATGTGTGGTAAGGCTTACGATCCGAGGTTAATATATGCCTGGCCGAGTGCTAAAATAGCGGTAATGGGCGGTTCACAGGCTGCAAAGGTTTTGTTGCAGATTCAAGAGGCATCGCTTAAGAAAAACGGAGAGGTTATTACGCCTGAAAAAGAAGCGGAATTATTAAAGGAAATCACTGATAGGTATAACAGTCAGACGACCCCTTATTATGCTGCATCAAGGTTATGGGTGGATGGAATTATCGATCCTAAAGATACTCGAAAAGTTATTTCTATGGGGATAGAAGCTGCAAATCAATCGCCTATTAAAAAGCAATTTAATGTAGGGATTATCCAAACCTGATCTGATTTATAATCTTGATATCACGATGTTTATAATCCTGATATCACAATGTTGCATTTGTTACCATGTTGCTATTTGTGTATCGATAGAAAAAGGGTAATTTTGTAATATAATATCAAGTTTGTAATACAATTCATAAAAATATATGTCAGAAGAAATAGAACACGTTGAATGTTTAATTATAGGTTCAGGACCTGCGGGATATACTGCTGCAATTTATGCTGCCCGTGCAGATCTTAAACCAGTTATGTATACAGGTATGGAACCTGGAGGTCAGCTTACTCAAACAACTGAAGTAGATAATTTTCCAGGTTACCCTGCAGGTGTAACCGGTCCTGAAATGATGGAGGATTTCCGCAAACAGGCAGAACGTTTCGGTACTGATGTCCGTTTTGGATATGTAAGTTCAGTTGATTTTTCTTCATTGCCACATAAAGTTGTGGTTGATGATATCAAAACCATTACTGCTGATACTGTAATTATTTCTACAGGTGCTACCGCTAAATATCTGGGATTGCCAAGTGAGCAAAAATATACAGGATTTGGTGTTTCAGCTTGTGCTGTTTGTGATGGTTTCTTTTTCAAAGGACAGGATGTAGCTATCGTTGGTGCTGGTGATACAGCTGCTGAAGAAGCAACTTACCTGGCAAAACTTTGTAAAAAAGTTTATATGTTGGTACGTAGAGATGAGTTCAGGGCTTCAAAAGCGATGGTTCACAGAGTATTGAATACGCCAAATATTGAGGTGATTTACAATACTGAAACTAAAGAAGTATTAGGTGATGGTAAAACTGTTACTGGTGTTAAAGTAGTGAATAACAAAACCGGTGCTGAACAGGATTTAGATGTACAGGGTTTCTTTGTAGCGATTGGACATAAGCCAAATACCGATATTTTCAAAGGACAGTTGGATATGGATGAAACTGGTTACCTTAAAACTATTGCAGGATCAACAATTACTAATGTTGAAGGTGTTTTTGCAAGTGGCGACGTGCAGGATAGCTATTACCGTCAGGCTATAACAGCTGCAGGTTCTGGTTGTATGGCAGCGCTTGATGCAGAACGTTATCTTGCTGCTAAAGAGCATGGAGTAACTGCAACAGCATAATTATAAAAAAATAATAATTTGAAGCAGGATCATCATATGGTTCTGCTTTTTTTGTGTATTCATTATTGAGTTTTTTTTTAACTTAGATTAGAAAAAGCACAATCTTATTAACTTAATAATGAAGAAACTAGTATCAATTGTTTTATTGGCATTTTTATATGTCAGTACTTCTGCTCAAAGTGATTTAAATATGGGAATTATTCCAGCACCTGTATCGGTCAAAAAGAATTCAGGAACTTTTAAATTGGATAAAACCGTAATTCTGGTGTCCAATGATGTTAAAAATGCTACAGCCGCAGACTTACTGAATGCATTTATTGTAACTAAAGCTGGTTTTTCATTAAGGGAAGCTAAGTCGGCCGCTAATAGTCGTAGCATTGTTCTGACTGCCGATGGTTCCGATAAATTGCCTGATGAAGGTTATACCATTCATGTCAACAGTAAGAAAATTACCGTTATTGGTAAAGGCGCTGGTTTATTTTATGGCGTTCAATCTTTAATACAGATGATGCCTGAAAAACAAAACAATGAGGTTCTTATCGGCGCCGCCGAAATCAATGATTATCCTCGTTTTAAATACAGAGGACTGCATTTAGACGTTTCACGTCATATGTTCCCCTTAGCTTTTATTAAAAAATATATCGACCTGATGTCGGAGTATAAGCTAAATAATTTTCATTGGCACTTAACAGATGATCAGGGCTGGAGAATTGAGATCAAGAAATATCCTAAGTTAACCAGTGTTGGTTCAAGTAGAAATGGAACCATCATTGGACATCATCCAGGGGTAAGTAATACTAATGAAGTTTATAAAGGTTATTATACTCAAAATGAAGTTAAGGAAGTGGTAGCTTATGCGGCTTCACGATTCATCAATGTGATTCCAGAAATTGAAATGCCTGGCCATGCTTCGGCCGCAATTACAGCTTATCCTGAGTTGAGTTGTTTTCCTGAGAGAGATACTTTTGTAGACGTGAATACGCCTTGGGCAGGTTCTCGCAAAGGAAAACAGGTGCAACAAACATGGGGTGTGTTTGATGATGTATTCGTGCCATCAGATAATACTTTTAAGTTTTTGCAAGATGTATTGGATGAAGTGATTGCACTTTTTCCATCTAAATATATCCATATCGGAGGTGATGAAAGTCCGAAAGAATACTGGAAGCAGAGTGAATTTTGTCAGAAACTAATGAAACAGCTTGGTTTAAAAGATGAGCATGAATTGCAAAGCTACTTCATTCAAAGGATAGAAAAACATGTGAATACTAAAGGCCGCAGTATTATTGGTTGGGATGAGATTTTAGAGGGTGGTTTAGCACCAAATGCGACAGTAATGTCTTGGAGAGGTACTGAGGGAGGGATTGCTGCCGCAAAGCAGAATCATGATGTAATTATGTCGCCGGGTGGACCAGTTGGTCTTTATTTTGACCACGCACAGTCTGATTCAAAGGATGAGCCGACCAATATTGGTGGTTTGGCACCATATTCATTGGCCTATAATTATGATCCTGTTCCTAAGGAATTAAGTACCGAACAACAAAAGCATATTATAGGCGTTCAGGCTAATGTATGGGCAGAATATTTACCTACCTCTTCAAAAGTAGAGTATTTTATCTTACCAAGGATATTGGCCTTGTCGGAGACTGCCTGGAGCCAAACTTCGCGAAAAGACTTCAAAAACTTTTCTGAGGAACGTTTGCCAGTTCATTTTTTAAAACTAGATAAAAGCAGTACAAATTACTGGGTGCCAACTCCATTAGGACAAGATCAGAAAGTGATGAATGGAGATCAATTTGAAATTAGTCTTAAAGAGCCTATGCCGGGTTCTAAAATTTATTATACTTTTGATGGTACAAGGCCTTCTGAATTGGCAGCATTGTATACAAAACCAATAAAAACGAACGTTGCAAAAGGTAAGAAGTTGATTTTGAAAACTATTGTAATTGCACCTTCAGGAAAGCAAAGTGTAGTAAAAGAAACGATACTTAACAATGGTGCTGCTGATGTGAAAACTAAGTAACAGCATTGGAATAATAGAAATAAATTATAATACTAATGAAAGTAATAATAAATGTAATAAAGCACTCCCTAATATTTACGGGGGTGCTTTTGATGGCTTCCTGCGGAAATAATAATAACGAAAAGACGGCAATTGAAAAGCCTGAGGCTACGCTTGCTGAAAGTAAGGCAGGAGGTCAGTTTGCATTTTATAAAGATATTAATGTGAAACCAGGGCTCAATTTCGAGGTAGTAAGTTGGGGAAAAGGTGTGGATAGTATAGGTGGATATCTGATTCTAATGTCAGATTCTGTTAAAAATAAGTATAATTCATTTTCTGTAGAGCGCAAAGGGATCATTACTGATGCCTGGAATATGGACATGGATAATGATGGAAATCCAGAAATATATATTGAACTGCTTAGTAAAACGAATGTATTAGACTTAAATGTTTATGAATATTCTGGTGGTGATTTCAGAAAAATCAGTTTTCCTCCATTAAGTAGCAATACGAAGAAAGATTATGCAGGTAATGATAAATTTATGATTAAGGATGGTAATCTGTTTCGTTCTTTTCCATTGGTTAATCCAAAAGATACCACTATCAAAGCAGGTGATGTTAAAATGTTGGTTTACCAGTTAAATGGAAATAGTTTTACGGTTAACGAAGTAAAGCAAGAAACCAAGTAAAGCAAGAAAATAAGAACCCAGGTAAATAAGAACATTATACCAGTCTGTTTTTTCTGGCGATTTTAATGGCATCTGCTCTTGAATTGACATTCAATTTAAAATAGATGTTTTTGATGTGTGTTTTAACTGTTTCTGTCTCTATAAATAATTCTGTAGCAATCTGTGATCTGTCTTTTCCTTTGGTAATGAGGTTAAGGATCTGAGTTTCTCTTTTTGTCAGAGGTGAGTCGGGGTTCTTCTGTAAGGATGTAATTACCTTTTTGGCCACATTAGGGCTCATTGGTCCGCCTCCCTGCATCACTTCTTTAATGGCTTCGATGATTTTTGAAGATGGGGAGTTTTTAGTGAAATAACCATTAGCACCATTTGCCAATGCTTCCAGGATCACCTTTTCTGTATCATGTACAGTTAACATTATGATATGTACTTGTGGAAGCAGCTTTTTTAATATCGGAAGGGCATCAATTCCATTTGTACCATTCATTTGTATATCAAGAATAATCACATCAGGATTATCTTTTACAATTTTATTTCTGGCATCATCAAAGGAGTGGTAACTACTAATCACCTTATAAGGGGAGGTATGGTCAATTAGGTAAGTATAGCCCTCTCTAATGGTTTGATCGTCTTCTATAATTGTAATTCTTGCTTCTATTTTAGTATCCATCTTTTACATTTTAAAATAATTGAGTGCATTAATTTAAAATAAAGAGCATTTTTTAAAACACAATGTAGAGCGTTATTGAAGTTCCCTTTTCATTTGAAATTATGTTTAAATTTCCTTTAATACGTTCCGTTCTCACCTGCATATTGTTTAAACCTCTGCCACTTTTTTTTCCATTAATGTCAAAGCCTTTCCCATTATCTTTAAGCTGCGTTATTAAAACGTTGTCGGTCATTTTTGCTATAAATACAATGCGATCTGCTTTAGAATATTTCAAGGCATTATTTATAGCTTCTTTAAAGATCATTAACATATTTCTACTCAGTTCCAAAGGGAGCCTTTTTCCAGAGTCATTTACATCAATTTCATCTACAAAACTAATAGGAGTATCGTCAAACATTTCCGATCCAAAATCTTTAATGTTGATTAACAGTTCTCCTAAAGTATCATTTTTTGGATCTAAAGACCATAAAATATCTTTTGCTCCATTGTACAATTCATTTACATTGGTTTTTATTTTTTGAATTATAACTCTTATTT
Source organism: Pedobacter hiemivivus (assembly GCA_040393085.1). Taxonomy (GTDB): domain Bacteria; phylum Bacteroidota; class Bacteroidia; order Sphingobacteriales; family Sphingobacteriaceae; genus Pedobacter; species Pedobacter hiemivivus_A. The sequence continues at coordinate 6,177 of JBEBUV010000095.1, read as the reverse complement.
CATGGTCGTTTTTATCAGTCATACTACTTAACACTTCTGATAAGACGGTTATTCTGGTCAATTTGTTACCAATGTCATCATGAAAATCTTCAGCTGTCTGTTTTCTGACCTTAAACTGCTCTTCCAGCTTGATTTTGAGTCTTAATTTACGTTGTCTTTCATTTAAATTAATGATTACATATACGGAGATCATAATCAGTAATAGGACGAATACCAAAATAAAGGCTTTGAAAACGGTGCTCTGGTAGTAGGGAGGTGTGATTTCTAAATGAAAATATGCGTAATTCTCCGATCTCATACCCGACATCGTAATAGCCCTTACCTGAAAGGTATAGTTTCCCGGTGGTAATGCCGTATAATTAACAGATGAATTGGTTCCAGGTTTACTGTATTTCTGGTCTAATCCTCGCAGCTTATATTGATACATTATACCCTTTGGATTGCTAAAATAAATCCCGGTGAAACTAATGTTAAGGTGATTGTGATCATAAGGAAGCACAATTTTCTGCTCCAGTTCATGCTCTTTGTAAACTACCTTACCTGCATTTTGATTGCCCATATTGTTCTGGGCTAAAATGCTCACCGAATTAATAAAGACAGAAGGCTTCTTTTGGATATAACTATCATTAGTATTGTTGTAGACCAAAGCACCTCTTGTAGTACCAACCCAAATGTTATCTCCATTTTCCAACATCGCATTCTGATTGCACTCCATCAATAAAGTGTTTTCAGTTTTTAAGATCCTAAAACCTTTAGCCGTCATTCTATTTATACCACGACCTGTCCCAATCCATATTACTCCTTTTTTATCCAATAATAAGCTGTATATATGATCAGAAAAGAGGCCGTTTTTCGTGTTAAATTGCTTTGTCTCACCTGTTATAATATTCCATATGACCAAACCATTGTCAGAAGTTCCAAAAGCGATATGATCCCCATATTTGAGCATTGACAAAATGCTTGATTCTTTTAAAGGTTTGAATGATAACTGAGTTAGATTTGTTTTATTGCGGACTAGTGTGGCGCCATTTTGGCTCCCTATAATCATTAAATTGTTTCCTAACTCGAGTAAACTGGTGCTAGATTGCTGGGTAATTCTGTTTATTGTAGTCATTGAACTATCCAATAAAAACGTACCCATATTTGAGGCTATCCAAATATTTTTATGTCTGTCTTCTTGAATGGTATTGCAATAGAAAGACCTGCTACCTTTATCTACTCGTGTAAAAATTTTGTTTCTATAGCGCCATAGTCCGCCACCTTCAGTACCAATCCAGATGTAGTTTTTGCTGTCCTTATACAAGAAATTGATGCGTTTCGTATCATCATTTTCTGAGGGCATATTTACTGGTGTAATTTGATTGTTTTTATGTGAAAATATGCCGTTATAAGTACCTATCCAGATTTCATTGAGCTCTGGCCCTTTAATTATACTCATCACAATATTGCTTTTTAAGCCTTGTGATTCATCGTATGTAACGTAGCTGTTATTGTTAAATTTATATATGCCGGAACCATCTGTGCCAAGCCAGATATTGTTGTCTCTATCTTTAAAAATCCGATTAACTACATTGTCTGTAAAGCCATTTTTTGCATTAAAATGAATGGGCTTCTCTTTAGAAATAAGCCATGCCCCTTTACTTGTACCCAGCCATATATTACCTTGTCCATCCTGATTAATGGCTGTTACCTTTTTTATAGTTTCAGCATAGGCTTGTTTTATTTCATTATGCTCCGCTACAAATAAGCCATCGGATGTTAATATCCAGATTTTATCCTTGATAAAAGTGTCTACCAGAAAATTGCTAATATTTAATTGCCCGGCTTGTTCTCCTAATACTTTCTTTTGCCATTGGCCTCCCTCTAAATAATATAATCCATTTTTGTAAACTGCTGCCCAGGTCTTTCCTTTTGCATCGGTTCTTAAAGCGGTTACAATTTCTGTTGTATCGTTAGTTATATATGTGAGTTCCGTTTTTGCACCATTTATTTTAATCAGATTTTTACCTGATAAACCATACATAGTGCCTGAAGCTGTGAGAGTCAGCCCCTCGGTCCATACTTTTATACCTGGATAATTGTACAGACTATCGTTTTTATAAATCGATAAACCCCGTTCTGTTCCGATCAGTAAATTACCTTCTTTATTAAATGCGCAAGAAAGGATGAAATTACTGTTCAATCCATCAGTTTTACTCAGGTTTGTAAACTCGCTACCATTAAAACGACTTAAGCCACCAAGGGTAGCGATCCATAACCTATTTTGTTTATCCTGAGTAATCGCTGTTATCTGCGATTGTACAAGACCATGTTGTATATCGTATTGTTCAAAATTATAACGTTGTCCGAAACCCCTTGAGGTACAGATGAAAAGAAACAATGTGATAACAATTGGTTTAAGGTAAGTCACGCGTTTAAATAAAATAAAGTTTTAGGACTGTAAATATAATTAAAAAGAAAAATACCCCTTTAGGGGTTAGGGTTTTTTATTTATGTTATATTAAGTTTGTTTCATCCTCAATTAGTTATAGGGACTAATTCAGCGTGAAGATATGAAGTATAATAAGATATTGGTAAATGGAACCGAGATTATAAGGACCTGCACTTATAATTCCTGTTATCCTGATCTTAATGGAAGATACGCATTGCATATTGTGTTAACCGGAGAGGTCGATTTCACCATTGATAAACGTAATGTGACATTAGTGCCCGGAAGCTTTATTTTTATAAATCCAGGTACCCGTTATACAAAAAGAATCGCATCAGAAATTGAAGTTGATATACTTACGATATTGTTTAAGCCTGATTTTATTCGTGAGTTTGAATGCTCTGATCTTTTTAAGGAATATTTGTCTGCTGAATATTCTGAGTATTTCGTAAAGAGAGAAGTACCATTAATAGAGTTTATCTGTCCTTTATTGGGAGATATGAAATTTAATGTAATGCAGCTAATCAAGCAGATTGAAAGTGAAAGTGCTGATCCTTTGTTGTTAGATGCGTATCTGAGTCATACTTTGCTTGATTATTACGAGTTATATGAAACGGAAGTAATCAAAAGAGAAGCTTCACTGCAATTTCTAAATGGGAGTACTAAAGCAGAAATTCTAAGGCGTTTATATGTAGCCAGGGATTATATGATTAGCAATTATAAGGAGCGTATTCAGTTAGATACTATTGCGCAGACCGCTTGTTTATCTGTTAATCATTTATTGCGGACTTTTAAACAAGCTTACCAGCTCTCACCACATCAATTTTTAACAAAAGTAAGGTTACATCAGGCAAAATATCTGCTTAAAAACACAGACTATCCGGTAGGTGAAATTGTAGATATTGTTGGATTTGAATGTCCGAGTTCATTCATCCGGCTATTTAGAAATTCTTTTAATGTAACACCTGGACAATACAGGTAAAAATAGAGGAATAATACAGGTTTATGGTGATTTTCGCTTATCATTAAATGAAAGGATAAAGCTAAATTTGGAGCAGGAAACCCAGTATGAAAGTTTGGATGAATTTAATTTGGGTTAGTTAATAATAAGGTCATCCGGCTGGTCCGGATGACTTTTTTTATACCCAATTATTTTTCGTTCCTTTTGATTTCGTATTATGCTTCTTTGAACTGATTTCCAATACGTTCAAACTTTTCTATCAATAATGCGATTCTTTCTTTTTCTTTTTTTACAAAGACTTTACGTAATAAAGTTGAGCAGAAAACGATCCATGCAAAAGTAAATACGACGATCAGATATTGTACCCATAAGTCGAAGTAACTTAGTATTTCGAAGAAGCACAATGCAAAACCCAGGCTTAGTGCAACTGTATAGATCCAATATATTTTATTATTGAGGCTATATCTGCTTAGCTGATAACTTTTTAGGCTATTTAAGAATTCATTGGGGTGAGTTGTAAAGTCATGCTGCGCAATTAAGCGGTGACTTTTATACAACATAAATGTAGAGGTGGCTATGGCCCCAAGTAGTATTGTTAGTCCAACATGGCTGGTCCATGAGTAGAAGTCGTAGAACAACCACAGCGCTACTATAGCAATAAAGGAGACCAGCATCACCACTATATTTAAAAGAGACTTATTGCGGATAGCATTTACTTCCTTTTTAGCTTGTTGAAGCATTTCTTCGGATGAGATCTTAACCTCAACCGAATGTGATTGCCAAAGCGATTGTATATGATCAAATTCTTGCATGCTGATTGTATAATTCTGTAAGTTTTAATTTAATACGGTGAATTTTCACCCTTAAGTTTCCTTCACTAATTCCAGATATCTCTGCTATTTCATGGTATGGTAGTTCATCTAGCACCATTGTAATAATCAGACGGTCGTTTTCTTCCAATTTTGAAATTGATTTATAAAGAAGTGCGACTTGTTCATTTTTTTCTGAGAGCTCTTCGGGGCGTCCTTCAATAATATTATCTGTCAGTTCATCTTTCGCCTGTCTTTTTTCGGATCTTAAATACGTTAAGCAGGTATTTACAGCAATCCTATAGATCCATGTTGATATCAATGACTTGTTTCTGAATTTATCCAGATTTTGCCAGACTTTTAAGAAAGTTTCCTGCAGTAAATCGTTTGCCGCATCCTCATCTCCAGTATAACCATAACATAAATGGTATATCTTTTTAGAGTTTGTGTCGAAAATCTGTTTAAATAGTTGATCTTTTTTTTCCATTCAATAACGGCTAGTGGTGGTTTGATAGGAATTAGGTTATATTGTTACAACCCAGCTATCTCCAAAAATAATAAATGTTTGCGGGCTTCATGCAAATAATTACTTTTGTTGCGAATCAAACAAACCACTTAATATATGAAACAAAGTCATTTGAAGTTGATTACCCTATTGTTTATCACCATTGCATCATTGCTTGGCGTTTTAAAGGATTTTAATATTATAAATATTCCTGACAACGTGATGATGGTAACCCGATGGGTGTTGGCAGTTGAGCTTGTGATCTTCGCCCTGTTTAGGAAAAACCTAACCACCTGGATATTGGTGTGTATGTTGCTGGGCGTGTTTGTAGGTATCGATTACCCACATGTTGCAGTAGCGTTACAACCTTTAAGTAAGGGCTTTATTAAGTTGGTTAAAACCATTGTAGGGCCAATACTATTTGCAACATTGGTGTATGGTATTGCCGGGCATTCCGATTTAAAACAAGTGGGTAGGATGGCCTGGAAATCTATGGTTTATTTTTATTGTGCTACTACCATAGCCTTGTTTATAGGGCTTGCTGCTATTAACCTTACCCATGCCGGTGTAGGGGTGAACATAGCAAACATGCCACATAATGAGCTTCCAAAGCCTGTTAAAGACCCTATTGATGAAAGTATATTGAGTACCCTGCCTGATGGAGTACACTGGTTGTATAAAACACTGGCCTTTTTTAGGAATATTTTCCCTGAGAATATTGTGAAGTCGGTTTATGATGCACAGATCTTACAGATTGTAATTTTCTCTGTTATATTCGGTATCGGCCTTGCTATGGTTGATGAAAAGAAGCGAAAACCTATGGTCGACTTCTGCGAAAGCTTGTCGGAAACTATGTTTAAGTTCACCAATATCATCATGTATTTTGCGCCTATTGGTGTAGGAGCAGCAATGGCCTATACAGTCGGACACATGGGAGTTGATATCTTAAAACATCTTTTTATGCTGGTGGCAACATTATATATGGCACTGATTGCTTTTGTTTTAATTGTGTTACTTCCTATTGCCCTGTACATTAAGCTTCCGATATTAAAGTTTATCAATGCAATTAAGGAACCAGTATCTATCGCATTTGCTACAACAAGTTCAGATGCTGCTTTGCCAAAGGCTATGAGTGCGATGGAAAATTTCGGAGTTCCACGTAAAATTGTTTCCTTTGTAATTCCTACCGGGTACAGCTTCAATCTTGACGGTACAACCTTATACTTATCGCTTGCATCCATTTTTGTGGCTCAGGCGGCAGGAATGCATTTGAGTTTTGGTGAGCAGTTATTGATTGTATTTACGCTGATGATTACGAGTAAGGGTGTGGCAGCAATACCACGAGCATCGTTAATTATTCTGATTGCTACAGCAGATCAGTTTGGATTACCAACTTTTATTATTGCTGCAATTTTGGGGATAGATGAATTAATGGATATGGGAAGAACATCATTAAATGTAATAGGAAATTGTT
>JBEBUV010000094.1:0-14849 GCA_040393085.1 Pedobacter hiemivivus | reverse complement strand
CTTTTAACATTACGGTGCCTACCAGGCCGGTGGCTCCAACTACTGCAATCTTCATCTTTTCTAATTAGTTGTTTTACTTGTTTTTAATTATTTATCAATTGTTATATAGTGAATAATAAGTCCCCAAATATGGGCATTTTTTTACTCAAAAAAAAAGGGATTGGCTGTTAGTAACCAATCCCTTATAATTTAATAAGCTATTTCTTATTTAATCAGTTCTCGGTTTACGTAGTCGAAGCTTTCCTTAATGCTCACAAATGGATCTTTTGAAAAGTTTTCCTGCTCCACAATCAGGTGCTCTAGCCCAGCCTGTTTGGCATGTGCATAAATATTCTTAAAGTCGATAGTACCTGAACCAACTTCCGTATTTATAGTATTATTCGCCTTGTCCATGTCTTTTACATGCCACATCACAAAACGTCCCGGATACTTGTTAAAGAATGAAATTGGGTCATTTCCTGAACGTACAATCCAATAAAGATCCATTTCAAAGTTAACCATGTTTTTATCTGTGCCATTCAACATGATTTCATAGCCAGTAGCTCCATCTTCATGTTTATGTAACTCAAAATCATGGTTATGATAAGCCAGTTTCAAACCCGATTGTTTTACCAGCTCTGCAGCTTCATTTATTCTGGAAGTAATATTCTTATAATCCTCAAGTGTTTTTCTTACCGATTCTTCCATCCACGCAATTGTGAAATATTCATTGCCGATTCCTGCAGCCCCCTCGATTAAAGGTTTTAAGAGCTCCTTATTCCCACTAGTAATGAAATTATCAATAACAAAATGACCACTTGGAGAACTCAAACCATTAGCTTTAAGCAAATCTCTAAATGATTTCGCATCCAGGCCCCAATAGCCAGCCTCTTTAGAATAGCCATAAGTTTCTACTTCTTTATATCCTGCATTCGCAATTTTTTCAATTACACCTTTTACATCAGTAGGAATTTGCTCCCTAAGTGTATATAGCTGTAAGCCTACATTGCGTTTAGCCGAAGCTGCGGTACAAGCAAAAGATGGGAGAAATAATGCTCCTGCTGCTGCAAGGCCTGCATGTTTTATGAATGTTCTTCTAGTGTTCATATGATTTGATTTAAATCGCTTCTATTTTCTTTTTCTCATTAAATAGAACAGTAAATAGTAAGAAAACTACAACTGCAATTACAGCCGGGATGATCCATATCATTTTCCAGTCTGTCATATCGCCAGATTTGTACATATCTGTTACCAGACCAGCAACTTTAAATCCGATTAACATTCCTACACCGTAAGTAGCTAATGTGATCATACCCTGAGCAGAACTTTTGAATTTTTCACCTGCTTTAGAATTGGTGTAAATCTGACCTGATACAAAGAAGAAGTCATAACAAACACCGTGTAAGGCAATACCTATGATTAGCATAAAGCTTAAGTCACTTGCATTTCCGTATGCAAATAGTAAATAACGTAAAGCCCAGGCCAGCATACCAACCAGTATGGTTTTTTTGAAACCATACTTAGCGAAGAATACTGGAATAGCCAACAGGAATAGCGCTTCAGAAATTTGTCCGATTGCCATTTTACCTGTAGGGTTTGTAACTTTTATATCTGCAAGGAAAACGCCGGCATTCTGATAATAGAAAGCCAAAGGAATACAAATCAAAATAGAAGAGACGAAGAAGATGGCAAAGTTTTTATCTTTCAATAACTTAAGTGCATCTAAACCCAATATCTCATTGATGCTGATTTTCTCCCCATTAGCTTTAGGTGGTGTAGCAGGAAGTGCAAAGCTAAATAATCCTAAGATAAGAGAACTTACTCCAGCCATTATAAATGTATTTTTCAACAAGCCTGCAGTAATGCCCTCAGGAGAATCCCAATGAAATACAAAGCTGATTAATAAACCTGCAACTATCCATCCGATTGTTCCAAATACCCGGATAGATGAAAACTCCTTTTCAGGATCTTTCATCTGATTAAACGAAACCGAATTGACCAATGCCAGTGTAGGCATAAATAAAATCATATAGCCTAAAACATAAGGGTAGAATACCGAAATGTCTGTCGCATTGTACATCTGATACATTAATATCGCCCCTACAATATGCAGGATACCAAGGATTTTTTCAGCATTGAAATACCTGTCAGCGATTAATCCAATGATAAAAGGGGCAATGATTGCACCCCAGGATTGTGTTGAAAATACAGAGCCCGTTTCAGCACCTGTGGCACTTAAGTTACTCCCAAGGAATGTACCAAGTGTAACAAACCATGCTCCCCAGATGAAAAATTCCAGGAACATCATGACTGATAGTTTGATGCGATTGTTTAAATTCATGTTTGGTTTTTATTTCTTATTTCGTCGATTAGTTTATAGCTTTTTAATCATAATGTTACGGTACCAAACATTGTCTCCATGGTCTTGAAGCGCTATTTTACCCGATTTAAAAGTACCCCAGTCTTTCCATCCAGCAAATTTGCTGCCTGCGACAAGTGAAGCCCAGTTGTCATCCCATAAAGTAGTAGATACTACTTTTACTCCATTAAGGTAATGCTCTACTTTGCCATTTTTAGAAATGATCTCAGCAGTATTCCATTCGCCAACAGGTTTTACAGGCTCTGAAGTGCTTTTTACAAGATCGTATAAATCACCAGCACGGTGCTTCGTAATCTTACCATCTGAATGACCATCATTGTCCAATACCTGCATTTCTAAGCCAGTGCTATAAGTAGCATTGTATTTAGCTTTATCTTCCTTTACATAATAGATAATCCCGCTATTGCCTTTAGGTGCAATTTTCCAATCTATTTTTAAATGAAAGTTGCTGTACTCATTGTCGGTTACTAAATCACCACCACCACTTTTATCTCCAGAAGGATTAAAGTGTAAGGCCCCATCTTCAACTGTCCATTTTGAACCTACGGTTGTTTTACCGTAAGTGTGCCAGCCTTTAGTGGTCTTTCCATCAAATAGTTTGGTAAATCCTTTCTTACTGGATTGTGCTTGTGCCATACCACCAGTCATAATTGCGGTAAGTATAAATGCTGAAATATATTTTTTCATATAAGTTTTTTTGTTCTTCTCTCCTTTGTCTTTGGTTTTTTACTCCCAATAATTTATACACCCAATGACCAACCTTTACGGTAATCGCGTTTCACAAATTGGTTCACAGCATCAAAATTAGTAATTCTCATATTGGCATTGTCCCAAAGTAATTTGATATTTCTACCAGGGTATATGATTTTTCCTTTTTCATTTTTTGCTTGTATATCTGTTGCTCTGATGGCTAGATTAGCCATTAATAAAGATTCAGTAAGTGGTCCTGCAATAGCGAATGGAGAGCTTACTTCATTTTTACCATAACCGGCAATACAAGCATCAACCCATTGTCCGTAGTGACCATTGGCACCACCTTCAACACGTGCAAATTGTTGCTTTACCTTAATGTTTTCATTTTTGCTTAATGGCAATAAGCGTGGATTTGCACCATAAGTACTAGCCATCATCTTACCTTTTGTTCCAATAAATAAGGTTCCATTACCACCATCACCAAACACGTCATTTGCGCCTAGTTCTTCTGGTCTTTCAGGTTGTATACCACCATCCATCCAATGTACAACAACATCCCCTTTGGTCTTGTTAGTTTTAGGGAACTTTAAAGTTACATGGCTTGATGGAGGACAGCTATCAGGGAAATATCCTCTTTTAAATTCATCAACATATACCGAACCAACACTAGCCTGAACTTCAGTCGCGTATTTTAAATTCAATACACTGAAAGGGGCTTCTAATAGGTGACAACCCATGTCTCCTAATGCACCTGTTCCGTAATCCCACCATCCACGCCAGTTAAAAGGAACCAGTTTGTCTACATACTCTTTGTATGGTGCAGTACCTAACCATAAATCCCAATCAAGATCAGCAGGCACTGCCGCTTTATTGGCAGACCATGGAATACCTTGCGGCCATACAGGTCTGTCTGTCCACGCATAAATAGTATGTACATCACCAATTAAGCCTGCATCATACCATTCTTTCATCAACCTTGGACCATCATTTGATGCACCCTGGTTTCCCATTTGCGTAACTACTTTATATTTATCGGCAGCAGCAGTTAATGCACGTGCCTCATAAATATCATGTGTTAATGGTTTCTGAACATAAACATGCTTACCCAATTGCATCGCAGCTATGGCTTGTATAGCATGGCTATGATCTGGTGTAGAAATAGAAACCGCATCAAAGTTCTTAGCTTCTTTATCAAACATTTCACGGTAATCCCTATAGTATTTTGCTTTAGGGTATGCTTTTACACTTGCTGCTGCTCTGCTGTCATGTACATCGCAAAGGAAACCAATATCTGCTTTGCCACTATCAGCAAAAGCTTTAATATCCGAGAAACCTTTACCGCCAGCACCAATACCAGCAACAATAAGTCTGTCGCTAGGTGCTAAAAATCCCGGACCGCCTAAAACATGTCGCGGAACAATCATAAAAGCAGATGCTGCAATAGCTGTGGTTTTTAGGAAATTACGTCTCGACGTAGCATCCTGATTCTTGTTGATCTCTCCCATTTGTGTGTGGTTCTATATTTGGTTGTTATTTTTTTAGAGATAGTATATATTTTACCATTGTTTTGGCGTCGTCTTTACTCAACGATGCATGTGGTGTCATTGGTATTTCACCCCAAACTCCTTTACCACCTTCGATGATTTTTGTTGCCAGATGTTCAATGTTTTCATCATTTAAAGGATATTTCTCTGCGATATCTACATACGCAGGGCCAATTACTTTCTGTACTTTATTGTGGCATCCTATACAGTCTGATTTTGCAATTAATTTCTCACCCGCACTCTTTACTCCAGATGCAGGAGCAGCAGTTTCTGTGCTACTTGTCGGAGCTTCGGTTGTGGTAGTTGTAGCTGTGTTTGAAGATGCGCTACGCTCCTCAGGACTTGAACATGAGGCTATTGCTAATACAAAACAGCCCAAGATAAATAATGTATTTTTCATTGAAATATAAATTTATTTTTATCAGTTATGAAGCTTGCAAAGCGAAAAGCTTGTGCAGACTTCATATCACTTATTGATTTAGACCAAGGATTTTATTGTTGAAGTCATCGTTTCCACCGGAAGCTGCAAAATCATCAAAAGCCCTGTCTGTTACTTTAATAATATTTTTCTTAATAAATTCTGCACCTTCTTTAGCACCAACCTGTGCGTCTTTGATGCAGCATTCCCATTCCATCACTGCCCATCCTGTATAATCATATTGAGCCAGTTTGCTGAAAATGGTTTTAAAATCTACTTGCCCATCACCAGGAGAACGGTATCTTCCGGCACGGTTAGCCCAACTTTGATAGCCACCAAAAGTACCTTGTTTTCCTGTTGCATTGAACTCCGAATCTTTAACATGAAATGCTTTTATACGTTCATGATAAAAATCAATATACTGAATGTAGTCTAGTTGCTGTAATACAAAATGTGAGGGATCATATAATAGACAAGCACGTGGGTGGTTGTTTACTTTCTCAAGAAACATCTCATAAGTAATGCCGTCAAATAAATCTTCACCAGGGTGTATTTCGTAACAAACATCAACACCACAGGCATCAAATTCATTTAAAATTGGCATCCATCTTTTGGCAAGTTCCGTAAAACCAGCATCAACTAACCCTTCCGGGCGTTGTGGCCAGGGATGGAACATGTGCCATAGTAACGAGCCGCTAAATGTAGCATGAGCATTTAAACCTAGATTTTGTGAAGCCTTTGCAGCATACTTCAATTGCTGTACAGCCCATTCTGTTCTGGCTTTTGGATTGTTTTTATAAGCATCTGGAGCAAAAGCATCAAAAGCAAGATCATATGCAGGATTTACGGCAACCAGCTGTCCCTGTAAGTGGGTAGATAGTTCTGTAATCTCCAGTCCGTACGAAGCTACTTTTCCTTTTAACTCATCTGCATAAGTTTTACTTTCTGCTGCTTTTTGTAAATCAATAAATCTTGCATCAAGTGTAGGCATTTGTATGCCTTTAAATCCAAGTCCTGCTGCCCATTCACAAATAGCATCCAAAGAATTGAATGGCGCTTCGTCTCCAATAAACTGAGCTAAAAATACGCCCGGTCCTTTAATTGTAGTCATGATTCGTTATATTTTAAAATCAAACCATTTCTGATCCGACTGGCTTGAAGCCACTGCGTTTTCAATAAAAGCCATTCCACGTACCCCGTCATCAACAGTAGGGAAGTCCAACATTGCTGCCGTTGGTGTGCCACCTTCTAATTTTGTTCTTAAAGTAAGTACAAAGTTTCTATAGATATTGGCAAAAGCCTCAAGGTATCCCTCTGGGTGACCACCAGGTGTGCGGGTATTGTGTTTAGCAATATCCGATAAATAAGCCTGACCTGCACGATAAACCTGAGCAGGCTGATCCAACCATTTTACAATCAAAGTATTTGGCTCCATCTGATGCCATTCCAGACCGCCTTTTTCACCATATACCTTAATTTTTAATGCGTTTTCTTCACCTGCAGCAATCTGCGAAGCAACTAAAACACCATTAGCACCATTGTCGAATTTAAGCAACACATTTCCATCATCATCTAAGCCTCTGCCCGGAACAACAATATTCAAGTCAGCACATAATTTGCTGATTTTTAAACCAGAAATGTATTCTGCTATATGAGCAGCATGTGTACCTATGTCACCCATAGCACCACTCTTCCCACTTTTGGTAGGGTCAGTACGCCATGCAGCGCCAGCATTACCTTCACGCTCAGTCAAAGTACTCAACCAACCTTGAGGATATTCAACTATAATTTTTCTGATTGCACCAAGATTACCATCGGCAACCATTTGTTTGGCCTGTTTTACCATCGGATAGCCAGAATAAACATGTGTTAGGCACAATGTTAAACCTGTTTCTTTAACTTTTTGTTGCAATTGCTTTGCTTCATCAAGTGATAAAGCGATAGGCTTTTCGATCACCACATTAAAACCATGGTCCAATGCCATCATAGCAGGTGCAAAGTGAGCAAAGTTAGGTGTTACAATAGATACGAAATCAATACGCTTGTCGGCAGATAACTTGCTCTCCTCCGTAATCATTTCTTCGTAATTTATGTAAATCCTCTTTTCATCAAGAAATAGCATTTCTCCTGACTCTTTTGCTACCTCAGGATTGATACTTAATGCACCACAGCAAAATTCAACTTGCCCATCCATGTTTGCGGCAATACGGTGAATGGCGCCGATAAATGCATCTTTACCGCCACCAACCATGCCCATTCTAATCTTTCTATTCTCCATTAAAGGTTTCCTTTTTTTAATTCACTAACAGCAAAGTCACACGCTCTTGCAGTTAATGCCATATAAGTTAATGATGGGTTTTGACATGCGGCTGAAGCCATACATGAACCATCGGTTACAAAAACATTTTTCACTTCATGCATCTGGTTCCATTTATTCAGAACTGATGTTTTAGGATCATGACCCATACGTGCTGTACCCATTTCATGGATAGCCATACCTGGTGCTGAACCATTATCGAATGTAGAGACATCTTTAGCGCCTGCTGCTTCCAGCATTTCTGCTGCATCATTCATCATGTCAATACGCATTTTGCGCTCGTTATCTTTAAACTCGCAATCAATAGCCAAAACAGGTTGTCCCCATTTGTCTTTCTTGCTTTTATCGATATAAACCTTGTTTTCGAAGTAAGGGAGCGACTCTCCAAATCCACCTAATCCCATATTCCATGAACCCGGAACAGTCATCTGGTCTTTAAAGTCACCACCAAAAGCAAGCTCAGCAACATCGGCATGCCAGTTTCCGCGACTTCCGCCTCCCTGGTAACCAAATCCTCTTAGGTAATCACGTTTGTCGTTACCCATATTCTGGTACCTTGGGATATAAATACCATTAGCTCTTTTTCCGTAAGTATATTTATCTTCGAAACCTTCAAATCTGCCATTTGCACCGGTACGGAAGTGGTGATCCATTAGGTTATGTCCTAATTGTCCACTGCCATTACCTAAACCGTTTGGATGTTCATCAGAAACTGAGTTCAATAAAAGGAATGTACTACCCAATGTTGATCCGTTTACGAATACAATTTTTGCAAAGTATTCTGTAGTCTCCATTGTCTCCGAATCGATCACCACTACACCTTTAGCTTTTTGAGTTTCTTTGTCGTAAATGATTGTATTTACCAGCGAGAATGGACGTAAAGTTAAGTTACCTGTGGCAACAGCTGCAGGTAGGGTAGAGGACTGAGTACTAAAATATGCACCGAAAGGACAACCTCTGCTACAAAGGTTACGGTATTGACATTTGCCACGCCCACCATGCTCAACTGTTAAGTTAGCTGTACGACCAATGGTCATGATTCTCGATTTAGCCCATTTAGCTTCAATACGTTTTTTAACTTCTTTCTCCACACAGTTCATTTCCATTGGAGGAAGGAAATGACCATCCGGACATGCTGGCCAGTTTTCATTCTGACCACTGATACCTGCAAATTTCTCTACGTAATCGTACCAGGGTGCAATGTCTTTATATCTGATAGGCCAGTCAACACCATGACCGTCTTTTAGGTTGTCTTCAAAATTCAGATCGCTGAAACGGTAGCTTTGTCTACCCCACATTAATGATTTACCACCAACATGGAAACCGCGGTACCAGTCAAAACGCTTCACCTCAGTATATGGACAATCGTGATCATTTACCCAGAAGCTCTCATTAAATTCCTGATAAGGATAATCTCTTTTTTGTACAGGATGACTTTCCTTTTGTTCCTCAGTTAATCTACCTCTGTGTTCAAATTCCCATGGCTTTTTCATCGCCGTGGTATAGTCCTTTATATGCTCAACGTTTCTGCCTCTTTCCAGCAATAAAACTTTCAGACCTTTTTCAGTTAATTCTTTTGCTGCCCAGCCACCACTAATTCCGGATCCTACAACAATCGCATCATAAGTATTCTGCGCTGTTGCTTTAACATTTAAATTGCTCATTTATTTATGATATAAAAGGTTTACGACCAAACTCTTTGTCCAGGCTTCAGATCTACACAACCGTCATAACGGCCAGGTATTTCAACGAATTCATAAGCCTGTGTAGCACCAATTTCTGATGTGAAATACCCCAATAGGGTTAAATCTCTGATGATAGAGAAAAATCGAGGTTCCATTTTCGGCTTCTCTCTTGGAAGAATCGATGCATTACCTGTAATTTTGGTCTTTGCTGTTTCTTCTTGTGCCTTTAGGTTTTCTCTCTCAGCTTTAGTTGCTTCAATTGTCTCTTCTCTCAGCTTGCCAAGTAATTCCTGACGTTCTTTTACACTAAGATCCAAAAAGCCTTTTTTGTATTCATCTTTCGATTGTTTTTCCAAATCCTCCAAACCTTTTACAAAGGCTTTTTGAGCATCATCAGGATAACAATCTTTAACCATCATAGAAATGAATGGTCCTACACCAGCAGCTTTTGCACCAGGGGTACTCGTGGTTGGGATAATGATATCAGCAACCTCAGTAATTAGATTTTGCTGATTATCCGTAAATAAACTGCCTTTTGTTGGAGTGGATGTTGAATTGCAACTTTCCAGAAATACGCCGATTGTAGTTGCTGACAGTGCTCCGCCCATTAAAAAGGCAACACTCCTTACCGCTTCTCTTCTGTTCATATTCGGTTGTTAAGGTTGTTATTTTGTGTTTAAACTATGTTTTGTTTTGTAATATTAAGCAAATAAAAACAGATAGTGTTATAAATACACCATAAAGTAAATATATAATGTTTTTGTTACTAAATCAATTTTTTAACATTAATCATAAGTCATTGAGCTAAAAATAAATCTATAATAAGACGTAAATAATTGACTTTAATTTTTGGTTGCTATAAACATTTTTGAATAGGTTTGTTCATTTATTTACTTTTGTACAAATCCATAACTTATTTATGAGTGAAAAAATATTAGTGTTAGGTTCTAATGGCCAAATTGGTACAGAACTGGTTACCGCTTTACGTAATACTTATAGTGAAAATAATGTCATAGCCTGTGATATCCGCAGACCAGATTACGACATCAAGAATTCAGGTCCTTTCGAGTTTGTCAACGTGCTTGAAAAGGATACCTTAAATGATATCTTTCAAAAATATAAACCCACTCAAGTATATCTTTTAGCCGCTTTATTATCGGCAACAGGAGAACAGAATCCTAAATTGGCATGGGACCTGAATATGAATGGTCTATTGAATATTTTAGATTTAGCCATTACTTATAAAACAGCAAAGGTTTACTGGCCAAGTTCTATTGCGGTATTTGGGCCGACCTCACCAAAGAATTTAACTCCGCAGTTCAGTGTAATGGATCCGAATACAGTATACGGGATCAGTAAATTAGCAGGAGAACGCTGGTGCGAATATTATTTCCAAAAATATGGGTTAGATGTACGTAGTATCCGTTATCCTGGATTAATTAGTTGGAAAGCTGCACCAGGAGGAGGTACAACAGATTATGCTATTCATATTTTTCATGATGCATTAAAAAAAGGAAGCTACGCTTCATTCCTGAATGCTGAAACTGAACTGCCAATGATGTATATGGACGATGCTATACGTGGTACAATTGAATTGATGGATGCTGAAGCTTCTAAAATCTCCATCCGTTCAAGTTATAATTTTGCAGGGGTAAGCTTTACTCCAGAGATACTGGCGACAGAAATCAGGAAGCATATTCCCGATTTTAAGCTAACTTACACTGAAAATGATCCACGTCAGCAGATTGCCAATGGATGGCCACGT
This sequence comes from Pedobacter hiemivivus, assembly GCA_040393085.1. GTDB lineage: Bacteria > Bacteroidota > Bacteroidia > Sphingobacteriales > Sphingobacteriaceae > Pedobacter > Pedobacter hiemivivus_A. The sequence goes on along the minus strand of JBEBUV010000094.1, from coordinate 4,068 downwards.
TCAATAGATGATAGTTATGCCGCTAAAGATTGGGGATGGAAGCCTGAATTTGACTTATCTAAACTGACGTCGGACATGTTGAAGAACTTAAAAAAATAAACATTTAGTAGTATTTAGAGATTAGGAGTCGGATATTTGTATTTAGAGAGAAGTTTTTAGATGTTAGTAGTTCGATATTAGTATTTAGAAATCGGTGTTTAGATATGGAGGTTTAGAAATTAATTTAGAATGAATGTAATAATTGGGGAATAGTTGAAAGCCACATATTATTGGACTTAATTTTACATTTGATCTTTAAATACTAATATCTAACAACTATATACTCACATAACAAAGAACCTAACTACTAGTAATAAAATAAAAAAATGGGAAGAGCATTCGAATTTAGAAAAGAAAGAAAGTTTAAACGTTGGGCCAAAATGGCTGTGCAGTTTACCAGGATTGGTAAAGATATTGTGATGGCGGTAAAAGATGCTGGGCCTAATCCTGAAACGAATTCGCGTTTGCGCACGGCAATGCAAAATGCGAAAGCAGTAAATATGCCGAAAGACCGTGTAGAGGCAGCTATTAAAAGGGCTTCTGATAAAAGCATGGCCAATTATGAAGAGATTGTTTATGAGGGATATGCAGCTCATGGTGTGGCCGTATTGATCGAAACAGCTACTGATAATACAAACAGAACAGTTGCGAATGTGCGCAGCTATTTTAATAAAACAAACGGCACCTTAGGTAAAACGGGCTCTCTCGATTTTGTGTTTAACAGAAAATCAGTATTTAGATTTGTACCTGCCGATGAATTAGATCTGGAAGAATTAGAGTTCGAATTGATTGATGCCGGACTTGAAGAATTATATGTAGAGGCTGATGAAGAGGGAAATGATATTGCAGTAGCACAAGGACCTTTTGAAAACTTTGGTTCCCTACAAAAAGCATTGGAAGAAAAAGGAATTGAATTAAAAAGTTCTAAGTTGGAGCGTATTGCCTTGTCATATCATGAAGTGACAGAAGAACAGGCCGTAGATGTACTAAAACTGATTGATAAATTAGAAGAGGACGATGATGTTCAGGCGGTTTATCACAATATGGCAGAATAGAAACTGCGAATTATAAAAAGCTATTTTGAAGAGCAGGGCATTAATGTTCCTGCTCTTTTTGTTCAGCCGTATTTTCATCAACATCTTTTTCATACTCATCAATTACGGTGTCTTTCCACATCGCAATTCTTTTATGATATGCAGTTCGCGCAATCATGTGTGCACCTACTGGTGCCGTTAGAACAAGGAAAAATACAGTTGCTATTGCTTTTGTAGTTACAGAAACATCCGGAAATATAATAGCCGCACAAGTTAGAAATAAGCCTACACCCATAGTAGCTGCCTTTACAGTTACAGAAAGGCGTAGATAGAAATCAGGCATTCTTACGATCCCTATCGAAGCAAACAAGATAGCCAGTGCGCCAATGGTACTTAATATCCCTATTATAATATTTGTCATAGCTACTTTTTCTTATCTAAATAAAATGAAAATGAAATGGTGCCCAAAAAAGCGATCAGAGCCAAAATCATAGCTACATCTAAGAAGATGGGCTCCAGAGAGCGGATGCTATAAACCGTGATCAACGCAATACCAATTGTGATGATCAAGTCCAGTGCTACCACGCGGTCTTCCACTTCAGGACCTTTATATAATCTGATGAATACCAATAAAACAGAAATTGTTAATATTGGTAAAATCACGTAATCTAAATATGTTGCTAGTGTCATCGTAATACCTCCAATAATCTTCTCTCAAATCCGTTTTTAATCTGGGCAATAAATGTTTCCCGATCTTTCATATACATCACATGGATATACAGTGATTTTTTATCTTTACTTACATCGAGGATGAGTGTGCCAGGAGTAAGGGAAATCATAGTCGACAATAAGTTAATTTCAAGGTCTGAATTGGCTTCTAGTGGATAGCGGACAATACCAGGTTTAAAGAAATATTTTGGAGTAATTACATCGTAAGCTACCTGGATATTGGCTACAATCATTTCGTAAAGGAAATAAAGGAAAACTCCGATTGTCTTTGGTACACGTGAAAAATAGCGGCGATCTGTTTGATCCCGATTCATAATCCACAGAATCCAAAAGCCTAGTGCAAAACCAAACACAAAATTGGAATAATACATAGAACCTGTTAGCGCTACCCAAATAAAGGAAAGCAATAGGTTCATCAAAAAGTGTTTAATCATATGGTATATTTTAATTTCCCAGTACTGCCTTTACGTAAGGCCTGGTGTCTAACATTTCATTTGCTATCTGATCAGCAACTTTAATAACTAGCTCTGCATTGAGTCCAATAAACAAAGTTGTAGCTGCCAATATTCCAATCGGAAGTACCAGCATAGTTTTCTTTAAGGTACTTAAAGGCTTAAAGCTATCGATCAGAGGTGTTTCTGTAGTGGCATCTTTCCAAAATACTTCAGACCACATTTTTGCGACCATCATCAGCGTTACAAAACTACCGATAATGATAGCAGCAATAAGGATATAGTTTTTGGAGATATAAGCGGCATCAATAAGGTAAATTTTAGGCCAGAACCCAGAAAGTGGTGGGATGCCTGCCAATGAAAACAATACAATAGCAATCAGCATTGATAATTTTGGGTATTCTCCATAAAGCCCACCAAGTCTGGACATATTCATTGTACCTCGTAACTGCTGTATCAGTCCGGATATTAAAAATAGATTGGTCTTGACAATGATGTCGTGAATAAGGTAAAAAACAGCACCAATAAATGCAATTTTTGTATACATACCCAGTCCCCCAATAATAAAACCAATATGACAAACAATTAGATAAGAGAATAAACGCCTAATATTGTGTTTAATTACCGCACCAAAGGCACCCGTCAGAATTGTCATGACACCCATTACTATAAGCAAGGTTTTCATGAATTCATCGGGTGTGAAAATTAATGTAAATACCCTGAACATGGCATAAATCCCTACTTTGGTCAGTAATCCGCCAAAGGCAGCCGCAACAGCAGAAGGTGGTGTATGATAAGAAGAGGGAAGCCAAAAATAAAGTGGGAATACGGCCGATTTGATTCCAAACCCGATCAGGAAAAACATAGAGGTCAGGTTTACAATAGTCTGGTTTTCGACCAATGGTATTTTCAATGATAAGTCGGCCATATTTAAGGTGCCGGTTATTCCATATAATATGCCAATCCCAGTAAGGAAGAACATAGAAGCCAGGATATTCATGGCCATATATTTTACAGCACCTTCTAATTGCGATTTTCGACCGCCAAGTGTAAGCAGTACAAAAGAGGAAATGATAACTACCTCAAACCATACATACAAATTGAAAATGTCACCCGTTAAGAAAGCTCCATTAAGGCCCATAATCAGAAAATGAAAGATGGGGAAATAACCGTATAGCATTCTTGCCCGGCCTACACCCTGAGCAGAAAACAGAGAAATAGCCAGCGCAGCAATGGAGGTGAGGAGTACCATGGTAATGCTAAACAGATCAGCCACAAATACAATTCCGAAAGGAGCTTGCCAGTTTGCAGCATTCATCGTTAAGATACCACCATCCAGTACTTTGCAAAATAAATGTACAGAGAACAAAAGACCGATAAAACTTCCGGCAATACTTAGTGCCCTTTGTGTTACAGTTTTTCGCCAAAATGCCAATTGCAGTAAGGCAGTAAATAAATGGATAATTACGGTCGCTATTATTTGGTTGTCAATCATAAATCTTCTTCTTCTGGTGTGTTTAAATCATCCAGGTCATCTGAGCCTAATAAGGCATATACACGTTTTAATAAAACAATAGCAAAGGAGGTAAGACCAAAGCTGATCACAATTGCAGTTAATATTAATGCCTGAGGAATAGGGTCGGCATAGACATCAGCAAAGGTCTTTAGATCGGCATCGATAATGGGTGCTTTACCTTTCGTAATATTACCCAATAAAAATATGAGTATGTTGGTCCCATTACCTAATAAAATGATCCCCAAAAGTAGGCGTACCATACTTCTTCTTAAGATCAGATAGACACCGGCGGCATACA
>JBEBUV010000093.1:0-15100 GCA_040393085.1 Pedobacter hiemivivus | reverse complement strand
TAGTTTTAGCCTGAATTTCTTTTGCAGAGATGTATCCGGCATCAGTCATTGCCGCAACAAGCGACTTACTTATTTTTAATTTATCTAACGACACAGTATATTATTTATTAATGAAGCTGCAAATTTACGGAAATTACCATGTACTAAAGCTTAGTATATGTAAAAGATGTATTTTCAATGTATTTAATTTATAGTTTTAGATTTGTATAAAAATCTGGTGATGATGGAAATATTGGTAATTGAAGATGAACAAAGGGTTGCAGATCTTATTAAAAGAGGACTAGAAGAGCAAGGTTTTAAAGTTACTCTTGCTTTTGATGGTGAGATGGGAAAGAAACTTGCCATGTCAAAATCTTACGCCCTTATTATTACCGATATAATTTTACCCAAAATAAATGGACTAGATTTATGTAAAGAAATTCGTGCTGCATTACCCTCTATCCCCATTATTATGCTTACCGCATTAGGCACTACTGATGATAAAGTAGAGGGCTTTGATGCAGGTGCAGATGATTATCTGGTTAAACCATTTGAGCTTAGAGAACTACATGTACGCATTAGAGCACTGCTAAAAAGAAATAGCAATCCTATTCAAGATCAGGGATTTATTTTAAAATACGCCAACTTAGAATTAAATAACCAAACAAAAATCGTTACACGATCTGGTATAGAAATCAGCCTGACACCAAAGGAACTGAAGCTGCTGGAATTTATGATGCGCAACAGTGAGCGAGTATTGCCAAGAACTGAAATCGCAGAAAAAGTATGGGATGCACATTTTGATACCGGAACAAACTTTATAGACGTATATATTAATTACCTGAGGAAAAAGATTGATAAGGATTTCGCACCAAAACTCATACATACCAGACCCGGGCAAGGGTTTATATTCAGGTCAGAATGAAGATAAAGAATAAACTTACCCTCCTTTTTACTGCCATCATTGCAACCTTGCTACTGATATTTGCCTTAACTGTGTATTTAACGCACAGTAAAGACAGAGAGGATGAGTACTTTAAGGAACTACATAAAACTGCTATTACCAAAGCAAATCTATTACTGGATGCTAAAATAACTCCAGAAGTGCTGCAACTCATTTACAAAAGTACGGCCAGTGACCTATATCCTGAAGAGGTTGCCATATATGATAAACAGTTTAACCTCCTTTATCATGACGCAGTAAAAATTGATAAAGTAAAGGAAACCAGAGCCATGATTGATGAAATCATCAAAAATAAGGAAATCAGGTTTAATCAGGCCGACCTACAGGTAGTCGGTTTCTTGTACCATCACCTGGGAAAAGATTACATTATTACTGCAGCTTCTAAAGATATTTATGGTTTAAGCAATGCTACAACATTGAAATACACCTTACTTACGGGATTTTTAGCTTCCATTTTATTGGTCTTTTTAATTGGACGTTTCTTTGCCAAACAAGCACTTAAACCTGTATCGGATCTGGTGAGTAAAGTGGAAGAAATTAATGCAAAGAGTCTGGATTCCAGAGTAAATGAAGGTAATGGAAAAGATGAAATTGCAGAGCTGGCAATTACGTTTAATCAGATGCTTGATCGTCTTGAAAACTCATTCGACACCCAAAAGCAATTTGTATCCAGTATCTCCCATGAACTTCGAACTCCACTGGCTGCTATGTTAGCAGAGCTGGAACTCGCCCTACAAAAAGAGCGTACCATAATGGATTATCGAGAAGCAATTGCACATGCTATTGAAGATGCTCAAAAGCTGGCCAGACTATGTAACAGTCTGCTCGATTTCGCAAAAGCAAGCTATCATCCCTCTGAAATTAGTTTTAAAATTGTAAGATTAGACGAAGTATTAATGGATGCCCGCTCTGAACTCTTACACCACAACCCTACTTTTAAAGTTAACCTCATCTTTGAAAAAGAAATTGAAGATGACAATTTCATCTCCGTTAAAGGAAATGAATACCTACTAAACGCAGCTTTTATAAATGTGATGGATAATGCTTGTAAATTTTCTGAGAACAAGGAATGCCTGGTAGCCATTAGCTATCATACCGAAAAAACAATCATTCGCTTTCAGGATAATGGTGTAGGTATTGCTAAAGAAGAACTTTCAGAGATATTTAATCCTTTTTATCGTGGTACAAACAAAGGATTTGCCAGTGGAACAGGAATCGGTCTTTCACTTTGCAAAAAGATTGTTGACCTACACCATGGTGAAATATGGGTCTCTTCAGTGCAGAACGGAGGGACTGTCTTTACCATTGAGCTGCCTCATTTATAAACTATATCAACTCTCTCTAATGATTTTCTAATGAAATTCTAATCGTCCCCTAACCAGGGCCTGAACTACCTATGCCTACTTTTGCAGCACATTAAAAAACAAGCAATGGACACTGATCCCAATCATTACGAGATCTTAATTTACTAACCTCCCCCGCAGATGGATCAAGCATTTTTCTGTAAGGGAAAAATGCTGCAATCATGAAACTGATACATCAAATCGCGAAAAAAGAAATCCAGGAATCCTTATTCCTCATGAATAGTCATGAAGATGGACTAACAGGCCGCCTGGTAAACCTGAAAAGAAAACAAGCTGGCTTAAATGAAATCCAACACACCAAAGCATCATCATGGTATGTGCAATTGTTTCAAGCCTTTCTAAACCCATTTATTGCCGTATTAATCATTCTGGCATTCATATCATTTGTTATGGATGTCATACTTTCTGAACCAGAAGATCAGGACTATAAAACAGTAATAGTTGTTGTGGTCATGGTCATGCTCAGTGCAATACTACGTTTTTGGCAAGAATTCACCAGTAACAATGCAGCAGAACAACTTAAAAGCATGGTTAAAACCACTGCAACCGTGCTACGCAAAACTTCGGGTAAATCAGAAATTGCAATTAGTGAGCTCGTACCAGGAGATATTGTATTACTAAGCGCTGGGGATATGATACCTGCAGATTGTCGTATTCTACAATCAAAAGACCTTTTTATTAGTCAGGCCATGTTAACTGGTGAATCTTTCCCGGTTGAGAAAAAGCATGATGCCATACCAGATGCTAATGAGTATGCCGCTCTTGAGCTCGGTAATATTTGTTTTATGGGCACCAATGTAGTTAGCGGAACCGCTATGGCCTTAGTAGTATGTACAGGAAACAATACTTATTTCGGTGCATTGGGAAAAACGCTAACAGGTAAACGTGCTGAAACAAGTTTCGACAAAGGCGTAAACAAAGTAAGCTGGCTCCTGATTCGCTTTATGCTGGTGATGGTACCTCTGGTCTTTCTGATTAACGGCCTTACCAAAGGCGATTGGATGGAAGCCATGCTGTTCGGCATCTCTGTTGCCGTAGGTTTAACACCCGAAATGTTACCGATGATTGTAACTGCCAACCTGGCCAAAGGTGCCAGAAACATGAGCAAATCGAAAGTAATTGTTAAACGTTTAAATGCTATTCAAAATATTGGTGCAATGGACATCCTCTGTACCGATAAGACTGGCACTTTAACCATGGACAAAATTGTGTTGGAAAGGCATCTGAATGTATTGGGAGAACAGGATGATGAAGTTCTGAAATGGGCCTACTTAAATTCATATCATCAAACCGGACTTAAAAACCTTTTAGATGTTGCAGTATTAGAACATATTGAATTGCACGACTACCTGAAAGTAGAAGAAGATTATCAAAAATTAGATGAAATTCCATTTGATTTTCATCGCAGAAGAATGAGCGTAGTGCTACAACAAAAAAACGGAAAACACCTGCTGATCTGTAAGGGTGCTGTTGAAGAAATGCTGGAACTATGCAGCCATTCATTTGAGCCTGGCGAAGACCATCAGCTTCATATAGAACGCGACAAAATTGTTGCTATGGATGAAAAAATGCGCAAAACCGTATTGAATACTTCAAAAAAACTAAACGAAGAAGGATTAAGGGTTTTATTGGTAGCCATTAAAGAATACGATAAACGTCCACTTAATTATAACATTACTGATGAGTCGGGCATGACCTTAACAGGGTTTATAGGTTTTCTGGATCCTGCAAAACCATCCGCAAAACCAGCGATTGAAGCCTTGCAAAAGCTGGGCGTAAGTATAAAAGTCCTAACGGGCGATAATGAAGTAGTTACCAGAAAAATATGCAGAGATGTAGGAATACCTGTTGACCGGATTGTATTGGGTACAGACCTGGAAAAACTAACTGATGAAGACTTGCTGGATCAATTAGATCAGATGAGCATTTTAGCTAAACTAAGCCCCGTTCAAAAATCAAGAGTGGTTAAGTTACTACAATTGAAAGGTCATACTGTAGGCTTTATGGGCGATGGCATTAATGATGCCGCAGCATTAAAAGATGCTGATGTTGGTATTTCTGTAGATACTGCAGTAGATATTGCTAAAGAAAATGCAGACATTATCTTACTGGAAAAGGACCTTATGGTACTCAGAAAAGGGGTGATATACGGCCGCCGTACATTTGGCAACATCATTAAATATATAAAAATGACGGCCAGCAGTAACTTTGGAAATATGTTTAGTATGCTTGGGGCAAGTGCATTTCTACCCTTTTTACCTATGCTACCAATCCACCTGCTCATTCAAAATCTATTATACGATATTTCACAAATCTCTATACCGTGGGATAGCATGGATAAAGAGTTTATAGAAAAACCACAGAAATGGGATGCCAGAGGTATCAGTAAATTCATGATTTTTATCGGCCCAATCAGCTCAATTTTTGATTATGCTATGTTTGCTGTCATGTATTTTGTATTTAAGGCAAACACAGTAGAACATCAGAGCCTGTTTCAGTCAGGATGGTTTATTGAAGGATTACTATCACAAACACTTATTATTCACATGATCCGTACCCGAAAAGTTCCATTTATCCAGAGCTGGGCAACGGCACCAGTAATTGCCCTTACTAGCTTAATTATGGTGATAGGTATATTACTTCCTTTCTCACCCTTTGCTGAAGCACTGAAGCTACAAGCCCTTCCTTTAAGCTATTTTCCGTGGCTTATTGGGATATTGATTAGCTATTGCTTGCTGACACAATTTGTTAAGAACTGGTTCATCAAAAAATTCAACGAGTGGCTTTAATGTAATAATTCTATTAACCTGATAAAGATGAAAAAGCAAAACTACATACTGGTTTGTGTTCTTTGTCTCAGTATTTTTGTATCCATATCATTTGGACTAAGCGCTCAAATACGCACAAAAAAAACAGACTCTATAGAAAACAATCTGGACATCAACATCATTACAATTCCATTTAAAATAAGGCCATCAGCTGAAGGCTTCCCGATGCAATTGAACACCAACTTTAGTACAGCCCTATACCTTGGTAAAAGAAAAGAAATGTTAAAAAGCGGATACGGATATGGAATGCTGATCGGAATAGGTGCCGTAACGATGAATCCTGACGTCACAAAACAAAAAATAACAGAAGAATATGATGGCTTTGTAAGTAGCTTAGGCTTAGCTGGATTATATGATGCTGGTCGTTTTAACCTTGGCCTGGCAGCAGGAATTGATCATCTGATGGATAATAACAGACAAAAATGGATTTATCAGCACAAAATCTGGATTGGTGTGTTGTTTGGTATAAATTTGAATTAAGGAATGATTATGTCGCATGCAACCCCTGATATTGACGTACTGACACCCCAATCAAACAGTTTATATCAGTTAAATTTGAATAATAAATTGAGATTTAACTTATTAAATTCAAGACTATGATAACCATTAACCCTTATTTAAACTTTGCAGGGACCAGCGAAGCAGCCTTTAACTTTTATAAAAAAGTATTTGGCGGAGAAATTACCATGATCATGCGCTTCAGAGATATGCCTGATGATAAAACACCTGAAAATGAGAAAGATAAAATCTGCCATATCTCCCTGCAATTACCTAATGGACCATTATTGATGGCCACAGATACACTGGAATCAATGGGGCAGAAATTGATAGCAGGAAATAACCACTATTTATCAATCAGTGCCGAAAGCAGAGCTGAAGCAGATCGTCTGTTTACGGAACTATCAGCAGAGGGTAAAATAGAAATGCCTATGGCAGATATGTTCTGGGGTGATTATTTCGGTATAACAGCCGATAAATTTGGTACCCAATGGATGATCAGCTATAATGCTGTACAGCAATAAAGACAAAATAGATCGGCAAAAGCCGGTCTACTTTGCTATAAATAGCAACATAATAATAACAGTTTTTTATCCATATATTAGAGATAGTTATATAGATTTGAATGCATAAAAATTATTGAAATAATACTGCTTTCCATGAAAAAAAACTATCTAATTTTATTATTGTGCTTTTTCTCCGTAACCACGAATGCACAATTTGGCAAACTAAAAGATGCCCTAAATAGTGGAGCCGGCTCTCTGCTAAACAATAAACAACTTAAATTATTACAAAACCAACCTATTACAACCAATTTTGATGATTGTAATAAAAAGGAAATTCTGCCACCAGATTTCGGTGCAGACTCCGTAAAAAAGCTATTGTGTACTTTAAAATCTGATTATACTTCAACAGAAGGTTTTCTATTAAAGCCAGGTTTTTATACCGGAACCTTTAAAAGCTTCTGTTTACAAGCGGGAACCTATGGCCCAGATAAAGGTAATGGTTATTTATATGCTCCTTTAGCTGGCCCCAAAGAGAAAATAGCCAGAACATTAATGGCAAACTGGGAACAACATCCAGAGATAGAACAGCGCCAGGTACAACTACTTCTATGGGCAATAGTCGCTAAAACAAATTTCAGCAAACTCTCTCCAGAATTACAATTGGTGGCCGCAAAACTGCTCAATAAAAATGACCTTTCTGCATTAAGTAGTACCCTTGTAGACTACCTGTCTGGAGAAGCTATGGCCAAATTAACCAACAACCTCCCTGAACCTGCAAAAACTGTCATTGAAATTGAAAATAAGATCAGAGGGATGATGTACCAGGCCAACTCCTCTTACAACCAAATTGAAAGTCTGGCCATGCTTACTGGAGCTGCACCTGCAAATAAAGATTTTCCAAATGGAATTTGGGGATTACACCCTGATGGATATTATATCAAATACCTCCCACATTCTTACACTAAAACCGAAGTTGTGATTTATGTCCCACAAAAAGTAGGACCTATACAATACCTTCCAGTAGGTGATATAGCTGTTCCAGCCAGTAGAGGTAGTCAACGTTTAGGCCAATCAAACTTGCTTATCTGCGAATAAAATTCACAAAAAACAGATTAAAGCGTAACATTAATTAGTGCGCTCCATTAAATCTTACTTAAATCTAATGGCCTTTAAAGGACTGATTCTGCTAACCAACATGGAAGGCAGAATCAAAACTACTACACAAATGATCATAGTAGCCAGATTCAGAATCAACACATCTATAAAATGTATTTCTATAGGTACATAAGACAAATAGTAAGATGCCTGATCCAACTTAAAAACGTGAGTATATTGCTGTAAAAAGCCCAGTCCTAGTCCCAAAATATTACCTAATAACAAGCCAAATCCTACCAGATAAGCCGCATTATAAAGGAATATTTTCATGACACTATAATCAGACATACCAAAAGCTTTCAGTACACCAATCATATTTGTACGTTCCAAAATCATGATAAGTAATGCTGTAACCATATTAATGACACCAACAATCATCATCAATACAAGCAATACTTTGGTATTGACATCTAAGAGCGATAGCCATGTAAAAATAGCAGGGAAGTAATCAGCTACAGATTCTGATTTCAAATCCAGTCCAAGGTTTTCATAAATCCCGTCAGACACAACTTTCAAATTAGCAAAATCCTTAATCCTGATCTCAATTCCTCCAACCTCATCAGCTTTCCAGTTATTCAGTCGCCTGATGATGTTTAAGTCACCAATTACAAAGCCTTTATCAATTTCTTCAACACCGATATCATAAATACCTACAATTTTAAAAGGGCGTTTACGTGGTGGATTTTGAACAAAATACATGATAAAGTCATCCCCGACTTTCAGTTTTAATCTGTTAGCAGTGAACTGAGAGATTAGTATTTGCCGGGTAGCTTTAGTACTATCCGTAAAATCCATCACCGAACCACTTACCAGATGCTTACGTATGTAATCCCAGTTAAACGTCTTATCAATCCCCTTAAAATTAATCCCTTCTACCTCATTATTAGCCGATATAATTGCAGGTTTAGTTGCGTATGGCTGAAAAAATTCAACATCAGGATTGTTTTTAAGCTTCTCCAGCGTTTCCTTTCCAGCAACAAAGGGGGTTAGTTCAAAAGAGTTATTCAGCCCATATTTAAATATCCTGACGTCACCAATATATCCCCTTACCTTTTCACGTATCTCGGTTTTAAAACCTTTAATAATGGCTACAGAAAGCATCATGACCGAAAGGCTAAGCATCACTCCTGCTATTGCGATTCTAACAATCAGCTTTGAAAAAGTACGTTCGGATTTTATGGCTATTCGCCTTGCTATGAAATATTCTGTATTCAACCTTTTGGAGTAAATGGTAACTCAACAAAAATGCTCATTTTAATAGGAGTAAACAAAAACTTTTATTTAATAAGCTATAATTTGAATCCCGCCCCCCTTGATCTGTCTATGAATTAAATACAATAGCTAAATATTAGCTTTAATAAAATCTATTTTTTTAACATAAACAGTTGTAACCACATAGGCTTTATTATCAGGGCTATCCTGATAGGTGATTTCATTTTCAATTATTTCTATATTATTCCTCTTACATATTTTTCTAAAAGTTGCACGTGATATGTTATAATTCTTGCATGCTTCCATTTGTGAAAAGTATAATTCTCTTTGAAAATCCATAGTTGTTCCTTTTAAAAATTAATTAAACATCATTTTTTTTTAGATAAGGCGTTGTAAATGTGACTTAAATATATTGAATATCTCATAGTAGATCAAATACTGGGAAGGTCTCCATCCGATCGGTCTGTTTTTCATAATAAGTTTTTATTTGGTTAGTAAACACAAACATAATAGAAACGTATGTATTTATCCATACGATTGATAATGATTTTATATCAATTTTTGGCAGTAAATGGCTAAAGTAGAAGGTGATGAAATTGCTAAAAAGATAGTGGGTGATAACTTAAGGAAGTATAGGTTAGCATCTGGCCTATCCTATCGCAAACTTGCAACCCTCGCTTTTACGGATACCTCTCAAATACAAAGGATCGAACAAGCTAAAACCAATTGCTCTATTTCGTTTCTATTCCGACTGGCTCATGCACTGAAAATAGATCCTCGTCAATTACTCGAACATTAAATTCTCATTACCCATTTTTTCCTACCTTTATCATTAAATATTTAATTATATAAAGTAAATAGGTTCTATATGGCACCATCTCTAACTAAAATTCTTAACACAGTTGCAATAGCCATCCTGCTTCAGGCTTGTGGCCCTTCAACAACTGTCGCTTTTAATCCGGCTGTACCAAACCCCTATAAGGTCAAAGCAGAAGATTTCGACAATCCTAAAAAAGGTAAATTACTTACCGGTGCAGAACAGGTAGACCTTTACGTACCCTATTTAAAAGGTAAACGTGTGGGTATGGTAGTCAACCAGACTTCCATTATAGGAAAAGAAACAACCATAGATAGCTTATTAAAACTAGGTGTAAACATTGTTAAGATATTTGGCCCTGAACATGGTTTTAGAGGCAATGCTAGTAATGGGACCCATGTTGATGATGAAATCGACACCAAAACAGGGATCAAAGTAATTTCTCTCTATGGTAAGAATTCAACACCTACAAAATCGCAATTGGCTGATATTGATGTAATGGTGTTCGACATACAAGATGTAGGTGTACGTTTTTATACTTATATCAACACCTTACAACATGTAATGGAAGCCTGTGCTGCCAATAACAAAGAAGTATTGATCCTTGATAGGCCAAATCCTAATGGTTTTTATATTGATGGACCAGTATTAGACCCTCAGTTTAAATCAGGTATTGGCTTAAAACCTATTCCTGCAGTCCACGGATTAACAGTTGGCGAATATGCCCAGATGTTAAATGGTGAAAATTGGCTGGACAATAAATTGAAATGCAAAATTAAGATCATAAAGGTTGCAAACTATACACATGATACACCTTACGAATTACCAGTAAGTCCATCACCAAATCTTAACACACCGCAATCGATATTATTATATCCAACCACCTGCCTATTTGAAGGAACCTACCTAAACTATGGTCGCGGCACCCAATTTCCTTTCACCATTGTTGGCGCACCCGCATTAAAAGGTAAATACAGTTTCTCTTTTACTCCTGTAAGCCTAAAAGGCATGTCGGAGAGCCCTTTATTTATGAACCAGATTTGTTATGGGATTGATCTTAGAGATTACGACACCAATATCTTCAGAAAAACAAAACAGATCAACCTATCTTGGATCATTGAACTTTATAAAAACTCACCAAATAAAGCTGATTTCTTTAATTCTAGCTTAAGCAAACAGATGGGGACAATTGAAAAATTAATTGGTGTTGCAGATTTCAGGAAGCAGATCATTGCCGGAGTATCTGAAAAAGAAATCAGAGCAAGTTGGGAGCCTGGCTTAAGCAAGTATAAGACGATGCGTAAAAAGTATTTGTTATACCCATAATACTGCAGACTAATTGTTCGGTCACCCTCTAATTATCATAGGGGATGGAAAGGGGTTGCGTAGGACGGATTAGTCCTATTCAATCCCTTTCTGCTATTAAAGCTCACACAACCTCAACGCTCTACTCCTAAACAGCATTCCCACTCTAATAGCTTAATTCGTTATATTTTTAGTTATTTTGTACTCTAAAATAAAATATAATGAGATTAGTTTTTATGGGCACGCCCGATTTTGCTGTAGCTTCGTTAAATGCTCTGGTTGAAGCTGGATTTGATGTAGTAGGCGTAGTAACCGCTGCTGATAAACCTGCTGGTCGTGGACAAAAACTTCAGGAAAGTGCCGTAAAGCAATATGCACTAGCTAAAGGCTTAAAAATATTACAACCACTAAAACTTAAAGATCCAGCGTTTATTGAAGAGTTAAAATCTTTAAAAGCCGATTTACAGGTAGTTGTAGCTTTTAGAATGCTACCTGAAATGGTTTGGAATATGCCTGCTAAAGGAACCATAAATTTACATGCTTCTTTATTACCTCAGTATCGTGGAGCCGCTCCAATTAACCATGCTATTATTAACGGAGAACAGGAAAGTGGGGTAACCACATTTTTCTTAAAACACGAAATAGATACTGGCGATGTGATCTTTTCTGAAAAAGTGCCTATTGGTCCGGAAGACACTGCAGGCGACCTACACGATAAGCTAATGACTGTTGGCGCAGGTTTACTGGTCAACACTGTACAAGCAATTGCCGATGGCAATTACACTGAACAGCCGCAACAACAAAACGATGAGTTGAAGCATGCACCAAAAATATTTAAAGATTTTTGTTCAATAGATTGGAATCAAACTGCCCAATCCATTTTTAACCTGATCCGTGGCTTAAGTCCTTACCCTACTGCATTTACTAAACTGAACGATAAAACGCTAAAAGTTTTTAAAGCAGAAATAGAAAAAAAGGAAACAGGCCTGGCCCCAGGAGCATTCCTATCTGATGGAAAAACCTATTTAAAATTCGCTGCAAAAGACGGTTTTATTAAACTTACCGACTTACAATATGAAGGTAAAAAACGTATGCAGGTTGATGAATTCTTAAGAGGAATGCGTTTATAAAACCTTTAATGATTTCTATATTTCGTAAAAATACACTAGAAGATTTGTGCAATCGTTGCCGATAACGATTGCACAGTTTTTTAAAATGAATCACCTTTAATTCGGGTTTTAAATCATTAGTATTGCTTTGAAGGGATGATTTATTATGCCTTTGCTAACCAAATATAAAAGATAAAACACTTGTTTAACGGCCACTAATCCGTTGCGATTTACTACGCCTATACAATTTGTTTAACATCGGCTAATTCAATCAACCAGAAAACAATTCTAACCAAAAAACCAATTGTATGAACAAGCAAAAATTACTTTCTTTTCTAATCCTTTTTGTTGCTTTCTCTGTTTCCATTTCCTGTAAAAAAGCAAAGAAAATTGAGGAGCCAAATAACATAGAGACGATACTAAAAGCTGATTTACTAGGCACATTTGAAATCACTGAAACTAGTGTAACTGAAAATTCAGACCTTATAAACTATAAAAAAAATGTATTGTGGAATATTGAAGAAGACCAGATCAGCATTAATTGTGGTGATAAAATCAGCTATTCGATAAGTGAAAATATAATTAGCAGAGCGGGTGTTCAATACACTGTTAAAGAAAAAACAAAGAAAAGCAATTATGAACTATCGTTCAAAATTGGCACTGATGCTTATCAAATCATCATATCAAAAACCAACAAAACCTGTGATGGAAATACTGGAGGTGAAGAGGAAAGTGGCCCAACTATTGGAACTGTAGCTCTAGATAAGTTATCTGGCTATGGTGAGGAAACTACGGGTGGTGCTGGTGCCACTACCGCAAACACCCATCATTTTGATGATGGCAATAAGTTTAATGCATGGCTGGCAGCAAGGGAAAAAGCAAAATCCAAAGTCCCAGCTATTGTTTGGCTAAGCGGAACTTTCACTAAAGAAAATGGAAGAGCTGCAAGCAGTCCCTGGTTCGACATCAAGGATACTGAAAACATTACCATTTATGGTGTCAATAACTTTAAGATGCAGAATGTAGGCTTCTTTCTGGCGCGTGCACAAAACATCATTATCCGTAACGTGTACATTATAATGCCTAAAGCTGATAATGGAGCTGATGGAATCTCTATGCAAAAATCAAATAAAGTATGGGTTGACCATTGTACGTTTGAATCAGTAAATCAGACTTCAGATTACGAAGATGGCTCCTGTGATGTCACTCATGGAACATCCAACGTGACCATTTCCTGGAACCATTTTATAAAAACACAAAAAACTTCTTTAGTTGGCCATTCGGATAGCGAAACAGGCGATGTCGCTATTAAAGCTACTTACCATCATAATTTCTTTGATGTATCGAGTTCAAGACATCCACGTGTGCGTTACGGGACAGTGCATGTATATAACAACTATTTTAAACAAGTAAGCACTTATGGTGTTGGTAGTGCAATGGGGGCTAAAGTATTGGTAGAAGCCAATAATTTTACCGGAGTCCATTTACCAACAGACATTTGTACTTTCCCTGCTAAAAAATCAGGAAGCAGCATGGTATCTAATTTAACAGGTAAAATTGCAGGCTATTTATATGCTTCAGCGAATGTTTATAATGATAAACCAGGGAATTCTTCTGACCCTTATCCTTTTACCAATGTTGAATTTCTGGCATATGGTGGGGATAAACTAACGCCGGTATTAACTAGAAATGATTTCTTGCCTCCATATACCTATGTGGTTGATGATGCAGAAAAAATCAATACTATAGTACCTGCAGGTGCAGGCGTTGGCAAATTACCTAACTTCACCACTGCCCCTATAGCGGTAGATAATGGTAATATTAGCCTACCCGAAACTCCGGATCCGGGTGATGGCGATCCAGGTACAGGAGGCGAACAAGGTGTTGCTTTAGGTAATAACTGGTATTCTGTAAATATTGGTGATGCAGCGGGCACTTATACCCTATCGGCAGATAAAAAAGGAATTGAAATGGCCGGTAAAGGGAAGTTTGAAAGTGGTGTTCAATCTTTTAATTTTATATACAGAGAACAAACCGGAGATTTTGAAATGACCGCTAAATTAGAGTCGTACACCATTGTAACCGCAAGTAACCAGGCTTTGGCAGGTATTTTATTTTCAACAGGAATAAGTAACAACGCTACTGAATTTATACACGGTATGAGTGCTAAAGGAGGAAAAACTGCTGAGGAATTCAATTACTCTCATCGTGTTACACCAGGTAACTCAAGTCGTGGTGTATTAGCCTCCCCAGCTTCAAATACAAGTAATGCTTATTTGAAATTGAAAAGAGTTGGTAACATCTATTATGCATCTTACTCTTTAGATGGAGGCTTGACTTATGGTGCTGAACGAAATGGTACGTTTACTGATTTACCTCAAAAAGTATATTTGGGATTTGCAGTAAATAGTGGTAGCTCGAGTGCCAGTACAGCAGCGAAATTCAGCGACATTAAAATTAATGGACAAGCTGTAAATTTCTAAAAAACAATAATAATTATGTCCATGAAAAGGACATTGTATAAATAACCTTGCTATAATAAATAATGTTATAGCAAGGTTATTTCAATTTACAGTGTATTCAACTTAGCACTTAACAACTTAGTGATTTCATTAAAATAACGTTTCCGCCCATAGCCCATTACCCATCTGATGCCACTAATTGCATTGGTAATAAACACTTCCTCCGCAGCTTTCAATATCTCTGGATTAATCTGTGCTTCAATCACTTCAATATCATGTGCTCTGGCCATCCCCATAACCACATTCCGCATTACTCCTGCTACACATCCTTCAGACAAAGCCGGCGTATAGATTTGCTTATCATACACAACAAAGATGTTAGAGCTGATACTTTCGCATAAAAAACCATGTTGGTTTAAAATAAAGGCATCATCCAGATGATGCTGTTTTTTATACAAACCAGCCATCACATACAATAAAGAATTACTGGTTTTACAATTAGATAAACTGTTTACAGGTTTGGTCAGCTCATCAAAGACATCGATAATCAGTCCTTTTTTATTCAGTTCATAATCATCTCCCTCAAGTGCTGAGGCTTCCAAAACATAACCAAATTTATTACTATTTGGCGTGTATAAGCCATCTCCTGCCCGGTAAACCGAAAGCCTGAAACGGACATTATCTTTTAATTTGTTCTTTTTAGATAGTTCTGTGGTTTTCTGCTTTAAAAAATATTCATCAAGCAATATACTACCATCTATTTTCAATGCTTTCATTCCGGCTCGTAACCGGTCCGCATGTAGCTCAGCAAACTTTAACTTGCCATTACTCATGCGCATCGTCTCAAAGAGTCCGTCGCCATATCTAAATCCACGGTTAGCCGCCGTAAGGATCGGGTGAT
>JBEBUV010000092.1:0-15117 GCA_040393085.1 Pedobacter hiemivivus | reverse complement strand
GACAACATTACCTGGATCCAATTCAATATTTCCTAGGTAAAGATGATACCAACCCTATCTCTGTTGAAATTGATGCGCCACAGCAGCATACAGATGCAGTAGGTGTCTGGAGAAGAATTACTTATACTTATGCTGATGGTTGCCAGATTGTTTTAGATGGAGAGGCAAAAGATTCAAACGTAGCATATATTGAAGGACCTAAAGGAAAATTATATCCTGGCTTTAAGTCGGATATTCCTGATTTGGATCGCAAATTAGCAGCTTTCCCTGATCCTGCACCTCAAATGACAGATTTCTCTGAATGTGTTAGAACCAGACAAACTTTTGCATTAAATGAGCAAAACGGACATCGTTCATGTAATATCATTAACATCGGATTGGCCGCTTTACGCTTAGGTCGTAACCTAAAATTTGATCCGGTAAAACAGGAGTTCGTTGATGATGAGGGCGCTAACAGATTGATAAATCCAGTAATGCGCGCACCTTACACCATTTAATTTTCATTTAAAATAATTTTAATAAAAACACTTTATCCACACGATAATGATAAAAAAAGTATTATTTATTCTGATTGCATTTGTGATGTTACAAGGCAACACTTTTGCACAGAATAAAACAGACCAGCGTACTGTAACTACACGTATAGCAGATTTGCTGGCTACTTTGCCAGCAGCAGATGCTAAACAGTTAAAACGAAGCATGCAGGAAGTTGCTAATTTAGGAGAAGATGGTTATATCACTTTAATCAGTGGCTTAACTGCTCCTGGAAAAGGAAATAATGCATTGTTGGAGTATGCAATTGGAGGTTTCTCTGGTTATGTATCTCAACCTGGACAAGAAGCCTGGAGAAAAATGAGTATTAACGCTTATAGTAAAGCATTGGATAAGTTGTCGGATCCAAACAACAAGTCATTTATTCTTGCTCAACTGGAAATAGTTGGTGATAATGATGCTGTAGCTTCAATTCAACCATACTTAACAAATGCTCAATTAGCAGATCCTGCGGTAAGAGCTTTAGTAAAAATCAATACTCCATCAGCTAATGCTGTAATGTTAAGCGCATTGGCTAGTGCTAATGGTGTTGCAAAACTATCTATTGTAGAAGGTTTAGGCGATACACATTATAAAGCTGCTACAAGTGCTATTGCAGGCTTGACCACTGGTAATGATAATCTGGCTAAAATGGCTTTGGCTGCTTTGGCAAAGATTGCTGATCCAGCCTCGGAAAGTGTTTTTGCTACTGCGGTTGAAAAAACTGGTTATAAGTATGAGAATACTGATGCCGTTGCTTCTTATATCCGTTATGCAGAAGCTTTGATGAAAAATGGTGAAAAAGTTGCTGCAAATAATATTGCAAAGAAACTGTTAACCAAAGCTACTGCTGATAATCAGGTACATATTCGTACTGCTGCTTTGAAACTGCTTGCTGAATTTAGTCAGGAGCAAAGTGATGAGTACCTTTTAGGTGCATTAAACGATAAGCAATTTGAATATCGTACTGCAGCAATGAAACTTGCTTTAGCAAACATCACTCCGGAAAGAGCTGCTCAATGGGCTAAAAAAATTGGTAAAGCTGATCCTGCAACGCAGATTGCTATATTAAGTATGCTTAGTGATAGTAAAATGAAAACTGTACTTCCTACTGTTACTAAATTATTTAAGAGTAAGGATGCCGGTGTGAGAGCTGCGGCAATTGATGCTGCTGGTAAATTAGGTGGCGAAGAGGTTTTAGGTAGCTTACTTAAAACAATGAGTAAAGGTAGTGCTGAAGATATTGCTGCAACTTCTGGAACGATTTCAAGAATGAGTGGTACTAGTATTCCTGCTACAGTTGCTGCTTTTATTCCAAAAGCAAAACCTGAAGTTCAAGTAGCTTTAATCAATGTTTTAGCTTCGAGATCTGCAAATTCACAGTTAGGTACTATTACAACTCAGCTGAAAAGCAAAAGCCCGGAAGTTAAACAAGCCGCTTTTTCTGCACTTAAAGCAACAGTTACTAGCGAAAACCTTCCTCAGCTGTTCACTTTATTAAATGAAACAACTGATCAGGCAGAGTTGACAAAGGTTCAGGATGCAATTATTGCTGCTGTAAAAGGAACTGATAATAATGACCAACAAGTGGATATGGTGCTTCAACAAATGGCATCTGCATCTGGTGAGAAGAAAGATTTATTCTACAAAATTTTGGCCAGCTTAGGTGGTGATAAATCATTGAAAGCTGTTTCTGATGCATTTGCTACAGGTAATGAAGCTACTAAAAAGGCTGCAATTACTGCACTTTCTTCATGGAAAGATGCTGCTGCTAAAGATGATTTGATTAAAATTGCTCAACAACCAGCTAATGCTGCTTATTTAAATCAGGCTGTTGATGGTTATTTACGTTTGGTAAGAACATCAAAATATAAACCAGAGCAGAGGTTACTATTATTGCGTGAAGCAATGGCAGTAGCAAAAACTCCAGCTCAGCAAAAACAAATTATAAAGGATATTGAGTCGGCAAAATGCTTAAACTCTTTATTGTTTGTTGGTAAATACCTGGATACTCCGGATTTACAGCAGGCAGCTGCTAATGCAGTAATGAATATTGCTCTTGCTGATAATTCATATAATGGTGAAATCGTAAAAGGTTTGATTAATAAAACTATTGCGACCATTAAAGGTGGAGATAGTCAGTATCAGATTGAAGCTATGCGTAAATACCTTGCTGAAATGCCAGCAGGTGAGGGCTTTGTATCTATGTTCAATGGTAAAGACCTGACTGGTTGGAAAGGTTTAGTGGGCGACCCACTTAAAAGAGCAAAGATGGATGCTAAGACATTAGCTGAGGCACAAGCAAAAGCTGATGCAGAAGCACTAAAAAGCTGGGTTCCTGTAAACGGTGAATTGCAGTTTATGGTTCATGGCAATAACTTGGCTACTGTTAAAAAGTATGGCGATATGGAAATGCTGGTAGACTGGAAAATTATCGATGATAAAAAAGGTGAAGGTGATGCTGGTATATATCTGCGTGGTACACCACAGGTTCAGATCTGGGATCTTGCACGTACAAAAGTAGGTGCTCAAGTAGGTTCTGGTGGTTTATATAACAATAAGGTTCACGAGAGCAAACCTCTAACCGTTGCTGATAATAAGCTTGATGAGTGGAATACATTCCGTATTTTAATGATCGGTGACCGTGTAACTGTTTATTTAAACGGTGTTTTGGTTACAGATAATGTAATCCTTGAGAATTTCTGGGATAGAACTTTGCCAATTTTTGCTGAAGAGCAGATTGAATTACAAGCCCATGGATCTCCAGTTGCTTACCGTGATATGTTTATTAGAGAAATTCCTCGTCCAAAACCATTTGAGTTAAGTGCTCAAGAGAAGAAAGAGGGTTACAAAATTCTTTTTGATGGTACTAACATGCACAGCTGGACTGGCAACACTACTGATTATATCATTGAAAACGGAAACATTTCTATTCGCCCAAAACCAGGTCAGGGATCAGGAGGAAATCTATTCACTAAAGATGAGTATAGTGATTTTGTATTCCGTTTCGAGTTTCAATTGACGCCAGGCGCAAATAATGGTTTAGGTATCAGAGCTCCTTTAACTGGTGATGCTGCTTATCAAGGTATCGAATTACAGATTTTAGATAATGATGCACCAATTTATAAAGACCTACATGAGTATCAATTCCATGGTTCTGCTTATGGTATTGCTGCTGCAAAGAGAGGTTTCCTTAAACCAGTAGGTGAGTGGAACTATGAAGAGGTAATTGTAAACGGAGCGAAAATAAAGGTAATCTTAAATGGTACTACAATTCTTGATACAGACATTACTGAAGCAAGGAAAAATGGAACTTTAGATGGTAAGAATCACCCTGGATTAAAACGTAACAGTGGCCATATTGGTTTCCTTGGTCATGGTTCTCCTGTACAATTCAAAAACATCAGGGTTAAAGATCTTAGCAAAAAGAAATAGTTTAATATCAAACTTAAAGGAATAGAAAATAAAATGGATGAAAATAAAGATTCAAGCATAAGTAATTCAAGAAGAAGCTTTATTAAAACCACTGCGCTTGCTGCTGCAGGATTTATGATTGTTCCGCGTCATGTATTAGGTGGTAAAGGTTTTTTAGCGCCTAGCGATCGACTGATGGTGGCTGGTGTAGGTGTTGGCGGAAAGGGAGAAAGTAACCTCGCTAACATTTATAAAGGAGGTAAATCTGAAATTGCATTTTTATGTGATGTTGATGAGAGAAGAGCAGCCAATTCTGTAAAAAGTTTTCCTAGAGCAAAGTTCTACAAGGACTATAGGGAGATGTTGGAAAAGGATGGCAAAAACATTGACGGGGTAGTTGTTTCTACCCCTGATCATAACCATGCTATGATTGCTATGGCAGCCATGCAAATGGGAAAACATGTTTATGTAGAAAAGCCTTTATCGCATGATATTTTTGAGGCACGTAAACTAACTGAAGCTGCAAGCCGATATCAGGTGGTTACGCAAATGGGAAACCAGGGTGCCTCTGGCGATGGTGTACGACAATTACAGGATTGGTATGATGCCGGTGTAATTGGTAAGGTTCATACTGTATATTGCTGGACCGATCGCCCATCATGGCCACAAGGAATTTTATGGCCTTCAACAAATGGTGAAGTGCCTAAAGAGCTTGACTGGGATCTTTGGCTGGGAAGTGCTCCATACAAACCTTATATTGATAAACTCGTTCCCTTTAATTGGAGGGGATGGTGGGATTATGGTACTGGTGCGATAGGCGATATGGGCTGTCATTTGGTAGAACCGCCTTTTAAAGTTTTAGGACTTGATACACCTATTGATGTACAATGCAGCGTAGGAAGTATATATGTTGATGAGTTTAAAAGAGGTTATTTCCCAGATAGTTGTCCGCCATCAAGTCATGTGATTATGACCTTTGCGAAAACTAAAAAGATTAAAGGTGATGTAAAGATTCACTGGATGGATGGTGGTATTAAGCCAGAACGTCCGGAGGAATTAGGACCTAATGAACCATTTGGAACAAATGGGGTGATCTTTGAAGGGACAAAAGGTAAAATGATGTGCGGTGTTTATGGTGCAAATCCGAAGCTTTTGCCATTGTCACGCAATGAGAAAGTACATACCAAACAAAGGATTGAGCGCGTACCAGGTGGTGTAGATGGTCATTACTGGCAATGGGCTGAGGCTGCAATTGCTGGCTATGGCAAGATGAATTTAAGCTCACCTTTTGAAATTGCCGGACCGCTTACAGAAACGCTTCTGATTGCCAATTTGGCGATTAGAGGTACTGATGTCCAGCGTCCTAAAGCAAACGGAAAAGGATTTGAATATCCAGGCAGAGACATTAAGTTACTTTGGGATAAAGAAAATCTTCGCGTAACTAACTTTGATGATGTGAATCAGTTTGTGAAACGTGAATACCGTAATGGTTGGAGTTTAGGCGTATAAGCGCCATCAGAAAGTATATTCTTTCATAATAAGGATCCCCGGTTTTATATTAAAGCCGGGGATTCTTTTTTGCAGACTTAATGGATTCTTAATGATGGTTTGTAGTTAAGATTATATGGCAGACTTAGATTTGTAGTGTTAAAGTCGCTGAGGTTTTAAATATTTTTCTTAATATTGAGATATTGTTTCAATCCATTAGATATTTAACCAGATATATAGTTTATCAATAGTGATCAGTTTACATAACTTGATTAATGATGTTCAATGACACAGATAAAGATTTATGGATTTCATTCATTAATGGCGATGATGATGCTTTAAACTTGCTGTATAAGCGGTTTGTTGATGCATTGTTCGCTTTTGGTATGAGATTTACAAATGATACAGAGTTGGTAAAAGACGGTATTCAAGATCTGTTTGTTGATCTTTATAAGTACCGGAAAACATTAGCACATCAAGTAAATGTAAAGTCATATCTGTTTACCTCATTAAAACGTAAAATTTGTTTGGTGTTAAAAAAGAATGCTGCGACTGCAAAGCTTAGCTTTGAAATTCCTTTTTTATTGTCGCCCAGTATGGAGGATCAAATTATTAATGATGAATCTCAGTCTGAACTTAGCCTGAAATTAAATAAGCAGCTAGCATTACTACCTGACAGACAAAAAGAAGCTTTATACCTGAGATTTAATGCTGAGCTTGAATATGAGGAAATTGCAATGGTTATGAATATTTCATTAGCAACCTGT
Organism: Pedobacter hiemivivus; assembly: GCA_040393085.1. Lineage (GTDB taxonomy): Bacteria > Bacteroidota > Bacteroidia > Sphingobacteriales > Sphingobacteriaceae > Pedobacter > Pedobacter hiemivivus_A. Next base: position 8,917 of record JBEBUV010000092.1, on the reverse strand, counting down.
CGAACACTTGTTTATCGTGGATTGAAGCAGCTGAGAGAGAAAATGATAGTCAACCACCTCTATAAAATACTGGCCTAACAGAGTTATTTTTATTATTTTAAATTATTTCCTGTTTTAGCGTCTATAAAGCATTAACTTTTTACTCTAGTTAGGTACTATTGAAAGTATAATGGATTCAAAGAATAATTATAACGCGGAGGACTTTTTGTCGGATCGCATTCCTGAGGGTAAAAAGCAGCTAATTTCGGATAGTGAGCGTGAGCTTGCTGTTGAGATGAAGCAAGCTATAAAAGCTATAGGAAATGAAAAGTTATACGCATTAGAGCATGCCCAGTTATGGGATAAGATTCAGAAAAAAACCGTCGCTAAGCCTAAATTATTTAATAGGAAATTGATATTGCAGATTGCTGCTATGCTTCTTATGATATTCGGTTTGGGATTCTGGCATTATCAGAAGAATACTCCGACTCATAAGCTACTGGACTTTGCAGCACAGAATGTGGGTAAAAAAAGTACTACTATTAAAGCGCCGATTTCGAAGTTAGATACTAATCCTATTGTATATACTGGGAATGAGGAGGAGAATGTCATCAGCACAAATGATTTTAATACACTGGTTGTAGGAACTGGACAACGCTCGGTTATTAAACTACCTGATGGAACAAAGGTTTGGTTAAACTCAGGTTCAAGGTTAGTTTATCCTGTAGAATTTTCTGGGGATACACGAGAGGTTTATTTAGAGGGAGAGGCCTATTTTGATGTTAAACACGATGTTAAACACCCTTTTTATGTGCGTGCAGGTAAGATGGATATCAAAGTGTTAGGGACCGAATTTTATGTAAGCTCAAATTTAAATAGTACTAACAATTATGCGGTTTTGGTACACGGCAGTATTGCTTTTTCAACCGGAACATGGCTTAATAAAATAGAACGTAAACTAGAACCCGGTCAGCGGATCAATTACGACCTTAAAGAAAATAAGCTTTTAATATCTGAAGTTAAAACAGCCGAGTTTCAATCCTGGAAAGATGGTTTTGTTGATTTAAAAAGTGAATCTTTAGATGTAATCATACAACGGGTTGCCAAATATTATAACATATTGATTAGCACGGAAGATTTAGATCTATCTCATGAGAAATTTTCAGGTAGGCTTGATTTCCAACGTAGTGCAGATGATGTACTAAATATTTTATGTGAAGGAACACCTTACTCTTATAACGGTGTAGAAAGGAGGCTGGAACTGAAGAAACCTTAACTATTAATAAAAAAAGGAGATGCGCCAACATCTCCTTCAAACAATAACTAATTCAAGCTATTATTTAACTCATAAACAAAAATATGAAAAAACTTCATGTATGTGAACCTCATGCATTCTATTTAAGGCTCAAAACTAAAATAATAAGAACTATGAAAGTGACAATGGTTTTATTATGGATGGGAATGATGACCACTTTTGCAAATACATCAGCGCAACTTAGAATGGATATATCCCTGGTAAGAGGTAACTTACCAGAATTATTTCAGCAAATTCAAAAGAAAAGTGACTATCAAATTCTGTATAAGGACGATTTTATTAAATTAAATAAATATGAGGAGCTGAATCTGAAACTGAACAATAAAACAGTTAAAGAGATTTTGGATAGAGCTTTAAAAGACAGTGGACTTGCTTATACGATATCCGGCAGGCAGATTGTAATTGTATCTAAAGAACGGGTAGAGGGTATTTTTCAAGATAGCCTTTTGACTATTCGTGGACGTGTTTACGATACTCATGAACCACCAAGTGTATTGCCGGGGGTTAGTATCCGTATAAAAGGATCTACAACAGGAACAACGACAGATGGTGATGGTTACTTTACAATTAAGGCCAGAAAGAATGAAGTGCTGGTTTTTTCAATGATCAGCTTTCTAAGTTTTGAGTATGTGGTGTCAAAGGCCGACAGGAGTCTTAATGTGTCATTGAAAGAAAATGTTTCTGCTTTGAATGAGATTGTAGTGGTGGGTTTAAACGAACAACAAAAAAAACACATTGCCAGTTCTGTTGCTTCATTAAATGTGAAGTCGAATATTGAAGGAAAGCCCATTACCTCACTCTCCCAATCTTTACAAGGAGGCGTAACTGGTTTAAATGTAACTCAAGGATCCGGATTACCGGGAGGAGATGCTGCTGCCATTAAAATAAGGGGGATCAGTACATTGGGAAATTCAAATCCATTGGTACTGGTAGATGGTATTCCGATGGATATGAATCATATTGATCCGGTAACTGTAGAGAGTGTGACGGTATTGAAAGATGCTGCAGCTGCTTCCAGTTATGGATCAAGGGGAGCGAATGGTGTAATTGTTGTGACTACAAAACGTGGTGTTGCAGGAAAGGTTTCGGTGGTTTATGATGGTTATTATGGTGTGCAACAAGCATCTTCTTTACCGAACACGGTTGATGCACCCACTTATATGCGGATGTACAACGAAGCCAGCTTTAATAGTAACCCTACAAACACTCTTCCTTTTTCACAGGAACAGATTGATAATACACGTAATGGAATGGATCCAGTTGCAAATCCGGGTTTAGCTTTTGCAAATACGAATTGGTTGGATTTGTTAATTGATAATAGAGCACCAATAACAAGTAATTCACTTTCCTTGAGTGGTGGTAGTAGTGTAGCACGTTTTGCATTAACTGGGAACTATACCTATCAGAAAGGGATTATTCCATTAAGTGATATGAAACGTTTCAATATCAGAGCGAATACAACCATCTCTTTAAGTGATAAATTTCAGGTAAATCTGGATTTGCTTGCCATTAAACGTGATACAGGTCAACCGAACAGATTAAGTGCTACAGGGAATACCGGTAACAGGCTTTTGGAAGATATGTACAGGGTTCCGCCAACAATCTTACCTAAATTCCCAATAAAGGATGGTCGTGTTTTTTATGGTCAGTACGTGGATATTGTGAATCCGCTAGCTTATTCAGAAGTTGGTGGAAACCGTGCTGTTGAATTCGGACAGACAAGCATCAACTTACAGCCTAAATGGGAAATGTTCAGGAATTTTAATTTGAAAGGTCAGTTCAGTTTTAGGTTAAATAGTGATGTTACACGTGATACGAGAGAGAATTTTAATCATTTCGATTATCAAACGGGTGCCTTGTTGAGAACATGGGCGGTACAACGCGCTACAACGATGGCCAGAACAACCTATTATTATGCAGGTTTAACAGCGGATTATACTTTGAATGTGGGAGATCACAGATTATTTGCATTAGCCGGTTATTCTCAGGAAGAGGATAATAGTGGTGCCTGGGATATATTTTCGATCATGTCAGGCTATGCAAAATTAAACTATTCATATAAGGATAAGTATTTGTTGGAAGGAACAGTGCGTACAGATGGTTCTTCACGTTTCGGACCAGGTAATAAATTTGGTGTATTCCCTTCATTCGCCTTAGGTTGGAACGTTCATAATGAAAGCTTTTTAAAGGATAATGGGTTAATTAATAACTTTAAAGTGCGTGCTTCTTATGGTAAACTGGGTAATGATAATATTGGTTTATATAAGTATCAGACCTTAATTAACAACTCCAGTGGGGTAGAAACTACTTATGGAAATCCGAACATTACCTGGGAATCTGTCAATATGCTTGATATAGGCGTTGATGTTGGCTTGTTTGATAACAATAGAGTAGAGTTAACTTTTGATTACTATGATAAGCTAACGAATGATATCATTCTGAAACCTGTTTTGCCATTAATTGGAGGATTTGAATCTGATGTTCCTGTTAATGCTGGTCAGGTTAGAAATAGGGGTTGGGAATTTTCATTGAATTATAATCAGCAGTTGAATCAGGATTTCAGTCTTTCATTTAGACCAGGTGTGTCTTATAATAAGAATGAGGTGTTAAAACTGGTTGGAGGCGATATACAAAGCTTAACCGAAATTACTAAGGTTGGAGGTCCTATTGATGGGATCTACGGTTATAGGACTGATGGATTGTTGCAGAAAAGTGATTTTGATGGTACTGGAAATCCGCTGATTCCTGTTCTTCCTAAGGCTCAGCCAGGCGATATTAAGTATCTGGATCTGGATAAAGATGGAGTGATTGGTGCAGGAGATCAGGGATTGATTGGTGATCCTGTTCCACGATTAAACTATTTTGCAAATTTAAGATTGGCTTATAAGAATTTCGATATTGAAGGCTTGTTCCAGGGAATGGGTAAGTCGGATGCAGTAATGTATGGTATGTTTGCTTTTCCGCTCGACTTTAGTGCCGACGGAGGTGTGCCTACTACTTATTATGCAGATCATTACTGGACTCCGGAAAGAACTGATGCCAGATTTCCACGATTAAATACTACACCTGCAAACAATAAGCAGTCGTCGGACTTCTGGTTTCAGAATGGTGCTTATTTGAGAGTGAAGTATGTACAACTGGGTTATAATTTCCAAACCTCTCTGACTAAAAAGTTAGGGGTGAGTGCTATTCGTGCATATTTTAACGCACAGAATCCATTTACGTTTACATCAGCTAAAATAACTGACCCTGAAAGTAGGGGCTATCAATGGACTTACGGTATAGTGAAATTATATACTATAGGTTTTAATGTGAAATTTTAATTCTGACACAGTATGAAAAAGATATTATTATTAGTATTTGCAGGTGGACTGACTTTATTCTCATCCTGCGAGAAATTCCTTACTCACGACAATCCTATAGATGTTTATGATGAAATCTGGTGGAATACTGAGGCCAATGTTACTTCAGCATTAAATTCTGTTTATGCAGGGATACCTGACGGGTCTTCAGGTCGGCAATTTATGTTTTTGGATGCGATGAGTGATAATGCTGTAGCCAGACAAAGTTTGAGAGGGGATTATGAATCTTATGTTAAAGGATTACAAGGTGCAAACTGGGGTGTAGGAAGAGGGATCTGGGATGACGATTACCGCGATATCAGAAGAGCCAACAGATTTCTTGAGAACATGGGTAAGGCTTATATGACCAATGTGGAGTTGAGCAGTAGATATCCATATGAAGCCAGAGCATTAAGGGCTTACTACCACATGGAATTGTCTATGTTTTTTGGTGGTATTACCATTATGAAAGAAACGGTAACTACAGAAAACAGTTACTTGCCAAGGAATACGGCTAAGGAGGTTTATGATTTTGTTATTGCAGAATTGACAGACTGTGCGAGCAATGATCATCTTCCTAATAAGTATAAAGACAATGCTGATCTTAAACGGATATCTGCGGCTACATGTTGGGGACTGATATCTAAATATGCGATATATAATAAGGATTATGCACTGGCAAGGGATGCAGCTAAAAAGATTATTGACATGGGTGATTATAGTCTGCGTAAAAGTGCTACTCCTAAAACTAGCTATGCAGATCTATTTCTTTATACCGGTGAGATCAATAATGAACGTATTTTTTTCAGAGAGAATACTTCAGGAGGAAACCAGTGGAATACTTTTGCACCGCAAAGTACAGGAGGGAAGACAGTAGTTTCTCCTACAGCATCAATGGTTAATACTTATGAAACTAAACAAGGAAAAACGCTTGAAGAGCTTGGACCAGATTCTGCGGCTATTTATGCAAAAGATCCAAATTATAAGAATAATAGAGATCCAAGACTAATTGCTTCAGTGATTTTACCAGGTACAACTTATACCGGAATTGTACTGAAACCATTTGAATCGGGTATGGATAAAATAGGAGAACAGAATTCTACTTCGACTGGCTTCTGGGTAAACAAATACCTTGATCCAAAAGATAAAACTGGTACCAGAACGCTCGATTTTATGATTATGCGTTATGCTGAGGTATTATTGAACTATGTGGAATCACTGATTGAACTGGATGATTTCAATAATCCTGATGTGGTTAAATATCTGAACGAGATCAGAAACAGAGCTACCATGCCAAATGTTAATACATCGGTTTATAATACTAAAGAGAAATTGCGTGAATTGGTTAGACGTGAACGTAGAGTTGAATTAGCATTTGAGGGGGTTCGTTATTACGATATCAGACGTTGGGGCATATTTGAAGAGGTAATGAATGGACAGGTTTATGGGGCAATAGATCCACTAACTAACCAGCCTGTGAACGTAGAAGTACGGTCGGCCAAAGCTAATCGGGACATGATTTGGCCAATTCCTCAAGCCGAATTGCTAGCAAATCCTAAGATGGATCAGAATCCGAACTACAATTAACTATATAATTTTTTGATATTTAATTCAAAAGACAGCATATAATCGCTGTCTTTTGTTTTTTTAAACGCAATTATATTTTCTTTTATCCATCCGAAAAACATCCAAACATAATATTGTATGGAAAAATGGGTGTAAAAATGCGTTAAACGCAATATATTTTTTAAGTATAGTTTATTTCATTTATCCTAGTGAACTTTGGCTCATATTATTGAACTTATATGAAGCAATTTAGAGTGTCACCTTCAATTACCCGTAGAGATTCGAACTCTATAGAGCGGTATTTAAACGAAATTGGCAAAATAAGGGTGTTGAGTATTGAAGAGGAAGTCGCATTGGTTTTACGGATAAATGCAGGTGAAGAATCTGCGATCGAAGAGTTGGTAAGACGTAATTTACGCTTTGTAGTATCTGTAGCTAAAAAATATCAGGATAGGGGATTGAAGTTGGCCGATTTGATTAGCGAGGGTAATATTGGTTTAATAAAGGCTGCAAAGCGATTTGATGGAAGTAGGGGTTTCAAGTTTATTTCATTTGCAGTTTGGTGGATTAGACAATCGATATTGATGGCTATAGCAGATCAGAAACGAGTGGTGCGTTTACCAGGGAGTCAGGTAGTCCAAATCAATAAGATTAATAAGGCTTTTGTGGCACTCGAACAGGATCTGGAGCGTGTGCCCACCTATCAGGAAATAGCTGAAAACACCTCGCTTGAGGCAGATCAGGTTGCTCATTTTATGGATAGTGCTCTTTTACCTTTTTCGTTGGATAGTGTTGCTTATGAAGGTTCAAGTTTTACACTAATTGAAACGTTGAATGATGAAAATACACCGGGTAGTGACCATCTTATGACCAGGAATTCTTTGGGGATAGATTTGAGTAGGGCACTCAATATTTTACCAAAAAGAGAGCGGTTGATTCTGATGATGTTTTATGGGATTAATGGCTATGAAAAGAAGAGTTTAGAAGAAATGGTCCCTTTTCTGGATATTGGAACGGAAAGAATCAGGCAATTAAAAGATAAAGCTCATCGTACACTTAGTCAGAAATGCAAACATTTTCTAAGGGAATATTGGTCTATAGAAGACCAAAAATAAGCTCTGGATGATGGCAAGAATGATTAGTGATTAAATGAAAAGTAGTTTGTTCTGAAAAAATCATTTGGTGAAAATCCAATAATTATTAACTTTAGAGCGTTATATCATATATTTTAAAATCTTAAACGAAAGAAAAACATGGAAAAATTTTCAAAATTAAAAGAGCTAATCGCTGGTGTTGAGGCTGATGCAGACAAGTTTTATAATTCAGGTAACGGTGCAGCTGGTACAAGAGTACGTAAAGCAATGCAGGATTTAAAAGGTCTTGCTCAGGAAATCCGTACTGAAGTAACAGAGAAAAAGAACACAAAGTAATATTCTTTGATTATTTTTAGAAAGGTCCCGGTAGTATCGGGACCTTTCTCGTTTGTAGTGAAATGGATCAGATAGATAAAAAGCAGCACCGTAAAATTATCCATATCGATATGGATTCATTTTATGCTTCCGTAGAGCAGCGTGATCGTCCGGAATTATTTGGGAAAGCGATCGCTGTTGGCGGTTCTCCTGAAGGAAGGGGAGGTGTTGTAGCTACGGCAAGCTACGAGGCTCGTAAGTACGGTGTACGCTCTGCTATGTCGTCTAAGCAAGCATTAAAGTTATGTCCCCACATTATATTTGTGTCGCCAAGGTTTGCCGCTTATAAAGAAGTGTCTAAGAAAATCAGAGAGATTTTTAGTCGTTATACCGACCTGATCCAGCCCTTATCTTTAGATGAGGCCTATTTAGATGTCACCAATGATAAGTTGGGCATTGGTTCAGCAATTGATATTGCCAAAGAAATTAAACAGGCTATAAAGGATGAGTTGAACCTCACCGCTTCTGCTGGAGTGTCGGTAAATAAGTTTGTGGCTAAAATAGCATCAGATATAAACAAGCCCGACGGCTTAACTTTTATAGGTCCCTCTAAAATTGAAAAATTTATAGAGCAATTGCCTGTCGAGAAGTTTCATGGAGTAGGAAAAGTAACTGCAGAGAAGATGAAAGTTCGAGGACTGCATACTGGTGCGGATTTAAAAAAATTAACTGAAGCAGAACTGGCTAATTTATTTGGAAAGAGTGGCAGGTTCTTTTATAAAATTGTACGGGGAATAGACAACAGGCCTGTAGAACCCAATCAGGAAACGAAATCTATCGGGGCTGAAGATACTTTTTCGTATGACTTGACGGAGATGAATGAGATGAAAGCTGAGCTGGAGAAATTGGCTGTAGTAGTTTTCAATAGAATGAGGTCGTATCATTTATCCGGCCGCACTATAACTTTGAAAGTTAAGTTCAGTGATTTTAAGCAAATCACCCGAAGCAGATCTTTTACAGAAGGGGTTGTTATGCAGGAACATATTACTGATGTAGTTAAAATGTTATTGGAAGGAATTGATTTTAATGAGAAAAGTGTGAGACTACTTGGTGTTTCTGTCTCAAATTTTGAAAAATTATCAGGAAATGACACACAAGTTCATCAACCAAGATTATTTCCCTGATCAATTACGGTTTTTTAATTTACCTTTGTCGGTTAGAGATAAGATTATGGGGCTGCCAATGCGTATTACATATAAAGATTCAGATTACATTTATGAGATTTTAAATGATTCTGCAATCAATAA
>JBEBUV010000091.1:0-15160 GCA_040393085.1 Pedobacter hiemivivus | reverse complement strand
TTGTTACCGTTTCTGTGTTGTTCAGCACCAATGAAGCTGGCTGAAACTTTTTACCCGGTGAGGTCATCAAATCAGGCAATATGGCTTGTAGGATTAAAGAAGATTCATAAATATTACGCCATTTACCATCCTTACGTTGTTCTAAAAAGTAACGTTGAATACCATCTAATTCAGTTGCATATCCACCATTAGTTTTAAGGATTTGATAAGCCAGCAAGGTATTCTGAATACTATTATCCCAGAATCTCCAACCTGCTTCACCCCAATAAATGTTACCAAACATGGTTTCATTTTTTAAACCCATCAACCATTTGATATCTACTGGCATCCCTGCTTTTTGTTTCAATTGCATCAATTGCAGTTTCTCATATAAGGGCTGAACAACAATGGTAGAAACTCTTGAATCTGCTTTTTTATCCCGTTTATTCTTTTCTTCAAGCTCAGTTCTTTTCTTTTCTATTGCATTGATCCAATCATTTATATAGTATTTCTCGTCCAACATACGTAGTAACCGAACACCATATACCTGATCAAAACCATTCTCTTGCGCCATTTTACTCAACAGGTAACGATACAACTTATCCTTATCAAGTTCTACTTTATAGCCTTGTTTCTGTGCCTCCATCAACGATTCAACCACGTGCAAGCTAATCCACATCTCCTCTGGACTATTTTGCCACCAACCCCATGTACCTTCCGGACGTTTATTGTTTTGCAGCTTTTTAATAATCTCTTTGATATTTTTTTCTTCTTTAAATTCTTCTCCGAGATACTTTCTAACCGTTTTCTCTAACAACAACGCTTTTAGTTTAGAGCCTAACTGTTCATTACATAAGTACTCGTAATTACGGATTTTCTCAATTTCATCTAGCAGTATTGGGAATAAAGAAGATTCTGCCCTGAGCTTTACCTTTCCCAAACCAGCATCAAATTGATAGGTAATAGAAGTATCGCGTTTTAAGGCATTAAAAAAGCCTTTAGTTTCTATTACACCAGCTTGTAGCAAGGGAATTTTACGCATTTCGCCATCAAAATAGCCATTGTCCTGTTTCATGGTATATTCGAACTTCAGACTGTCTGAAATATTTAAATGATCAGGATGCATTTTAAATCCACCCCCTTTTGCAACAATAGCTATTGTATCAATTTTGGCGTTTTTGAAACTTAGCTTACTATTCAACAATTCAGCATCATTATAAGCAAACTTCCTCGTTACCGTTTCTTCCAAATTGTTATAATTCATCAGCTTCCCGATAACATTGATGCTATCGCCCGACAAAGCAAAAGTTGGGGATACGAAATTCGCACTTAGTGTTTTAAATGACTTGATATTTGTTTGTGCAATCCCACTTTGTTTACGACCATTCATTGCAATCAATTGGGTGTTCCAATTTGTAATATCATCAGGAAACTTTACTGAAAAAGAGACCTTACCAGATTCATCAGTTAACAATTTTGGCTGCCAGATGGCGTAATCGGAGAAGTTAGTGCGCATAGTACCTTGCTGTTGAGCCAACTCTCCACCCGCTATAGTTGTGGAACTACCGCCTTTTGTTTTAACCAAAATAACACCGTTAGCAGCTCTGGAACCATAAATAGCAACTGCATCAGTATCTTTTAGAATATTAATAGATTCAATCGTTTTTGCATCTATCTGACTAATATCACCTGAATAAGGTAAACCATCTACAAACACCAGTGGTTTATTATTTCCTGAAACAGATGACTCACCTCTGATTAAAATATTAGAATTAGACCTGTAACCTCTATTTACACTAACTCCCGCAACTCTACCTTGTAAAGCATCAGCAGAAAATTTCTGCTTTGAACTATTCATTACGTCATCCCCAACCATGCCATATGCCACAACAACTTCATTTAAAAAAGAAGTAGCAGCTTCAAGCTCAATATCCCCTGCATTTCCATTTACAATCGGAAGCTCGCTTGACTCGTATCCAAGATAAGAAATAGTGACTTTACCATTATTTGGCACTTTTAGACTAAAATACCCATTAGCATTGGTTACAGCAGAGTGCTTCAATCCTTTTAATTTTATGCTGACTCCTAAAATAGGTTCTTTACTTGTTGCATCTACAACCCGGCCAACCATTGTTCCTGTTAATATTGCAGGATCAAAATACTTATCATTAATACTTTCCAGGATGGTTCTTTCAGCATCAACAAAACTACCACCAGAGGAACTGCGAACAGACTTGATCTTCTCATCGATACGCTTACTTAGTGTGTCGGCAGGTTTGATCTTCATCCCTTTCCATTCGAAATAGTTTGTACCAGCCCCTTTGATAACCATATTTTCAATCATAAAATAACGGTTATCTTTAAACAAATACATTAGCCTGTAATTGCTAGGTTCAAGCGCATTAAAATAATCTGTATTACCTGGGTATATCTGTATAAAATCAGGTTCATCATGTTTATAAATGATAATATTCTTCAAATATGGCAGATGTTTCGAGATTGAAGTATCTAATTCCATAACCAGTTTACCATAATTTCTGCTATACCTACCCCCTATGCTAAACAACCTGGTGGTTTGACTTCTTAAGTCGAGGTAATCATTCCAGATACTATCTGTCTCCCCTCTTTTTAATGGATATTGTGTATAATCATCCATTCCAGCACCATTCAATGCAATATCAAAACCATAAGGAGAATCGTAAGATTTCTGCTTCAGCAAGCCCGGTAAAAATGTATAGTTATAGCCTGGTTCTTTTACAAATTTGAGATTTATATCTCCAGAATTAAACTCAAGAATATTCTCTGAGACAGGCCCTACTAACAGGCTATTTCCAGAATTATTTCTACCCGTATTTCCTTTATACAATCTGGCGACAGGCCCGGTTGAAGTGGGTAATCCTAACAAATGAGTGTGATCACCGGCTTTAATAGTTGTCTTATTTCCATTGAAATTATCAACAACCCGAATAAGATGTTTGGATATATATGCAGCATCGTCTGCACTCAGTTCTTGAGGTGCTACACTTACTTTTGCTTTTGTGTTCAGCACATCAGCGGCAACACTGATAATTGTCTTTTTTCCTTTTACCACATTATATGATGGTAGTTCTACAGTAAATCCGGCGGTACGCATCGTAATATGATGTTCGCCCTGTGGGATTCTGAATGCGTATCGCTGAAGTTGTTCTGTCTGACTAAAATATACTGGAATCCAATCAATATAGAGCACTTGAATAGGTACTATCGCTCCATTTCTCACTACAAACGGAGCAATTATAGCAGTATCAGGTTCATCGGTATCTTCCTGAATGGTATACAATTCTTTGGTCTGAGTAAATTTATAATACTCAATGGTATCAAGCTTTAACTCTTTAGCCCATTTATCCCATTTAAGGTCCATTTGACCTGAAAGACTAATATCATCGATCTCAAATTCAGGATTTTGCTTACGTCCATAAAATGGTTTACCAAAATATGGAGCACTAACCTGATACCCATTTTTAAACTTGGTAGTATAGGCTAAAGCGGTAACATCTGTTCCAGCTACAGACTTATCATTAATATCAGTAACTTTTACCTGCATATTTACAGTCTGCCCAGGATAAACTAAATCCGGAGCCAACAGTCTTACATTTAATGAGTTAGCAGCAAAATATGCACTACTCTCCAGATTCCGCTCACTTTCTCCCCATAAATAATTCAACTTTATATGTGCCGACTTGCTGCTATTATGTTTGATCACGGTATCTAAACTAGTTGCATAGCCCTTAAATATCACATCATTTTCAGAAAAAACAGTATACCAAAAAGGGATCTTATGGACATTATTCACCCCAATAGTTAATGAATCTTTACTTTGTCTGGCCGCAATACCTATTTCAGGTTGCAAATTTTCAAGTTCAATATTTCCGATGAAACCATCGGCGGTTTTCACCTGATAGCTATCATGATTATAATTCATTTTTATTTTTGCAGGCAGTACTACCGAGATAGAATCATTTTCATTACTATGCGGATAACTGAATACAATAACAGCCTTTTGTTTTAATGATTTCCCTTTATTTAGATAATCGATTTGTAAGCTATCTTTTATAAATTCAGTCTTAATTTCCTGATCTTTCATCACATATTTCAAGTATTTATTTACTCTTTTATGCTCATTATTACTGTTTAAGAAATCAAAGGCCATAGAAAAGTTCAAGTCTGCTTTTGGAAATATACTGTCTGGCAGTACCATTTTTGTTTCGCCGACAGGGTCTAGCACGATACTGGTTTTCCAAAGGGTATCTTTTACAAAAACCTGAGGTTTATAATATTTTAATGGAGTATTAGCGGTAACAACCACCTCCACTCTTCCGTCGGGTACAGCAAGCTCATTTTCGTCAGTTGCTTTCATAAAAACAGTAACCGGACTGCCGGGACTATGTTCCTCTTTATCCGTTCTAACAGTAAAGTCTATAGATTTGAGCTCGTAATCCTCGTATTTGAAGTGACCTTTATATACATCGGCCCAACCCTTTTTTACTGGCTCTTTTAAGGCAATACTATAAGTCCTATCTAACGTTAACTTTAAACTATCTGCTAATACGAAGCTATATTCATACCCTCCCTCGTGATATGGGTTTAATGTTGTTAATACTGTTCCTGTCGACTTTCCATCTCTTTCAGTTCTCTGTAATTCAACCCTTAGCGATTTATTTTTCAGCAATTTCCCATTGGCATGTACCAGATAAGCCTTGAACTTTACCGTATCCAATGGCTTGTACATTGGTTTATTAAAAACCATGTACCCTGAATATTTTGGCTTAACGACTTTCGGTTTTGGTGTAGGATTAAATATCCTTTTAAAGAAAGGGGCTTTATCAGGTTGATATGGCCTGTACATATCCTGTTCCTCATAATTGAAATAGTTATTGACCTCGTTATAGTTTACTGTAATTACCGCCAATTTTTTAACCGAGGAGGCCACATATAATTTAGCCTGAGGATGATACTTTACCGTTTTACCTTTCCCAATTTTCACCGAAGCTTCAGGAATCTCATTTCCTTTCAGATCTGTAACTGTAAACTGGAAATCCTTTCTGTTATTAATGAATTGAAGATGTACATTATTCTCTGCCCGAAGTCTGTATACCAATTCATTTTTAACTGCTTTTACCTCAAGATAATTACCAAAAGGAAGCTTTTTGGGATAGATATTCCGTTTCACATTATAAAATGAATCAACCAAAGTGTGTAAAAAGCTGTCATTAATTATAGGCTTAACTTTCGATTTGGCAGCTAATTTGGCCGTCGACCCATTTGCTAACGCTATAGAGAAAGCCTCTTTATCAGTTAACTTATAAATATAAGTGTAAGATCCCGCCGTACGGCTATTGGTTAATTTCTTCTGTGCAAAAACAGCAGTGACTGCAGTGGTAATTACTACTATCAGTAGTACAGAGCGTAAGAGATGCTTCATATAAATGTATTTTAATATGGATGCAATTAATTGTCGATTCCATAAAACTAATACATTTTATTCAAACCGCTTAATGATTCGCAGCTTATGCGTGTACCTGCCTAACTCACCATTATAAATTCCCTGATTATCGATAGGATCAATCCTTACCCTTCCTGATGCATGGATAATTTCACTGGCATTTAGCATGATACCTACGTGAGTAATTCGGCCTTCGGCATTGTCAAAAAATGCCAAATCACCTGCTTTTGCTTCAGGTAAAAAGTCGACAGTAGTCCCCTGTTCTCCTTGCTGGCGGGCATCACGAAGTATTTTTATACCATTTAATTTAAACGCTATCTGGCTAAGTCCCGAACAGTCGATCCCAAATAATGTTTTACCACCCCATAAATAAGGTGCATTTTTAAAGAACATAGCAGTATCAACAACTCTATTGAGTTGAGTAACCAATACTGGTTGCTGTGGAATAAAATTAACTTCAAATCGTTCATCGCCCAGGTAACAATATCCGTTTGCATATAAAGGCAGATTACTTCCGGCTGCAAGGTAATACTTACTCCCATCGGCAGCTATGATTTCATTTACAACTTGTGCAGGAGCTAAGTAACTATTTTCATTACATTTTATGTACTGTTCATGACTAAGGCTGCTCAATTGTTTCGGATCAAGCCATCCCTCATAATTATCATAAGCATTCCTAATCTTCCACCACTTCTCTGTTTTCTCAATTACTTCAACATGATCGCCAAATAATAACTGAGACATAATCTCTGCTGCGTCTGACTGAGCAGATCTAATTGGTGAGATTGCCACTCTGCAAATACCGTACTCTTGTTCCATAATGATAAAATCAATGCTATAAATTTAAACTTTTATGAGGTTAATTCGTTATTTTTATACATATCATTTATTATTTAACAGTAAATATTAAATGAATAACAATTATTAAGTGAGTAATAATAATTAAACTTTTAAACTAACGACATGAACCTTAAAAAGATTTTAATTGCTGTAGACAATAGTACCTGTTCAGAAAAAGCTGCAAAAACTGGTTATGAAGTAGCAAAAACATTTGGTGCAGAGGTAGCATTGGTCAATATTATTGAGCCTATACCTGCCAATATCAATCCCGATTTAACACTTGCTCCTGTTTTTTTAGAGACCTACGACAATAGCGAAGAGAATAGTCATATACTTCTAAAGGAGATAGAAACTAAATATAGTCAAGGGATAGCTACTACCTATCTTAGTGTGGTTGACAGTGCTGCTCATGGAATTATTAAGCAATCTGATGAGTGGGGATCTGATTTAATTGTGATTGGTACTTATGGACGTACTGGGATTTATCATTTCCTGATGGGGAGTGTAGCTGAACATGTAGCTAGAAAATCGGCCTGTCCGGTGCTTATTATACCGAACAAGTATGAAGACAAATCATAAAAAAAGCCAGTCCTTTATCAAGACTGGCTTTACCAGGTTATTATTTTAAGCTTAATTTTCCTGATGTAACCAGGCTTTTTTAGCTAGTAATTCCTCTTCGGTTTCGCGAACATCTTCATCATCAACACAACAATCTACAGGGCAAACCGCTGCACATTGAGGCTCATCATGAAAGCCTTTACACTCTGTACATTTATCGGAAACTATATAGTAAACTTCGTCAGATCCTGCGTCCTGAGCAGCTTCTGCGTCTATTTCCTTTCCTCCAAAATCAATAATACCATTTAAATTGGTACCATCAGAAAATCTCCAGGCAGTGCCTGCATCGTAAATTGCATTATTTGGGCATTCAGGCTCACATGCTCCGCAGTTAATGCATTCGTCTGTTATTTTAATAGCCATGTCTTCGTCTAAATCTATTGCTAAGATTACCTTTGCATCAGCAAATATAATACATAAACTTTAAAATCATTGGAAATATGCCAATCCTTAATAGCGAAAAACTAATTATTGCATTAAATACACTTAGTAACTTCATGATTGAACCTGATGAAGCGTTCAAAAACCTGATTTTATCTGCCCCAAATAGCAATGCATGGTTCAGCGTAGAAGAAGTTCAAAGGGCGTTAAATTCCCTTCATAAAATGTTAAACCTACATGATCTTGAAATTTGGTTTAAAGACATAAAGGTCACTGAGACACCGAAAAAGGTAGGTTTGATTTTAGCTGGGAACATTCCTATGGTAGGTTTTCATGATGTAATTGCAGTATTGGCAACTGGAAATATTGCCTTAATTAAGCTTTCATCAACAGATGATAAGTTGGTACCGGCTCTACTTCATGTACTGATTAAAATAGAACCGCTACTGGCCGACCGTATTGAATATATTGAGCGCCTAAAAGATTTTGATGCCGTAATAGCTACGGGTAGTAACAATACATCCAGATATTTTGATTACTATTTTGGTAAAGGACCCAATATCATCCGCAAAAATAGAAATAGTGTTGCTGTAATTACGGGTAATGAGACAAAAGAGGAGATTGCACTGCTAGGACATGATATATTCGACTACTTTGGCTTAGGATGCAGAAATGTTTCTAAACTTTATATACCAGAGGGTTATGAAATCAAGAACTTCTTTGAACCTATTGAAAAGTTCAATGATATCATCAATCATTTCAAATACAATAACAACTACGATTATAATAAATCTATTTACCTGGTAAATCTCAAACATCACTACGATAATGGATTTATATTATTAACCGAAGGTGAAAGTCTTTCTTCTCCCCTGGCTGTTTTATATTATGAAACTTATACCAATATTGAACAGATCAATGATATCTTAAAAAGTAAAGCAGAAGAAATTCAATGTGTAGTAAGTACTGCTCCTTTAAAAATAAACAGCCCTGTATTGGGTTTTGGACAAAGCCAAAGTCCGAGACTATGGGATTATGCAGATAATGTAAATACGATAGAATTTTTGAATAGCTTATAATTAGAGCATATTGAATCGAATAATAAATTTATTTTGACATTCAATAATCTAATTTACAAGCTCGTACTGCTTATCAGCATTATCTTTTTCCGACTATCTTGATGATGCAACAAAGCTTAATCCCATTGCTAGCCCACCAATAAGTACAACCTATACTTTAAACGTTATTTCTTCAAGTGGATGCGCAAGCAGCAACGATCAGGTATTTGTTAAGGTGTACGACAGACTGATTATACCAAATAGCTTCAGTCCAAATGGCGATGGTATTAACGACAATTGGAATGTTATTGCTATTGACACCTACAAAAATCCGCAGATAAAGGTGGTGAATCGTTATGGACAATTAGTGTTTGAAAGTAAAGGGGCTAAAAATCCATGGGATGGAAAACGTATGAATGAAGATGTTCCTGTGGGTGTATATTATTATATGATCTATTTAGAACCGGGACTAAAGCCGCTCACTGGATCATTAATGGTAATCAGATAAATAAACCATATACCTTTTTTCTCATTTAGAAGTACTATTTTTGAACGATGTATGTTATAAAAGTGAAAGGCATTGCCAAAATTCCGGATTATGTACAATTAAGAGACGACAAGTTTACTTTATTGGCTTATTTCAGGGTAGACAGGCCAGAAAAATCATTAGACAAATTAGGTTTGAGCGATAAGCTACCATACATAATGAATTTTGTAAATGATTTGCCTTTTGGACAAATTGCTAAATTAGATATCTAGACCATGACAGGAATTACAGTTATAAATTTAAAAAACGTAGATGTATTTCAGCAAAAACATCTGGTTTTGTCGAACGTAAACTTAAATATAGACAAAGGTGAATTCGTTTTTCTAATCGGACAAACAGGTTCCGGAAAAAGTAGTTTACTTAAAATAATCTATGGTGATCTTCACATTGGAAACGGAGATGGACAAGTTGCAGGCTTTGATTTAAAGAAGCTTGGCAATAAGGAGGTTCCTTACTTACGTAGAAAACTGGGTATTGTTTTCCAGGATTTCCAGTTGCTGACAGACAGAACTGTTGAAAAGAATCTGGAGTTTGTACTTAAAGCTACTGGCTGGACAGACAACAGTCTGATTAATGAACGTATTAAGGATGTATTGGAAAAAGTTGGCTTACGTTCAAAAATAAAAAAGATGCCTCATGAGTTGTCTGGGGGTGAGCAGCAGCGTGTAGTAATTGCACGGGCACTATTAAACAATCCAGAGATTATCCTTGCTGATGAGCCTACAGGTAACCTTGATCCCGACACTTCTGAAGAGATTGTGATGCTATTAAAGCAAATCAGTCAGAGTGGAACCTCTGTATTAATGGCCACACATGATTACCATATTATCAGAACTTTCCCCTCAAGAATTATTAAATGTGAAACGGGGATTGTTCATGAAGATGCCCAAATTGTTTAATATTTTCTGACAAAACTTTCTTATTCGGCCATTCTGTTAGCTGTTTTTTAGTTAAAACTGACAGCATGACGGATAAATCCTATTGGCAAAGCTTTTGAGTTCATTTCCAAAAATTCTACTATACTATGTTTAGCAAGAAGAAAAAACACAATAATCAAGATACAAATATGCAAAATCAAGACCCTGCAGCACAAGCTAATGCTGAAGATCAATTGATAGATGATACAAAAGAGACGAGTACTGATGCTCCTGAATTAAACGAAGAAGCTACAGAAACTGAACCTGAAATCTCTGCAGAAGAAAAACTACAACAAGAGAATACTGCTTTAAATGACAAATACCTTAGGTTATTTGCAGAGTTTGACAACTATAAACGTCGTACACAGAAAGAACGCGTAGAATTATTGCAAACTGCCGGGAAAGATGTTATTATTTCCTTATTACCAGTATTAGATGATTTCGACAGAGCTAATAAAGCTATGGAAGGTGCTTCAGACATCGCTTCAATCAGCGAGGGTGTAAATCTGATACATACTAAATTAAAAAATACCCTGGCCCAAAAAGGTCTTAAAGAAATAGAAAGTATCAATACTGTTTTTGATACAGATAACCATGAAGCTATTACTAAAATCCCTGCACCTACTGAGGAGCTTAAAGGCAAAGTAGTAGACGAACTGGAAAAAGGATATACTTTAAATGACAAAGTTATACGCTTTGCCAAGGTAGTAGTTGGTAGTTAATATTTATGAGCAAAAGAGATTATTATGATGTGCTTGGCGTAACCAAAAGTACATCGGCTGAAGAAATTAAAAAGGCTTATCGTAAATTAGCCATCAAATATCACCCGGACAAAAACCCGGATGATAAATCGGCTGAAGAAAAGTTTAAAGAAGCAGCTGAGGCTTATGAGATCCTAAGTAACCCTGAAAAGAAACAACGTTATGATCACTATGGTCATGCCGGTGTTGGTGGTGCTGCAGGTGGCGGCGGCGGTTATGGCGGCGGCGGTATGAACATGGAAGATATCTTTAGCCAATTTGGTGATATCTTTGGTGGTGGTGGCGGTAGCCCTTTTGAAAGCTTCTTTGGTGGTCAGCAATCCCGTGGTGGCAGAAGAGTATCAAAAGGTAGCAATCTGCGCATTAAAGTAAAACTTACGCTCGAAGAAATTGCCAATGGCACCGAGAAAAAAATAAAAGTAAACAAACAGATTGTCTGCAAAACCTGCGACGGTAGCGGTGCTAAAGACCGTTCGTCAGTAAGCTCTTGTAAAACTTGTGGTGGCAGTGGTGCTGTACGCAGAGTGACCAATACTATATTGGGACAAATGCAAACTACTTCTACCTGCCCTACTTGTAATGGTAGCGGATCTCAAATCACTGCAAAGTGTGGATCTTGCCATGGTGAGGGTATTGTTAGAGGGGAAGAAACTATTACTATCAATATACCTGCTGGTGTAAGTGATGGTATGCAATTGAGTATGAGTGGAAAAGGAAATGCAGCGCCAAATGGTGGTGTTCCTGGAGATTTAATCATCCTGATTGAAGAAATTCCACATGAAAGCTTAAAGCGTGAAGGAAACAACGTAGTTTATGATTTACATGTTTCTATTATAGATGCAGCACTTGGTTACAGTGCAGAAGTACCTACTATAGATGGTAAAGCAAAAATCAAGATTGAACCAGGTACCCAAAGCGGTAAATTATTACGCCTAAAAGGCAAAGGTATCCCTGAGATCAATTCTTATCACCGCGGCGACGAGATCATCCATGTAAATATATGGACGCCTAAAGCCTTAAGTGCTGAGGAAAGAGGAATTCTGGAAAGCCTTAGAGAATCTCCAAACTTCAAACCTCAACCGGGTAAGAACGACAAGAGCTTCTTTGAAAAGATGAAAGAATATTTTGAATAATTAATTAAATACTCCGAAGGCCCGCAATTATGCGGGCTTTTTTTTTGCGAGAAACTTTATTTGAATTTAATAGCTTTATACCCTTAAATTCAAAGTATGAAAGCAGCCGTTATTGACCTTGGCACCAACACATTTCACCTGATTATTGCGGACCTGTCGGATCACAAAATCAACATCCTATACAAAACGAATGTTCCTGTAAGATTAGGCGAAGGTAGAATTAACGACAATATGATTATTCCCCAAGCTTTCGAAAGAGGAATTAACACACTTAAAGATTTCAAAAAAGAAATTGACAAATACCAGATCGATGTTGTTAAAGCTGTAGCCACATCTGCTATACGCAGTGCTGCTAATGGTTTCGACTTTATAAATGGGGCTGAACAAGATGCCGGCATTACGATTCAAATAGCCACAGGTGATGAAGAAGCCGCTTATATTTTTAATGGCGTTAAGGCAACAGGAACCGTAAAAGGGATGACTTTAATCATGGATATTGGAGGTGGAAGCACCGAATTCATTATTTGCAATGAAGAAGCATTACTTTGGAAAAAAAGCTATAACATAGGAGCTGCAAGACTTACGCAAGCATATTTCAAGTCTGATCCAATCAGTGAATACGACCAGATCTCTATCATCAATCATCTCGCTACAGAGCTGGCCGACTTAATAGCTGCCTGCGCAGTATATCAACCACAACACCTGATAGGCTCTGCTGGAGCATTTGAAACCTTTGCCAGTATGATTTACCCAGAAAAAGATATCAGAAGCCTTAAGTCGACCCCAATCGATTTACTCAAATACCATAATTTGGCACAAAGCCTCATTTCATCTACACATGCAGAAAGAGAAATCATGCCAAATCTTATCAGACTAAGGGTAGATATGATCGTGATTGCAGTATTAATCACCGATTATGTGATCAGCAATTGTAAAATCAAACAACTTAGCCTATCTACTTATGATTTAAAAATGGGTGTTTTACACAAATTGTCTCTGGATGGAAAGTAATTAAATTATAAAAGCGACTAATAGTCGCTTTTATATATATGCAAGTTTTGAATCTGTTAAAACCGTGATAAGGCTTTATACAATTTCTCAGTTGGCAAGCCCATTACATTGGTATAAGAGCCTATAATTCTTTCTACAGCAACTAACCCAATCCAATCCTGAACTCCATAAGACCCAGCTTTATCATAAGGATTATTATGACGGATGTAATAATCTATTTGTGCTGGTGTAAGTTTATTAAAGAAGACTTCAGTTACATCATAAAATGAATGGATTTTATCACCATATGCAATACTTACACCTGTATAGACCTGGTGATTGGTGCCAGATAATTTACCTAACATTTCTGCTGCATGCGTCGCGTCTTCAGGTTTGCCAAGTATTTCCTTTTGGTAAGCAACGATGGTATCAGCAGTAATTACTATACTACCCTCACGTTCATTTGCAAAAGCAGCAGCCTTTTTCTCAGCAATATAAACGGCTATTTCAGCAGGCAATAGATTATCGGGATAGCTTTCGTCAACTTCTTTTAATACTATCTTAAAATCAAGGTCCATTAGCTTTAACAGTTCTTGTCTACGTGGAGATTTTGAGGCGAGTATAATTGGAAGCTTTTGTATATACATGTTTAGTTCTTTGAGGGCAAAAATAACAAAAGCGACCGTAAGGCCGCTTTTATTATTTTTTATTTGATTTCAGTTTATCCTTTTTCCTTAGCAGGTCCATCTTTACCTGCTCCTTTACCACCTCTGTTTTTCATTCTATCTTTTCTTTCAGTCTGCCATTCTGCAAAGGCTTTTTTCTGGTCGTCGTTTAACAAAGCATTGATTTTCACATCATTTTCTTCATTCAAGGCTTTCATTTTAGCCATCGCTCCTGCTTTATCATCTTTACTTTCAGTTCTTATCTTAGTCATTGCAGCAGCCTGATCTAAAAAGATAGTTTTAACTTTAGCTTTCTGATCTTCGCTAAGATTTAACTTCTTAGTCAATTGTGTAGCACTTCTTTCTGCTCTTTCTTCTGGTGTTGGCATTTTGCGATCACCGGCCTGTGCGTTTGCAAATGTTACTGCACTGAATAACAATCCGCAAATAATCATTAATTTTTTCATTGTCTATTCTTTTTAAGGTTAAGAGCTCTCGTAAGCTCAAAGGTTAGAGGAGACAAAGTATCAAAAGGTTTAACCCTGATATGTAATAAAATTATTGATAAGATATCAGCTATTTGCCAGAGTCGGCAGCAGATGGGTTTTCATCAAACCACTTTCCTTGTACTTTTAGCACTTTTTCTATCACATCCCTAACCGCAGTTTTGCCCCCGGTAAAGGGTGATATGTATTTAGAGATTGCTTTAATTTCAGGAACAGCATCTGCTGGGCAGGTTGCAATTCCCACTAACTTCATCACATTAAGATCAGGAATATCATCCCCCATATAAAGGACTTCAGTGGCATTAAGTTTATATTTTTCAAGAAAGCTGTTATATACAGCTACTTTATCAGAAACGCCCAGGAAAACATGGATTATACCAAGCCCTTCAAAACGTTTCTCCATGGCTGCCCCTTTACCACCAGAGATGATGCAAACATGATAACCTTTTTTAACAGCGAGCTGTAATGCATAACCATCTTTGATATTAAAGGTCCGTAAAAACTCGCCTGAATCAGACGCGATGATATCACCGTTAGTCAATACTCCATCAATATCAAAGATGAGTGTTGTAATATGCTTTAGCTGTTCAAGAAACATCCGTTATGACTGGTTATCTCTCCATTCGTAAACCCAGGCCGATTGGATTTGCTCCAGGTGACCTTCGTTACTTTCTTCTTTAGTTCCTTTAAAATTAGGTAGGTCCAATACCCATTGTAATAGTTCAGTGAACCTGATTCTGTAGATTTTACCTTCATTAAAATCATCACCAAATTTCTCATATAATTCCTGAGCTATATCCTCATGATCATTCCAATATATTGGTAGCGCAAACTTATCCTGCATGTCTTATTTATTTAATTGTTAATTAATGGCCTAAAAATTCAGATTGATCTGGTATGGTCACTTCGATATCACCACTACTGATGATACACTGACAACCTAAGCGTGAAGTAATTCTTGGACGGACTGCTCTGTCAATAAAATCTTCTTCTTTATCTGAAATTTCCTGGATGTTATCCGCTCCTTTAGTCACATATACATGACAGGTACTACAACCGCATACACCGCCACAGTTATGCTGTAATTCTATTCCATGATCAAGGCAGACATCCAAAACAGACTCTCCGCCGGCAATAGGTAGTTCAACTGATTCTTTTCCTTGTTCTTCGAAATTTATCTTTAATTTAAAAATACTCATAATCTGGTTCAAAAATAAGCACCAAAAACCGCAATTACATGATTAATGCGTTTTTTTAATGCTATTACTTAAAATTTTATAGAT
>JBEBUV010000090.1:0-15286 GCA_040393085.1 Pedobacter hiemivivus | reverse complement strand
TAAACCTTTATTAATTATTTTCTTTGTTTTACTGGCAGATCAACTGTTAAAGACCTGGATTAAAACCAATATGTATCTGGGTCAGGAATTCAAAATCATTGGCAATTGGTTTATTATCCACTTTACGGAAAATAATGGGATGGCTTTTGGTTTAGAGTTTGGCGGCGAATTTGGTAAGCTTGCTTTATCTTTATTCAGAATTGTTGCTGTTGCAGGGATTGCTTATGGATTGCATTATCTGATCCAAAAGAAATACCACAGAGGCTTGATCTTGAATGTTGCACTAATTTTTGCTGGTGCATTGGGAAATATCATTGATTCGGTATTTTATGGTAGAATATACGATTATGCTACATTATTCCATGGCAGAGTGGTAGATATGTTTTACTTCCCAATTTTACAAGGTGTATTCCCTACCTGGGTACCAATATGGGGTGGCGAAGACTATATTTTCTTCAGACCAGTATTTAATATCGCTGACGCAGCAATTTCTGTAGGTGTTGTCCTCATCCTTATCTTCCAGAAATCTTATTTTAAAGAAGATGTCGTAGAAGAAATAGGCCCTAATAATGAGATGGTTGAAGAATAATTGATGTTTTTTTTGAAGTATAGATATGGAATCGGCATGATTGTTTCATCTATACTTCAAATACACAAATGAAAAATACCATATTATGAAAAAATTATTAAGCCTTGCCATCGTTGCTTTATTTAGTGTAAACGCTATGGCCCAACAAGTAGATCTACGTAAGAAGATTAATGTTAGCGGAACTGCTGAAACAGAAATCACTCCTGACATCATTTACATTAGTATCTCTTTAAAAGAGTACCTTAAAGATGGTAACAGTAAGAAAAAAGTGGAAATTACTGATCTGGAAAATGAATTGTTTAATGCGGTACAAGCAGCAGGTATAAGTAAAGACAATCTGACTATTAATAATCTTTCAAGCTATGCTGTTGCTGCTGCAAAAAAGAAAAATCCAGAATATCTGGCCAGCAAACAATATCGCTTAAAAGTATCAGATTTAAATAAGTGGAATACCATTATTGGTAGTATAGACCCTAAGGGAATAGCAAACACCAATATTGACAGCTATGATTATTCGAAAATTGAGAGCCTTAAAAAAGAGCTTAAAATTAAAGCACTTTTAGCTGCAAAAGAAAAAGCAACCTACCTGGTTCAGGCGCTTGGCGATAAGCTAGGTAGCGCAATAGATATTCAAGAAATAAATAATGAATCTTTTCCACAACCGATGTATCGTGCAAATGTAATGATGATGAAATCAGAGAGTGCAGATATGTCTGGTGCAGCTGCTCCCGAGATTGATTTTAAAAAGATAAAATTAAACTATCAGATGAATGTAGTATTTGAGATCAAAGGATTTTAGTACGCCCTTTTAAGGCAGAAATTCAATTCTGACCTGTAGAGTATACAGTTTAATTAAGAAAACATTAAAAAAACCTATCAATTAGTTTTGGTAGGTTTTTTGTTATTAACAGCATACCATCTTAATTAAGTGCTTAACAATAGCTACAATTAAAAAACTAAAATTATGAAAAAGTTAATCTACTCGCTAATCTTAATCTTTACACTCGGACTAAGCGCAAATACTGTAAGTGCTGCAGAAAAAAACAAGACAAAGACTGAAATGACTGCAGAACAGAAAATTCAGCTTGAAAGGATTACAAACCGTGTAGAAGAGATCAAAAAAATGGATAAATCGGATTTATCCAGATCAGAAAAAAAAGAACTACGTAAAGAACTTAAGGAATTGAAATCTCAAGCCAAAGCAATGGGCGGAGGAGTTTACCTTTCTGTAGGAGCAATCATCATTATTATCTTATTGCTGATCCTAATTTTATAGTACTTATTAACTAACCTATAATACAATTACCCGTTAACGTCTATTTATTTTTACCTTTATCATCTACCTGGTAAAAACAAAGAGCTTCCCAAAAGGAAGCTTTTTTGTTTTTTAGTCTTCATCTGCATGCAATGTATTTTTATGATCTTCTGGCCTATATGAAGCTTGTAACTCTGCTAGTTTCTTTTTACCATAGGCGATTCTGGTAATGAGTACAAACAATACAGGAACGATAAATATGGCGAGTAAAGTTGCTGACAACATCCCTGCAGCTACTGTCCAACCGATAGTTTGTCGCGAAACAGCTCCTGCCCCTGATGAAAGTATTAATGGGATAACACCCAAGATAAAGGCGAGCGATGTCATAATAATAGGTCTGAGTCTTAACCTGACAGCTTCAATAGTAGCTGCAATAAGTTCCATCCCCCAATCCACCCTCTCTTTGGCAAATTCAACAATCAGAATGGCATTCTTTGCAGATAAACCGATCAGCGTAATTAAACCCACCTGTGCATAAATATTATTATCCAGCTTCGGAAGGAAAGTCAATGCCAAAATAGCCCCAAATAACCCCAGAGGTACAGCAAGTAAAATAGAAAAAGGAACTGACCAACTTTCGTACAAAGCTGCCAACAATAGAAATACAAAGACAATAACCAATGTAAAAATCATTGTTGTTTTATTTCCTGCTTCTGTTTCCTGCAAACTTAATCCAGAAAAATCATAACCATAATTAGCAGGCAATGTTTGTGCTGCAACTTCCTTTAACGCATTTAAAGCATCCCCAGAGCTTCGCCCCTGTTTGGCCGCACCACCTATTTCAATGGAACGGAAAAGATTAAAGTGGTTGATAATTGATGGATTCTCTACAACTTTATAGGAAACTATGGAACTTAATGGAACGGAAACCCCTGCCGCATTTCTGACATATAGGAACCCGATATTATCAATATTTGCGCGGTAATTGGTATCTGCCTGACTTACCACACGGAAGTTCCTTCCATACTTGGTGAAGTCGTTAATATAGCTACTGCCTAAATATGCAGAGATTGTACTATAAACTGCTCCAATAGAGACTCCCATTTTTTTGGCCTGCTCTCTGTCTACAATAACTTTATAGTTTGGAGTTCTTGTGTTAAATAAGGTATAGGCCATTCCGATTTCCGGACGTTGATTAGCCGCCCCAAGGAATTTACCTACGTTGGCTTCAAATTCCTTAATATCTCCAGTTTGTTTCTCTTCAATCTGCATAGAAAAACCACCACTAATCCCCAATCCCGGTATAGGCGGTGGAGCAACAACAAATACATTCCCCTCTTTACTTCCCATAAAAGATTGATTTAAGCCCGCCATAATCGTATTCACATCTTTCTTCCGATCTTTCCAGTTCTTAAGCTGAACAAAGAAAGTACCTGCGTTTGATTTAAATGAACTGTTGAGGATATTGATTCCACTAATGGAGGTGATATTATCTACCTCAGGATAATTTTTGCGAATCGTATCTGTGATCTTTTTTAGGAAAGCATCTGTACGTATGGAAGATGCACCCTCGGGTAATGTGGCACCAATGATAAAAATACCGGCATCCTCATTAGGAATAAAGCCTGTTGCTTTTTTAAGGAATAATCCGCCAGTACCCAAATAAATACAAACCAGGATAATCATCACTAAGGGAATTGCTTTTAAGGCTCTTTTTACCCCCATAGAGTAGTTATGTGTGACACCCCTAAACCATCTATTGAATTTATAAAAAAATTGATTTAAGCCCCTTGAATCCTTGTCTAATTTCATAGGTTTTAAAAGAATAGAACAAAGAGCGGGGGTAAGTGAAAGTGCGACAAATGCAGAAATCAACACCGAAACGGCAATAGTAATAGCAAACTGCTGATACAATTGTCCTACCATCCCTGGAATAAAACCAACTGGAATAAATACTGCAGCCAGAATAAGTGCTATTGCAATAACAGGGGCAGTAATATCATTCATTGCTCTACGGGTAGCATCAGGGGCTGAAAGTCCGTCGTGATCCATATAATGCTGTACCGCCTCAACCACCACTATGGCATCATCAACCACGATCCCTATGGCCAACACAAAACCGAACATGGTCAACACATTGATAGAGAAACCAAAAAAGGTAAAAAATATAAATGTACCGATTATAGACACAGGGATAGCTAAAACAGGGATGAGCGTTGCCCGCCAGCTTTGCAGGAAGAAGAACACCACCAAGGTTACCAAAATAAGGGCTTCAATCAAGGTGGTTACTACCTCATCAATTGACACCTTTACTACAGTCACCGTTTCATATGGAATTTTATAGTCTAAATCCTTAGGAAAGGACTTTTTCAATTCTGCCATCACTTTATAGATCCCATCGGCGGTTTGTACGGCATTGCCTCCCGGGCTTTGGAAAATCCCCATTAAGGAAGATACCTTACCATTCATTTTTGCAGTTAGAGCATAATTAAATGAGCCTAGCTCTACCCTGGCTACATCTTTCAGGTATACTGCAGACCCATCGGTATTGGTTTTAACTACTATATTTCTAAACTGTTCTTCGGTATTCAGGTCGCCATCCATTAGTACCGAAAATTCAAATGTCTGATAATTATGCTGAGGTGGTGCACCTACGCTACCACCTGGAATACGTGTATTTTGTTCTTGAATAGCCATAGTTACATCCGCCGGAGTAAGGCCAAGCGCTGCAAGTTTATTAGCATCCAGCCATACCCGCATACTGAAAGGTTGCCCAAAGGCTTGCACATCTCCAACCCCTTGTACCCTTAAAATTGCATCTTTTACATAGAGATTGACGTAGTTGGAGATAAATTTATCGTCATAAGTTCCATTAGGAGAATATAAACCTATTACCATTAACATATCGCTATTGGCTTTCTTAGTGGTTACTCCTAAACGGGTAACAGCCTCTGGTAAGGAAGGCAAAGCGATCCCCACTCTATTTTGCACATCTAATGCCGCAACATCTATGTTTGTGCCCACATCAAAAGTAACTGTAATAGAAGATCGGCCATCGGAAGTACTATTGGACGACAAATACTTCATACCTGGTGTACCATTGATTTGACTCTCTATGGGGGTCGTTACGGTTTGCTCCACAGTTTGTGCGTCGGCCCCAGTGTAAATACCCGAAACAGTCACCGTTGGTGGCGCAATACTTGGGTACTGACTGATGGGCAAAGTTGTAATTACAATGGTACCTATAACCACAATTAATATGGATATGACGATAGCTGTAATCGGGCGTCTGATAAATACTTCTGAGATCATAAGCTTGAAATTCTTTTAATATTTTACAACTGCGCCGGGTCGTACATTCTGGGCACCATCAGTAACAATCACATCTCCCACTTTTAAGCCTTCATTCACCACCACTTTTTTACCAAATTGCTTACCAAGCTTAATAATACGTTGTTCAGCTTTACTACTATCGCCAACTACAAATACATTAAATTCTCCTAACTGTTCTGAAACTGCCATATAGGGAATGACCAATTGATCCTTGGCCGACTTATCTAAAACCTGGAGGTTTACTGTCATACCGGCAATTAATTTCCCTTCTTCATTAGGGTAACTAATTCTGACTTTCATAGTCCCTGTTGTTGGGTCAATTGCCCGATCGATCGTTAATATCCTTCCTTGCTTTTTATAAATACTTCCATCCTGAAGCTGCACGCTAAAAAGGGAGTCTTTTACCGCTTGATGGTTATTCTTCATCTGGATGAACCTGGGAATCTCACGTTGATTTATGGTGATATCTACCGCTATAGGGTTATTTGTAGATACAGTATTTATAAGGGTAGATCCTGCAGCGACCAAGGCTCCTTGTTTTACCTGTGAAATACCAATAG
Source organism: Pedobacter hiemivivus (assembly GCA_040393085.1). Taxonomy (GTDB): domain Bacteria; phylum Bacteroidota; class Bacteroidia; order Sphingobacteriales; family Sphingobacteriaceae; genus Pedobacter; species Pedobacter hiemivivus_A. The sequence goes on along the minus strand of JBEBUV010000090.1, from coordinate 9,549 downwards.
TACCATTTAAGGGCGATACAATAATAGAACGTTGCAAGTCGTTATTTGCAGCCGAAAGGTTGGCCCTGGCAGCGGCAACTTGTGATTCGGCATTTGCCAGATCTGTAGTGGCGTAATCTACCCGTTGTTTTGCAATCGCTTCTTGAGCAGCAAGCCTGGTATATCGGTCCATATCCTTTTGACTTTTATCGCGGTTAGCCTGAGCCATTTGCAAATTCGCTTTTGCTGAATTATAAGTAGCTAAATACTTAGTCCGATCTATTTCATAAAGCTTCTGCCCTTTGGTTACTTTCTGACCATCCTTAATATAAATTGCAGTAATATAGCCCCCAACCTGTGCGCGTAGCTCAACTTCATTTAAAGGTACCACTACCCCAGGATAAGTATTCATAGTAGTTACCGGTTCAGTAGCAACTTTATATACAGACACAGGGGTTGCTGGTGGTGGTCCACCCTGCTGTTGTGCCGTTTTATTTCCACCACCACATGCTGAGAAGGAAATGGCCCCCAGTATAACAATGCTTGTTTTTATATAATTAACCGTATTCATTTGCTTATTGGTTTACGTTAATTGTTCCTAATGCTTGTTGTACATCTAGTTTTGAAGAAAGAAGGCTATACAATGAATTCAAATAATTAAGTTGTGTAGTCCGCAGGTCGGTTTCTGCTGTCATCAGATCCAGGTAAGTTTTAATCCCTTCATCATATTGTTGCTTAATGATATTGTATACCTGTTTAGATAGTTCCACATTGGCGAAATTTGTCTTCCAATCGTTAAGATTAGCCTTATAAGTTGCCATAGCCTGCTCATACTGTGTATTGATTTGATTTCGGGTATTTTCCAAATCCATGTCGATTCTTTTTTCCTGTAATTCAGATTTCCGGATCTCCTGAATTCTTTTTGTTCCTTGGAAGATGGGGATATGTAGGGTTAAGCCAAACACTGAACTCGGATAATTTGTATTGTACAAGTCTTGAAAATTGTTGTTTTGATAGTTCCAATTATAGTTTATAAATCCACCTATAGTAGGCAGATACGCCCATTTATTATATGCGGTGTTTAAATGTTGCAGTTGCTTTTGCGTTTGCAATAATCGGTATTCAACTCTATTTTCATAATTCCGGGCCTGATTGGTATCTATCATGATCTCATTTTCCATGTGCATAGCATCAAAGTTCAAACTCAGGTCTTTGTTGTTGTTATATCCGATCACTTGCTTCAGATACGCATATTTATATTTCAACAACTCTTCTGCACGTTTCTTATCGGCTTTTGAATTACTTAAACTGATTTGTGCTCTTTGATAATCTGTTTTATCAACTAGCCCCACATCAAATTGGGCACGGGAATCTTTTAATTGTTTTTCTAGTCGGACGATATTTTCATTGATGATATTAAGCTGTTCCTTGCTGGTTAGTATATCAAAATAGGCTTTACTGACATCAACAACTGTAGTGATTTTAGTATTTTCAGTACTTTGCTTATACTGCAGCCGGTAAAACTTTGAGGCCTTGGAAGCTTGAATTAATCCGGCATCGAGGAATTTTTGATCGGCTTGTAAAGTGAAAGCAGAAGTGTGCCTGGTACCAAGAGTGAGCAGGCTCTCTTCACCATTCATGTTTAAAATACTTTTCTGCTGTTTCAGGTTATAATTATAATTGGCATCCCCATTAATTTGAGGAAACCAACCTGCCAGCGCAGATTTTATATCCCGTTCGCCTATTTCTTCATCTATCAATGATTGTCTAACGCCAGGCCTATTGAACAATGCATAATTGATAACTTCCTGAAGGGATGCATTGCTGAGCACCCTGGTTGTGTCTGCTGTTTGTCCGAATGCCACAGTACAGCAAAAGAGGGGTAAACCAGGGAGAAACATTAAAATTAATTTATGTAGTCTCATATATATGAAGTAGAGTATCCTCAGCTATCTCACTATTAACTCATTAACTACAATCAACAACCTAAATTAGTTCTAATTTTTTTATTATTTATTATAAACAGGCCAAAAAAAAAGCGGCCATTATACGAACAGTTAAATTCAGTATAATGACCGCATATTTTTTTGCGGCTTTTTTTATGCCTTTATCCTTAAATAAATTTACCTCGCAGCTTATTCAAGGTCAGGCCATAGAAGCTAATTAAGGGAATGCCTAATCGATATATTCGAATCCTGTATAAGGAACCAGTACTTCAGGGATCTTAATTCCTTTACCTGTTTGATTATTTTCTAATATAGCAGCAACAATACGTGGTAACGCCAATGCACTTCCATTTAAAGTATGAGCCAATTGTGTCTTACCAGTAGTTCCTTTAAACCTTAATTTAAGTCTGTTACTTTGATAGGTTTCAAAATTCGATACGGAAGACACCTCTAACCAGCGTTGTTGTGCTGCACTCCAAACCTCCATATCATAAGTCATTGCAGCTGTAAAGCCCATATCACCCGCACATAATCTTAGTACACGGTAATGTAATCCAAGTTTCTGTAATAGCGACTGAACATAAGTGCTCATTTGCTCCAATATTTCGTACGACTGATCTGGATGAACAATCTGTACAATCTCTACTTTATCAAATTGATGAAGCCTATTTAAACCACGTACATGAGCACCATAAGAGCCTGCTTCACGACGAAAACAAGGTGTATATCCTGTGTTCTTTACTGGAAGTTCGTCTTCTTTTAGAATAACATCTCTGTAAAGGTTCGTTACGGGAACCTCTGCTGTAGGAATCAAATAAAGATTATCTACACCAACATGGTACATCTGACCTTCTTTATCTGGCAACTGTCCTGTCCCGAAGCCTGAAGCCTCGTTAACAAGAAGAGGCACCTGCATTTCGCGGTAACCTGCAGCGGTAGATTGATCTAAAAAGAAATTAATCAACGCACGTTGTAAACGCGCACCCTTACCTTTATATACTGGAAAACCAGCACCGGTAATCTTTGTTCCCAATTCAAAATCGATAATATCATATTTTGAAGTCAGCTCCCAATGAGGTATAGCATCTTTAGTCAATTCCGCCGGAGCACCATGCGTATACACAATTTCGTTCTCTTCTGCAGTACTTCCTGCCGGAACCAAATGGTGAGGTAAATTAGGTAATTGTACAATCAGATTGTGTAACTTCTGCTCAGCAACAGCCAGTTCATCAGAAAGACTTTTGATCTGTTCTTTATTCGCTGTAGTTTCTGCTTTTAACATCTCAGCTTCATCCTTTTTACCGTTGCGCATCAACTCACCAATCTGTTTTGCGCTCGAATTTGCAATAGCAGAGAGATTATCTAATGAAGTTTGTGATTGTCTTCTTTCTTCATCAGTTTTAATAATTTCATCAACCAGCTCTGGTTGTTTAAAGTTTCTCAGGTTTAAGCCTGCTAAAACTTCATCTCTGTTTTCGCGGATATAGTTTACTTGCAGCATTATATATATTTTTGAACAAAGATAAGATTGATTTACAATTTTTAGCCTCAGGAGCTTCGTTTTTTATACGGAGATTGATTGTTGACCTCAAACATTCAAGTTCTTCTTTATCCATCTCAAACATAAAGTCATCTGGAAAACGTGTAATATTACGTCTTACCGCTTGTTTTAAAACTTTAGTATCAACTCCATAAAGCTCGGCAAGGTCCCTATCGAGCATCACTTTTTGACCGCGAACCATAAAAATCTTGTTCATTACCACCTCGTCGGGTACAGAAACTGTCTTCTCCTGATTCATAATGCAAGTATGTTTTGTTTATAATGCCAATCTATTTAGTTACATGTATATATTGGTAATTTATTATTAGGATTAGTGAAAACGCAATCAGTTGTGGTTAATGCATTATTTAGTAAATTTGAAGCGTTGCTTGAGCAATCCAGCATCATAAAACGTAACCGTACATACATAATGGGTAAACTTTTTCTTGTTCCTACGCCAATTGGCAATTTGGAAGACATGACTTTCAGGGCCGTAAGGATTTTAAAAGAAGCGGATGTGATTCTTGCTGAAGATACACGAACCAGCGCTCCTTTATTAAAGCATTTTGGGATCGACAAAAAGGCATACTCTCACCACCAACACAATGAACATCAAGCAACAACTGAAATTATTCGCTTTTTAAAAGAAGGTAAAAATGTCGCATTGATCTCTGATGCCGGAACACCTGCTATATCTGATCCAGGCTTTTTCCTAGTGAGGGAAACTTTAAAGCATGATCTGGAAGTAGAGTGCTTACCTGGTGCAACAGCATTTGTACCCGCATTGGTAAACTCCGGTCTACCTTGTGATGCTTTTGTTTTTGAGGGATTCTTACCGGTAAAAAAAGGAAGACAAACCCGTCTAAAAAAACTGACAACAGAAGAAAGAACGATGATCTTTTATGAAAGTCCACATCGCTTACTTAAAACAATGGAAGAATTTGCGCAATATATGGGGGCTGATAGGCAAGCATCCGTTAGCAGAGAGTTAACCAAGCTTTACGAAGAAACAGTAAGAGGCACTTTAACAGAGATTAAATCACATTTTGAAAACAATATATTAAAGGGAGAATTTGTAATTTGTGTTGCCGGAGCCGAGGAGGTTGTTAAGAAGAAAAATAAATACAAAGACGAGGAAGAATAACTCCTGTTGATTAAAACATACATCTACGATTACAAAATAAAGAAAGATATGAACTTAATAGATAGATTTTTAAGTGACGAACAAGATCCTAAAGCTGTTGAAAAGGTATTGGGTAAATTAAATGATATGCTTACTGCAAATGAGGAACTGATATATATGGCAGTACAAAAAAAGCCTGCTGTAAATTTGCTCCCAGATTGTATTGCGGTTAGTAACAAGCGTATTTTTTATTGTGAACCGGGTAATTTTGGCATCACCATGAACTTTAAAGACATCTCATGGAAGAGTGTTAAAGAGGTTTCTTTTAAAGAGGAAATCTTTGGTTCGAAGTTCATCTGCGTTCCTTTACACGGCGAAAACATCATCACAGAATATATCCCCAAAGTACAAGCGCGCAAATTATACCAGGCCGCATACGAGCAATTGGAAGATTTTAAAGAGCAACTAAGACAAGCTGAGTTAGAAGAAAGACGCTCGACTACCTCTCCTGTTACCGTAAACACTGTTACAACAGAACCGACAGAAGAACCTGTAGCCTTATTTTCGACCCCACCTGTGGCCCCGGCAGCACCTGTCGCTCCTATACATGTAGAAGAGCCTGAGGATGAAACAACCCTAAAATTAAGGAAACTAAAAAGCCTGTTCGATAAACACCTGATTACTCAGGAAGAATATGAAGCTAAGAAAGCCGACATATTAGACAGCTTATAAGCCGCAAAAATGAACTTTAAAAATACTGCTCCACTGGCTCTGCTAAGTGCATTTATAATGTGGCTGGCATGGCCTCCAATTCCTTATACCACTCCATTATTATTGGTCGGACTGGTGCCTTTACTCATTGCAATTGACCGGATTATCCATAAAAACGAAGGTAAAACAGGCAAACAGATATTCCTTACGGCTGGACTTACCTTTTTACTTTGGAATACGGCATCGATTTATTGGGTTTATAATGCTATCAGTGCTGTAAATAATCCTATTGTATCTGCTTTTGTATCGCTTATCCCTTTCGGGCTTGGCGCATTGCTGATGACTTTCGCTTTCTGGCTGTATTACCGCTTGCAAAAGGTAAGCAGTAAAAAAGTGGCTTATGCCGGTTTACTTTCCTTTTATGTGGCAATGGAATACCTGCACCAGACCTGGGATCTTGCTTTTCCATGGATGACCTTAGGAAATGGCCTTTCGGGTATGCACCAATTGGCACAATGGTATGAATATACCGGCACTTATGGTGGTTCAGTATGGATATTACTAAGTAACATATTGGCTTTTGAAGCCTATAAACAGATCCGATCTGAAGCTAAAGGATATTTAAAGTTCAGACCTGCTTTTATATGGGCGCTATTTGTCATCTTGCCAATAGCCCTGTCTTTAACTAAGTATTACCAGTACCAGGAAAAAATATCTCCGGTAAATGTGGTTACTGTACAACCAAATATCGATCCCTATTTGAAATTCGGAAGCCTTTCGGCAGCAGATCAATTAAACATCCTGACCCACCTTTCGGATTCTGTAGCTCAGCCCAATACAGAGTATTTTATATGGCCGGAAACAGCTATCCCTGCCAATATTGATGAAGATCAGATTAGAAGTAATTCCGATTTTAAAATTGCCCAGCAGTTTTTAGAAAAGTATAAAAACGGGACTTTAATAACTGGTATAGAGAGCTATAAACTATACAATGGCCCACAGACCTTATCGGCCAAAAAATACGATAACAGCACTTATGTTGATGTGTTTAATGCTGCTGTGCAAATAGAAAACTCTGCCAATGTACAGTTTTACCATAAATCGAAACTGGTTCCTGGTGTAGAAAAAATGCCATTCCCAACGATACTGTCGATTCTGAATCCATTATTTGAGGGCTTTGGTGGTACTGTAGGTGGTTATGGATGGCAAAAAGAATCAGGTGTATTTTTCGCCTATAGTGGCGTTGGCGTTGCCCCGGTAATCTGCTATGAATCTTTATGGGGGGAGTGGATTGGAGACGCGGTTAAAAACGGCGCTCAGTTCATCGCCATCATCACCAATGATGGTTGGTGGGGCAATACCTCAGGAAAAGATCAGCACCTGTTATACGCTAAACTAAGAGCAATTGAAAGTCGCAGGTATGTAGTACGGTCCGCAAATACAGGAATCTCCTGCTTCATTAATCAAAAAGGAGATATAATAAAGCAAGCAGACTGGTGGACAAGAACTGCTTTAAAAGCAGACATTAACCTAAATGAAGAGCTAACTTTATATGTAAAAACAGGTGATATCATTGCTAAACTATTATGTGTTTTAGCATTGTTCTTAGCTGCGATTATTCCTTATAGAAAATGGGTTAAGAAAACTGCTTAAGCTGGAACCTTCAAAAAAATCCATTCTGTAATTTACTGAAATCAACTATGATAGGTATTTCCCTACAATTGGCATCCTACGTCCCATACCAAATGCCTTAGGTGATACACGCAAGATTGGTGGGGTCTGGTAGCGTTTAAATTCGGCCGTATTAACCATTTTTATGATCCGTCTAACTAAGGCTTCATCATATCCCTGGGCAATTATAGCTGATGAGCTTTTCTTTAGCTCAATATATTGATATAGTATTTTATCAAGGGTATCATAATCAGGTAGGGAGTCAGAATCTTTCTGATCTGGTCTAAGCTCTGCTGATGGTGGTTTTACTATGGTATTCACAGGAATAACAATACCATCTTTATTTATAAACTGTGCCAATTCGTATACCTGAGTTTTATATACATCCCCCAATACACCAATGGCACCACACATGTCTCCATACAAAGTACCATAACCTACTGCACATTCGCTTTTATTAGAAGTATTCAATAAGATATATCCGAATTTATTAGACATAGCCATAACAATTACCCCACGACATCGGGCTTGTATATTTTCTTCGGTAAGATTAAAAGGTTGACCTGCAAAAACCGGAGCCATTACCTGATCAAAGGCATCAGCAAGATCCTTTATTGGAATAATCTCATGCATGCAACCCAGATTTTCAGCCAGATCTAAAGCATCCTGAATAGAATGATCCGAAGAATATTTAGAGGGCATCAGTACCCCCATTACATTTTCTGGACCTAAAGCACGACAAGCCAAAGCGCATACAATAGCAGAATCAATACCCCCAGATAAGCCTAATACGGCCTTAGTAAAACCAGACTTTTCAAAATAATCTCTAATACCTAGTATCAGGGCTTCGTGGATCTGCTCAATATCGGGCACTGTTTGTTGCTGTATCGGCTCAAGCCCTTGAATTTTATAATCCTCGAAATCATAAACGCGCATATCCTCCTTAAAATATGGCATCTCATCAATCATGTTCCCTTTAGCATCAAAAGCCATCGAACCTCCGTCGAATATGATTTCCGTTTGCGCACCTATCTGATTTACATACAATAAAGGTAAGCCATACTGTTTAGCATTTGCTGAAAGGACAACTGCACGGGCTTCATCATGTGTATAAGAAAATGGAGACGCTGCAATATTGATCATCAACTTCGGCTTTTGTCTGGCCAATTCATCCATCGGACAAGATATATAAAGCGGATTATTGTTAATATTCCATAAATCTTCGCAAATGGTAACTGCAATTTTAACTCCTTTAAAATCTATACATTCAAAGTTCTTTCCTGGCTCAAAATAACGATACTCATCAAATACATCATAATTAGGTAGTAAAGCCTTTTTCACTACCCTTTTTAGTTGTCCATCTTCTATAAAATAAGCAGCATTGTACAAATCCTTACCTGCAAGGGCTTCATTTTTAATAGGCAAGCCAACAATGCAGGCAATACCTTTACAATGCAATGCAATCTGATAAGCAGCTTTTTCACTTAATTCAACAAACTCATCAAACTCCAAAAAATCACGTGGAGGATAACCGCATATAGCAAGTTCCGCAAATACAATCAGATCAACACCTTTGGCCTTTGCCTTTTCAATGTTTTCAATGATTTTATTAGTGTTGTATTCGAAATTACCAATGTGATAATTGAGTTGTGCTAATGCGATTTTCATTGACTTATATTTGTCTTTTAATGGTTATGAAGCTTGCAGAGCTTATTTATGGTGTTTGTGCTGATAAGCCTGTGCAGTTTTCTTTGGAGAATATATTTTTTATTGATAATGGAGATTTAAAAGAAAACAGCAAAGTTAAGTCCCATATAATGATTCCTTACTTTACGATCACTATCGCTAGCGATATCAGTAAAACCATTATTCAATGTCAACCCTACAGCTACACTTGTACTATTGGAAATATCAAACTCACCGCCAGCACCTAAAATCAAACCTGCCCTGTAAAAGTTAGTCTGTTTAGAGATACCCTTGTTTTCCATAATTATTTTACTTCCATTCCCCGATTCCGATGCATTTTGTCTGGCGCCAATATTAAAGCCGTTAGACAAACCGAACTGTCCGTACCATTTTATCTCACCCATTTTATCAGTTTTCAACTTCAAACTTAAAGGGATTTCGATATACTGTAACTTGTATTTTAAATCATAAGCAGTTTGCGCGGCAGATCCATCATAATAGGGCTTTACATTAACCTCTGTACTTTTACCATTAATGGTAGTGACAGTTAATCCAGTTGCAAAAGCATAATTCTCAGCGAAATTAAAATCAGCTAGCAGGCCATAAGAAAACCCTAAGGCAACGCTATTTGTTTTTCCTGTTTCTGGTTTAATCCATCCGATTGTAGGATGAGCCGTTAAACCTAATCTGAAATCATAACCTGGAAGTGAGTACTGCGCAAAAAGCTGACCGCTGAATAATAGACATAATAAGCCTATAAATGTTCTTTTCATTATTTGTTTTTATATTAAGGTGCTATAGCATGAATAAACTTCGATTATATTTGTTCATCATGAAATACTATAACGTTAAATTCAGCCAAAGCTATCTATTTTTTCTGTTTATATTAACTT
>JBEBUV010000089.1:0-15313 GCA_040393085.1 Pedobacter hiemivivus | reverse complement strand
CCGGGAGTAAGTCAGAAGACCTGCCATTTGCTTTATGATTTCATAGCTTTCGGGGATTGAAGCTAGGAGTGAGTGCTAAAGTATTTGTATTTCATTTCCTTGATCTAAACTGTTTGCTGTGGGTAACCCTCACAACAAAATGATAAAAAATGGCTATGCCTTTTTGGGCATAAATTGTTATTTATTGGTTTTTGCCGTCGTAGTATGGCTAGGTGTTTTTATGCCGCTACAATTAATGGCGCAGGCAAAAACTATGGCTAAGCAGGATATTTCTGCCAAACAGGTAATGCCGGAAAATTTAAAGTCTGACTCTTTAAATAAAGTAAAGCAGCTTAATGAAGTAAAAATCAATAGGGTTAAGGTTAGCCGTCGACAAACCTCTTCCACACCCTTACAAATCCTTTCCGGAGCAGAGCTCGAACGATTAAATAGCTTATCGGTAGCCGATGCTGTCCGTTTCTTTTCTGGTGTACAATTAAAAGATTATGGAGGTATTGGTGGTTTAAAAACCATTAACGTACGTAGTATGGGCAGCAATCATACCGCTGTGTTTTATGATGGTGTACAGCTTGGTAATGTTCAGAATGGACAGGTAGACTTAGGTAAATTCTCATTAGATAATATAGAAGAAATAGAATTGTATAGTGGTCAGAAAAGTACTGTGTTCCAATCGGCCAGGGGTTTCGCCTCAGCTAGCTCTTTATACCTTAAAGCTAAGCAGCCAGATTTTTCTGATGGCTCTACACAAAAAATCAGGACATCTCTAAAAGGTGGCTCATTTGGGCTCATCAACCCATCGCTATTATGGCAAAGTAAAATCAGCGAGCGCGTTTACAGTACTTTAAGTACAGAGTATAAAAAAGCCAATGGCCGGTATAAATTTCGTTCAACCAATGGTGTATATGATACTACTGCAGTTAGGACTGGTGGTGATATTGAAACCATGCGTTTGGAATTGGGCTTAAGTGGTTTAATGGTTGATAGCAGCAAATGGAACTTTAAAGTGTATGGGTATACCGATCAGCAGGGGATTCCTGGAGCTGTAGTAAACAATGTTTGGAGCTTTTCGCAACGCCAATGGAATAAGCAGTTATTTGCACAGGCCTATTACGAAAAGGAAATTGGCAAATATAGCCTGATAGCGGCTGCTAAATATACGACAGATTATAAAAGATATTTAAACCCGGATATTGTTACAACAGATGGATTATTGGAAAATAATTATCATGAACAAGAAGTATACCTTTCTTTAGCAAATAAGATCAATATTAATAGAATTTGGGATGTGGTACTGTCTTCAGACTATCAATTGAACGACATGAATGCAGACCTTTATCGTTTTGCATATCCAACGCGGAACACCATACTTACAGCCCTGGCTACACAAATTAAATTCAATAGGGTTGATATACAAGCAAATTTATTAAATACAATGGTTAAGGACCGTGTTCAAAGCGGTCCAGCATTAAAAGATAAAAATGAATTTACGCCTACTGTGATGTTGTCCTGGCAACCTTTTGATCAAAAAGAATTTAGGTTAAGGTCGTTTTACAAGAGTATTTTTAGGATGCCTACCTTAATTGATCTTTACTTCACCTTTTATGGTAACAGGGTGATTGAACCTGAATATACCAAACAATATGATCTTGGCTTCACTTATATCAAAGGATATGAAAAGCAACTGTTAAGCCAGATTTCGGTACAAACAGATGTTTATTATAACCGGGTAAAGAATAAAATAGTAGCCGTTCCAAGTAATTCGGGGATTTGGAGCGTTCAAAACCTGGGACTGGTGGATATTAAAGGGGTTGACTTCAATATCCAATCCGTATGGCAGCTTGGTAAAGATTTTACACTCAATTCTGGAATCAGTTATACCTATCAGAAAGCATTAGATGCGGACATAAAGTCGGAAAGCTATAAACATCAGATCCCATATATCCCTTGGCACAATGGCTCCTTTTTGTTGAACGGAGCTTATAAAAACCTTTCACTAAATTACAGCTATCTCTATACTGGAGAACGCTATAATCAAAGTACCAACAACATTTATAATTATGTGATGCCCTGGTACACACACGATGTAGGAATTCATTACAATACAAAGTTTAATAAAAAGTCTGTCAGGCTTACCGCCGAGGTGAATAACCTATTAAATCAGGCTTATGAAGTGGTTACCAATTATCCAATGCCTGGCCGCTATTATCGGTTTTCATTAATGTTTCAATACTAAATGCAATGAAAAGAAATCAATTTATACCTAGCATAAGACTATCGCTTTTACTTGTTTCTATGGCGCTGCTAATTTCCTGTAGAAAGGATTTTAAGCCAGTTCCGGAAGAGCAGGAAGTTGTTTTGCCAGCTAACCCATCTGCTATTGTAAAAGGACTATACCTGGTTAATGAGGGCAATATGAACATGAACAAAGCATCATTGGATTACCTTGATTTTACTACAGGTATCTATAGAAGAAACACTTATAATAAAATAAACCCTGAAATTGTAAAAGGTCTTGGTGATGTTGCCAACGATGTTGGTGTATATGGATCTAAACTTTATATCGTTGTTAATATTTCAAATAAAGTTGAGGTTCTGGATGTTAAAACGGGCAGGAAAATTAAGCAGATTAATATCACAAACTGCCGCTATATTACCTTTAATAATGGAAAGGCTTATGTGAGTGCCTATTTAGGTAAAGTAGGAGATCCTGCTGCTCCTAATGGGATTGTGTCGGAAATTGATACCACAACATTAACAGAAATCAAAAGAGTTGATGTGGGCCGACAGCCTGAGGAAATGGCGATAGTTGGGGAGCACTTATATGTTGCCAATTCTGGGGGGTATTCACCTAAAAACTATGAGCGTACAATTTCTGTAGTTGATTTAAAGTCGTTTACTGTCACCAAAACGATTGACGTAGCCATCAATCTGCATCGGCTTAAAGCAGATCAATATGGTGACCTATATGTTACTTCCAGAGGTAATTATTATGATGTAAACTCTAAGCTTTTTGTAATTGACACTAAGACTGATCAGGTTAAGAAAACCTTTGATATTGGGGTCAGCAACCTGACTATTGATGGAGATTTAGCCTATTTCTATGGTACGGAATGGAATTATAATACAGGTAAAAATACCATCAGCTATGGTGTGCTGAACGTTCGCGATGAGGTTGTAATGTCCGAAAAGTTTATTACAGATGGAACTGACCAAACTATAAAAATTCCTTATGGAATTGCAGTCCACCCAATTACTAAAGAAGTATTGGTTACTGATGCTAAAAATTATGTTTCACCGGGTATGCTACATTGTTATGATAGGAACGGTAAGCTGAAATGGTCTGTTAAGACAGGCGATATTCCTGCACACTTTGCATTTATTTATTAAATCATATATAAAATGAGTTTTAACAAAAACAAACCAATCATGTATACGAAAAGAGCGTTGATTACGCTTATGGCAGTTCAACTCTGCATCAGTTCGTGTAAAAAAGATGATTCTGATACAGGTTACCAACCTAGACCGGTAACTGCATCTAGTTCTAAATTTATTAATAACATTTATGAGTATATACCTGCTCCGGGGCAATATACTAATGACGAAGGCTTTGGAACGATGTCGGCAGCTCAAAATCTTTTAGTTGGAAAAGCCAGACAAGGCTTGATTTCATTAGGGGGATTTGGTGGTTATATCGTATTTGGTTTTGATCATACCATTGAAAATGGAAAAGGTGTTGATATTGGGATTTATGGAAATCCGCTAACTGGTGATAACATGGAATGGTCTGAGCCAGCTATTGTAATGGTAATGCAAGATCTAAATGGCAATGGTATACCTGATGATGGACCATGGTTGGAGTTGGCTGGAAGTGAATATCATAAAACCGAAACTATAAAAAACTATAAAATCACTTATTATAATCCTAAAAACTTGACTAGCGATATAAAATGGACAGACAATCAGGGTAAAGAGGGTGCTGTTCTGAGAAATGTTTTTCATAATCAGGCTTACTATCCGTCCTGGATAGCCAATCAGGATCAGATAAGTTTTACGGGTACTTTACTGAAGCCAACTTTGTTTGATGGAGACATCATTACCAATAAACCATTTGCATGGGGATATACGGATAATGGTTCGGAAGATTATAAAGCACTTATGGATACTAATGGTGAGGCTTATAATGTTTTCGATATATCATGGGCAGTTGATCAAAATGGCAAACCAGTGGAATTGAAATATGTGGATTTTGTGAAAGTTTATACAGCCCAAAATTCAAATGGAAATCCTTACGAACCAGATTTATATAATCCAAGATCAAGGTTTTTGGGTGAAGTTTCATCAGAAATAGGAGGTGCAATAGACCTTCATATGCACTTGAAATAAACAAGAATAGGTAAGACCATCACTTTAAATCACAATACAATCAAACTAATTTTTAATGAAAAGAGCAATTTTACTTTTAACCCTTTTTATATCGGTAGGTATCATATCTTCCTGTAATAAAGATGAAATCAAAGACCTTAAAGGCAAATACACGGATTTAGATGCCAAGTTAAAACAACAGCAGGAGGACTTGAAGACTTATAAAGCATTACTTGATGCTTTAAATCTTAAGGTATCTGTAAATGAGATTGAACAGACTACAGACGGTTATGTGATTAAATTATCAGACGGTCAGCAATTGGTAGTGAAAAATGGAATTAATGGCCAGGCTCCGGTTGTAACAATTGGTAACAATGGAAACTGGTTTGTAGATGGTAACGATACGGGGAAAAAGGCCGAGGCAGCAAGTCCGGAGATTACTATAGGTGCTAATGGTAATTGGTTAATTAACGGAGTAGATACCGGAAAACCAGCAAAAGGAGCCGACGGAGTCAGTGCACCCAAAATAACAAATGTAATTCATGCAGGAGAAGAGATTATATTCCTTTTCGACAATGGTGAACAAATGAAAATTCCTTTTTATGCTACCCCTAACGTAACACAACCCATGGAAACAGTTGGTGTGTACATGCTTTGTGAAGGGTTAATGGGAGATAATAACAGTGAGATCACTTATTATAATATCTCAACAAAGGTTGCTGAAAGAGCATACTTTAAGAAAATAAACGGTTATGCTTTAGGAGAAACAGCAAATGACCTGAAACGTTATGGCAATAAAATGTACTGTGTAGTATCGGGTATACAGGGTAAAAAGAATTCCTATCTGGAAGTGATTGATGTGTCAACGGGTAAATCGTTAAAAAGAATTCCATTTTTTGATGCTACAACGGAGTTTATGCCACGTTATGTAGCTTTCCATAAAAATAAAGCTTATGTATCGAGTTATGATGGGAAGATTACCCGTATTGATACTGCTTCTTTAAAAATAGAGCTAAGGACATCAGTAGGTGGTGCATTAGAAGGCCTGGCTATATCCAATAACAAACTATATGTAACCAATTCAGATCACCCTTTTCATTCAGGGAGCAAAAATACAGTTACTGTAGTTGATATTCCCTCGCTAACGAAGATGTACGATGTTGAAGTGGGGTATAATCCTGTTAAGATTGCTGCTACTGGAAATGGAGATTTATTGGTGGTTTCATGGGGTAATTATGGCAATTTGCCAGCTGTTCTAACTCGTATTAACAGTAAAACTGACGATGTAGTTAAATCCTATCCGTATAGTGTTGGACCTTTTGCTGTGTCTGGAAATACAGCATATTTAACGCTGGATTGGGGCTCTTCTTTTAAAGCACTTGATTTAACTACTGATGTGTTGAGTTCAAATTTTGTTACAGATGGAACTAGTTTCTCTACAGCTTATGGTGTAACCATCAACCCTCAAAACAATGACGTTTATCTTGCCGATGCCAATGGTTACGGTTCTAACGGGAATGTATTTTGCTTTGATAAGAACGGTAAAAAGAAGTTTGAATTTGCTACTGCAGGTTTACCTCAGCATGCCGTTTTTGTTTATAGCTACAAATAGAAAACTGGCATCTGTTGATATGTTTTTGACGCTCTCTCTTTAAGGCTATTATTTAACGCTTTTTCAAATTAAAAAACAATAATAAATAATAAATGAATACAATTAATTTTAAAAAAGCTGCGTTAGTATTGGCATTTGCTGGTACTTTGTTTTCTTGTAAAAAGGACGTTGAGGTTATTGATGATTTACCTGAAGCAGGTAAATATGAGAATGGATTTTTTATCATCAATGAAGGATGGTTTGGCCATGGTACGGGCTCAGTAAGTTTCTTTGATTATGCTACCGGAACATTAAAGGATAGTATTTTTCAAAAGGAGAACTCGAATAAGGATGCTTTTTTACCTGGGAGTTCAACAGTACAGTTTGGGGCAAAGTTTAATGATAAACTTTATATAGTAAGCAAGATCAGAGGGCCTCTTGTTGTTGCCGACGCTAAAACAATGAAAGAGGTAGGCCGTATTCCGGCATCTCCAAATTACGATTGGCGTGCTTTTGTTGGTCTGGACGAAAACCATGGTTTATTAAGCAGTAGTAATGGTGTACATGTTCTTGACCTTAAAAGCCTGACAATTAAATCGAAACTTGAGGGAGTAACAGGACAAACAGGCGATATGTTAAAAGCAGGTAAGTATATCTATGTACTGAACCAATCGGCTGGTGCGATTATTTACGATGCTGAAGATTTTAGTGTTGTTAAGAAAATAGCAGGGGTAACATTAGGTTTTGCACAAACACCGAATAAAAAAGTATGGTATACTAAAAGTAAATTCTTGTATAGTTCTAATCCTCAGACTTTAGAGACGGATAGTGTGGAATTACCCTTTACACCGTCGACAACCTGGGGTACCTGGTTCTCTTCACCAATTGTTGCTTCAACAAAGAACAATACGGTGTATTTAATAAAAGCCAGCAGTGGCTTTGGTGGTGGTAAAAACATATATAAATATGTCGATGGTGATCAGACTTCATTAGGTAAAGTCTTTATAACCACCGATGGTAAGCAATCTTTTTATAGAAAAAGTTTAGGGTATGATCCGCAGACTAATCAGATTGTTACTCAAACAATGCAAGATGGTTTCGGAGTAAACTCTGAGGTGAATCAGCTCAATTTCTATAATGGAGAAAATGGGGAACTGATAAAGAAAATCCCTTATAGTGGGTATTATTTCGCTTCTATGTTTGTATTTCATTAATGGATGATCGTTAATGGGTGTTTTATTATCCGTATAAATAATATAACTTTGTCTTATAAATTGATATGAACATGTCTGGAACAAAATTTAATCCAAGTACAATACTTTTAATTGCTGTTGTTGTACTGGTAAGCATTTTCCGCATAGCGGCACCTTATTCTGATAATTTCAAAGATATTGCGAATTTCTCAGCAGTAGGGGCTATTGCAATGTTTGGTGGTGCTTTTTTTAACAATAATCTGAAAGCTTTTGGTTTACCTTTAGCTGTATTATTGGTAAGTGATATTTTTATTGGCCAGACCTCTGGTTATGGATTTTTCTATGGCGGATGGTATTGGACTTACATCGCTTTTGTATTAATGGTTTTTGCGAGCAAGGTATTGCTGAAGAAAAGAAATGTACAGAATATGGTAACTGCTACAATCTCTGTGGTATTGATTCACTGGATTGTTGCTGATATTAGCGCGATGTACACACCGTTATACCCTTCAACATTAGCAGGCTTTGGCGCTTGTTTAATTGCTGCCATCCCTTTTGAACTGAAGTTTTTATACGGGACCGTAATATATGGTGCTGTTATGTTCGGCTTTATGGCATGGTACCCAGCATTAAGCTTAAAAAAAGGTTTAAGTGCTTAATTAGCTTATACTATTAAGGATACAAAAAACGTTGCTCCAAAAGGGCAACGTTTTTTTGTTAATTTATTCCTTCTTTTAAAAAAGCTGTGATTTCTTCTCCTATATAGTTTATGGTATGTTCGCACAAAACAAAGTCTAGCCGATCTGCATTTAAGTCAGGTTTATAAAAAGGGATATCTCCTGCAAGAATTTCTTCATCTGGAACTTGTTCCCATGAATCTCCCTCGTCATCCAATCTAATGGCTCCAACAATGCAGTCATAATAAAGCACAACATAATGTTCTGAGGCTGGTAATATCTTTAATGCCACCTCATTTTTCCCAAAACCTACTTTGATATTAAACGGTCCCATGGTGATATAACAAGAAATTTCAAAATTTTGTTTGATTGTCAATTACATTATGGTAATTCCTGCATTGAAACCCAACCAGCCTTTTGTCGCATTACCGAAACTTGTGTGTCGGGAGGGAACTACATTCTGTTTATATCCGGGCTTACTGGAGCCTGCAGGGGAGTCGCCACTATAAATGGCATATGATGGCCCGCCGAAAATTGTCAATCCCTTAAATAGTTGATATTGTAAATTTCCTTGCAGTCGATTGAGTAAATTTGCAGCATCCCAATTGCCAAGGTATAAGGTTTGTCCTGTTATCTCTAATCCTATAGCCAGGTGTTTATTAACTATAAAATCATGTCCTAAGCCAATTCCTGCAGTCTTTATTTTTTCCTGATCAGAAACGTTCATCCCCATAAATAAAATGGTATATAGATTTGCATTACCAGTTTTTAAAGAAATATTTGTGTTAACCGTTTCATTGGAGTATAGACTTACTTTATGATATCCATTTTTTATGATGTTAATTAATCCCAGACTATAGCCAGATGAAGTATCGGCCACATTGATCAGACCTAGCTGAAAACCATTTAGTTTTTTCGCATAGTTAAATATGCTGGAAATCTGTATGCCATCTACATTTTTAGATGCAAAGTTGCCTACACCACTAATTTGTGTGCCGCTAAAGCTCTCGGCAATAATATTTGCAAGGCCAGCAGCTTGAAATCCTTTCATGTTTTTTCTGTTGACATTAGCAATTCCTGCCATTTGAAAGCCTTCAGTTTCTATTTTTACATGGTTTAATATACCGGCAGCTTGAAATCCTTTTGTATCTCCCCGCACATCATTTAACAAACCAGCAACTTGTAATCCATTTACTGAACCCCCGACCTGATTAAAAAGTCCGGCAAATTGCATTTTCTTAACATCGCCCTTAGTAATATTAAATAATCCTGCCATTTCAAAACCATCAGTTCCTGCGGTATAACCACCTAAAACATTTAAAGAAACCTTATTTATAACCTGTGAACTCATGTTACCATGAGAACTTAGTCCGGGTGTAAACGAAGCCTGAAAAGGTGTATTTGCAAAGAAATCAGGAATGTTCAGGCTTTGAATTCTTTGTTTGGAAGAGATAAAGAACCGACCAAGGCCGGAATTTTCAATGTTGGCATCTCCCATATTTCCTCTGCGACCATTGCTGTCTTTGTATCCCTCAGGCTTTATTTTAATGTCCGACAGAAAAATTAAGGTTGTATCCCTATAATTTTCCTTACTTGCTGTTAATATCACCTCATTATGATCACCTTTAAATTTCAACTGGAAAAATCCCTTGTTGTCTGTCAGAGTTGATTGTAGCAGCCTTTTCTCATAAACACTGGCCTGTTTTACTTTTAGTCCTGTTTCCGTATCAATCACATAACCACTTATCAGGTATAGTTTTTCGGCTGTTGTAATATTTTCGGGCTCAATAGTGAAGTGGTTTGCAGCATACCTGAGGATAATATATGCTCCATTCTCTGCGTAATCAATTTTATTGTTAAATAAGCGGTTTAATAAATCTCTTACCGTAATGTTTCTGGCACTGATGCTCACCAGACTATCTTGTTTTAATAAAGTTCCACTGTAAGAGAAATAGAAGTTTCCCGCTCTGCTAATTTTTTGTAATACCTGAGATATTTGCAAGTCTTTTACTTCAATAGTTACCTTTTTTTCCAGATTATACAGACTGCTAGGAATTGGCATTTGCGCTTTTGCACATGCTGTAATCAGGAAAAGTATAAGGCTTATTTTTAACTTCATTATTGGTGGTTAGACAATACTATTTCGTTTTGGTTACGTATCAGGGTCAAATTAAGCGTTTGACAGATGATTTGTAAATTTGCATCCAGACTCGCATTGGTTTTTAAAGTGGTATTTAAACTTAGATTCTTTATATCTGAGTTTTTAATTATGATATCAGAACCATAAGCCTCATTGATCACTTGTACCACCTGCCACAGTGGAGTATTGTTGGTTACAAACTCATTGCTGCGGAAATAGTTATAGAGAAGATCTGTGTTTTGTGTTTTAACCAACTGATCAACATTATGATTAATGATCACCTTTTCCTCTTTTTGAAGGCTTATTTCCTTTTTGCCAAAACTTACTTTTACGACTCCTGTTTCAACAATTACTTCAGTTTGCTCTTTTAAATGTTTGATGTTAAAAGATGTTCCTACTACAACAACGGATACTTTGTCAATATCAATCACAAAAGGATTTGCTTTGTCATGTGCCACATTAAAAAATACACTGCCTTGCTCAAGATGAATAGATCTGTTATTCTTAAAGTTGTTAGCGTAACTGATTGTAGCATTTTTATTAAGAGTTAGCTCAGAGCCATCAGGCAGTATTTTAGTAGTTACATTATGGCCAGCTATAACGGGAATATATGAAACGGGCGCTAGCATTTGATATACAGACCATCCTGCAGCTATAACAAATAATGCTGCGGCGATTTTTAGCCAATTGTAGTTCGGCTTTATTTTTTTAATTACAGCTTGTTTTGTGTTGGCTTTTTGTTTGAACCTCTCCCAGGCATCAATTTCACTAATAGAATTTTCCGCGGATAGGTTTTTACTACTGTCCCATATTTTCTCGAATTGTAAAAAATGTGTTTTATTGGCAGGAGCAGCATCTATCCAGTTTTTCACTGTGATTCGTTCATCTTCAGTTGTCTCTTTTAATAGAAACTTTATTAATAGTTCGTCAGTCATCCTATTTCCTAATTAAAATAATCGTTATAATACATCAGACCTAATATAATGAGCGAAAGGAAGTCGGCCAGTTCTAAACGCAGTATTCTAAGTGCCTTACCCATCTGATTTTCTATTGTTTTAACAGATAGTCCCAAGCGTTCGGCTATCTCTCTGTACTTCAATTCTTCAAACCTACTCATCTGAAATATGGTACGACATTGTTCTGGTAACTCATTAAGTGCCATGGAAAGGTTGTATTCTAGTTCCGTCATCTCAGTTTTCGAGGATGCAGGTAAATGATGAGTATTCATGGAGTAGGATGCAAAATTCTGATATTTTGTTTTGATTTTCTGGTGTTTTAAAAAGTTAAGGCTATCATGGTATACACATTTATACAGATAAGCTTTGATTGAAGTTTGTACATCAAGTAATTCTCTTTTTTCCCAGAACTTTAAGAACATATTCTGCACAATTTCTTCAGCCTCATCTTCATCTTTTAAAATAATGTGGGCATAGGCATGCAGGGCCTTAAAGTGATCTTTAAACAATAGCTCAAAGGCCTGATCATCATACGGCTGATGTTTGATGTTCATGTCTTAATTCTCTTTAATATTTCCATTCCGGTAGCACTATTAGTGGTAATCAAATCTATGTATTGAACTTTTGGAAACCAAAAGCTCCCACCATTAACCCTTACAAATACTCTTTTCAAAAGCAGATCTTTTCCATCATCTTTAATGTAAATATGATATTTATGATCTGTTTCTGATTTTTTTAAGTACATAGGCATCTTTTTATAGGCAGCTAGTCTAATCTCATATTCATCAACAGCAATCTGTTTAGATATGATACCATAAGCAAATTTCTTCTCAACAGCAGTCAACTCTTTAAACTTCTCTTCTTCTTCATACCTAATCCATGAGGCTTTAATAGGAGCATTTTTTTGTAATGATCCATCATTATTGAAGTTTAATTCATATATCACGGTGTTGGTATCAGGATCACGTTGGAGAAAGAATAGTAGGTTACAGCCCTTTGGGCTTGGCAACCTACTCTGATCTATGTTGGTTTGTGCGGAAACGATTTTACAGTTTATTAAGATTATAGCCATAGTGATCAGGATTAATCTTGGTGCTAGTTTTTTATTATCCCGTTCCATCGTTTCTGATCTTAAGAATTAAAATATCTTATAACTTTATCACTTTCCCTGATCCGCTCACTTTTGCATCAATATCCGGACTTCCGTTGTAATAAACCTTTCCGCTTCCGCTTATTTTTGCTTTTAGCTTATCCTGTACAGTTAAATTCACATTGCCGCTACCAGATATGTCCACCTCGGCCTCTTTACTATCTACTTTCAACAGATCAGCTTTTCCAGAACCAGATATATTTATCAGTACCTTTTCTGCTTCAAATACATCATTTACTAAAATATCTCCAGAACCGCTGATGGCGAACTTTAACTCATTTATGGGTGGAAAATCACCTTCAATATTTATTTTTCCACTACCACTTAATGATGCTTTTCTAATTACTGGAAGCGTGATATAAGCTTCCACGTCATCATGTTGTACACTAGCCTTTTCATAGCCCAGGTACAATGTGCCATTGATGATGTTGGTTTTAAAATAGGGGATAAGGTTGTTTGATCCCTTAAGCACTACTTTAAATTCAGTGCCATAAGTAATTTGTACAGGGGTAGAACCGCTGGTATTGATACCGGTAAATTCTCCTGGAAAACGGATGTCTTCTGTTTTGTCGCCACTTGCCGTTAATCTGTCTTTTGAACATCCCATAAAAAGGATGCTTAGACCTATAAATAATAAAAGTCTCATGATAATATTTTTAGTTATTAATGTTGAAAAAGCCAATTGATATTGAAAAAGATTTATGTTAAAATATATATTGAAGTCCGCCACCATACCCTACATATAGTGCTTGGAAGTTGTTTCCCCATTTATTTTCCCAACTAGAGATATACTTTTTATTTAAGACACGACCTTCAGTAGTGCTGGTATTTAAATAGTTGATTGATGGTCCTGCAAATATTTCCAGGTTTTTACTGATTTTAACTGCTGGTAATAATCTAAGAGATGTTTTCATGTACTCGCCAGCTTTAAAACTCTCCAGGCCAATTCCTGAAACCTCAGCGTTTAATCTAAAAGAGTTGGATTGCAATAAATGTGCTCCTAAACCTGCTTCGAAAGCATATACTTCATCTGAGTTTTTGAAATTGTAACCAATACCTATGATGCCATATAGTACTTTGCCACCAGAACGGAAAGAAAGTAGGGTAGTAAGGGTTTCATCGGTGGTGAGACTAATACTTTTTTCACCATTCTTTACCAGATTTATAATTCCTATAGGGTAGTCACTACTATCGGCCACATTCATAAAACCTGCAAATTGTACCCCTTTTACTTTTTTAGCAATATTGATGAAACCCGCAATTTGAGCGCCGTTTACATCTTTTGCTTTATTTATAAAACCAGCAAACTGAGTACCTTTAGTGTGGCCTGCCAAGTTCAAAAAACCTGCGAATTGAGCTCCTTTAACATCACCATACGCGGTATTTGCAAATCCGCCAACGGCGAATACATCACCACCTTTATACGTGTTCAAGAAACCAGAAAATAGTCCGCCATTGGCTTTTTTTCCAATATGATTTGAAAAACCTGCTAAAAGAAAACCTTTGGTATCATTTCGAACAATGTTTGATAAACCTGCAAATGCCACACCTCTTTCGGCTGCCGATATACCTGCCAGTAGATGGAAAGAGAAGTTATTGGTGTCTAATGGAGCATGTGTACCATTGCTACTTACCGGATAGATAAGTCCAAAATGTAGTTTATGCGATGATCCTGTCTTACTTTCCTGAGCAAAAGAATTAGATGCCAGAAAAGGAAACAGGAGGTATGTCGCAATTTTTAAAGCCCTTAGGCTGGTGTTAGTTTTGTGAGTTGTAAAGTTCATTTCTGTCTTATTTTAAAATAGGACAACGAGTTGAGGCTTTACCCCTATGCCGGAAGAAAATAAATTTAATCGAGCAGTCTTGCTATTTTTTGTTTGCCATAATATAGGATGATAATTGCTACTATTGAGGTTAATGCCATAACACTTACTGTAGGTACGGCAGACTTAACATTAAACAGGCTGACACCAACTGAAGCTAATGCTCCAATACCCATTTGAATTGCACCCATAAGTGCTGATGCTGTTCCGGCATTTTTGGAAAATGGTATTAATGATAATGCTGAGGCATTTGGACTTACAAAGCCAAGACAGCCCAGGAAGATGAAAAGTAATGCCGTAGTTTCATATAATCCAAGCCAGCCATTAATGCTAGCTATTAAGAAAACAAGTGCCGTAATAGTTTGGGTAATTAATGCTGCAAATATTAATTGTTGACTGGTAAATCTTTTTAATAGGATTGTGTTGACCTGACTAGAGCCAATAAAACCTATTGACAGGAGCGCGAATATCCATCCATAAGTTTCTTCTTTAACCTCAAATATCTCCATAAAAATAAGTGGAGATCCGGATATATAAGCAAATAATCCAGAAAAAGCCAACGCCCCTGTAAGTGCATAAGTATAAAACTGAGGGTTTTTAAAGACGGTCCAAAAGCCATTTATAATAGGTTTTGGTTTTAAAGAAAGATTAGCGTCTGGTTTGTAACTGTTTGGCAACCAAAACCAGCTTACTAATAAATTAAACACGCCTAGACCGAGTAAAATTAAAAATATGGTATGCCAGCCAAAAGCGACTGTTACATAGCCACCAAGAGTTGGGGCAATCATAGGTGAAACGCCTAATACGAGCATCAATAAAGCAAATACTTTGGCATTGTCTTTTATTGGAAACAGGTCACGTACCATTGCAACAGAGGCCACTGTAGCTGCACAACTCCCTAATGCCTGTACAAATCTTAATACAATTAATGAATCAATACTGTTGGCAAAAGCACAACCTGCCGATGCCAGGATATAAACAAGAAGTCCGATAAATAGGGGTTTCTTTCTTCCATATTTGTCTAGCAAAGGACCATATAGCAGTTGTCCTGCAGATATACCTATAAAATAGCTAGATAAGGATAGGGCTACACTTGCAGTACTTGTGTTTAGATCTTCCGCAATTGCAGGGAATCCGGGTAGGTACATGTCAATAGAAAAGGGGCCAAGTGCTGTTAATGATCCCAATATTAATATCAGACCAAAGTATTTTTTTTGAGTCATTTGTCTTTATATAATTAACACAATTATATGCCCAAAGAACGATGTGCAGATTTGTGAAGAGCTGCAAAGATAATAATTGTACCCATGTTGCGTTCAATGCTGACATTATTTGTATAAGAATTGTTGCGGATATTTCTATTGGTAATAGGATAGATGGATTAGAATTGCTTTATCTTTGTGTATGTTATATGTTAAGAA
>JBEBUV010000088.1:0-15385 GCA_040393085.1 Pedobacter hiemivivus | reverse complement strand
ATTAAAGTCGAGGTTGCAAATTGGCCGGATTTTGTGTTTTCAAAGGGTTATAAGATTCTTACTCTTGAGGAAATAGAGAAGCATATCAAACAAAAGGGGCACTTGCCTGAAATCCCCTCCGTTGCAGAAGTAAAGGCTAATGGTGTCGATTTAGGGGAAATGAATGCGAAATTATTGCAAAAGATTGAGGAGCTGACTCTGTACATGATTGAAATTAAAAATGAAAATAAGAAGCTAAATGAAAGAGTAAATCAATTGGAGTTTAAAAGTACAAAATGAAATTAATAACTGTAATGTTCTTGATGATGCTTTTCGCGTCAATGAGCTTTGGAAGAGTAACTGGTAACTTCAAAGTAAATGGAGATAGTGACAAGTTTTATCCTGTTACTTTCCAGGATGGTGCTTGGAATGATAACGTTCCAACAAAACTCTGGTTAGGCAGGTCTAATATTCATACCGATTCATCATGGTTGGGAGCTTTAGTATCAAAATTCACTTATCATGTGAGTGTAGGTGGGCATGGAGCTAACTTCATAAGTGGAGATATCATGCAATCTTCGGTAATTTTTATTGCTGGTTGGAAAGATGTTTCCAGTTATAATAATGATAAGAAAATAGTTATTTGGTTAAAAGGAGGGGGAATTACATATTACTATAATAGTAATTTTGAGGTTAACCCTGTTGTCTATGATGGTGTTACAAATTCTCTCCCCTATAATGAACCTGACATTCGTGATTCTAAAGGAGTTAATCATAATTTTAAAGTTATCATAGACGAGTATGTAAATACTCAAGGGATATCTTATGGGAATAATGCTTATTTCAATGGTTTAGGAACTAATTCCTTTGCAGGTAAGGTTGGAATTGGTACAACGGATACCAAAGGCTTTAATCTTGCCGTTAATGGAAAAATCCGTACTCAAGAAATCAGAGTAGAGAATGCCAACTGGCCAGATTTTGTCTTTGAAAAATCCTATTCACTACCGACACTAAAAGAGACAGAAAAATATATCAAAGATAAAGGTCATTTGCCCGGAATCCCATCAGCTGAGGAAGTAAAAACAAATGGTATTGATCTTGGTGAGATGAACGCGAAACTATTGCAGAAAATTGAAGAATTGACGTTGCATTTGATTAATCAGAACAAAGAAATTATTGAGTTAAGGCAAGGAGTGAAGCAACAGGATATCAAAATTAATCTCATATTAAAAAAACTTAACAACCATAATTAACATGAAAAAGGTTTTACTTTTTATTTGGATGGCATTTTCTGTGATTGGTGGGTTTTCTCAGAATACACTTCCACAAAATGGTAATGTTGGAATAGGAACACTAACCCCCAGTAGTCCTCTAACAGTTTTAGGTGATATACATTCTACTGGAACAATTGGAGGAAATGGTACATTTATTAATGTTTTAAAGATTCCTTCTTTAAATTCTTCACCAGCATATTTTTATATGAATACAAATATACCTGCAGCTGATAATGCAGCACCCCAGGTTCAAATTACTGGTTATATGTATGGAGCAAGTAATAAGGCTTTAAAGATTACCATTGGATGGTATCATTATCAGGGAAATTTTTATTGGTCTCAGTGGCAGAGTGATTTGGGTTACCAAAAGCCTTCAAGAGTAAGGCTCGGTACATATCTTAAAAATGGATTGCCATTTATTAGAATTGAAATTTCTAATAACTCCGTTTATTGGTCTAATTATTCAGTTTCTGCAACAGATTTTTCTGATTACAATTTTGCCTATTATAGTGGTTGGACTTTTGAAGAAGGAGAAATGCCCGAAGCTACAACTTCGCAGATTCATATTTTAGGTCAAAACGAGAATATAACTGTTGATGGCAATATGGGGGTTGGTACATCAGACACTAAAGGTTATAAGCTTGCAGTTAATGGGAATATTCGTGCAAAAGAAATTAAAGTTGAAAATTCCAATTGGCCAGATTATGTTTTTACAAAAAAATATAATCTCCCAACACTAAAAGAGACAGAAAAATATATCAAAAATAAAGGTCATTTGCCCGGAATCCCATCAGCAGAGGAAGTAAAAACAAATGGTATTGATCTTGGTGAGATGAACGCGAAATTACTACAAAAGATTGAAGAATTAACGTTGCATTTGATTGAGATAAAAAAAGAGGTTGATAACCTTAAAGCACAAAAGAATAATTGAAATTAATAGTTGTCTTAAGTAATTCTTGCGCTGAAGTAAATTGGTGTACGGCACGGTACTAGTGTTTTTATTTCTTGTGCATTGATTGTCAGGTTCTTTGGTTTTTTATTTTTATTTGGAAACAAATTTTCAGTGCACGGTGGTTGCGTTGAGTTTTATTATTATTGGGTATAAGACTAAACTTAATATCGTCATGCCCTATGAATAGAAAGTTCCTAAAACAAAAAGTTAAAGCGTATACACTTACAGAGATATTAGTCGTACTAGTGATTATTGGGATATTGGTGCTATTAGCTCTCCCCAATTTGCTCCCTCTTATTACGAAAGCAAAGAGTACAGAAGCGAAAGTACAACTCGAACATCTTTCGACCTTACAACAAAGTTTCTTTTATGAAAAGTCTAAATACAGTTCTGATCTGACTGAAATTGGATTTATACAAGAAAAGTTAACCACTGATGGAAAAGATGGCAGAGCTAATTATAAGATTGAGATTGTTAACGCTACAAACAATGCTTTTCTTGGGCGTGCTACGGCGGTAACAGATTTTGATGGAGATGGTACTTTTAATGTCTGGGAGATAGATCATGAAAAGAATCTGAAAGAAGTAATAGCAGATTAATGATCTTATTACAAATGATGGTGATATTTTGCCTGGTCTTTATCTGTTATCAGGATCTGTTATATCGTGCGGTATACTGGTTGTGTTTTCCTGTGTTAACCTTACTGGTATTTATATTAAAATATAAGTCGTCAGGTTTACAAGAAACCTTGATTCATGCAGGCTATAGCATCGTATTTTTAACTTTTCAGTTAGCTATTCTTTGGATTTATTTTTCAATTAAGAAAAGGAAAAATATAAACCTAACCAGAGATTATTTAGGTTGGGGCGATGTTTTGTTTCTTGTAGCAATAACATTCTACCTTTCTCCAGGTAATTACATCGTGTTTTATGTGATCAGCTTAATTGTAGTATTGCTATACACTATTTTAACTGGTTTTGTAAGTAAAAAAATACAAAATTTTCATATTCCATTGGCTGGTTTGCAAGCCGCATTGTTGGCTTTACTGATACT
Organism: Pedobacter hiemivivus; assembly: GCA_040393085.1. Classification (GTDB taxonomy): domain Bacteria; phylum Bacteroidota; class Bacteroidia; order Sphingobacteriales; family Sphingobacteriaceae; genus Pedobacter; species Pedobacter hiemivivus_A. Next base: position 12,127 of record JBEBUV010000088.1, on the reverse strand, counting down.
TGTTGATCAATTTTCTTCAAAATTCATGCTCTATGACGATAGCTGGTTTTTCTTTTGATCCTTCGTTTATTAATACTATTACTAAAGAACAGGCATGGCATTATCGCATATTGCCGAAAGACTGTAATACCGATAGATTGTTATTATTGTGTGATGAAAGTGTTGTGGTTAGTGAATTAAGTGATGAATTGGAAATTGTACTGGGCAAAAATATTAGCCTAGAGCAGCAATCTTCAGTTATCATCAATATGCTGTTAAATAAACACTATCTACAGGAAACTGGGCAACATCAATTCCAAAACATGGCACTCGCCATTGAGGGCGATGGCTTTTTGAATGACCTGATTCGGGAAGCAAGAACCTTGAAAAGTAGTGATATTCATATTGAAATTTATGAAGAGAAATGCAGAGTAAGAATTCGCATTGATGGTATGATGGTAGAACGTTATGTACTTAAAAAGACTGAATATCCAGCACTGATCAACAAGATTAAGATTATGGCAAATCTTGATATTGCTGAAAAGAGATTGCCTCAGGATGGGCGAATTAATTTTAAAGATGGGGAGGAGGCATTTGATATCCGGGTATCGGTATTGCCCACTTTACATGGCGAAAAAGTAGTGTTGCGCTTATTGAATAACAATGCCGCAAATATAGACTTGAACCATGTAGGTTTCTCTGATTTTGATTTGGAGAACTACTTACAGGGTGTAAAAAGGCCTAATGGTATTATATTGATTAGTGGGCCTACAGGATCTGGTAAAACAACTACTTTATATGCCACACTTAAATATTTGAATAAAGAGACCCGTAATATTTTAACGATTGAAGATCCTATTGAATATACACTTCAGGGTATTAATCAGGTTCAGTTAAAGGAGAGCATCGGACTTACCTTTTCGGCTGCTTTGCGAACTTTTCTGAGACAGGATCCGGATGTGATTATGGTGGGAGAGATCAGAGATCCCGAGACGGCAAATATGGCGATAAGGGCAGCTTTAACAGGTCACTTGGTGCTTTCTACAGTTCACACTAATTCGGCTTGGGGTACCGTTTCTCGATTAATGGATATGGGAATTCCACCATTTTTAGTCGCGAATACACTGAACACATCAGTTGCTCAACGCCTTTTGCGTTTGCTTTGTAATAATTGTAAAGTACAGCAAGCTTTTGATCCTGTTGCTTATCCAAAACAATTTAAACCTTTTTCCAATATAACGACACATTGTGTGGCTAAAGGATGTGAACATTGTTATTATACAGGTTATAGTGGACGGAAAGCAGTATATGAAGTGATTCCTCTTGATCAGGAATTGACTGATGAAATTAAACAAGGAAATATGCATATCAATCCTTTGCTGACTAAAAGGGGAATTAAAACATTAGGAGAAAATGCTTTCTCCATTTTTGCAGCAGGTAACACCACTATAGAAGAAATTTACCCACTATTATTTACAAATTAATGAGCGCTCAATCGATCAATTATAAAGGAGTTTTGCAAGTTTTGATTTGCATATTACTGTTGTTTTTACAGTTTAATCTTGCTATAGCTCAAACGTCATCCGCTACGGATCGGGTAAGGTTAGTTGAAGAACGATTAAGAAACTTGTCCATTACAGTTCCAGGATTGAATCAAAGAGTTCAAATGAATGTGTCAAATGTTTCCGTGCAAGAGTTCTTAAGGGCTTTAGCTCAATCCAATAACTTGAATATCAATATTGACCCTAATCTTAATTTTAAAGTTTATAATAATTTCACCAATGAAACAGCGCTGAATGTACTGGTGTTTTTAACTAAAGAATATGGGTTGGATATCAATTTAGTTGGTTCAATTATGTCCGTAACCAAGGTTCAAGAAATTAAACCGATTATCCCTCCTAAAGAAATAAATGTGCGTTATAATCAGGGAAATAATTCGCTCAGTGTGGAGCTAAACAACGATACATTATCGAAAGTTGCAATGAAAATTACGCAATTGTCGCAAAAGAATGTAGTGGTTCCAAATGCTCTGCTTTCTAAAAAAGTTACCGCTTTTTTATCAGATGCTCCTTTTGAAACGGCATTAGAGAAATTGGCTTATGCCAATGATTTAAAGCTGGTTAAAACGAATGATAATGTATACCTATTCGAAGCTTTAGGTGAAGGGGAGGAACTCTATATCAATAGTGAAAAGAATACGGCTATTAGAAGAAATTCGAAACCATTAAATGCAGCAGGTGGAGGATCAGCTGGGGGACTTAGAGTTTCAAACCGGATTATACAGGGTAAAAAGTTGTTGAGTATAGACGCTTTAAATGTGCCTATATCTGATGTTGTTAAAAATAGTGCTCAAGAGATTAATGCTAGTTATTTTTTATACTCAGACATTAAAGGAAATATTACGTCGAAAGTAAATGATATTAGTTTTGATAACCTATTAAGTTCTATTTTTCAGGGTACAGAATATACCTATAAAGTAGAAAATGGAGTTTATTTGATTGGCGACCGGAAGAATGAGGGTTTACGTTCCCATAAACTATTGCATCTGCAAAATCGCTCTATTGATACCATACAGAATATGATTCCCACAGAATGGCGAAAAGGCGTAGAAATAAAAGAATTTAGAGAACAGAATACTATTCTTTTGTCTGGATCGACACCGCAAATCGCAGAAATTGAAGCTTATGTGAAGCAGTTGGATCGGTTAGTGCCAATGGTTTTAATAGAAGTAACTTTGATTGATGTTCGAAAAGGAAAGAGTGTCAAAACGGGGATATCAGCGGGAGTGTCCGATAGTATAAAAAGGGGAGGAACGGTATTCCCTAGCTTAAATTACACCTTTGGTTCAGGGGCTATTAATGACTTATTAGGTAGGTTAGGGCGGAATAGTTCTATCAATATTGGCCGGGTAACTCCTAATTTTTATGTGTCGCTCAGTGCATTGGAAAATAACAACAATGTAGAAATTAGGTCGGTTCCTAAACTTTCTACATTAAACGGGCATACCGCAAATTTAAGTATTGGAAGTAAAAGGTATTACAGTACTAAAACTCAAAATGTGATCCCATCCTTAACAACCCAAACTGTAGTAACAGAACAATTTACTCCTGTAGATGCTAATTTGGAAATAAGGATAAAGCCTTTGGTTTCAGGCGATAATCAGGTGACTTTAGATATTAAAATAGATATCTCTGATTTTATAGGTGATCCCCCTGATAATGCACCACCTCCCACATCAACCAGTAAGTTTGCGTCACTAATTAGAGCTAAAAATGAAGACATGATTATACTTGGTGGACTGGAGCGTACTGAAAGCAGTGAGAGTGGTGCTGGGGTACCAATTTTGTCAAGGATTCCGATTTTGAAATGGTTATTTAGTAGCAGAAGTAAATCGAATAGCAAAGTGGTTACGATTGTGTTTATTAAGCCAACAATTATCTACTAATATGAAATTGTCATTGGATTTAAATCAAGGCTTAGGTAGCTGTGCGGGTGCTGAAGTGCATTTAAATCAGGATGGAAGTTATGATGTGAGAGTGGTTAAGCTTTTATTAAATAAAAAGCTCATCAAAATAGAAGCAAAGAAGTGTTATGTCGGTTCTGCAGCTATGATAGCAGATTTTGTGTTGGAGGAACCACTTGCTGTCACTTTAACTGGTAAAGGCGTTTTAATTAAAAAGACGGCCAGATTTGAAGAGGTTTCTACAAATACTTTGCAACATCTGTTCCCGGCTCTTAAGCTTGAAGAGTTTTATGTTCAGCATTTTCCATCGGGTACTCATTCGTTCGTTACTATAATTCGTAGGGAGATTGCAGATGCAGTGATTTCAGTTTTTAATAAGCATGGTGCCGAGGTGATGATGCTCAGTTTAGGTCCTTTTCCTGTAGATCAGGTGATTCCGCAATTAAATGTTTATGGAGAAAAGTTGAATTTTGATGGTCATGAGCTAAAGTTCAATGAGGAAAAAGAATGGATAGAATATAATTATAGTTTTGAAAATAAATCAGAATTTCTATTAAAGATTGATATTGAAACAATTCCCCAGGAGTATTTACTGGCTTATGCCACTGCTTTTCAATTGATTTTAAATGATAAGCTGGATGTCGTTGAGGTAATTTCTGAGAAGATAAAACATAACCTTTCTTTGCTTCTTGCCGGATTGAAGTTTAAGTTTTATGGATCTGTGATGATTATGTTCTTTTTTGTACTTCTTATGATTAACTTTTTGATTTTGAGTATATATAATTCAAGGAACGAGGAACTCGTGAGTAAGGCAGGAAAGCAGTCTTATATTTTTGAAAATCGGACGAAATTAGAAAAGGATGTTAAAGAAAAGGAATTACTAGTCAAAAAGTTGGGTTGGAATAAAGGTTACAAATATTCCTTTCTATGTGATCAAATCGGATCCACATTACCTAAAGAAGTCACATTAGATGAATTACAAATCAATGCTTTAAGTGGTAAGAAAACAGGACTAATAAAGGATACGCCATTGGAGTTGGGTACTATGAAAATTAGTGGGTATACAAATAGTGTATATGCTATAAATGAGTGGTTACACGAGTTGAAGCAAAAAAACTGGGTAAAGGAAATAAAGCTGGAGAAGTATGCAGCTGATGATCAACGTCAGACTCAGGTGTTTACCATATTGCTGAAATATTAGAATATGCTGAATAGATTAGATCCAATAAAGAAGAATAAATTGTTACTCCCAGTTTTTGTAATGGGGATATTATTGTGCTGGTTCTTGGCATTCAGCAAAACCTTTGAAGCTGTGGGACTAAATAGAAAATTAATGGACGCCTCTGAAAAGGAGAATGATATCTCTTTTAACCCATCATATATACAACAGAAGTTATCAGCTCTGGACTTGATCTTGAAAGGTTATAAAGTTAAAGAGGATTGGAATGATCATTTGTGGATGCAAGCTTCCTCTATCGCTGCAAAGAAAAATGTTTCTATTGATTTTACGCTGGATAAACCATTTGCTGAGATTGATAGTACTTTAATTGGGGAGACTCAATCGTTGTATTTTTATAGTGATTTTATTCAATATGTAAAACTAGTGGATACATTGGAACGAGTTAGGGGAATTGGAAAAATTTCTGCATTGCAGTTGAAAGTACCGAAAGACAATAGGTCTGGAAATGTGGAGAAGAGATGTGTGTTGAGGTTGGATTTTACCGGTTTAAACGAGGGTGTAAACTAGACTTTAGTTGGCTAATGTTTATTCTAATTTATTTTGTGCACTGGATTATTTATATCTCATTCAAAGAAATAACCATTTATTTATCAAACTACTTATCAATAGATGATTTCGAAACGAAGTATAAAATGACTTAAGATTGTTGAGATGTAAGAACTAGCTTTTCATTTTTATGCACTAGAGCAAATTTATTTTTTTTGTATATCAGTTATTTAATACATAATCAATCGTATTGTAAGCTTTTGCAGTTTTATTTTATTTTTTTAGTGCATAAGGATTGCAGCGAAGTTTTATATTATTGGTACGTATAACAAATACATATTAAATAATGAAGAAGACATTATATTTCCAGTTGGTATTTATATTACCTATGATTGGGACAACTTTAAATGGTTTTGCTCAAGAGAAGAATAAAACAGAATATATAAAGAATTTAAATAATCAAAGTCATGTCTTTATAGATTCAATAAAAGCCAGCTTAATAGCTCAAGTTGAAAGAAATTATACTTTGGACCTTAAAGCTATATTATTGAATACTACACTTTCCGATAGTGAGAAAAAAAATATGGCTAGTATCTTGATTAAGGAGAGACAAAAGAAAATTCGAGCAGTGCTTTTAGATGACAAAAAGAAAGTCACTAATCCTAAACTTAAAGAGATAAGTCAATAAAAATATAAGAAACCACTTTAGAAAAGAGGAGTTCGATTTTGAATCTATATAATTCATCTTTCTAAATTTTTATTAAATAATCTACTATTTATATATCAGTTTTATTTAAGTATTTATGAAGAGATTTTTTTTTTACATATTATTTTTTTTATTATCGATAGCATACTGCAAGCTTTATTCGCAGACGAATAATATTGTTCCTGTGTCTCCTGAAGCAGCGGCACTTGCAAAAATGGTTAACTATTCAATTAACCAAAATACTGGAGTTCCCGATATTAATATCCCATTTTATGAAATTAAGGTTGGTGGTATGTCTTTGCCAATAACGTTAAATTATCATGCGGGTGGGTTTAAAATCAACGAACAATCAACCCGTACTGGACTTGGTTGGTCATTAAGCAGTGATATTCAAATTACAAGGACAATAAATGGTAAAGATGATTTTTCACTAGGGGGGTACCTAGGTAATACTTTTGCAAAAACGTATTATCCCGGTTCTCCTTCATATCCTATATGGAGTGTTACTCCTTTTCCATATTACAATGCGTATTATTTGGCTGTTGGTGAGGTTGATGGGATGCCGGATAAATATAATTATAAGCTTTTGACTAAATCTGGCTCATTTTATTTTCAAAAGAACAACAGTGGAAATGGATATATTATTGTACCAGTTCCCTTTGATAATATTAAAATAGAGTATGTTGACGGAGCATTTTTCATCATTGATACTGATGGAACAGCTTATTATTTTGGTGAAGCTGGTGGTGGTCGTGATAAAGGAGCTTTGTTATCAAGGGGGATTGAAGTTTCGAATAGTAATATGCCTACAACTTGGAAATGTAAACGTATTGTAAGTAATAATAAGGTTGACGAAATTACATTTTCTTATGGTGTAAAAAATATTGCAGGATACAGTAGTTTTACAGATAAAGTGGAGTATTTCAATAATGAAAGCCCTTGCGCAATGGATGGTTATTTCGCATCGGATCAATTCCCTATTGTTGCATTTAATAATTATGAAACAGTAATTGGACAAATCCCTTTTCATCAGATTTCTTCTCCAAAATACAAGGTGAGTTATGGTTATAGCCCTTTTAAGTTTCATATTCCATTTCTGGATGGTTCTAATAATATACAAGATAAAGTACTTACGGAGGACACTTTTAATCTTTATGGAACAAGTGATGTTACAGGATTGTCAGTTATGTCAATCAATTTTAGAGGAGGGAGAGTAGATTTTAATGGTGCTAATCAATTGAATACTATTACTGTAAGAGACAATCATAACAATGAGATTAAATCACTACGGTTGTTTCAATCTTTTAAGCAAGCTAATTATCCTGAAGCATCTAAGTTTCACAATGGTAGTAATTTTCAGGGAACAATGTATTTGGATTCTCTGCATTTAAAAAATGGAAATAATGTATTTGAAAGATATGCTTTAGTGTACAATGATAAATATTGTTACGGTAATCATCTTAAGGGACACGATGCTTGGGGATATCCTAACGCTACAACAATGGATATTGAGTTTGCGAAATCTATGGGTGGGGAGTTACTGTCACTTCCAACAAAAACAATTACTCAGTCTCGTTTCTACTTTAATGTTTCATTTTGGAATTGCAATAATTTTGTTAACAATGTACCCATTAAGATACAAGGTACCGATAACGCTGCGTTTGTTGATGAATTAGCTTTGCAGCGAGGCATTTTAAAACGTATTGTTTATCCTACCGGAGGTTATGTTGACTTTGATTATGAGGCTAATAAATTCGAAGATAATTTTAGTAATCCACAAGCCCTTCCATATTTAGGAGGTGGGCTTAGAATTAGGAGTATTAACTATTATGATGAGAATGATTCATATCCTAAGATGCAAAAGTACTATAGATATGGAGAATTTGAGGGGGGAACTGGGATTTTGCTCAATCGGCCTACAGCATCATATGGGATTGGAGTATCTCCTTTTGGCGCGTCGAGTTATGAACAAGATGTCGTATATCTTAAAGGTTGGGATTCGGGGGCAGGTGGTGCAATTGATAGAACAGGCTTAACTACTCTTGCTGTTGAGAAAAAGACAACATATTTACCTGCTTCATCACTCGATTATACATATAGCAGTGGAGCTGCCGTTTATTATACTAAGGTAACAGAATATCAACAAAATTTAGGATTGCATACGGGAAAGACAGTTTATGAATATTATGCTCCGGATCATTTTTATGGTGACTTGTCTGCTCCATATAGAGTAGATAGTAGATTACCAAATACTAATATTCCATATTTAAAAACAGATGGACTAATGGGGCAACAAAAAGCTGTAACCGAATATAAGTTTCAATCCGATCTTTCTTATAAGCCTTTACATCGAAAGAAATTTGAGTATGAACGTTATCTTAAGACAGAGCAGGTAAGTGTAGCTTATTCTTTTTTTAAAGTGCTCTACCAACTAGTTGAAGGTTCATTTTTGGGAAATGATCATGACTATTATAATAATGCTTACTCTATTTCAGGTTATTCCACAAATTCTGAATATTATGCTGGTGAGTATGGGATCCCTGTTGGTAAACTTTTGCTTACCAAAATAGAAGAAGCTTGGTTTGAGGAGGAAGGACCTATAGTTACTACAACTACTTTTGATTACGATAATCTGCCATATTTACAAGCAAGTAGTGTCAGTGTTGTTGATAGTAAAGGACAAAAAAATGTTAAGGAGTTTAAATATGCTTATGATTTTAATGGTGTCGCTGTATATGACGAAATGGTTGTATCGAATATGATTATTCAAGAGATAGAACAGATAGAAACAAATACGACACTTGGACTAGAGCTTTCAAGGAAGAAAACAAATTTTGCTTCCTGGCCAATCGGTTGGGGGGTAATCGCGCCAGTCTCTATACAAAGCTCTGTAAAAGGAGAGCCATTAGAAACAGATGTATATTTTGATCAATATGATGAATATGGAAACTTGCTTCAACTTAGAAAGAAAGATAATATACCAATATCTTATTTGTGGGGTTATAATAGCCTTTATCCTGTAGCTGAACTTAAGGGTGTGGCTTATTCCACTATCCCATTAAGTTTTATCGCAAATGGTGAAATTATAAATCCATCAAGTGATATGGCACTTAGAACTCAATTAGCTACTCTACGAGGAAGCTTTTATGGAGAGAATGAAGTAAAGAGTTTCACGTTTAAAAGATTGATAGGGATGAGTAGTGAAACAGCACCTAATGGTCGTAACAGTTATTATAATTACGATAATATAGGACGAATGGCTGAACAGAGAGATCATGATCAGAATATTGTAAATATTTATAACTACAATATGAAAGGTCCATCTTCGAGATCCTTGCATTTACATTTTGCAAACATACCTGTAATGCGAACACATCATTATGAATGTGCTCCTGGTGTATTACAAACCTATAATTATTTTGTTCCGGGAGGAAAATATTTTAGCCTTACACAATCTAGTGCTGACCTAACAGCAGAACACGAGGCTGCTCAGGCAATTAATTTTATCCCATGGCCTGCATGTCCTCCATCCTCAAAAAGCGTTTCTGTTTGGTTAGTAGGTCTTTATGACGAATTAGCTCCAGTGCCCACTCAGTTTGAAGTTGATTTAATAAAGGATGATGCTGTAGTTGCTACTTACCGCCTAAAGAATGATATTGAAATGATGAGATTTCCTGTAGGAGAATATAAAGTTAGTGTAAGGGTTAAATCTATGAATCATTCTTTTTATCACATGGGTGGTTATAGGTTTTTATCATTTAATGATAATGTGGATGTTAATTTTAATTCAGGTTTTACAATCAATCTTGTTGAAGGGGATTCTTATGTTATTGAATGCAAAGAAGTTTGGTAGTATTTTATATATAAATGATATTAAGTCACTATAATTTTCTTTCTTTATCTAGTTGACTGCATGCTGGCTAGAGTGTAGCTTTTTAATTTGGATCATCAAAATATTGAGTAATTGAAAGTAAATATTATTATTTAGTTATTCTCATGACTATAATATTATTCATGATATATTAAATGGTAATTCAGCTTGTAAGGTTGTTAGATTTTGTAACAGGTGTACAATTGGAATTGTTTTATGCACTGGATTATTTACATCTCTTCAAAGGAATAGCCATTTATGTTCTATGCTGGTTTTAAAGGTCGATTCTTGGTGTACTTATTATTTTAAATTTATTTCTTCCGTGCATATTGGTTGCACTCAGTTTAATTAACATTAGGGTTTTAAAAGTATTTGAGATATAAATATAATTAAAACGTTCATTTATGAAAAAGGAGATGATTTCTACTGAGGGGATAAGGCTATTGTCATTCTTATCGATATTTATATTGAGCAATTGTTTAAAGGCACAAGAACATGTTTCTTTGAACCGTTACGATAACCAAAGTGAAATCAAGGCGAAGAGCAGTGTGACTTTGACGGATGGATTTTCTGTTCCCTCTGGTAGTACGGTTAGGATTTTTACCGGAGCTAGTTTTCAGAATTGTGTGCCTTTTGTTGGCTTGCCCAGTGCAAATCAGAATTATGTCAGTAACAGGATTTTTAAAAGGCCTGGGGTTAATGTCTTAAATATTGACAGTTCCAGAAACACTTGTGAAGTGAATCAGGTAATTCAATATTTTGATGGACTAGGCAGACCCTTACAGACGGTTCAGGTTCAGGCTAGTCCTGACTTTCGTGATGTGGTACAGCCCATCGCTTATGATGCTTTTGGTCGGGAGCAGTTTAAATATTTGCCTTATGCTTCTGCACTTACATCAAGCAATGGGAGTTTTAAAGCTGAGGCGATCAGTGCTCAGGCGAGTTTTTATGCTAATCCATTAGGCAGTAGTGCTCCTGGGGTAACTCCAATTCTTGGAGTGGCCTTTTCAGAAACACGTTTTGAAGCTTCGCCTTTAAACCGGGTACTTGAACAGGGCGCGCCCGGTGTAAACTGGCAACTGAACGCAGGGCATACCCAAAAGATAGTCCATGGAGCCAATATTGCAAGCGAGGTCAGACTCTGGAATGTCACTGGTGCTGGGGCAGATGGGGGTGGATATTATCAAGCAGGAACTTTATACAAAACGATTAGCAAAGATGAGAACTGGAAGCCGGGATATGGTAAAGCGGGGACCATTGAGGAATTCAAGGATCTCCAGGGTAGGGTGGTGTTGAAAAGAATCTGGGAAACCGATGGCAAAGGGCTTGATACCTATTATGTATATGATGATTTTGGGAGCCTGAGTTATGTTTTGCCACCTGCAGTAAATGAAAATGGACAAAGTCCGGTTACTGCTTTTACAGAAACTGATGATGTTTTTAAGCACTTCATGTATGGTTACCATTATGATGGGCGTAAACGGGTGATCGAAAAGAAAGTACCAGGCAAGGGCTGGGAACACCTGATATACAATAAACTGGATCAATTGGTGTTGAGTCAGGATGCTTTGCAAAGAGCGGGGGGACAGTGGTTGTTTACCAAGTATGATGCCTTAGGCCGGGTGGTGATGACGGGCTTGTATAACGATACCTCAACCAGACCGGTTTTACAGACTGCGATAGACCCCTTGACGGTCCTTTGGGAAAAGCGGGTGGCAACCGGAGAGGGTTATGACAATGGCGCTTTCCCTCAAAGCATTGCTGCTTATCATACCATCAACTATTATGATGATTACAGTTTTCCGGGCAATAGTTTCCCCCAGCCAGACGGAATCACGCAAATGGATGCTGCAAGGGTAAAAGGGTTGCTAACCGGAGGCTTTGTTTATCAGAGCGGGAGCACGGCGCGTTCCCTGAGTGTAAATTATTACGATGCTGAGGGGAGAGTGATCCGTGTGGCTTCCCAAAACCATTTGGGCGGGACTGATGTGACTGACAATAGCTGGAACTTTGCCGGAGAACTTACCGCGAGCACACGTAGCCATACTGCCAGTGCATCTGGGCTTGCTACCACCATTGCCAATCGTTATGATTATGACCATGTGGGCAGAAAGCTGGCCACGATGGAATCCATCAACGGGGGAGATGAGGTGGTACTGAGTAAACTGACCTACAATGCACTGGGGCAGTTATGGAAAAAGCAGTTGCATAGCAGCGACGGCAGTAATTTTATGCAGCAAACCGAATATGCTTATAATGAACGGGGCTGGTTGAAACAGAATATTTCCGATCAGTTCAATATGGAGTTGATTTATGATGGGGGTGCCGACCCACAGTTTAACGGGAACATCGCCCAACAGCGTTGGGGGGCAATACCAAATG
>JBEBUV010000087.1:0-15462 GCA_040393085.1 Pedobacter hiemivivus | reverse complement strand
GGTGTGTTACGAAGAGAAGTGAATGGTGTTAAGAATACAAACACGGCATTATTTACTTTCGGCCTACGCAGTACATTTAGAAACCTGTATCAGGATTTTTAATTCTGTAAGTTCCTGACTCGTTTCCGAAAATACTTTTGTGATTGTCAGCTTAAAGAAATAGATTGGCAGTCAACTTTCTAGATCAAATATGCTCCAACCAATAAAAACAATAGAAATAACAAAAATAATTAAGGAAACCGCGACGAAAGGAAGTAGTCCTTTATTAAGTATTGGTATCGACGATAATACTTATTTTGTTAAGACTACCATTCAAAGAAATCCTTCTGCTGAGATTATTAATGAACTTCTATGCGGTTATATTGCACAATGTTGGTCTTTAAATGTTCCTGAATTTAGGTTGGCAACAATTTCAAAAGACATAGTTGATAATTATTTGGAGGAAATAGGTAAGTTGTCGAGTTTTTACAGTCCTGATTTTTATGAAAATATATTATTTGCTTCAAAACAGATATGGTCAGTAATAGAGTTGGAGAATTTTAATAAGCTTACTAGTAGAAGAGAGCTAAAACTATTCTCGAATCCGTTAGATTTTTTGAAAATTGGTGCATTTGATTTGTGGGTTGGGAATAAGGATAGAAAACCTGAAAATCCAAATGTTTTAATTGGGAATGAAAATGGACTATTCGATTTTCATCCTATTGATCATGCGGCGGCGTTTGCATATTTGACTAATTATAAAGAGGTTCGAGAAGTTTTATTACATATAGAACCTAAAAATTGCGTATTATCAACTATATTAGCTAAAACAATTAGTAGGTTTGTAAGTCCTGAAGAGATTAATAACCTTAGAAATGAAATTTACGTTTGTATTGACAACACAATAGAAAACATTGATTTTATATTTGATCAGGTACCTGCTAGTTGGGGATTGAATAAAAAATCAAAGGATCATTTAAAATCTTTTTTTTCAAATCAAAATCGAAACAAAACAATTATTAATCATTTTTTGTCTTATTTAAAATAATGAAAAGCGCATACAGCATATTGAAATATGTAAATAACCCTCTAAGCAATGAAGCTATTGCATTAGGACTTATTGTTATTGCGGATAAACAGGTTTATTTTCATTTATCTAATCAGAAACTTGAATTAGCAAAAAAACTAAATTCTAAGAATTATAAACTTTTGGAGTTTTCTCTAAACCAATTTAAAAGTTTTGTCAAAAGAGAAGCTGTCGATGAATCTATATTTTTATTTAAATCAGAGAAACAACTTAATAATGAATATCTCAATCGACTTTCTAATTATAATAATGGGATACTTCAATTTTCAAAGCCTGAGATTATTCATTCAAATGTTTCACCCACTACGTTCCAAGATTACTTTAAGAAATTCATAGGGGAAGAAATTCATTTTGAGGGTAAACAAAAAGAATCTGACTTTAAGAAAGTAATAGAGGAAAAGCTCTATAATCCATTAAGGGATAAAATAGATATAGATTATATTCTTAGAAAAAAGCAAATTGATACATTGTTTTTTGATTTTCATTTTGACGGTATAGGTGTCAACGGTAGTTTGTATGCCGCGAAAGCCATTGACTTTAATTCAAATCGACAGTTAGGACAAATCAGAAATGATATTAGCGATTTTGAAAGTGTTATCGAAAGATTGAAACGATTGGCGGATTCTAAAGGGTTATCCAGTGATCACAAATTTTGTTTGATAGTTGATCAGTATAAAGGTAATGCTCCTTCATATAATGATTTATATAGTATATTGAAAAAAGATAATATGCCTTTGTTTGATATAATTTCATCTAAAGAAATGGATACTTTTGTAGATTTGGTGATAAAGAACAAGGCGCGTAAGTTTTCTGAAGAACTAGACTTAACTATTCCAACTATATAAGGCTAATCGACGCTAAACGAGTGAATTAAAACACATTTCAATATTTTTTTATTTTGTAGTACATAATAACAAAAAAATATCTCATTTTTGTTTTATCACTATGGCAACAAACGATTTAAGTAAAGACCTGACTCCAATATCTTCCAATACCATGGCAGATGTTGTAGAGGTAAGGCTGCGAGAGTATCTGAAAAAGAAGTCTTTCCGTCCGGGAGATGCATTACCTAAAGAACTGGAACTGGCAGAAGCATTGGGCATCAGCAGAAACGTTTTACGTGAAGCGCTGAGTAGGCTAAGGATGCTTGGAATGATTGAAACCAAGAAAAAACGAGGCATGATCCTCGCTCGTCCTGATATTCTGGGTACTTTTGAACGCGTACTCGACCCCCTGATTATTGATAACAATACCCTACAGGATATTTTTGAACTCAGACTGGTACTGGAAATGGGACTCGCAGATCTGTTGTACATCAGAAAAACAGATAAGGATATTGAAGAACTGGAGAACATTGCTAAGAAAGAAGTGAAACAGGACGATTCCTTTCGCATTAAAAGTGAGATCGCATTTCATGGTAAGCTATACGACATTACAGGAAATGATACCCTGAAGAGATTTCAGATCATGTTGATGCCTACTTTTGAATATGTACTGACCCTGGAGAAGAAACCAATCAGAGGAAAAGTAAGCCACATGGATCTGGTGCAAATTCTGAAAACTGGTACAAAAGAAGATTTTAAAATTGGAATGCAAGCCCACTTGCAGCCACATTTTGATAGGCTCAACAAAATAAAAACTAACAAATAGAAAACATTTTTCTTTATTTAAAGCCCTGTAATGGGCTTTTTTTGTTTTGTAACAATTTCATAACAAAAATTTAACTTGCAATTTGATAAAATAGTTCACACATTTGTTATGTAGTACATAAATACTAAACCAAATATCAAATTTGAATTATGAACAATAGAAACGTGCTTTGGCTAATTGGTATATTTTTACTTTGCGCCTTTAGTAGTTATGCCCAAAAACCGGTTACCATTACGGGGACAGTAACAGGCAATACTTCGGAAACACTACCCGGTGTTGGAGTCAAGTTAAAAGGCAGCACCACGGCCTCTACCACAGACATTAATGGAAAATATGCTATTCAGGTTCCAGATGGTAAGGGAACCCTGATCTTTTCATACATAGGCTATGACTCAAAAGAGGTTAATGTAACTGGTAATACAGTATGGAATGTTGACCTGCAGGCTAATGTAAACGCATTGGATGAGCTGGTAGTGATTGGATACGGAGAACAGTCGAGAACCACATTGACAACTTCAGTATCAAAAATTAATGCAGAAGAGTTTAAAAATGCTCCAGGAACAAACCCACTAATGCAATTACAAGGTAAAGTGGCTGGTCTTTCGCTCCAGATGTCGAACGGACAACCGGGAGCAACGCCTCAGATCTTTATTCGTGGTGGTAGTTCAACTTCCCCTGAAAGCGATACACCACTGATCATTGTTGATGGTATTGTAGGTGCTGCAAGAAATATTGTTGACCTGAATCCTGATGATATTGAATCTATGCAGGTGCTAAAGGATGCAGCATCAACTGCAATATATGGTGCCAGAGCGGCAAACGGGATTATCATCGTGAAAACCAAATCTGGTAAAAGTGGTGACACTAAATTGAATTTTAAAGTTTCTTCTGGAGTAGATGTTCAGGCGGGCAAATATGATTTTGCTACTGCCGAAGAATATATTTATACCTCCCGGAAAAATATCATGAATTATAACAAGAGTAATCCTGATTTCTTCCTAACTGGTGGTCGCTATGGAATGTCGACAGGCAACCCGAGAAACTCTAAAAATACCTTGGAGTTTTTAGACACCTATATTACGAATTACGGACAGGAATATGTAAACTCATTAATCCAAAATGATGGCTGGCAGACCATGACTGATCCCGTGACAAATAAGAAACTCCTTTTTAAGGAAACGAATTATCAGGATGTGTTTTTTCAAAATGCCTTGAAAATGCAGTACGACTTTAGCTTATCTGGTGGAAATGAAAAAGGGACTTACTATTTAAGTGCTGGCCATTCTGATCAGAAAGGAATTGTATTGGGTACTGGTTATAAAAATTACAATGCTTTGTTTAATGCGACATATAAGCTGAGCGAAAAATGGAGCATGAATGCAAATGTAGGCTATTCCATCTCTGATAACGATTCGCCAACCAGTTATTTCAACTCATTGAGCAGATCAGTACTCATGCCTTTTACCTACAGATTGAACTATGAAAATGGTTTACCGGCACCAGGTGAAGGAATCGCATCTTTCAGAAACCGTAACCACGAGGTATATTACAAGGAAAAGAATAACGATATTAAAGTACATCGTGTGACTTTAGGTTTGGGAGCTAATTGGGATATTTTGCCTGGATTAAGTTTTGCGCCTGCAGCTTATTTGAATACCAGTGAGGGGATGGAGAATCGTTTTGAAGCATTTAATGAGATTGTGGGAACTAGACCTGTTAGTGCCAATCATAATTTTTTCAAGAAAATACAATTGGATGGAGTACTGACTTATGATAAGAACTTAACGCCTGATCACCATATTAATGCCATTATTGGAACCAGTTATACCAACGATTATACTTATAATATGTCGGGAAGTGGTAACTCAGCACCCACAGATTATATCCCCACTTTAAATGCAACAGTAGCCACTACACAAAGGGTAAGTACAACGAAAGATACAAAAGTATCAGATAGTTACTTTACAAGGTTTACTTATGATTTCAAGAAGAAATACCTGTTCTCGAGTAGCTTAAGGTATGATGGCTCTTCGAATTTCGCAAGAGATCATAAAAGAGGTTATTTCGCAGGGGTTTCGGCAGGATGGAATGCGCACATGGAAGACTTCTGGCAGCCATTGCAAGCTTACTTCTCTACCTTTAAATTGAGATCGAGCTGGGGACAAACCGGAAATGATGCCTTGACTATCGCTAACTCGCAAGGGGCTTATGCAACTGGTTATAACTATATGGGACAGGTTGGGATATTGAATACCGTATTGGCAAATGGCAATTTGGTATGGGAAACTACGGCATCATTTGACGTAGGTGCAGATATAGGAATGTTTAATAATAAACTGACTTTAGTGTTAGACTATTATAACAAATTAACTTCCGATAGGTTGTTTGCCAAGCCACTAACTTCTACAACTGGTTTTACCTCTATCACCAGTAATTATGGTTCAATCCGCAATCAGGGTTTTGAGGTGGAACTGGCATTTAATCCGGTGAAAAACTCGAATTTCTCATGGAATACAGCCTTTAATTTTGCATATAACAGAGGGGTAGCGGTGAAATTGCCTGATAACGGGGAATATAAGAACAGAAGTGGTGGTAATTATGTATATGATCCTGCATCGAATACATATATGAAAGTTGGTGGTGTGGCAGAGGGAGAACCTTATGGTCAGCGTTGGGCCTATAAATCTTTAGGCGTTTATGCAACCGATGCAGATGCTGCAAATGCACCTTATGATGTGGAAACTGGCGGCAGACAAAAGTTTGGTGGTGATGCCATCTGGGCTGATTTGGATGGTAACGGTCGTATTGACAACAATGACATGATTTATATGGGACAGATTAGACCTGACAAAACCGGTGGAATGGTAAACACATTTAACTATAAAGGTTTGAGTATGCGTGTAGTGCTGGATTATTCTATAGGGCATGTGATTGATAATAACTTTAGAGCCAAAACCAATGGTAGTGCCAGAAATAACAACATGATGTTGAAAGATGCTCTGGGATCTAATGTATGGAAAGAGCAGGGAGATATTGCTACCATACCAAGATACACAGTACAGAGTGATGTGGATTATAATTTCAGAAACCACTTACGCTTCTCAAATTCTATCGGTAACGATTCTGACGGTAGTAATAACTCATTGTATTATGCTAAAGGCGATTATCTGGCTTTCAGAGAGGTGTCGTTCGCGTATTTCTTAAAGCCTGCTTTTTTAAAGGAAACATTTATTAAAGGGATAGAACTTACAGCGGGTATTTACAACATCGGTTATTTAACTAAATATGACGGACTAAGC
The DNA here is from genome assembly GCA_040393085.1 of Pedobacter hiemivivus. Classification (GTDB taxonomy): domain Bacteria; phylum Bacteroidota; class Bacteroidia; order Sphingobacteriales; family Sphingobacteriaceae; genus Pedobacter; species Pedobacter hiemivivus_A. The sequence goes on along the minus strand of JBEBUV010000087.1, from coordinate 9,447 downwards.
CCGGAAATATTTACTGGTCGGGATGAGGGAAAATATCCAAGACCAAGACAATATAGCTTCAGCTTAAATATGTCATTATAATTTTAAAGCGTATAAACATGAATACATATATAAAAACCATCTCGCTGATTGCAATTGTATTTTTTACAAGTAGCTGCAGTAAAATATTAGATGTAAAACCTGTATCGAGTATAACCAGTGAAAGTTACTGGAATACAGAGGGTGATGTTACAGGCTATTTAACAGGAATATATTTCGATTTTAGAGCTTCTGTGAATACTACTTTTTACATGGAAGACAGAGGGGATACATTTAGCCCAGGATTGGAATCTGGTTTATCAAGCGCATGGCAGCAGAACCTGACTTCTTCTAATGCACCCAACTGGATCAACTATTATAACCTGATTCACCATTGTAATCTGGTGATCAAGTATGGTAATATTATTTCTTTTTCTAATGGAAGTAATAAAAACAGAGCATTGGCTGAAGCTCATTTTATCAGAGCATTTACTTATTTCTGGTTGCTACGCTCATGGGGTGATGTGCCAATAGTATTGGAGCCAACAGAAAATGACGATGTAATATTACCTGCAAGGGCAGCACAGACTGAGGTGATGGATCAGATTCTGAATGATGTGAATCTGGCAATATCCTTATTCCCTGAAAGTGGCTTTGTGAATAAAAGTCGCGCTTCAAAACCTGCCGCTTATGCGCTTAAAACTGATGCGCTATTGTGGAAAGCAAAAGTATTGGCTGGAGGTGATGCAGCTCTAAATGAAGCGGTGATTTCTGCTGATCTGGCAATGGCCGGTACTTCATTGGATCCCACTTTTGCAAACATATTTTCAACCACAGCTAAAAATGGCCCGGAAGTTATCTTCTCTCTTTTCTTTAAAAAGGATGAAAAGTCTGACCAATATGGCAGTACACTTAAGCCTCGGGACATCTTTGTTTCGGATGCTACAAATGTGAACGACATTGCTTTTTCTAAAGTAGGTGCCAGAAGTGCCTATGCACCTAGTGAAAAGTTTAGAAACTTATTCGTTACTGCTGATGTGCGTAAAGCGGCCTCCTTTATTACAGCAACAGCTGCAAATGCAAGTACGATTGGGATTTTTGATAATAAATTTAGAGGTACAGCGATAGCAGGGGATGACAGATACTGGGATAATGATATCATTATTTACAGATTGGCAGAGGTGATTTTATTTAAAGCAGAAGCCTTGGCAGCTTTAAATAGGGTGCCGGAAGCCGTTACGGAATTAAATAAAGTGAGAAACCGTGCCAAGATTGGGAACTATCCTGGCGCTGTAACCAAGCTGGCAGTTGAGTCGGAAATTCTGGACGAACGTTTCCGTGAGCTTTATCTGGAATTGAAAAGATGGCCTGACTTGATTCGTTTTCATAAAGCAGGGACAATAAATATTTATAATGAAGTGCCTAATCTGGGTGCTAAAACTAACTTACCTCTTTTTTTCCCGATTCCGAGGACACAAATTGATCTGAATCCTAATTTAATTCAAACACAGGGCTATTAATTATGAAAAATTCTATAAATATAAAAGATACGGTGATCAGTCCGGTTCATAGCAGCAAATGCCTGATCGCCATAATGATCCTGATAAGTAGTATTGGTATATCTTGTGGTAAACTGGAACTGGGTGGTGGCGGTTTGCCAACTTCGCCAAATGCTATTGGCGGCTCGACAGGCAAGCAATTCAACTATATTTTTAAGGAAAAAACAAATGGCTTTGCCATATTCAGAATCCCTGCAATGGTGAAAAGTAAGAACGGTACTTTATTGGCCTTTGCAGAAGCACGTAAATTGAACACGTCTGGAGATAGTGGTGATATTGATATGGTGGTAAGACGCTCTACTGATAATGGGAAAACATGGGATAATATGATCACCGTATGGGATGATGGCGCAAATACTTGTGGTAATCCGGTGCCTATTGTGGATGACATAACAGGTGAAATACACTTGCTGATGAATTGGAACAATGGGGAAGATACTTATGGTGAAATTAATAATAATACCTCTATTGATACCAGAAGAGTGTTCTATACCAAGTCGGACGATGATGGAAAGACCTGGAAAACTCCGGTAGAGATTACTTCAACAGTTAAAAATAGTACATGGAGATGGCATGGTGTTGGTCCTTGTCATGGAATTCAGATTTCTGAAGGTACTTATAAAGGTAGGTTAGTAGTGCCTTCTCATTATTATGATGGTGCAAGTGCTAAGACCTATTCGTATTCTATTGTTTCTGATGACCATGGTTTAACCTGGAAAAAGGAGGGAATTACACCTCAGGCTGATGGTGGTGAATGTACAGTAGCAGAATTGTCGAGCGCTAAACTGATGCTAAACATCAGAACTAATACGATGAACAGATTGGTGACAACCAGCTTAGATGGTGGAAATACCTGGGCTAACCTAACTACAGACTTCTCTTTAATTGATCCACAATGTCAGGGTAGCTTATTGTCGTACAAAACCAATAATGAAGTGAGTTTGTTTTTTGCCAATGCAGCAAGTGCGGAACGTGTAAATATGACAGTTAAACAAAGTCTTAATGAGGGAAGTACCTGGGGTAAAGTATTTACTGTACATACTGGCCCATCTGCTTATTCGGATCTGGTAAAAATTTCAGATCAGGAGATCGCCATTTTATACGAAGGTGGAATTGGCAGACCATACGAGGGGATTTCTTTTGAAATCATTAAAATTTCAGACTTTAAATAAGATATAATGAAAGGATTGTTTAGGATGATGAAAGGGTTTTTGACCGCATTGTTTATGTTTTTGTCTGTCGGCCTTTATGCTCAAAAGATGCAGGTGATACAGGAAAGGCTGCAAGTGCCTGTTTTGAAAGGCAAGGCGCTTAACCCATTGCTTAAACTAAAGGTAATACCCTCAGATAATGAGGCCCCCGTTTTTTTAAAGCACATCATGCTCAGCGCTGTTGGGACAACAAAGATTGATGATATCAAGCATATCTATGTTTATCATGCGATTAAGGATTCTACATTTGGACATTTCGGAACTCTGAATAATGCGGTTTTAATTGGAGAGTTATCTGGACCTACTGGTAGCAATCAGCAGATAGAAATTAACCAATCGTTAGGTAAAGGCATCAAATATTTATGGCTTGCGGTTGAACTTAATGAAAATGCTGATTTATTAAACAGGATAGATTTAAAGGCTACAGCTGTTACGTTTGATAAAGGACAGGTGAAATTGCCGGCTTCAAAAACAGAAGCCAATAGAATTGGAATTGCCCTTAGATCTCATAAACAAGACGGGGTGCATACGCATAGAATTCCTGGATTGGCGACAGCTAAAGATGGCAGCCTGCTGGCTGTTTACGATCTGCGCAGAGATACAGGGAGAGATTTGCAAGGAAATATAGATATCGGTGTGTCTCGTAGTTTGGATAAGGGAAAGACCTGGCTGCCAATGGAGGTTGCAATGGATATGGGAACCTGGGGTGGCTTACCGGAGAAATTTAACGGGGTTTCGGATGCCAGTATTTTGGTAGATAAAAATACTGGAAACATATTTATTGCAGGGCTGTGGATGTATGGGGTGATCAATGAAGATGGGAAATGGCTGGAAGGTCTTAATGAGGGAAGTAAAGACTGGAATCATCAATGGAAAACCAAGGGCTCGCAACCGGGATTTGATGTAAAGCAAACCTCGCAATTGCTGATCGTGAAAAGTGAGGACAATGGTAAAACCTGGTCTGAACCGATTAACCTGACCAGGATGTGTAAGAAAGAAGAATGGTGGCTTTGGGCACCTGCACCTGGACAAGGCATCACCCTAAAGGATGGTACACTGGTATTTCCTACTCAAGGGAGGGATGCTACAGGAAAAGCTTTCTCGAATCTTACTTATAGTAAAGATGGCGGAAATACCTGGGTAAGCACCAATCCGGCAACGGAGGAATCGACCACAGAAAATATGGCGGTAGAATTATCGGATGGCACAGTGATGTTGAATATGCGTTCGAATGCTAATACTAAAGACACAAGCAGTACAAACGGACGTGCGGTATCGGTAACAAAGGATCTGGGTAAAAGCTGGAAAATTCACCCGACTAACCATGGTGGATTGATTGAGCCGACTTGTATGGCCAGTATCATCAGGCATGATTTTACAAAGAACGGAAAAAAGAAATCTGTACTCCTGTTTTCTAATCCTGACTCGAAAGTGCTTCGCCATAAGATGACCATTAAAATTAGTGAAGATGATGGCATGACCTGGTCTAAGGATAGGAAAATCATGCTGGATGGAATGAAAAGCAGGGGATACTCTTGCTTAACAAGTATAGATGAAGAAACGATAGGGATAGTGTATGAAAGTAGCCAGGCAGATCTGGTATTTCAGACGATCAAACTATCAGAATTATTATAAATATTAGAATTAAGATTAAACGAAATGGATAAAATTAAGGGTTTGGTTGCGGCAGTATTCGCTGCTTATCACGAAGATGGGACAATAAATACAGCTATTATACCTGAATTAGTAGAGAAAATGATAGCTGATGGTTTGTCGGGCGTGTTTATTTGTGGTACAAACGGAGAAGGACCTAATTTGACCATTGACGAAAGAATGGCTGTTGCTGAGGCTTATGTGAAAGCTGCAAATAAGCGTATAAAAGTACTGATCCATGTGGGTCATACCTCTATTGCAGAGTGTCGCAAATTAGCGGCTCATGCTCAGGAAATTGGTGCTGATGCCATTTCTTCTGTTGCTGCATTTTATTTTAAACCAACAGGTGTTAAAAATCTGGTAGATAGCATGGCCGAAATCGCTGCTGCGGCTCCAAATTTACCTTTTTACTATTATAGCATCCCTGCTTTAACAGGGGTAGGGATGGATATGCTCGAGTTCCTGGAACTTGCTGAAGCTAAGATTCCAAATCTTGCAGGTATTAAATATACAGCAGCTACGTTACATGAATATCAGGCTTGTCTGAATTATAAGAATGGCAAGTTTGACATCCTTTTTGGATATGATGAGATGTTGTTGAGTGCACTTTCTGTAGGTGCAAAAGGTGCTATTGGCAGTACATATACTTATGCTGCACCATTGTATTTGAAAGTGATGGCTTTATATGAAAATAATGAACATGAAGCGGCAAGAGAGATGCAGATGCATGCGATAAATATGGTGCGTTGTCTGGTTAAATTCCCGCCAATTCCAGCACAAAGATCGATTATGAAATCGGAAGGTTGGAAACTTGGCGTATGCAGATTGCCTTTAGTGGCTTTGGATGCTGATCAGGAAAAGGCATTGAATGATTCCCTGGTATCGGCAGGTTTTTTTAAGGTATTGAAAGAAGTAAGCTTGTTGGAAGAAACAAAATAAGAATGTTGCCGGGTTAAACCATCCCGGCAAATCATAAAATAGGACCAAATATAAACTGATATGAACTTAAATAGACTTTTAATGATTTGCTTGTTGCTGACATCCCTTTGCTGGATGTCTTGCAAGAAAGATGAACTTGCGCCCTTGAAAGCCGATTTCAGTGCTTCTGCACAGGAAGTTCTGGCTGGGGGAGAGGTTGTTTTTACAGATATTTCGGAGGGACAGCCAGCAACCTGGAGCTGGGTATTTGAAGGTGGTATTCCTGAAAGCTCGAACTTGTCTAGTCCGACAGTAAGGTATGATAAACCAGGTACTTATGCGGTGACCCTAATCCTGAAAAATGGGAATAAGGAATCTATCGGTAAGAAAGAAAGCTTTATTACTGTAGGCTATAATGATGTGGTTCCAGATTTTGAAGCCAGTGTGGTTTCGGCATTGCAGGATGAATCGATTAAGTTTACGGATAAAACGACTGGCTTACCAGAATCATGGAGCTGGGAATTTAAATCTAAAGATGGCTTGACAGTGTTGACTTCTACGGAACAGAATCCTGAGATAAAGTTTTTAGTACCTGGAATTTATACCGTTAAACTAGTAGCAACCAATCCTAAGTCGACCAAGGAAATCATTAAAACAGATTATATAAATATCATTGATAGATTCTCTGTAATTGCAGAATTTGAATCATCGAATACGGCGACTTACGGTGGTGGACAAATCCAGTTTACTGATAAATCTATAGGAAATGCGACTGCATGGACCTGGACTTTTGAGGGTGCAGCAACAGTAAATTCTACAGAGCAAAATCCTAAAGTTACTTACCCTACTGCTGGGCGATATAAAGTGAAACTGGTAGCTTCTAATCCAGTGAAATCGTCGACAATAGAAAAGGTAAGTTATATCCTGGTAGTGCCATCGAATGGTTTAACAGCATTCTTCCCTTTTAATGGGAATATACAAGATGTTGGACCAAATGCTACAGTATCAACAGCTACAGGAACGATTGCTTTTACTGCTACAGATAGGAAATCGGTAGCGAATAATGTGGCCGGATTTAATGGATCAAGTTATATTGTGGTGAATGACCATGCTGCCTTTAATTTTGGAACTGGAGATTATTCCGTTGCAACCTGGATCAGAACAACGAGGACCAATAGGATGATGATTTGGGCAGAAAGTGGAGGTAAAGGATCTAGGGACAACCAGACCTGGCTTCGTCTTGGTGCGAATACAACTACACAATTGATTGGTTTTGCAACCGAAGATACTGGTGGGGGGTCATTCCTGGGGATGAGTGAAGCTGAAAAAGGAAAAATGTATGATGATGTATGGCATCATGTGGTATGTGTAAGACAGGGATTGAAAACATGGGTTTATGTGGATGGTGTTAAAGCGAAAGAAATAAGCTCGACTACGGGAATTAAAGATGTGTCGAATGCTGGTAACTTTAAAATTGGCGCCCAGGAGGGCACAAGTAGCTTCTCGAATTTCTTTAATGGGCAGTTGGATGACATGATTATTTATAAGAAAGCATTAACGCAGGCGGAAGTTACTGCCTTATTTAACCTATAATGGATAAAAACGCATTAACTAAAAAAGCTATGATTGTACTGCTAAGTACAATTACTGTAAGTTGTACAGAGGAAATACCTGCAAAATACAACTGGAATCAGCTTCCCCAAATTCCTGATCCAGTTGGTTTTGCCGGCTCCTACGCTGGTGTAAGTAATGGAGCGCTGATTGTAGCCGGGGGAGCTAATTTTCCGGACGGTGGTGCCCCATGGACAGGTTCGACAAAGGTGTGGCATGATGATGTTTTTGTGCTCGATAAGGAGCATGGACAATGGATGCGGGCAGGTAAACTGCCCGCCCCAATGGGCTATGGCGTTTCTATAAGCTGGAAAGACGCATTGCTTTGTATTGGTGGCAGTAATGTTTCGGGCCACCATGCTGATGCTTTTTTATTGCGGTATAAAGATAAGGGGCTTCTGATTGAAAAACTGCCTGATTTACCAACTCCATTGGCTAATTCTTGTGGGGTATTGATTGGTGATGTGGTTTATATTGCTGGCGGACAAAAGAACGCGACTGACCTGGTGGCTTCGGATAATTTCTGGTCGCTGAATTTGTTGGCACCTGAAAAAGGTTGGCAGGTTTTGCCTGCCTGGCCTGGTTTACCAAGAATGTTATCGGTGGCCGGTACCGCAGATGGTGCTTTTTATTTGTTTAGTGGAACAGCGCTTAATGAGGGGAAAAGGGAATACCTGAATGATGCTTTTAAATATGTTCCTGAAAAGGGATGGCAAAAGATTAAGGATATGCCGTCTCCGGTAGTTGCAGCTCCATCTCCTGCTTATACGGTAAGTGGTGTTGATGAAAGAGGTGATATTGGTGGAGTTGAGGTGATAGGAGAATTGAATAATGCTGAACATATTAAAGATACTGGTTTGTTGATTTTTGGAGGTGATGATGGGAAGTTTGCTGCTACGGCGGCTGAGCTAAAAGAGAAGCATCCCGGGTTTTCTAAAGATATCTTGAATTATAATATCGCTACAGATAGCTGGTCGGTTGCTGCACAGGTAAGTACCGTAATTAAGGACGATGCAATTGAACACCCAAATAATAGTATCTGGGCACCGGTAACTACACCTTTGGTAGTGTGGAATGGGAAAGTTGTTTTACCTGGTGGTGAAGTTAGGCCTGCTACCAGAACACCAAATGTGCTGATTGTTGATGTTAATGAAGCCAAAGCTGAATAGAATTTATGAGTAAGAAATCATTTGGATTATCATTCCCCTGGGTAATTGTTGCCGTATTATGGGTTGTTGCTTTTTTGAATTACCTGGATCGGATTCTGATTACCTCGATGAGGGATCCTATTGTAAACGAGTTTGGACTTACTGATGCTCAGTTTGGTTTATTGACTTCTGTGTTTTTATGGTCTTATGGCTTTTTAAGTCCTTTAGGGGGCTATCTGGCAGATCGGTATAGCCGCAAAAAAGTAATTGTTTTTTCGGTGTTTATCTGGTCTGCCGTTACCTTGTGGACTGGTTTTACAAGTTCTTATGAAGAGATGATTGTAGCTCGGATTTTTATGGGTATTAGTGAGGCTTGTTATATTCCTGCAGCATTGGCATTGATCACCGATTATCATAAAGGTCGTACGAGATCATTGGCCACTGGTTTACACATGAGTGGACTTTATGCAGGTTTGGCATTAGGTGGTATAGGTGGATATATTGCGGAGCTGTGGGGATGGAGATATGGCTTTCAGATCTTTGGTGCCTTCGGGGTTTTATATTCTTTTCTGCTGCTTTATGTATTGAAAGATTATAAAAATACAGCAGAGGAAGATGCTGTGGAAGCTCAGGAGGGTTCAGTCCAGGGATTGAGTTTATCGCAAACTTTTAAAATGCTTTTCAGTAAAACAGCTTATGTCATTTTGCTGATTTATTTTTGTGTGCTTGGGATGGTCAACTGGTTAGTGAACGGCTGGTTACCTACATTCCTTAAGGAACATTTTAACTTGAACCTGGGAGAGGCGGGGATGTCGGCCACTGGTTATATCCAGATCGGCTCCTTTATTGGAGTTGTGCTCGGGGGCTTATGGGCAGATAAATGGGCCCGGTCGAATGTAAAAGGAAGAGTTTATGTAGTGATCATTGGTTTTTCTGTAGGTGCGCCTGTTCTGTTCCTGATGTCGGCCACCAGTGTATTTTGGATTGCCATCTTGGCCATGATCGTTTTTGGATTGGCCAGAGGTTTTAATGATGCCAACCTAATGCCGATCATGCGGCAAATTGTGGATGGTAAGTATGCGGCTACCGCTTATGGCTTCCTGAATTTCTTAAGCACTATTGTGGGGGGTATTATGGTATATGTTGGGGGTGCCTTGAAAGATGCAGATATAGGATTGGCCATTGTTTATCAGGTATGTGCCGTAATTATGATATTGGCCACGTTTACTTTGTTTGCGCTAAAGCTGAAACGGCAGTAGTGTGGTACGTATATTAAAATACCAATTATAAAATAACAATTGTTTAGGGAATAACGAAAGAGTTTTAAGT
>JBEBUV010000086.1:0-15557 GCA_040393085.1 Pedobacter hiemivivus | reverse complement strand
TAAAGCCAAAGCATTTTTTGTGTTTATTTATTATCTTAGCCGAAGATACTTTAATATAATTAAAACAGGATTAATATATGAAAATAGCAGTTATTGGAACTGGGTACGTAGGGTTAGTTACTGGCACATGCTTATCAGAGACAGGGAATGATGTAATATGTGTAGATATCAACGAAGCCAAGGTAAAGCAAATGCAAGCCGGGCAAGTTCCTATCTATGAACCTGGCCTGGATGTTTTGTTTCACAGGAACATAGCACAAGGAAGATTAACATTTACAACTGATCTTGCTCATGCAATTAAGGATGCACAAATTATATTTATGGCATTACCTACGCCTCCAGGAGGAGATGGTGCTGCTGATTTATCCTATATTCTAGGCGCTGCTAAAGATATTTCTAAGCTGGTTACAGATTATAAAGTGATCGTGAATAAATCTACTGTTCCAGTAGGAACTGCAGATAAAGTACAAGCTGTTTTTACTGAAAATACCAATGTGGAAATTGATGTGGTTTCTAACCCTGAGTTTTTACGTGAGGGTGTTGCGGTAGAAGATTTTATGAAACCTGATAGGGTGGTAATTGGTACGAAAAGCGAAAGAGCGCAAAAGCTGATGAACGAACTGTATGGTCCGTATGTTAGACAAGGTAATCCAATTATATTCATGGATGAGCGTTCTTCGGAATTAACAAAATATGCTGCGAACTCATTCCTGGCGACCAAAATTACTTTTATGAACGAGGTGGCAAACCTTTGTGAGGTGGTTGGTGCTGATGTGGATGCGGTACGTAGAGGGATTGGATCGGATGCCAGAATCGGTAAACGCTTTCTATTCCCAGGTATCGGATATGGTGGAAGCTGCTTTCCTAAAGATGTGCAGGCATTGGCGAAATCGGCAGAAGAGCATGATTATGATTTCCAGATCCTGACTTCAGTAATGCAGGTTAATGAAAAACAAAAAACAGTATTGGTGGACAAGCTGTTGAAGTATTATAAAGGTGATTTGAAAGGCAAACATTTTGCATTATGGGGATTGGCATTTAAGCCAGAAACTGATGATGTGCGTGAGGCTCCGGCATTATATATCATTGATGAATTGATTAAACATGGTGCCACAGTTACTGCGTATGATCCTGAAGGAATGAATAATGTGAAAGGTATTGTTGGGGATAAGATAACTTATGCTGAAAATCAATATGATGCTTTGTTGAAAGCAGATGCTTTATTGATTGCAACAGAGTGGTCGGTATTCAGAAATCCGGATTTTGAAAGAATGGAAGAAAGTCTGACCAATAAAGTCATTTTTGATGGACGTAACTTATACGATTTACAAAAGATGATTGATTTGGGATATTATTATAACAGTGTTGGCCGTAAGCTTATAAATTAATGAAACGTAAAAGAGTATTAATTACCGGAGCAGCCGGCTTTCTAGGTTCGCATTTATGCGACAGGTTTATTAAAGAAGATTATCATGTAATCGGAATGGATAACCTTATTACAGGCGACCTCCAGAATATTCAACATTTATTCGGACTGGAGAACTTTGAGTTTTCTCATCATGACGTTTCAAAGTTTGTTTATGTCGCAGGTGAATTGGATTATATCCTTCACTTCGCATCTCCGGCGAGTCCGATTGATTATCTGAAAATTCCTATTCAAACCCTTAAAGTTGGGTCATTAGGAACACATAACTTACTTGGCCTTGCCAAAAGTAAGAAAGCAAGAATGCTGATCGCTTCTACTTCTGAAGTTTATGGTGATCCAAATGTAAACCCGCAACCTGAAGAATATTGGGGTAATGTTAATCCGGTAGGACCTAGAGGGGTTTATGATGAAGCAAAACGTTTTCAGGAAGCAATGACTATGGCTTACCATACTTTCCATGGTTTGGAAACTCGTATTGTAAGGATCTTTAATACTTATGGACCAAGAATGCGACTGAATGACGGAAGGGTATTGCCTGCTTTTATTGGACAAGCTTTACGTGGTGAAGACTTAACCGTATTTGGTGATGGTTCTCAAACCCGTTCTTTCTGTTATGTAGACGATTTAGTGGAGGGTATTTATAGATTATTGCATAGTGATTATGCAATGCCGGTAAATATTGGAAACCCTGATGAGATTACTATTAAGCAGTTTGGTGAAGAAATTATTAAGCTTACTGGAACAAGCCAGAAATTGGTATTGAGAGATCTTCCTGTTGATGATCCGAAACAAAGACGTCCGGATATTACCAAAGCCCGTTCAATTTTAGGATGGGAGCCAAAAGTAAGCAGGGCTGAGGGGCTGAAAATTACTTACGAATATTTTAAATCTCTGCCGCAAGAGGCTTTGATCAATAAAGAACATAAAGATTTTACTGGATATAACCGTTAATAAAAGATGTCTAAAATATTAGTAACCGGTGGAACTGGTTTTATTGGTTCTCATACAGTTGTTGAATTACATAATGCTGGCTATGAGGTGATCATAGTGGATGATTTTTCAAATTCTAACCCTAAGATATTACAACAATTAGAAACAATTATAGGCATTAAGCCTGCATTTGTAGAGCTGGATTTATGTGATGAGGGGAAAGTGAAAGATTTTGCTTCAAAACATAATGACATTACGGGGGTGATTCATTTTGCTGCTTTTAAAGCTGTAGGTGAATCTGTACAAGAACCACTAAAGTATTATAGGAATAACTTCTATTCGTTGATTAACCTGATCAATGCTTTTAATAGCAAGATTAGTTTGGTGTTTTCCTCTTCATGTACAGTTTATGGTCAGCCAGATGTACTACCGGTAACGGAAAGTGCACCTACGAAAAAAGCTGAGTCGCCTTATGGCAATACTAAACAGATTGCAGAAGAGATTTTGCAAGAAACCTGTGCAGTAACCCCCTCGCTTAAAGTAACGTCTTTACGTTATTTTAATCCGGTAGGTGCTCATAAATCAGCCTTAATCGGTGAACTTCCAATTGGTGTTCCACAGAACCTTATTCCATTTATTACACAATCAGCAATAGGAAAACGTGGACCAATTACAGTTTATGGCAATGATTATAACACTCCTGATGGAAGCGCAATCAGAGATTATATCCATGTAGTGGATTTAGCTAAAGCACATGTTGCTGCAATTAAACGCCTGGAAAGTGACAAAGCGAGTAGCAATTACGAGGTGTTTAATTTAGGTACTGGTAAAGGTTCAACAGTGTTGCAGATTATTGATGCATTTGAACAATCTACAGGTGTGAAATTGAATTATACTATTGGCGCCAGAAGAGAAGGTGATATTGAGAAAGTTTGGGGCGATGTTACTAAATCATCAATTGAGTTGGGATGGAAAGCTGAATTGGACTTAAATGAAATGATGTCTTCAGCCTGGAAGTGGGAACAATACTTACAAGATAATCCTTTTTAAATGTTATTAAGTGGGCAAAAAGAGCTAAAACTGGAAATAAAATCTCTTCCTGAAAAGGAAAAGGATAAGCTCTTGCTTAGATTAATTGCAAAAGATAAGGTCTTAACGGAACATCTTCATTTTAAATTAATGGAAGATGAACATGATTTGCAAAGGAGACAGGAAGAGCTGCAGCAACTTATTGAGGATGGGGTTAACGAATTGATGAATGCTAAAAGGCCTAATTCAAAGGATTCTTTGCTAAGAATGAGAAAGTTGAATGGGAGTATCAATCATCATGTTAAGGTGACTAAAGATTTGACTAGTGAAATGGAGTTGAGAATTCTATTGTTGAATCTGATTCCGATTGATTTTGATGAAAGCGTATATTCATCACTTTATAAATTTAATGAGAAACTGATCGTTTATTTTGTGAAAACTACAGCTTCGGTTTTAACTAAATTTCATAAAATGCATGAAGATCTGCAGTTTGATCTACAAGCTGACTTGAATGCACTTCTGGATAAAATTTACACCAATAAAACTGCAACAATAGCAAAAACACTGGGTTTACCCGAACAATTATAAAGACTACTAATAGAAAAACAACGTTTAATCAATGAAGAAATTATTAATAACAGGTGGTGCCGGCTTTATCGGTTCTCATGTGGTTCGGAGATTTGTAAATAATTATCCTCAATATGAGATCATCAATCTCGATAAATTGACCTATGCTGGGAATCTGGCTAACTTAACTGATATTGAAGATAAGCCGAATTATAGGTTCATAAAAGCAGATATTACTAATGCAGTAGAAATTAGTGAGCTCTTTAAGGAGGAAGATTTTGATGCAGTTATTCATTTGGCAGCAGAATCTCATGTGGATAGATCTATTTCTGATCCAACAGCTTTTGTGATGACTAATGTGATTGGTACGGTAAATCTACTCAATGCAGCAAGGGAATTTTGGAAAGATGATTATGCTAGTAAACGCTTTTATCATGTTTCTACTGATGAGGTTTATGGTGCTTTAGGTGATACAGGCATGTTTACAGAAACAACCTCTTATGATCCACATAGTCCATATTCTGCATCAAAAGCATCTTCGGATCACTTTGTGAGAGCTTATCACGATACCTATGGTATTGATATCGTAATCTCTAATTGCTCAAATAACTATGGGTCTCACCATTTTCCTGAGAAGTTAATTCCGCTAGCGATTAATAATATTAAAAATAACCAGCCTGTTCCGGTTTATGGAAAAGGAGAGAATGTGCGCGATTGGCTGTGGGTAGAAGATCATGCCAGGGCTATTGATGTAATTTTCCATGAAGCTAAATCTGGGGAAACGTATAATATAGGTGGGCACAATGAGTGGAAGAACATAGATCTGATCCATTTGTTATGTAGTATCATGGACAAAAAGTTAGGTCGTGATTCAGGTACTTCTGCAAAACTCATTACTTTTGTGACCGATAGGGCAGGGCATGACTTGCGCTATGCTATAGACTCTTCAAAATTGCAAGATAAACTGAACTGGGTTCCGAGTTTGCAGTTTGAAGAAGGGCTGGAGAAAACGGTAGAATGGTATCTTGAAAATGAGGAATGGCTGAGTGATGTAACTTCTGGGAATTACCAGGCTTATTATGATACTCAGTACCACGGGAGATAACTAAAAATAACATATCTACAAAAAAACAAGGGTGCAATCATAATTATGGTTGCACCCTTGTTTTTTTGTTATTTAAACTGCTTTACTCATATCTTAAGGCTTCTACAGGATCCAGTTTTGAGGCTTTTTTTGCGGGATAGTACCCTGAGCCAATGCCTACCAGAACACATACTGCAAAACCACCAAAAATCCATTTCCATGGAATAATGAAAGAGCCTCCCATTCCTAGTGAAATTAGATTGCCGATCGCTATTCCAAGAAATATACCAAAGGCACCTCCAATCATACAGATCATTACAGCTTCCAATAAGAATTGCTTTCGGATTACTGCTGGGTTTGCACCTATCGCTTTCCGAATGCCGATTTCCCGTGTCCGTTCTGTTACAGAAACTAACATAATATTCATTAGGCCAATTGAAGCACCCATTAGAGTGATCACACCAATAGCAATGCCTCCATAAACTATGTAATTTAATTGTTCGAATAACGTTTGCGCCATTGCATCACTTTTGGTGATTTCAAAATTATTGGGTTCTGATACACGGATTTTTCGGATATTCCGAAATTCTGCTGTAGCTTCTCCAATAACGTTATCCATAATGTCGTTTCCAGGAACCATAACAGTAATGGTATATGATGGATTGGCATTGGCATTAATGAGTTTAGCTTTTAGTAGTGGAACGTATACAGATCGGTCACCGCTAAAACCCATACTTTGACCTTTGGAAACCAATAAACCAATTATTTTTAATCGACTATTTCCGACATTGATTATCTTGTCTATTGGTGATTCTTTTTTAAATAGTTTCTCGCTAATCTCATTGCCAATAATACAAATGTTGGTTCCAGTGTGAATTTCATTAATATTAAAGTTCCGTCCCAATGCAAGTTCCAATCCCTGAGAATTCAATCCATTTTCATCTATGCCTTGTATATTGATGTTTGGATTTGTTTTCTCAATACCATACTTTACGGTTGCACCACCAGTAGCCATCACGCTAACCGCCACTGTAGCAGGTGTGTTTAATTTTTCTTTAAAGGTTATTGCATCCTCGTAACGTATAGATTTGAATGGTTTTGGCCGTTGTCCAGAACCCCCAATCCGAATGCCTGAGCCTCGATTTCTTATCGTAAAAGAATTGGCACCCATACTAGAGAATGCTTCAGTCATGCTTTTCTTTACCGCATCGAGTGTGGTTAAAATGCCAACTAGGGCTGCTAAGCCAATGGCAATGATTAATGCAGTGAGCATTGTACGCAACCGATTAGCGGTTATCGACTGAAGGGCTAGCTTAATATTCTCGGTATAGGTCATTCTTGGCGGATAAATTAGGAGCTAAAATAAAAATCCCGTTGTTAAGACAACAGGACTTATAATAATGTTACAATATACAGTCTATTTTATACTGCAAAGCTAGTGCCACAGCCACAAGTGCTGGCTGCATTAGGGTTACTGAAAGTAAAACCTCTTGAATTCAATCCATCTTGCCAGTCTACCTGCATCCCCATCAAATACATTTGATGAGCCTTGTGCATAAATACTTTAATGCCATCAATAATAAATTCCTGATCACCATCTTTCTTTTGGTCAAAACCCAAAACATAGTTCATTCCAGAACAACCTCCTCCTTCAACACCTACACGTAAGCCGAAATCATCAGCTATCTCTTGTTGATCTTTCAATTTATAAAGTTCTTTTACAGCTGTTTCTGTAAAAGTTACAGGGGCAAATGAAGTCTCTACAGTATTACTCATAATATTTTGTGTGCCGTTAAAAATCAATTAATAGATCAAATTTAACAAAATTGTTGTTAAACAATTGCTTGTCTCTGTCCAACCATTGATAAAAAGTATATCAATAGGGCAAATATAAATCAAAATGTACATTTTTGTTGACATTACCCTTAATTATTACGGTATTCAAACAAAATAAAATGGACTTACAGAAATTTTTAACTGAAGCAGGTGTTTTGGTGATTGGTGGTGTGGCGACAGTTACGGCTGGATATTATCTGGTAAAGGATGACATTCAAACCTATTTCAGATTGAAGTTTTCGGGACAAAAAAAGGAAAATGATAGCCCTTTATTGTCTTTACGATTACAAGCTCATGAACGTTTAATCGTTTTTATTGAACGTATAAACCCCTCAAATCTTTTTATAAGAGTTCATCAGCAAGGTATTTCGTTAGCCGAACTTCAGACGACAGTATTGATCGAAATCAGGTCTGAGTATCAGCATAACATTACACAACAGCTGTATATCAGTACAGCAACCTGGGATGTAGTGAAGAAACTAAAAGATGATACAATTGCAATGGTAAATAACGGGGTAAAAAGTTTGCCAGCTGATGCAAGTGGAGTAGATTTGAGCAGGAAAGTTTTGCAGCATATGGCTGGTATTGAAAACAATCCATACGATTTGACATTGGATTTGATTAAGAAAGACATTCATCAGTTGTTTTAATTATGAGCGTAAAGAAAATTACCACGACATCAGGTATTGAAATAAGACAAGTTTACACGAAACTAAACGGGCCTGTTGAAGGGCCGGGCGAATTCCCTTATACCAGAGGGATTCAGAAAGATATGTATCGTGGACGGTTATGGACCATGCGACAATATGCTGGATTTTCTACCGCCGAAGAATCGAATAAGCGCTACCATTACCTTTTAAAGCAAGGTACTACAGGACTTTCTGTCGCATTTGACCTACCTACTCAAATTGGTTATGATTCTGATCATGAAATGTCAGAAGGCGAGGTCGGAAAAGTTGGGGTAGCTATTGATTCATTAAAAGATATAGAAATACTGTTTGATGGGATTGAATTGCAGAAGATCACCACATCAATGACAATCAATTCAACCGCATCTATTTTATTGGCGATGTATATAGCATTGGCTAAAAAGCAAGGGGCAGACATCAGTCAGATTTCGGGAACAATTCAAAATGATATCTTAAAAGAGTATGCAGCTAGGGGGACTTATATTTATCCGCCAAAGCATTCCATGCGGATCATTACTGATATTTTTGAATACTGTAGTAAGGAAGTCCCCAAATGGAACACCATTTCAATTTCGGGATATCACATCAGAGAAGCTGGATCTACTGCAGTACAGGAATTGGCTTTTACATTGGCTAATGGAAAAGCGTATCTGAATGCCGCACTTGAAAAAGGATTGGATATCAATGTTTTTGCCAAGCGCTTGTCGTTTTTTTTTAATTGTCATAATAATTTCTTTGAAGAGATTGCTAAATTCAGAGCAGCCAGAAGAATGTGGGCAAAAATCACTAAGGAGTTGGGTGCTACTGATGTAAAAGCGCAAATGCTTCGTTTCCATACACAAACGGGCGGGTCTACGCTTACTGCTCAGCAGCCCTTGAATAATGTAATCAGGGTAACCAATCAGGCTATGGCTGCAGTTCTGGGAGGTACACAATCTCTACATACCAATGGTTACGATGAAGCATTGTCGCTACCTACTGAAGCAGCAGCAAAAATAGCTTTACGTACCCAACAAGTTATTGCTTTTGAAAGCGGAGTGACAGAAACTGTTGATCCTTTGGCAGGTTCTTTTTTTGTGGAAAACCTTACGGATGAAATTGAAGCTGCAGCTCAGCTTTATATTGATAAAATTGATGCCATGGGTGGTTCTGTTAATGCCATCGAAAATGGTTACATACAAAATGAAATTGCAGCAGCGGCTTATGATTACCAGGTGGAAGTTGAAGAGGCAAGCAGAATCATTGTTGGTGTAAATAAATTTACACAGGAAAAGGAGGGTATTACTGATGTGCTTACGATCGATGAATCCATTAGAACCATACAAACGGAGAAGCTTCAAAAATTAAAAGCAGAACGAAATAATGAAGCAGTAGAAAAAGCACTGGCAAATTTAGCAGAGGCTGCTAAGAATACTGACAATTTAATGCCGTTTATTCTGTCGGCCGTAGAAGAATATGCTAGCCTTGGTGAAATAGCTGATGTATTGCGGAATGTTTTTGGCGAATATTAAAATTATGTTAATAAATAGTTATCCACACAATAAATTGAGGTTAATCGAGGTATAGCCTTGCAGTATAAGTACTTACCAACTAATTGAAAATTTAGTTTTTTTTGTTGATAATTTTTTGAATATTCGATCTCTCGAAAGGCCGTAAGTTTTACACGCTCATCGTTACTATAAACCAATAAATTATACTATGACAATGGAAAGAACTTGTACTGAAGTATGGAAAAACTGTCTCCAGATTATTAAGGATAATATTCCGGCTCAAAGTTTCAAAACATGGTTCGAGCCAATATCTGCATTGAAGTTGGACGGCAAAGTTTTAACCATACAAGTACCTAGTTTATTTTTTTATGAATGGCTCGAAGAGCATTATGTTGGATTGCTTAGAAAAACTGTTAAAAAGCAATTGGGAGATGAGGGAAGGTTAGAGTATAATATAGTTGTTGACAAATCATCTAATAGTGGATCGCCATATACGACTAATATGCCGAGTAATGGAAATGGTGCAGAAGCAAAAAGACAATCTATGCCAATTCCAGTATCTATTAACAAAGACATTAAAAACCCATTTATCATTCCCGGTTTAAAAAAGCTGAACGTAGATCCTCAATTAAATGCCAATTATACTTTTGAGAATTACATAGAGGGAGATTGCAATCGCCTGGCGCGCTCTGCGGGCTACGCTGTTGCAGCAAAACCTGGTGGTACATCATTTAATCCATTGATGATTTACGGAGGCGTAGGGTTAGGTAAAACGCATCTGGCTCAGGCGATTGGAAATGAGATTAAAAGAAATATGCCAGATAAACTGGTGATTTATGTTTCTTGTGAAAAGTTTTGCCAACAGTTTGTGGATTCCTTAAAAAACAATACCATTAACGATTTTGTCAATTTTTACCAGGCAATGGATGTAATCATTATGGATGATGTTCATAACTTTGCAGGTAAAGAGAAAACTCAGGATATATTCTTCCACATCTTTAATCATTTACATCAGTCTGGTAAACAAGTGATCTTATCTTCTGATAAAGCACCTAAAGATCTGGCAGGCTTAGAAGAACGCTTGTTGAGTCGGTTCAAATGGGGGCTTTCAGCAGATTTACAAGTTCCTGATCTGGAAACCAGGATTGCCATTCTTCGTAAAAAAATGTATGCCGATGGTATTGAATTGCCGTCAGAAGTTGTGGAGTATGTTGCGCATAACATAGACAATAATGTTAGAGAGCTTGAGGGGGCTATGGTTTCATTACTTGCTCAATCAACGTTAAATAAAAAGGATATCGATCTTGCATTGGCTAAGCAGATGTTAAAGAACTTCATTAAAAACACCTCGAAAGAGATTTCAATGGAGTATATCCAGAAGTTGGTATGTGAGTATTTCGAAGTTCCAGTGGATATGGTGAAGTCGCAAACGCGGAAAAGAGAAATTGTTCAGGCGCGTCAGATTTCTATGTACCTCTCAAAAAGCCATACTAAATCATCATTAAAAACGATAGGGGCCTTTTTTGGTGGGAGAGACCATTCTACCGTAATATATGCCTGTCAAACTGTAGAAGATCTGATCGATACGGATAAAAAATTCAAAGGATATGTGCACGATATCCAAAAGAAGTTAAAAATGAGCTAATTATAAATGCTTGTTTTATAATAAAGGCCGCTGAGTAACAAACTCAGCGGCCTTTATTGTATAGAAGCGGATATGTTACTGCGCTTCCAATTTCATTAATCCATAAAACAAAGCAGCACTGTGTAATGCCTGATCTATTTTATTTTCGGCCAGCAATTGTTTCACCTCAGCTATGGTATATTCCTCCACATTTAAAATCTCATGTTCGTCTAAATGTTGCTCATGTGTTTTTATGCCTCCTTTTAACAAAAAGGTATATGTTACATTATTAGCTGTTGCAGGGTTTGGGTAAAGTGTAGCAATCAGTTCAGCACTGCCAAAACTATAGCCTGTTTCTTCGAGTAATTCGCGTCTGATGGCGTTTTCAGGTGATTCATCACCATCTATTACTCCTCCAGGTACTTCTAATGAAATAATATCTGCCGCGTGGCGATACTGACGAACCAGAATCAGCTTATTGTCTATTGTTAATGCGATTGCATTTACCCAGTTTGGATACTCCAATACATAATAGTCGTCTTTTATAGTACCGTTTTGAAGCTTGCAGGTATCTACTCTAAGTGTTGCCCATCTTTCTTTCACCAGGTATCTTGATGAAAGTTTTTCCCATTTCAATATTTCCATGTACTACTTAGATTACCAGCTACCACTACTTCCGCCACCACCGAAACCTCCGCCACCAAAACCACCGAAGCCGCCGCCGCCGCCGCCGCCTCCACCGAAACCGCCACCGCCAGAACCTCTGCCGCCGCCAAGTAACATGCTCCAGAAAAGGGCATTAGCAACACCTCTACCACCAATTACCTGACTACCTCCGCCGCCACCACCACCTTTTTTAAGCAGAATGATGACAATGATAACGATGATAATGACTACAAGGCCGCTTGAAGCGCCTCCACCACGTTTACCAGCTTTAGGTCGGTCATTTTTGTATTCACCTTTACTAAGCGCAATAATGGCATCAGTACCCGCATCTAAGCCTTTATAATAGTTTGCGGTTTTAAAATAAGGTTTAATGTCGTTTTCAATGATTCTTCGCGTATACATATCAGGTAAAACACCTTCAACACCGTATCCAGTTTGTATGGCAATTTTTCTGTCCCCAAGTGCCACAACTATCATTACTCCATTGTCTTTCCCTTTGGTGCCTACACCCCATGATCTGCCCAGTTGCAGCGCATAATCATTGATATCGTATTCGCCAACAGATTTTAATACTGCGATAGCGACCTGTATGGATGTTGAATCATCAAAGGCAACGAGTTTCTGTTCTAGTTGCTGAATTTCACTGGCAGAAAGTGTCCCTGTATAATCATTAACCAATTTATTTGGTTTCGCAGGAAAGTCCTGCGAAAAGCCAGCAATAGAAGTAACGATTAGTAATAAGGCTATGATTATTTTCTTCATCGCCTATTTTTGTTTTTCTTGATCCATAAAAACGATATCATTTGGAAGCTCATTGATGTCATCACCTTCATAAGGGAAATATATAGCCAATTTTTCTCCAGCCAGCATGATGCCTGCCACGATCCCCTGTACTATATTTCCGCCAGAAAAGTGTGCTTTCATGGCAGTTTGCGTTGTTTCCCAAAAATCTGGTGGTACCACCTTGTTAATTCCTCTGTCGCCAATAATTGCGAACTTATGATCTTCATAAGCAAGGTAAATTAAAACACCATTGTGTTTAGCGGTTTTATCCATGCCTAATTTAGAGAAATAAGTGGTTGCTCTATCAAATGCGTCACCTTTGCAGTGCTTTTCAACTGCTATTCTGATTTCGCCAGAGGTTGCTTTTTCAGCATCCGAAATTGCATTTGCAATTGTTTCCTGGTCTTGTTCTGTAAATATGCCCATGATAGGATTACTCAATATGAATAAGGGTAATGAATGTTTATTATATAAACACGCATTACCCTTAAATGTTGTTTAGGGGATATTAGAATTCTACTTTCGGTGCTTTTTCAGCTCCAGCTTCTGCTTTGAAGCCTGTTTTTTGTTTAAAACCAAATATTCCCGCAGTAAGGTTTGTTGGGAAAGATCTTACTTTAGTATTGTAAGTCTGTACCGCCTCATTAAAGTCCTTACGTGCAACAGCAATTCTATTTTCTGTTCCTGCCAGTTCTGCAGAAACATCTCTGAACTGTTCAGTAGCTTTTAACTGAGGATAGTTTTCTGTAATCATCATTAAACGACCTAAAGCCTGACTCACCTGACCTTGTGCAGCCTGGAATTTCTCAATATTTTCTGGCGTTAATTTATCCGGATCAACAGTAACCTGTGTAGCTTTCGCTCTTGCTTCTGTAACTGCTGTTAAAGTACTCTGCTCAAATTTTGCAGCACCTTTAACGGTATTCACTAAATTAGGGATTAGGTCAGAACGACGTTGATATTGTGTTTCAACCTGGTTCCACTTGGCTTTTACACCTTCATCTAAGCTAACCATAGAGTTGTAGCCACATCCGCTCATACTTACTACAAGAGCTAGAGCCCCTATTATTGTTAATACTCTTCTTTTCATTTTTATCTGTTTTAATTTTTAGTTTTTTTATTTGTCTTCAAGCTGCCTCTCGGCATTTAGTTTTCAGATGTAGCCTTTTTAATGTGGCTTCATGTGTTTTTTAGTTTTTTAATCAGCTGTTTATAATCAACGTAATAGGTGTTAATTTACACATTAGAACTCAATTTCCGTACCTTTGTTACATCTCAGGATAAAAACCTGACAAGAATTATGCAAAAAGACATCGAAATTACCATGGCTCCGGAAGAGATGGAGTCTGTTTCCATCCTCAAAGAAAAGCTTTCAACTGCCTTAAAAATAGACATAATACGTATCAGCGATTATAAAATCTTGAAACGTTCTATAGATGCCAGATCCAGAAAAGTAATTTATCGGTTACAAGTAAAAGTATTTATCGATGAAAGAGCTGTGGCAGAAATTGTCAATATAAACTATCAAAATGTCAGTAATGCCAAACCTGTAATTATAGTTGGGGCAGGACCTGCAGGATTATTTGCTGCGTTACAATGTATAGAAATAGGTCTTAAACCCATCGTTTTAGAACGCGGAAAGGATGTAAAACAACGTAGGAGAGATCTTGCAGCCATTAATAAGCAGGGCATTGTAAATACAGAATCTAACTATTGCTATGGTGAAGGGGGGGCCGGGACATATTCGGATGGAAAACTATACACCAGATCAAATAAGCGAGGTGATATTAATAAGGTATTGCAGGCATTTGTGCAGCACGGTGCACCTGAAGATATTTTAGTTGATGCACGTCCGCATATTGGCACTAATAAACTACCACAGATCATAACGGCAATAAGAAAAACTATTCTAAATGCTGGTGGTGAAGTTCATTTTGACCAGAAAGTAACAGATCTACTGATTGATTTCGACAAGGTTAAAGGGGTAGAGATCAATAATGATCATAAGTTATATGCTGATGCGGTTATTTTGGCTACAGGACACTCGGCTCGTGATATATATGAGTTGTTACATCGTAAAAGTATTCTGTTAGAAGCAAAACCATTTGCATTGGGAGTTCGGATAGAACATCCACAGGAGATTATCGATGGTGCTCAATATCATTGCGATATCAGAAGTGAGTTTTTGCCTCCTGCTTATTACAGTTTAGTAGAACAGGTTGGTGATAGGGGGGTGTTTTCATTCTGTATGTGCCCTGGGGGTATTATTGCACCTTGCTCAACTTATGAAAACGAAATTGTAGTAAACGGTTGGTCGCCCTCGAAAAGAAATAATCCATTTGCGAATTCCGGTACAGTGGTTCAGATTAACCTGGAGGATGTAAAAGGTGACGATCCTTTGAGGATGATGCATTTTCAGGCTGAGATTGAACAACTTGCTTTTCAATTAGGTGGAGGTAATTTGGTTGCGCCAGCACAGCGTATGGTCGACTTTGTGGAGGGGAGACTTTCTGTAGATCTTCCAAAAAATTCGTATTTGCCGGGGACAAAGAGTGTGTTGCTTAAAGATGCATTGCCTGATTTTGTAGCTTCAAGCTTGAAAAGTGCTTTGCCAATATTTGGAAAGAAGATGAAAGGTTATTATACTAATGAAGCTATTTTAGTTGGTGTAGAGAGCAGAACTTCATCACCAATTCGCATTCCCAGAGATCGTGAAACATTTCAGCATCCTCAGGTTTCGGGTTTATTTCCATGTGCTGAAGGTGCAGGTTACGCTGGAGGGATTGTTTCAGCCGCTATAGATGGGGTTAACTGTGCCAATGCTGTTCTAAAAAACATTTAGTAAAAAACAGATTAAGCTTATCGTTGTTGTTTTGGATAGAACCTTTGTTAATTATAAAAATAAACGGTTCTTTTGATTCTGCTATTCATATAGATTATAAGATTTGAAAAAGACATTAATTATCGGTGCAAGTCCAAATTCTGAACGTTATGCTTATCGTGCTGCCCATATGCTTACTCAAAAAGGGCATGATATTGTTAACATTGGCATAAAAAAAGGAGCTGTTGCCGGTGTGGAGATCGAAAGCCCCGGGATTATCCATCATGATATTGATACGATAACCTTATATATAGGTCCTCATTTGCAAGGACAGTATTATGATTATATACTGGAAACAAAACCTAAACGGGTAGTTTTTAATCCTGGGACTGAAAATGCGGAGCTTGAAAACTTGCTAACTTCAAACGGTATAGAGCCTATAGAGGCTTGTACCTTGGTGCTGTTGTCTACAGGACAGTATTAAAATTGTATTTTTCTATCTGTTATTTCTTCTGTCTTTCTTTAGTAGTGTAAAACACTGATTCGTTTACTAAGGGGGTCTTATCCGCCTATAACTTTACAGTTTTTGAGAAAAAACTAAGTTATCGATGA
>JBEBUV010000085.1:0-15644 GCA_040393085.1 Pedobacter hiemivivus | reverse complement strand
TACTGTCTTATGTTCTATACTTGTCCTATTACTAGAATACGTTTACAGTATGTCCAATACTGATTTTAGTGTATAGCTCTTTTAGGAATGGACAAACACAAAGGGCAGTACTATAATTATAGCACTGCCCTTTCTTAAAAATATTAGTTAATTATTTACCAGTTTATTTAGCTGGTGTAATCACTATTTTTCTAAATTCAATCGGCTCATGGTCACCTTGTAGATAAATCGGTCCCGGCTCACCTTCGTTGCTGTCTAGTGCCCCACCAGTAATACCTGGAATTTCCTGATTGCTGATGATCGTTTTACCATTTGCAACGATAGTTACCAGACGGCCAACCAATGTAATATCATAAGCTTGCCATTGATCTGGTCCTAATGTTACCATTTCATTAGCCGCTAAAAATCCGTAAATACCTCCGAACAATACACTGTTAGGATGTGCGTCTTTCTTACTGTCTTCGATTTGTGTTTCATAACGGCCTCTTAAATAAACACCGCTATTACCACCTTTTGCATATTTAAACTCAACACGCAATTTAAAATCAGTAAATTTCTGATCAGTGATTAGGTTAGATCCAGCTTTAGGGCTAGTTAAAATACCATTTTTCACTACCCATTGGTTTTTACCACTTGCTTTCCAGCCTGTTAAATCCTTACCGTTAAATAAAGTGATTGGTTTACCCCATACTGGTGCTTTAGTTCTTGTTAGATAAGGCGCTTTAACACCTTTCCAACTATATTTTTTGCCATCGCAGTCTGTCATTGTACCTTGAATTCCAGCACTAGTAACTTCCCCTTCAATAATCATATTCTGATTTCCGCTCTCCCACTGTGGTGGAATTTCAAATCTGAATTTACCATTATCAAACTTTACTTCCGATACCGGACGTGCACTACCAGTAGTAGCTACAAAATGACCTACCAGTGTTTTGAAGCCAGATAACTTCACTTCAAGCCAAGATGGAATAGCTTTACCATTAACATCAACAGTAATATCCCAACGGCCAATCAGATCCTTTGGCTCTGCTGATGATTGGATATTAACCTGAGCTTTGCTTGCAGAAGCAAACAAAGTATTAGTTGAACCTGCCATCAAAAGGCAGCTCATACCAAATACTAGAAACTTTTTACGCATAAAATAATTATTTTTAATAGTCATTTGTGTTTAGGGCCATGATTGGTAATGATTTCCCAATTAGGCACGACAAGATAGTAATTTTTTCACAGCTCAATATTGAATATTAACCATGAATTGCTTCTTTATTCCCAAAGCTTTGAATCAACTCACCTTCAAAATCAAGCCATTCTTTCCATCTTTTATCTACATCAACATCAATGGTATATTTACGGGCAAAGTTTAAAAAGACTGTATAATGTCCTGCTTCAGATACCATCAACTCATGATAAAACTTTGCTAACTCCACATCTTCAATATTTTGAGAAAGCACTCTGAACCGTTCACAACTTCTTGCTTCAATCATTGCAGCAAACAATAGTCTGTCAATAAAAGCAGTATTTCTGCTGCCGTCTCTCTTACTAAATTTTACCAGACAACCTACATAATCGTCTTTACGCTCGCGACCTAAAGTATAACCTCGCTTCTTGATAATCTCAACCACCATTTGGAAATGTTGCATTTCTTCCAATGCGATTACAGTCAATTCTTCAACCAGATCCATGTGTTCCGAGTTATTGGCAATCAGAGTAATGGCATTTGTTGCTGCTTTTTGTTCGCACCAGGCATGATCGGTTAAGATCTCTTCTAAATTCGATTCAGCAATGTTTGCCCAACGCGGGTCTGTCAATAATTTTAATCCTAGCATGGTAATAAGTATCTCCTTTTTGCCAAAAATAGGAAAGATTTGTTTCTATCGGCAATACAGATTTCTTTTCTCCATCTATTTTGATAGATCACCAAGCATTTCTTTTGCTTTTTCAAGCAACTCATCTCTACCTTCTATCGTTCCTTTTATAGTTGGCTTTAATACATGATCTATTTTTACCCCTACCCTTTGTGTTGGCTTACCATCCGGATAAAAAATTCCTATTCCTGAAATCATAGTATAAATCCCTCCTGGCAAAACTATAGACGACACATTACCATCGGCACCTGCAGTTGTGCTACCAATTACTGTTACATTTGGTGAACCAACCTTTGGGTACTTTTATATCTTCGGCATCAATATTTAATAATGTTCTTTGTCCATATGCGATAAAAGTAAAAAACATCATATAAATTGTAAGGTAGCGTTTCATATTTTTGAGTTTTTATTATATCTAATATAACTAAAACTACCAAGCTATAAATATTATAAAATGACCAAAATTTATATTTTTGACAAACCAGCCGTTAGTTCAAAAAAGCAGTTATTACATTGTAATAAAAAATAAAACAGGTTAGAAATGATTTCAGAAGTAGAAAAATTAGATAATCCCGTTTGGTATTCCTTAACAGAAACCCATGAAAACTTTGCGATCTCTTATAATGGCACTAAATTTTATCATCCCGACTATTGCCCTTTTGGAGGATTTACTGTTATTGACTCAACTCAACCTGCTTGTGATAGATATGCTGAATTAATCAATAATTTCTTTGTTATTGGAGACCAGCCCAACTTCAGTGATCATTTAAAAATAAATAAAGAATTGATTTGTAATCAGATGATTCTTTCTAATCCAATCAATATACCAATCACCGAAGAAATTACTGAATTGCAAGGAGATCAAAATAAGGATTTGTTCAATCTGGTTAATTTAGTACAACCTGGTTATTTCAAAAGGCAAACTCCTCAATTGGGCAACTACTATGGCATATATAAAGACGGACAGCTTATTGCAGCTTCTGGCGAGCGCATGAAAATGAATGCCTACACGGAAATAAGTGCTGTTGTTACCCACCCTGATCATACTGGAAAAGGCTATGCAAAACAATTAATTGCACATAACAGTAAAAATATTTTCAACGAGAATAAGACACCTATTTTGCATGTTGCAGACAATAATATTGGGGCTATAAAGCTGTATGAAAAACTAGGCTTTGCGACTAGGAGAACAATCAGTTTTTGGAATTTGGTTGATATTTCAAAATGATGTATTGACTTAAAAGACCAGTAAACCTCAGGTCTTCTCATAAAAATTTCGTAACTTGTCTTTTTTAGAACATTCCGATACGATTAATAATGAGTTATTTAACTAATATATGCGCCCTCTACCCTTTTTTAAACAGCGTTGAAATACCTCCGCTAAATCGAGAGTTAATCTCCTCGATTCCCCCGTTATCCCCTCCTTAATAAGGTTTAAACATTTCCTGTTAACAGGATAACAATCTTTCATTTCTATTGCTCTATCGGGATGTTGTCTAATATATTATTCAACAAAATTAATAGTAAGTATGAAATTAAGAATTGGAATTATTGGTGCTGGTCCAAGTGGCCTTGCACAACTCAGAGCATTTAAATCTGCAGAAAAAAACGGTGAAGAAATCCCCGATATAGTTTGTTTTGAAAAACAAGAAAACTGGGGTGGTTTATGGAATTATACATGGCGTACAGGAGTAGGCAAATACGGCGAGCCTATTCATTGTAGTATGTACCGTTATTTATGGTCAAACGGACCAAAAGAATGTCTAGAATTTGCCGATTATACATTTGATGAGCATTTTGGCCGACCGATATCATCTTACCCGCCAAGATCTGTCCTTTTTGACTATATTCAAGGTAGGGTAGAAAAAAGTGATGTCAGAAAGTATATCCGCTTTAATACTGCCGCACGTTGGGTAGATTATGATGAAAAAACAGAAAAATTCACAGTTATATTGGACGATTTGGCCAATAACAAGACTTATTCTGAAGTTTTCGATTACCTGATTGTTGCTAGTGGTCACTTCTCGACGCCAAACATGCCTTACTTTAAAGGAATTGAATCATTTCCAGGTTCAATTATGCATGCGCATGACTTTAGAGGGGCTGATCAGTTTATAGGTAAAAATGTACTTCTGGTAGGTAGTAGTTATTCTGCTGAAGATATAGCGGTACAAAGTTATAAGCATGGTGCGAAATCTGTTACTTTAAGTTATAGAAGTAATCCTATTGGATTAGATTGGCCAGAGGGAATTAAGGAAGTCCCTTTATTAACTAGTTTCGATAATGATATCGCGCATTTTGATGATGGTAGTCAGGAAAGCTTTGATGCCGTAGTGATGTGTACAGGGTATCAACATAAATTCCCTTATTTACCAGATGAATTGCGACTTAAAACACAGAACTGTCTGTATCCAGATAATCTTTACAAAGGTATTTTCTTTAATGATTTGCCAAGATTAATCTATTTAGGTATGCAGGATCAATATTATACCTTTAATATGTTCGATACACAAGCCTGGCTTTCAAGGGATATTATCCAACAAAAAGTTAGTATGCCAAACAAGGACCAAAGACGAAAAGATATTGATTTATGGCTTGAAAAGCTTGCAGCTGTAAAAACACACGATGATCAGGTTGACTACCAAACAGATTATGTTAAAGAATTAATTGGTATGACGGATTATCCTGAATTTAACCTGGATGCGGTTGCCGTATTATTTAAACAATGGATGAAAGATAAAGAAGAAGATATTCTTCGTTACCGTGATAAAACATATACATCTGTACTTACGGGTACTGAAGCAGAAACACACCATACCGCATGGCTTGATGAAATGGATGATAGCTTCGATAGATTCTTAGCAGAAGATGTGG
This sequence comes from Pedobacter hiemivivus, assembly GCA_040393085.1. GTDB lineage: Bacteria > Bacteroidota > Bacteroidia > Sphingobacteriales > Sphingobacteriaceae > Pedobacter > Pedobacter hiemivivus_A. The sequence continues at coordinate 10,905 of JBEBUV010000085.1, read as the reverse complement.
TCGCCGCAGTATAATAACTTTATTGATGAAGTATCAATAACAGAAATAAAAAAGACAAATCAAAAATAAATGATTTGTCTTTTTTTTATGGATGGTCCCGGCCAACAAACCTTCCCTTTCCTAATAAAAAATCCATTGCTCTTAATATATTCTTATCCACACTTTCTATTGTTTTTAAATTGGCAATATAACGTACTATTTCTTTTCTTAAAGATGGACTTAAGCCGTCGTACACTGCTTTTGCTCTTTCATTTTGGTTAAGTGCTTCTATCAATTTAGGATGTGGTTTTATAGTCCTGTCGGAATAATCCAATTCAATAGACACCTCAATTATTTCACCAATATGCTGAGGCGAGTTTTTAAGCATAAGTGTATTAATATATAGTCTCCATAAGCCACTGTATTTTAATAAGGTTTGTTTGTACGGGGTTTCATTAATCATTCCACAAACTGGTATTGTACCTTTGCTTTTTCCAGCTTGCTCGAAAATTCCTTCCAATACACTTTCAGGCAATAATACATAAGGATTGATTCCTATAATTGCTATTTCAGCTTTGAATTTATACAACATTGAACTAATCGATAAGTCTTTTGAATTATGGCAATAATAATTAGTCTTTTAATTTATAAAAAACACAACTAATCACAAAAAAACCCAAGCCAGTAATAACTGGTGGCCACATTATTTTAGGGGCCGACATTCCGAAATAAAGTATTGCAATACCCAAAAGTATCAATAATAATATTGCAGTGTTTAATACAGCTTTTTTTTCCATGTTTTTTTATTTAATGATAGTAATAATGCAATATAACACCTATTGGTAACCTTTTGTCTATGTTAAAACTAAAATCATTTAAAATAGTTATCTTAACTAAGTTCAATAAATTATTTTGATATGAATCCAATGACAACTGTTTCAGAGATACTGAATAAGCTAAAAGATGAAGGGTATACGGTAGACTTCAATTTAAAGGAAAACTGTTTGGAATGCCAGGGCAATTATTTACAATTAATGCCTGGGGAATTTGAAGTTGACAGAACATTTCGTTTTGAAGGTATGTCCGATCCAGCAGATGAAGCAATTATATACGCAATTTCCTCTGCTAAACATGGAATAAAGGGAACACTCATAAATGGATATGGAATTTATAGTGATAATCTGGTTGATGAAATGGTTAAAGCGCTTAATAATCCAAAAAACGATACTGAAATCATGTAACTATCTTGGGAGCTATTATTCAAGATAAAAGCATTATACTAAAAAGCCTTTGAATTATAAACTCAAAGGCTTTCAACACAACATTTCTTTATAAAGGTTTATAACTATATAAATCTGCTTCTCTTTTAAAGTACAATAGTCCCTGGTCATCCATAGTAAGCAAGGCTACTCCTTTGTGAATAATTTCGACCTTTTTTGTATCAGGATGAATCACGAAAAAGTTAGCTCCGGCGGTACCATATACTTTGCCATTGGGATGAAGAATCAATACCCCATCGATCCAAATATGAGATCTTTTTCTAATAAAATCATAGATCTTGTGCTCGAATATAACCTTATTCGTTTTAATGTTGTAAATGAATATACTCCCATCACTAAAGCCCCATAAATTGCCATCAGGACCATTAATAAGCGATGTGATAGAGATATTTTGAGGAAAAGGTACAGTTGAGAAATCAACTTTTCGGGTTTTAGGATTCCATAAAAACAGCTGAGCCGATTTTTCAGTTGGTGCAACTCCTAAACCTCCTGAAATACTTGTTCCACCCCATATTTTACCATCTCTGTAAACCATAGCTGTTGGAGATTGGTTTTTTACTACATCAGTATAAGTAGTAAACTTTTTATTTTCATTATCATACTCAGTAATGGCTCCACCTAATTTTCCATAATCAGGAATAGTACCAAAGTAAATCTTATTACCAACAGTCAGGTTAGTAAAAGGTCTGGATTGATCTTTAATATTGATTAAATGTTCCGGGTTCTTCTTTGATAAATCAAACTCTTTCTTAGTATTGAGTTTATAGATTTTTCCTCCAGGGTATATACCAAAAAACAGATCATCGCCTAAGCTTGCCATTCCTTCTGTTTGATGTAAACCATGGTATTCTTTGGTAACACCACTAACAGGATCGTAGTTAGCGTGGCCACCCGCAAGGTACCCTCCCATCCATATTTTCTTATCAGGACCAAAAAACACACTCTGAATATCTATTGGTTGTGCCGGAACGGCCAATTTAGTCAGACTTGTCTCTTTTGTTTCTATATTATAATTTGCCAGGGTACAATTTGCTGTAAAATACTGTAGTTCTTTTTCATTCTTCCATCGTGAAGCCAAAACTTTTGAAGAAAAGTCGCTAAGTACGCTAGCATTTTTCACTCCGCTTTCGGTTAAGTCGGTCTGGTATAGTTTCCCATCAATGGTATAATAATTCTCATTTTCGTTCTGCTGAATAAAACGGGCTTCCATCGTAGAAAGTACTTTTTCAATAGACAGCGTTTCTAAATTAAACATCAGCGTTTCTCTACCTACCCCTTTATTATTCAGCCAAACCAATAGTTTATCTCCATCTGCACCACGTACAATTTTCAAATTATAGATCGAACCATGCTCTTTGTAATAATCAGAAAACAGACTCTTCTTTTCTCCTGTTTTGGTATCAATTTCTATAACATCAGCATTAAAATAAATAGCTGTATAAAGCTTCTCTTTTTTAGGATTAAAGGCTAGAAATTGTGCGTATTGCTGCCCTTGAACCGCAGCACCCCTTGCCACATCACTAAAGCCTTCTGAAGGATGATACTTAAAGACCCTACACCCCGGCCATGTGCCACCATAAACCTCACCATTTATACCAGGAACTAAATCCCATATTAATTTCTCTCCATCAAATCTTCCCAGGTTCTGAATTATACTTGTACCCGGTTCATGTTTAAATAAATGCCCCTGAGCAGAGCCCACATAAATATAGCCGTCGGAAGAAGCTGTTATGGTCCAGGCACCATCGGCACTGTCTATCGGTAGGTCTACAATCAGTTTGTGATTAGAAAGATCAAAACCAACTAAACGGGCCGGCCTGCCCCTCACCGCAGTGTATAGGTAATACTTACCTTCCTTTGTTTTAATAAATGTAGAGCCTTGCACGTTTGCAGTATGCAATTGTGGACCAATCTTCTTTAGTATTCCTTTTTCCTGAGCTTTTATGGCTGAAAAACCAATCAAAAAAGCTGAAGCCAATATTAATCTTTTAAACATTTGTGGTATTTTATTCTATTAAAAAAGGTTATTCAGCATTTAAAACTAAACGCTGAACAACCTTTTAATTAATTTGTACTTAAAAAGCGTGTATTACCTCATCAATTGTATTACTTGACCTCGGCATCAGCACGTTTTTGCCTGTCTACAATAGTCCTGGCCAGTAACCTCGTAATCTCCTGATCTTTAGGGTCCGTAGAATTTATATAAGCAACCCAGGCTTTATGATCTTGATAATAGGTTAATGGGAAGCTTTCCCAAACCCCACCATTTTTATAATCATTATAATACTGCATAAAAATATCTCTCTTTTTATAATTGTACTTTACCAAGGCACTTTCATCAAATTCAAATTCCAGAGACATTCCATTTAGTTTAGCATAATTTACAGCATCCTTAACCTCGATAACTTGTACATCTTTAAAAAACACATTTGGCTGTTGATAAGAAATATCAAAACCTTGCTTTTTCCAATCTGGTCTTCCCATTGCTCCCCAATGTGGTATATGGTAAAATTTGTAATTAGGACTTTTGGTACGTATATATGATTTTACCGTTGGTAGCATTACCTGCGAGATATAAGCAGTTTCGGGAGTCCAGTAAAAACCAGCAAGCTCCAAATTCGTAGGATTTAAAGCAGCCCATTTCAACAAAATCTGATCAATATACCATTTCAAGGCAGATAAACGATCAGCTTGTGAACCAAAGTTTAACTGTTTACCATCTAATACGCCCCAGTCCTGCTGTCCAGGTGCCGGTTCAGGTAAGCAGATTACCACCTGTCGTTTTCTTTTAGGTGCGCCAATCACTGCACTTTTAACGGTAATCAATTTATTCAAAGCATCAATCCCATTATCTGTTGTAAACTGTCTGACCAATTGATTTTCCCATTCTACTTTTCTACCCAATTTACCACTAAACTTATCTGGATAAATCGGAGCGATCAAATCCCTACCTGCACCATCATTAGATTCTATAATTAAGAATCCATCAAACAACCAGTCCTCTTTGCCAGATTCAGGATCTAAGTAAGTTACATAAGGAGCCAACTCAGCTTGTGTCCAGGTGGGTCTATGGGAGCCTCCCTGATAAATTAACATCATGTCTACAGCCTTGGCCGACATTAAGGTCATTGGAGCTATGGTTTCTGGTAAGGACGTCCCCATATTATAGTCAATCTTTTTACAGGCATTTAAAGTCAGCAATGTAGCTGTTAGCCCAAGTAAAATATTTTTATTTATCCTTTTCATTTTAATCTTTATAAAATGGTATCACGACTAGTTAATTTTTTTGGTGAGCTTGTATGCTCTTAAACCCGAGTTTGCATATAAATAATACAATATGGCTGTTCCGTCAGAATTTTGTTTAAATGAAAACCCTAAATGTGGAGTAGTATTTCCAGTAGTTTCAACCGGGAAAGTAGGACTTTGGAAAGGCTTAAATTCAATACCCGCATCAAAACGTTGTGTTTCATTCATTTCAATACCTTTTGGATTGGAGATATCAAAAATATAGAATGAGGTGTTCGGCGTTTTCACAGCACCTGCGTAATACTTTGCACCATTGAAATCAAAAACAAATGTTCTGTATGGAATAACCCCATCCGTTGTAGCGAATGTGTACTGAATATTATTACCAATATACTCCCATCCTCTCAACTCCTGCGTTACGACATAGCCATCTGTAGGCAATGGACCAAGCGGATTAATATTAGCTGTTATATTGCCAAAAGTTTTGGTAGTCAATGGAAAAGTATACTCTACCTTATCAGGGGTATTAGATTTTAATTGGCCATTGGTATATACCCATCTGTAAAAGAATTTAGATCCGGCAAGGGGTAGATAAATTACAGCATCTTTGCTAATGTCTCCACAAACACTCAATAAACAACGCCCTAAGTTACCTCCAGAAGCTGGCCAATCGGCCGCTGGAATGGTATAATTTACAATAGTTTGTGGTGCAGAAGCACTTACCGATTCCCATTTATAAATTTTAAATGATGTAGCTGTATTAGTAATTACGTTTACTGCAAAAATTCTTCCGGCATCATCATTTGCAATTTGGTGGATGGCTCCCGGATGGCCGGCAAGGACACCTTTCGCTTCACCTGTATAAGCATCTAAAACTTGAATTACACTGGTATTTGCGACTAAAACATTTTCTCCACTAACAGCCGAAGCATATTGTTGATGCAATGTCCATCCATAACTGGAATGTTTTTTCTCGAACAACAATTCCACTTTATCGAAGCCTGGTTTAGGCTGTTGAATCGTAGTTTTTACCGTATATTCGGTAATAGAGCCATTAGTTCCCTGAGCTTTCAATATTACATCATTAGTAAAATCCATGCTCTGTCCATCATTATAATTTAAGATAGTAGTTCCTTTGGCTACTATAATCTGAGGGATTAGCTTTTCTGCTGATGAACCAATTGGCAGGCTCACATTAATATTCCTACCCAACATAGCTACTACTGCTCCTTCAATATTTGTAATTTTAAACCTGATAATTGAACCCTCTACTTTTTCAGGGCCTAATTCTGTATCAGGCAAACAAGCCATCATACTAACAGTCATTACTGCAAGAAATAATCGCGTGCAAAATAGTTTTATACTTTTCATAACCGCTAATATTTTATTGTTTGATTAAACTCCACATCATACCATTGATGTTATCATCGCCAAACTGTCTTTGAATTGCATCCGTTAAATTCTTCTCATTGTAATAAGCTTCCTGTAAATAATACTGATACCTGTTAGGTACCTTTCCATCATTTTTATTTACGCTACCAATTTTAAATACTGGATAACCAAGTTCAGAACTGGTATTATTGATATCGAAGCCTTTAACACGGGTTCTTCTTTGGTTCCATAAAGCCTCATAATTAGCGCTTTGGAAATAGCCTACCCATCTTTGGATATTGATCTGTTTTAGTCCGATTGCATCATCATACTTTGCATTTCCAGCTAAAAGAGTATTGATATCTGCTGTGATTACGCCATGGTATAGGCAAGAGGCTCTAATCCCCTCATTGTAAAAAACTTCAGGACTCCCCGTTATCCAGCCTCTATAAGCAGCCTCAGCAAGAATAAACTGTAGTTCGCTGTAGCTCAACTGCATATAACTTACACCTATAGGCTGTGCAATATATCTCGAGTTAATTTTTGAGGTAGTCAATTCTAATGGTGAAGAAACACTAGTTGCAACACCATGATCAATCGATTTATAATTGTCGTGAACTGTTGCGCTTAATCCTGTCGGTGAGGTTGGTACATCAAAATATTTAAATAATCGAGGATCTTTATTTGTTTTTAATACATCACCCAGAGTGGTACACATGCGATAGTTTTTAGCATCAGTAGCTGTATACCAATAATGATAAGCACCAGTAGCATTATAGTATTTAAATTCACAGTTATCGACATTCCCTACCATTATTGGGTACTTAGCAGGGTTTTCATAAATACTCTTAAACTGGTTGACAATGTCTAAACCAGTATCCCCTGTTTTGAGTGATAACGACATTAGTACTCTTAACCTGAAAGTATTTACCAGCTTTTTCCATTTCAACAAAGTCCCATCAAAAATAATGTCACCTGTTATAGTTCCAGTGGCAGGAATCAGCTCATTCGCTTCTTCCAGTTCTTTCAATACACCGATATAAATATCTCGTTGTGTATCATATTTTGGTGATAGAATACCTTCAGTTGCTTTGAGTGCCTCTGAATATGGCAAGTCTCCTACCTTTTGGGTTGCCTGAACAAATAAATAAGCTCTAAAAAACTTTACCAGGCCTAAATAATAAGCGGGAGCTTCTTGTCGCTCGCTCTCATACCTCAGTTTTTCTACATTTCTAAGGATGTTATATTCCGACAATGCATTTCTACCAAATTCATACGTTATCTCATTCAGCGCACCTCCGTTCAAGCTCACATAAAATTGTGATGCCTGTTGTGCAGCTTCACCGACACTGGTAAAAGTAGCACGACTTACTCCTGTAAATAAAGTTGAAGGTGGTACTATGGTAGAATTATTTGAATTTTCAATATCATTAAAACCTTTAGTACATCCACCTAAAGCCAATACAGATAATGCTATATATAATAATTTACGTTTCATATTTTTGCTGTTATGTGTGATCACTATAAACTAATATTGATGTTAAAACCAACATTTCTGGCTGATGGGCCTTGGCCAGCATCATTGTTATCAATATCAGGATCAGTGTATAAAACGCCAGACCACAACCATAGGTTTCTACCTACCAGTGATACTGAAGCACCTTTTACACCGGCCTTAGCCAAAAACTTTTTCGGAATAGAATAGCCTATTGCAAATTCACGTAGCTTCAAATGAGTTGCATCAAAAGCGTTTAAGTTATAATTATTTTTATAGGCCTTTTGAACCCATGCATAGTAATCAACACCTACATCATTTGGTGCATATTGTCTGGAATCAAATACTATATTTTCTCTAACATCCCTAATTACTTCACCTCCAATAACTTTAACTCCTGTACCTACAAAAGGCAATTCTCTTACATCACCTTGTGCAGTTTGCAATGCCGATCCAGAGATCATCATATTTGCATACATATAATTATACATCATCCCGCCCAGGCGACCATCAATATTGATATTCATTGACCAGTTTTTGTACTTGAACCTATTGATAAAACCAAAAACCAGTTTTGGATCAAAGTATTCATCGTCACCTATTGGCTGATAAACAGTGGTCATTTCAGGTAAACCATTTTCATAAATAATGTCGCCATTATCATTCTTAACGAACTGCAAACCTCTGATTCTACCAATTCGTTCTCCTACCCTATAATAGTCTGCATAATAAGTCTGTCCAGGTGCCAAAGCATGCACATATTGTTTGTAGTAACTCACGTTAAGTGTAGAGCTCCAGCTAAAATTGGCATTGCTGATTGGCGTACCCGTAATACTATATTCAAAACCTTTAGTAAGGATACCAGCACCATTTTGTCTAACTCCGGTATATCCTGAAGTATGAGAAATGCTAGTGGTACTGATTTGATCTAAACTTTTCTTTTCAAAATAGGCCATATCAAAGCCTAATCTGTTATTAAAAAATCTAATGTCTAAACCTACCTCAGCATTTTCACTTTTAGATGGTCTTAATGAAGCAGCAAACAAGCTTGCCGCATCTGATGCAGTAGGGTTCCCATTATAGCTACCTATAGAATATACCTGGTCGTTCCAGAATGCATCCACATCGTTTCTGCCTACTGCCCATGAACCTCTTAATTTCAAGAATGAGATTTGTTTAGGCAGATGAACCATTTCTGAAACAATGGCACTTAAGGATACTGAAGGATAGAAATAAGAATTGTAAGGACTTTTCAAGGCACTCGACCAGTCATTTCTACCAGTAATACCTAAGTAAATTTTCGAGTTATAATCAAGATTTAAAGTTCCATAAAAGCTATTTACAATCTTTTTTGAACCATTATTAGAAGCCGAATTGTAATCTGTTTTATTAGAAAGATTATAAAAATCAGACACAATTAAAGAAGGTGCCCCAGCAGAAAGACCACGACTGGTAATTGACCTGTAGTTTCCACCTCCCAATGCATCAATACCTAACTGATCATTAAAATAGCGTTTGTTAAAACGTAATAGCCATTCAGCATTCATATCAGTAGAACGCGTTGAGCTGTTGCTATAACTACCATCAGGATTAGAAGTAGAGGCCAGATTTCCTTTGTTCTCTTTCTGTTCCTGTTGAATAGAGTTGTAAAGATGAGAGACCCGGGCCTGGAAATTTAAGTTTTTATTGAACTCATAATTTGCTTTAACCCAACCTGTAAATCGATCCCTGTTATAAACATGAGTATTCTCATTTAAAATCCAATAAGGATTGTTTCTCGATGAAACCCATGTTCTTTGCGTCAATCCTTCTTTCCCTTCAACCCAATAATTTTTCAGGTCCTGTATGTCAACATTGGGTCCTAAGTTGTTACCGATATGTAGAATAAAGTTATCCCAGCTGTAGCCAGTATCTTCATAATTGTCTGAACCCAGGTTGTTATAACTGATTTTAGCATCAATCCTAAACTTCTTATTAAACAGGTATCCACCAGAGAAATCGAATGTTTGGTTTTTTAAATTAGTATTCGGTGTATTCCCTTTTCTATAAATATTATTGTAACCTACTCTAAAATCACCAAGCTCATTATTCCCACCTATTGAAAATGAATTATTCAGGGTATAGCCATTCTCCATAATTTCCTTAATAGGGTTGGTATTTCTAGTAATCCATGGCAAAGGAATAAGTTCTTGCGTTATTGGATCTCTTGGACTATTCCATTGTACATACTCAACAAATCCACTAGCAGAAGCTGGATCTGGCTGATTTAATTTTGGTCCCCATAAATTAACCTGATTGGCAGTAGCAGAGTATTGACCTGCAAGTCCTTGTCCGTAGGTAGTTTGATAATCTGGCAATACAACATAACCTGCATTAAAAACGGCTGATGAATTTACATTAATAGATAATCCTTGTGGATTGTTACCACCTTTTTTCGTGGTGATCATAATTACACCATTTGCACCTTGAGCACCATATAAAGCAGCACCCGTCCCCCCCTTAATGACGTCCATTTTATCTATATCATCGGGGTTGATAGACCAGGTATCTGTACCCATAGGCACACCGTCAATTACGATAAGAATAGATGATGATCCTCTAAGGTTGAAAGATGGTGCCTCAAAAGTTCCGGTTTTATTATATACTGTTAATCCGGCAATCTGTCCTGTTAAAGAAGCCATAATATTTGGTTCCTTAATTTTCTCAAAAGTTTCTCCTTTAACTTCCTGTACAGAATATCCTAATGATTTTTTCTCTCTTTTAATCCCCAAAGCCGTTACTGCAACTTCGTTTAAAGCACTTGGTACAGATAATAGGACTACGGTAATGGGGCTATCATTATTAACAACAATTTCCTGATGTTCAAATCCGATATAGCTAAAAACCAAAACAGCCTGAACTTTTGCGGTTCTAATGGAGAACTTACCGTCAGCATCTGTAACAGCACCTGTATTTGTTCCTTTCACTCTTACACTAACTCCAGGTAAAGGTTCATCTTTGTTGTCGGTAACTTTTCCGGTTAATACAACTTGTGTAAAGGCTTGAGATGTCCTGAATAATTCAGGATCTTTTCTTTTCACCAGCACTGTATTTTTATCAATATAAAAGTTAAGTGGTTGATTTTTAAAACAAAGATCAAGAGCCTCTTTTAAAGGCATATTCTCTAGGTCTACTGTGATCGGTTTAGAGATTTTCAGGTCGTTTGAATTGTAAAGAAAGTCATAACCTGTTTGTTTCTGCACCTGAGCAAAAAACGCAAGCATAGACATATCGTTTGCTTTCAAAGTGATCTTTTGAGCATAACTAGATGCACTAACCTGCAAAATAGTTAGTAGTAACAAAACACTTGTCAGTTTCATTATAAGCAAAATTTTATGCAAAGCACAGGTGGGCCTGCTGCTTGATATTGCAGTGGAATTTTTATACATTTGGTTGTTAGGTTAATTAAAATTTTGGTTGTTTCACGCAATAAAATAAATTATCTGACCCGATTTTTCGGTAACCGGGAGTGCAACGAACACTTCCGGTATTTTA
>JBEBUV010000084.1:0-15879 GCA_040393085.1 Pedobacter hiemivivus | reverse complement strand
TGGATTTCTTGTACTTTCAATCATCCATTGGGATGTTTTAAAGCTATAAAGTTATATCGGTAGATTTTCTGATATGGATGCCATACTGCTCTCTAAGTGCTTCAAACTGTTGTTTTGTGCTAATTTCAAAGCCAGCAATTGGCGACATACAGTCTTCGAGCAGTATAATACGGGATGTGATTTCTCTATTATCTTCAAAGTGTTCCAAAATCTGCGTAACAGAGGCTAACACACAATGACTGGAAGCCTGACCTGCAATAAAGATAGCATCATGTTGGCCAACTGCATCAAGCACTTCATGATTAACATAATGATCACGACACCCTCTCCCACATCCTTATAAGTGATGATCGTAAAAGGCTGTGGATGATTACCCTTATGATCTAACCACCACATGGGATGAAAAATCTGCATCATGGAATGACAATCCAGACTACAAATTACTTGAGTCAACGATTCTATATTTTGGTACATCCATTTTGTAAGACGCTGCACATCTCCTTTAGAACCTTGTACAGCTAAACTGCCGATGCCTTCCATAAAATCGTTCTGTACGTCGATAGCTAAAAGAAGATTTCTCTTCTGGTCCTGCGATGCAGGTGTAATATTCTCTAATTGGCCGAGAACTAAAATATCGTTCATATTTTCTCTACTCTCGTAGGAGGCGATGTGGTTGATATCGATAATATCCTGGTATGCTGTCTTCATGATCCATCTAATATAAAATTAATAATAGAGTCATTCTCTCTTACCTCGATTTAACCTTGATATACCATTTATTTAAAGAGCTTGTCTGCAATCTCTCAATATTTTAATCGTGGTGAAGCAAACTACATAACTGCAGGCCCGCGTTATAATTTCTCCATGTGGAAACTTTATTTTTGTCGTCAATCAGTATTCGAATGAAATTGTAATATTCGATCGTAATTCAAAAGATGGTAAACTAACAGATACTATCTACAGGATTAATATTCCCTCACCAGTATGTATCGAGTTTTTAGATCTAGTAAAAAGTGGATAAACCAGGGATCAGTTTAATGTGGTTTATCCAACTTAGGTAAAAAGAGCTAAAAATACCCACCTTTTTCACTAATTTCCTGAATAGTTTGCCCATCTTTTACCCAGCCAAATATTTGCTTTTCATTTTCTATGATTTCCTCAGCACGCATTAAGGTCTGATAGGCGATTTCTCTCGGAACAACCAACACGCCATCAATATCACCGATTACAATATCCCCCGGCTTAATGGTTACAGAACCAATTTGAAGGGTTACCTGATAGTGTGTAATCAAGCACCGTCCCAAGCTGCCATTAGATATCCGGTATTTATAGAACACTGGAAAATCTGCCTCTAGTATCTGATGTGTGTCACGAATTCCTCCGTCAATACAAGCGGCCTTTACTTTCTTACTCTTTGCTGTCGCAGTCATTACCCCACCCCATAAGGTCGCTTGATCATCTCTGGTGGTATCCCAAACTACAAAAGAATCTTCATGCATCTCATCCAACATCTGCACCCTAAATTCCATTTCGCCTTTAATCATTGCATTAGGGGCACTTTTTACAGTAAAGGCAATTCCAGCTATTGTCCTATATTCCCTTAATGGAACTAAATGTCCTGGTAAAGCCTGATTAATTAAACAATATTCCCTTAAAACGTCGTTTATTGCACCGGTATATAGCTGCTCATAGCGCTGCAATAATTCCTTTTCCGAAATTGGAAAGATCACATCTGATTTACCTTCTCTGGTTTCGATCAATTTATCTAAATTCATCATACCAACTTCTTTTTTGTACTGATCTACACTCATATTACATTTAATTATTATTTATATATAGATTATTAATTTCATAAACTCATTCCGCCATCACAGTTAATTGTTTGCCCCGTTATATATTGTCCACCTTGCGATGAAAGTAGCAATACGATACCTGCACAGTCTTCAGGCTTACCAAAGTATTGAACAGGGATTTTCTCTAAAGTTTTTTTTGCATATTCCTCCACCCCAAGGACTTCTTCATTCCGAGATGTTAGTATTACTCCTGGAGATACATTATTTACAGTGATACCATACCTTGCGAATTGAACAGCCAGGTTTTTCACCACATTTGCCGTCGCGGCCTTCAAACCAGCATAAATAGCCATTTGAGGATGTGGTTTAATCTCTTGTACACTTCCAATAGTTATGACTCTACCCCAACATTTAGTTTTCATATAATCCAATGAAGCCTGGATCAATCTAACTGTAGACCAAAAATTGGTGTTCACTTGTCGGTCAAAGTCTTCTCGCGATATTTCCTCAAAATCAGCGCGAACTTGTGTTGAGGCATTTAATATTAAAATATCTATATCATGTAATTTATCAAGAATAGACTCAATAGCTTCAGGGTTTTCAAAATCTGCAATGAAAAACGATTGACTATAATCACCCGAAACTCCCAGCGCGACTAATGCCTTAATACATTTATCAGCATCATCCTTATCATGAATAATTACTTCGCAACCATATCGAATTAACTTTTCAGCAATTGCAAAACCAATACCTTCAGCGGCACCTGTAACTAAAGCTTTCTTACCTCTTAAATCTGCAAAATCATCCATCTTTATAAAATTTAAATTCCGCCTACAATTGGAAACCAGTCTGGACGATATGAATCCGCATGAAATCTCGCATAATAATCACCTTTCTCTTCATAGTATCGTTCATATTTCTCCATTTTCTCTTCATCCAGATTTACACCTAAGCCTGGTCCATCAGGAACCTTAATCTTGCCATCTTTGTATTGAAACAGCCCTTCCTGAATAATGTCATCTGTTAAGTAATGGTAATGTGCATCTCCAGCATAATTCATTTCGGGGATAGTTGATGCTGTATGTAGCATGGCTGCTAATTCTATTCCAAACTCGGCACCACTATGCATTGCAATACCTAAATTAAATGTGTTACAAACTGCACATAAATCCTTTACTCCTTTTGGTCCTTCCCAATAGTGCAAATCCGTTAATATAATATCTACAGCACCTAACCTTATGGCTGGGCCCAGGTCATCAAATTTATTAGGATACATATTGGTGGCTATCGGAATGTTTATTTGTTTCCTAACAGCTGCATTCCCTTCCAATCCCCATGCAGGATCTTCAAAATATTCTAATCCAAGCTCTTCTAATCTTCTACCAATCTTAACTGCAGTTTGTACTGACCACACCCCATTTGGATCAATGCGTAATCCAAAGTCATCCCCCAAATTCTTCCTACATAATTCCAGTACTCTGGCTTCTTCATTTGGATTCATAACTCCTGCCTTTAACTTCATGGAGTTGACCCCCAGTTCCTCGTGGAGTTGCACACAGTAATCGGCCAGATCCTCCGCAGTTTTATCATGTCCCCCACCTTCACGATCATATCTCCAGAAAAGGTATCCAATGAATGGTATTTCATCGCGTATTCTGCCTCCAAGTAAATCACTCATGGGTCTATTCAATACCTTACCTTGAATATCTAAGCAGGCCATTTCAATAGCAGCATATAACCTCGCATTTGACATATAATATATGCTCCTTAAAACTTTCATTTTAATGATCTCTAAATGAAATGGATCCAGGCCCACAACTCTGGGCTTTAATTTCATAAGTGCTGCACGCTGGTCTCCACCTCCCACTTCACCTAGTCCTACTATTCCTTCGTCGGTAATTATTTCCAAAATTGTGCGTAAAAAATACCCGGGATGAACACCTGTGTTGTGTCTCAGTTGTGCTTTCAAAGGAATCGCCACGCAACGTACTCTAAAGTCTATTATTTTCATTTTTTCTATTTATAAAGCTTCCTCTATCTGCTGTGCTATTAATTTTGTATACTTAAGAATTTCTTTTTCTCCGTGTTCTTTCATCCTTGAGGAGGGCAAGTAAATACTCAAAGAGGCCAACACTTTCTTATTTGAAGATATTCCAAAAGCTAAACCTATGATATGAGAGACTGTTTCTTGTCTTGCATACCCTTGCTTTCTTATTTTATCAATTTGAACTTTTAAGCCCTCTCTAGTACTTGCTTCCGCCCATACCTCTTTTGACGGCAGTCCGAACTTTTCAATAAACTCGTTCAATTCTTCATCCTCCATCGCGGCTAAAAGAAACCTTCCGGAAGCACTATCATAGACTATCTTTTCAGTTGAGGATTTCACCATCAGATCCCGTTCAGCATTTGCCTGATGAATAATTACTCGATTTTGTTTTTTCAATACTGCGAGAATACAGGTTTCATTAAATTTAGCACACAAGTTATTCATAGGTTCAATCCCTATTTTCACCAGTTTCTCTTCAAATGAACTTTCTCCTCCAAATTGGTACAGCCTATACCCCAATTTGTAGCCTTGCTTATAACCTGTTTGTTCCAGGTAATTTCTATCAACCAAAGTTTTAATGATATTAGCACAAGTTCCCTGATTTAAATTCAGGTGTGTTGCTATATCACTTAATCTGTGATCTTTACTTGTATCACTTGCAATGAATTCGATGATATCAATTGCTCTATTTACTACTTGAATCATAATTGTTTGATAAACCTGTATAATATTCCTTTTTGTAATATAACCTTAAGGCTATAAAAATAGAAATGGCACCCAAGATGTAAAACAATGCCAAAAGAGATATTCCATATTCCAATCCAAATTCCATTTTTATATAGCCTAGTAACACTGGTGCTACTGCACCTACAATAAACCCGAACGATAACATAAAGCCTGTTGCTGTAGCTCTAAATTGGGGTTCAATAACATCAAATAATGCCGCAAATAAATTAGAATCATAGATACCTCTAAACACTCCAAACAAAGCCATAGCTACATAGCACATCAACAATGAGTCGGTCATACCAATCCAATATATAAAAGGAGCACCGACAAGTAAACCGAAAATTTCCACCTCTAATCGTATCTGTTTCCTTTTCAAGGCCCATTTATCTGAAATCTTAGCTCCTATCAATACACCTACAAAAGCCCCCATGAAATGATATAAAGTAGAGTTCAAACCAGATGAAGCTAGTGAAAGGTGATATTTTTCATGAAGAAACGTTGGCATCCATGTTAAATACCCGATGTTTACGAAGCACATAAAGCTAAAGCCGACGCTTAAATATATTGCTGTCTTTTTGGCTACAATTGCCTTTATTATAGGCAAAAGTTTTAAATTTCTACTTTCTTCCTTTACCTGAGCGGGATCAGCTACTTTTTCTTTCACTCTTAAGAGAACAACAAATGCCCAAAGTATCCCCATTAAACCGAATGCATAAAAGGCAACCCTCCATCCATAGTTTTCCCCTAAGTATCCTGCAATAAATCCACTTAAAACAATCCCCACATACAAGGAAGTCTGATGAATTGACATTGCCATTGCCCGTGTATTGCTATGGTATTGTGCGATTAACGAATTCGCCGCCGGATAATAAAATGCCTCACCCCCACCTGTCGCTATACTTCTGAATAAGATTAATCCAAAAACGCCATTTCCAATACCTGTCAGCAAGGTCCCAGCACTAAAAATTAAAAGACTAAGAAATAAGATTTTACTTTTATCAAACCTATCACTTAAAACTCCTGCAATCGGTACTAGTAATCCATATACTAACGTAAATACTGTAGCCACCAAGCCAACCTGCACATCATCAAGCTTAAGGTCATCCTTGATTAAAGGAATAACGACATTAAAGATCTGTCGATCACCTTGATTCAAAAAATAAGAGAACCAAAGTAACCCTATTAATTCCCATTTATAGGGAATGACTGGTTTGGACTGTTTAGGATTTCCTGCCATTAGAATTTACTATCTTGTTTTAAATCAATTATTTTCTCTAATGAATTGCCTTCACTATCTTTCCATGTCAACCGATATTTACCTTTAAATCCTCGGAATTTAATTTCATTATTTTTCACTGATGCCTTTAGTTTTGTTTTCCATTCAGAATTTATCAAATCATTCAGAGCGAAATAGGCTGGTTTTGCGTCCATATTTCTATCGAATAATCCAGACGTAGTCGGTTCACCTGGTGCTCCACAATCGTCAACTATATTCCACCATGTAATCCCCATCATGGCACCCGTACTAAACCATAGTCTATACAAATTACGTGCAACAACTGCTTGAATCATACGTCCCCTTTCATCATCACCAGGAGCTGTTATGGTAATCTCACTTAAATGAATTGGCAATCCTGCTTCACTTAAAATTTTCATCTTTTCTTTAACCTTATTTGGTGATTCAATATCCTTTCCTTCTGCAATATCTAACCCTTGCTGCGGATTAAACAGATGCATTTGAGATCCGAGGATATCAATCTTCATCCCTCTCTGAAGCAATCCTTTCGTTTGATCAGTATAAGATTTATCATTTTTATAGTCGTTTATGTTTAATAGAACATTCTTAGGAAAAGCTTCTGTAGCCACTTTAAAAGCATTATAAGTATAGTCGCCTGGCATTATTCCATAAACACTTTTTGTCACTTTTTTATTAGGTAACATTACACCTTTTGAATAATCTGTTGCACTTTCGTTTACAACGTCCCAACTATGGATTTTATCTCCATAATAATTTGCTAATTCACTAACCCTTTTATTAAAAACGCCCTCCATCAAGCCCAAGAAAACAGGGACCTTTTGTTCAATTTCATCCTCGGATAATTTCTTATATTCATCAGAAACCGTTTCAGCATCCTTATTTATGCTTTTTGGAAACCATTGACTAAGAATTTCGCGTTCGTTTTTAGGAGCCAGATCAAAAAGCCATTCAGGATGGTGCCATTTCCTATTGCCCCAAATCATTGGATGTCCATGCATTCTAATACCTGCACGCTCACAAAATTCTATAACTGCTTCTGGAGATGGTCTTCTCCAGTGAGGTTGACTTTGAGGGTTAGCTATAGTATTCCAGAATTTTTCAGAATCCCAATATTCTTCCTTATATCTAGGCCTGTTTGGCTCGAGTTCAAATTTCTTCCAATAAAATGCAATCGTGGCGGAGTTAAACATTTCTCCGAATAATTTTTCATAGCGCTTGTTTCTTTCGTCTGTTCCTAGCTGATTATAATTAAAGATATGAGCTCCAAATACAAAATCATGAGATATTTGTTCAACATTTACTGCAGTACCCATTTTAACATTTGAGACAGATACTGTTGCATCAGCTTTTCTATATTTTTCTATATCATTATCAATTTGCTTTTGCACATCCTTATTCCAAAGGTCCCAATAGCCCTTCTTCATAAATCCTTTTGCATCGTTGTATGTCTGCTCCTGAGCATTTGAAAAAGTTGCAAGGATTGACAAGGAAAGAATTAAACTAAGTTTAATAATTCTATATGGTTTGATCATAACATTTCTCATAATTAATTAAATTATATTAGTTTATTAAGTTAAGTTGGTGTATAGCTGTTTCGTGTACTTTCAGTTTATTGCAAATCATGGATCCCCCTATCTTTGCTTAAATAAACTTCCTTTTGATGAGCCACTCCTTTTGCATCTATCCATGAAATACGATAGTTTCCTTTAAACCCTCGAAAGGAAACTGCTCCATCCTTTTGCACTTTGGTAGAAATTTTTGTTGACCATTCTTTCTTTATAAGATCTTGTAAAATGTAATAAACAGGCTTAGGCCTAAGGTTTTCATCTAACAATCCAGATAAGGATGGTTCTCCCTCAGCCCCTCCACCATCCACAGCATTCCACCAGGTAATTCCCATCACAGTTGGGTGACTAAACCAATAGCGATAAAGATTTTTTGCTATTTGTCCTTGAATCTTTTGACCTAATTGTGTGGTATCGGCGGCTGAAATAGTAACCTCGCTAATGTGAATCGGTAATTCAATTTCATCCAATGTTTTTAAAATATCTTCGTTCTTTTTTGGCGTCATAATATCCCCACCGGCAGCAACTAACTGGGCACCCTGAGGATTAAAAATATGCATTTGAATCCCTGACACATCTACTTTTGCGCCCCTATCTTTAAGGTTTCTCACCAGTTCGGCATATCGGCGAACTTGCGGAACTTGCCACTGCATATCGCAATCATTTATATTGAATAAAACACTTTCTGGGAATTCTCTTTCAGCCCATTTATAGGATTTATAAGTATAGTCATCTGGCATAATACCTCTATTAACTTGATCAGTAGGCTCGTTTACGATATCCCAGCGTTGAATCCGGTCTTGAAATCGATCCGCTAACAGTTTAATATGCTTTTCAAAATGACGTTCCATTCCCTTACGATCCTCTGGCATCCATTCTGGGTGCCCCCACCTACGCATCCCATAAATAATCGCATGCCCATTCATATTGATTCCATACTTTTCACAGAACTCAACAATTTCATCAGTTGGCGGTCTTCTGTAGGAATAGGTGCTTGATTTTTCAAAACGTGGCTTTCCTTGAACAGGCTCTAATGTTTTCCAATAAAATGGAATCGTTGCAGCATTGAACAGATTGATGAACATATTTTTATAAGTATCATTTTTAACATCCGTATCAAATTGATTAAATAAGAAAATGTTACTCCCAAAAATAAAATCATGCGAGATTTGTACAATCTCAATCTTTTTTGACTTATTTATATTTTTAAACCTCAAAGTGGTCTCCACCTTTCTATTCTTATCAATATTTTCGTCGATCTTTCTTTGAACATCCACATTCCAAATTTCATTATATGCCTTACTCATTACCGAACTGGTATCCTGAACAGTGTAGCTTCCAAACGCATGCGAATAATGAATCATCACTACAGCACCAAGAGTCAAAAATATTTTTTTCATCAGTATATAATTTGTTTTTTCAGGTCATGAAGCTTGCAAAGCTTATTTTTCACTAGCGGTAAGCTTATGCAGGTTTCATTTTGCAATAAGTTTCGTAATAGACAGGATTATGAGATTTTACAAAAAGATTAATACCCTGGGTTTTGATCCCTAACAGCATCTAATCCTTTATTAAAATTGAATTCTTTTGCTGGAATTGGAAATAACAAGTGTTTTTCCTGAACATCTATCCCCTTAACCTCCTTAATGACTTGTTTCGCAATATTTCTTCTCATTAAAAACAACCATCTCTTTGCCTCATTCCAATTTTCATAAGTTTGCTCTTTAGCAATTAAATTGAAAAAATCTTGACTCGTAACATAATCACTTACCTTATAATCAATTGGAGAACTCACTTTAGGTTCCAAACCGTATGCTCTTCTTCTAATCATATTTAATTTCTCCATTGCATCCAAGGTGGGACCATTATTAAGTTCATTCGATGCTTCAGCATATAATAATAATAGATCAGCATACCTTATTATTGGATTTGAATTGCTGGCTCCAGTAGATGTAGGGGCGTTTGGATCAAAAAATTTCGATGGAATATAGGTAGCGAATCCCAAACCAAGGTCCTGAGATAGGGCATTATAATTCTTTCTCAAATCATTTGAATCCCAACTTTGGAAGACTTTATTTTCATTGCGTGTATAAAGACCAAAATACCCACCAGCTCCATGCATTTTCTCTCCATTGATCTTCGCGTTTGGATGAGAGCCAAACATAACAAACTCCCAACCTGCAATTCCTGTGTTTTTAAAATAAAAAATCTCTTCTGGGCTGGTGATCACTTTAGGCCCAAATATCTTTTCAAAATCTGAAGATTGTTCAACTTTAACCAAAGAATACAAATCAGCATCAATTACTTCTTTAAGCAGATCAAACGCTTTTTGATACTGAGCTAACTGCATGTAAACCTGAGCCTGTAGACTCTTTGCAACTGCTTTATTTGGGGTTCCAATCAGTCTAGACTTATCAGGTGAGTTTGCTATTGCATATTCCAAATCTTCAGTAATAAATTTATAAATATCATTCTTACTGCTTTTTGGAAGATCCCATTGAACCATATTGAATTCAGTTCTAAGTGGAACGTCTCCCCATAATCTGACCAAAGAAAAGTAAGCAAATGCCCTCAAAAACCTAAGTTCCCCGACATATGCACTTTTCTGACTATCCGTCATCGAAGCTGCATTTGGAAGCTTTTCTATCGCAATGTTACAATCTCGAATTGCATTATATAAACTTTCCCAAATCATATTCGAACGGTTTACATTTGTAGGGTCCAGCCCTTTATAGTCACTATTAGAAGCCCACGAACCTCTACCATATTGGTAGTCTGCAAAGCTTTCCATCAACCCGGGATAAGACATAGCAAACCCTGTTCTGAATTTATTTAACGGTGCTAAAACCGCTGCCTCTGCTTCTTTTGTAGTATTATAAAACGTTTCTGCGGCAATCGCTTTAGGACTTTCATCCAACCATTTATTACAGGACGAACTAACTAATACTAAAGCAATTAGTAGGCATTTATTTATAAATAGAGTATTTTTCATAACTACGAATCTTTATTAAAATTGAACTCTCGTTCCAAATGAAATTGTTTTAACATTTGGATAGGTTAGGTAATCCACACCGATATCAATATTTCCTCCTCTAGAGTTAACTTCTGGATCAATTCCTGAATATTTTGTGAAGGTTAATATATTTTGTGCGCTTATATATAGCTTAAATTGACTACACCAGGTTATACCCCATTTCTTCACGGGTAAATCATATCCAACGGAAATATTTTTTAATCGCAAATAAGACCCATCTTCAATATACCGATCAGAATATTGAAGCTTCAATCCTCGAGTTATTTTAGGATATTTTGCTAATTTATTAGCCTCTTCGCTTTTCTCTGGCGACCAGTGACTTTCTAATACATCTTTCTTTATATTTAATCCCATTCCCAGATCTAAGTTCGCGGTTTCACCAATATTAAAAATATCATTTCCGTAGCTTCCTTGAAAAAATAGATTCAAACTGATCCCCTTATAATTAAGGTCAGAATTAAAGCCATAAAGAAATTTAGGGTGTGGATTTCCTAAAATCATTTTATCTTCATTTGACAATGTCCCACTTTTATCGACATCCAAATGTTCCAAATTACCATCTGCAGTATAGCCGGTTTCCTTATAGGTATAGAAAACACCCATAGGTTCGCCAACCCGCAATAAATGTATAATGTCATCGATATAGGCTAGTCCGAATGTAGATCCATATAAATCCTTACCATCATACAATTCGGTAATCTTATTCCTATTTAACGAGATATTACCAGACACTGTCCAATTTAGGTTATCATTTTGCACGACTAGTCCTTCAACTAAAAGTTCAAAACCTTTATTTTCCATTTTTCCGATGTTTCGAATAGTAGTACCATAACCAGACGATGGTGGCAGAACAACAGAATTCAATAAATCGTCTGTTTTCTTATTATAGTAGTCGGCCGTTACACGCAGTCTATTTGTTAAAAATGATGCATCTAAACCAATATTTATTTGGCTTGTTGTTTCCCATCTTAAACTTGAAGGAAGTGTTGAACTAGCAGTATAATAAGTACCCATCTCTCCATTTATTGGAGTTTTACCTTGACTAAGCATATTTAATGTAGCATACGGATTAATGGCAGTAGATCCCGTTTTACCATATCCCACTCTGAGTTTTAAATCAGATAGCCAACTGATGTCCCGAATAAATTCTTCCTCCGACAACCTCCAAGCAAGTGCTAATGAAGGGAAAAACCCCCATTTATTGCCAACACTATATCTTGAAGAACCATCCGCACGTCCACTTAAAGTTGCCAAATACCTTCCCTTGTAAGAGTAGTTTATTCTTCCAAGATAGGACATCAAAGTCCAATCCGTAAAAGAAGTAGAGGGTATTCCAAACAATGCGGCTCCCGACATTTGATCTGTTCCTGGTGCATCACTTAAAAATCCGGTACCGCCAAGGGAACTGTTTTTTGATTGACTATTCTGATAGGTAAATCCAGCAGTAACATCAAGGGCATGAATACCGTTAAATTCTTTATTGTAATTAAGTATATTTTCATTGATGATGGACAAATCATTTTGATTTGAAACACTTCCGCTTGATGCTCCGTATAAGTATTTTGAGCTAGTATACGCATCCACCCTATAATCCAGTGTTTCTAAACCTAAAGAAGATCGAATACTAAGTCCAGGAATAATTTTATACACCAACTTTGCGTTATTGTTCATTAAATTAGCTCTTGTCAAACCCGACTGCTCATTTATTAAATTGATTGGATTAAGCAAGGCATTCGACATGAATGGATAAGCTAATTGAAGATTCCTATAACTACCATCTTCGTTAAACGGCCCTGTTGTTGGAGGAGCTGAAATGGCGCCTCCTATTAATGATCCACCCCTATTTCCAGCACCACTATTTTGTGCATCGGTTCCTGTTTTCACATATGCCATATTCAAGTGAGCCGAAAGCTTGTCGTTGAAATTGTAATCGATGTTTGATCGCAAATTGTATTTATTGTAACTACTGTTTTTGATGATTCCATCTCGATTCATAATAGAACCACTGATTAGCACCTTTATCTTCTCGCTACCACCTGCGATTGTCAAGTTATGATTTTGAATGGGAGCTTCCTTAAAAACCAAAGATTGCCAATCAGTACCCGTTCCGGATGAAGCAATTTGATCAGCATTGAAGTACTCTTTGCCATTATCATTAAGTTGTTGAATATTATAGAAACGCATGTACTGCTCAGAGTTCATTAATTCCAACTTCTTAATTTGCGATTGAACCCCGTAATTCCCATCATATGCGATTACAGCTTGTCCATTTTTACCTCTTTTGGTAGTAATTAACACAACCCCGTTCGATGCTCTTGAGCCGTAAATAGCTGTTGCAGAAGCATCTTTCAATACTTCGACAGATTCGATATCCAAGCTATTTACAGAAGACGGATTACTAGGCGTACCATCAACAATATACAATGGATCATTTCCGCCTCTAATAGAGTTGCTTCCACGAATACGAACTGTAAAATTCCCATTGGGAGCACCAGTATTGGTAGTTATGGCAACCCCAGCCACTCTACCTTGCAGACCTTGAATTGGATTTGCAACAACGTACTCAGACATTTTCTCGCCGCTAACAGAGGCAATAGAACCTGTAACATCTCTTTTCTTCATGGTACCGTATCCAATAACTACCACTTCATCCATGGTCTCATTACTTGGTTTTAACTCAACGGCCATAGTTGAGCTAGTAGCAACAACTTCTTTAGGCTCAAACCCAACGAAAGTAAAAATGATTATGCTCCCAACTTTTCCATTAATTGAAAAATCTCCAGTTGCATTTGTGGATGTCCCCACATTTTTACCTTTTAGTGAAACGGTTACTCCCAAGAGCCCCTCACCCAGTGTGTTTGTTACTTTTCCTCGTATTAACTCTTGCCCATAAGAATGGCTCGCAAGAGCACTAAAA
Organism: Pedobacter hiemivivus; assembly: GCA_040393085.1. GTDB lineage: Bacteria > Bacteroidota > Bacteroidia > Sphingobacteriales > Sphingobacteriaceae > Pedobacter > Pedobacter hiemivivus_A. The sequence continues at coordinate 2,536 of JBEBUV010000084.1, read as the reverse complement.
GAAAGAACAAAACTAATTGTAATCAGTATAAATTTTCTCATTGTTAATATTAATTAGACATTTTAAATTTTATATTGTAAAAACAATTTTTATAACATAAAACAATAATAAGTATTATTTTTTTTACAAGAAAGCATTTCGGCAAAAAAAATATAGTTTAATTCAATTTTATATAGTAAAAACGAGCATCCATTGTCATTTATCGACTCAGTTCAACTTAAAGGCTGATTTTAGCCCCTTAAAAAGTAAATCTCTTTGTTTTTGTAAGCTCTGAATTCTGGTGCCAAATTTCCAATGAGTGCACTCCAATGAAAATTGAATGAAATTTATCCCAGAGGGATTGTTATCTCAATTACTCGAACATTTTCCAAAGTAATACTTGTGTCCTATACTAGAATACGTTTACAGTATGTCCGATACTGATTTTAGTGTATAGCTCTTTTAGGAATGAACAGATTGTCTTATGCGTATATAACTATACAGTTGGTCTGATACGGGTTTATACTAAGAATCATTCATATTCTTACCAGAATAAGGCATAAAGTTTTTCAGGGTTTCAAGTAAATGCTTCCTATACATATTAGAAACTGGAATGCGTTCAGCACCAATGATCAGTTGATGCTTTTCGATTCTGTCAATTTTGGAAATTGCTACGATGAAAGATTTTTCAACTCTTATAAATTCATTAGGAGGCAATTGCTCTAGAAGATCCGATAATGTCATCCTTGTCAGTGTTTGCTTAGTCGGTTCACAAATCCTCACATAATTATCCTGCCCCTGAATAAATAACAACTGCTCAAGATCGATTCGTACCCATTGATAACCATCTTTTACAAATAGTTGCTTTGGTACTTCGCTCGTTTGGTTGGCTAATAATACACACCTTTCCTTGGCCAACTGGCAAGATTGGTGAAACCGGCTAAAGCTGATTGGTTTTAATAAGTAGTCAGTAATGGCTAAGTCGAAAGCTTTAACAGCATAATCAGCAAATGCTGTCGTAAAAACAATCTGAGTTTTTTTGCTAATCAGTCTAACCATATCAAGTCCCGATATATCTGGCATCTGAATGTCGAGAAACACCAATTCTATTTGTTCTTTCTCTATAACAGCTAGAGCCTCACTTGGCTCTGTAAAACAACCTCTAAATTGTATAAAAGATACTTTGTCGGCATGATTCTTAATTATTTCTACTGCCGTCGGCTCATCATCTACCGCAATTGTTCGTATCATAAATTATGTCAAATAGTCCTAAGGGTAAAATTAATAATCATACAAACAATCTGCTCAAATGTATCTTAAGCTTTATATCAAAAGTAGTTTCCGATTTCTGTTGAATGAGAGTATACTTATCTCCGTAAATTAGGGATAATAATTTCTTCGTATTTGTAATCCCCGTCTCACTTCCTTTAAATTGAGACGCATTGAATATACTATTACTTATCTCCAATGTAAAATCATTATTCCTTACAATTATAGAAAGCTTGATAAAACAGGGTCTCTCCAAGCTAATGCCATATTTGAAAGCATTTTCAATGAAAGGAAGAATAAGCATGGGTGGTATTTTATAGTCTTCTCGATCCGTTTCAATTGTTTGGAAAATATCTATACTCGGATCATTGGGAAGTCTTAATTTTTGAATAGCGAAGTATTGATCAATAAATTCTAATTCATGTTGCAGGGGCACCCACTGTTGATTCGCGGTAGAAACGCTATAACGCATCATTCTAGATAACATTTCTACTGCCTCGCTTGTTCTCTTAGCATTTTCCTCTAGTGCTGTTCCATAAATAAAATTAAGACTATTGAAAAAAAATGTGGGTTCCATTGCGCGCGTAATGTTTGAAGTTCATGATCATAGCGCTGTATCGTATCTGTTTTACTCTTTAAATATTTGCAAATCAATCTTCTGATTACTCCATAAGAAATCATATAAAGACTAGTAAGAAAAATTGTTCCCCAAAATCGATACGATACCTCTGTGATTTTAAATGGAATAGAAATAATAACGGAATAAAGAATAACCACACCAATTGTAATGAGCGTGCTTTTTAAAAGATTATATTTTCTAATTACTAGCCAATAATTTACCTCTACAAGAGGAACCAGGATAAATACACAGTTTACTATGTAATAATAATTCGGAGACCCGAAATTATGGTTGATGAAACTTTCCCAAGCCAAATCGAAATCCTTTTGACTTGGATATGAATAGTAGAGCCGAGAAAGTACTTTCATATTTATTAAGATCCACATAATTAACATATGGACAAGCAAGGGAATCCAATAAAGTGGTTTAATTTTCTTCATAGTCTAAAGTAAGACTGTTAAAGTTTAATTAAAAAATAAAAGTGGTTAGTTGGCTTATACTAGGGGTGAATAAGGTATAATATGTGATCGGGATACTTTCATTTGCGAGAAAGCAGCACACCTACTACAACTTACACAAGTCTATTGTAACATCCTTTGGAGTTTGGCGTCAATATATGAATGCAATTGCATTAATGGTTATATAGAATAACTTTAAAAGAACCCACTA
>JBEBUV010000083.1:0-16287 GCA_040393085.1 Pedobacter hiemivivus | reverse complement strand
AAAAACTCTGCATTCCTAATTGCCAAAAATCCTGCATTATAACTTACCGACTACAGTTGTACTATATTATACTTGAAATACTGTTCTTTTTCTGATACGTGATAATGAAACAGGTGTAATGCCCAGATAATTTGCCACATAGTGTTGCGGTATGCGTTGCATAATATAAGGATCTGTTTCCAGCATTTTAAGGTAACGTTCTTCCGGACTTTGCAAAATGAATGATGAAATCCGGTCTTCATAACAACAGATATAATGTTCTGCGACTAAGCGACCAAAGCGTTCCATTTTATATGCTAAAAGGGGATGATTGAGCATTTGCTGCATGCTTTTGTAAGAAATTAGAACAAGCTCTGTGTCTTCAAGTGCCTGTATATAACCAGTGCCGGGTGTTCTTGTTACGTAGCTTTTATACGAACTGACAAAGTCATTCTCAAAGCTGAAATAGCCAGTAATTTCAGTGCCGTCTTTAACATGGTAATAGCGTACAGAGCCGCTTACAATAAAACCGATATGATCGCAAACTTTGCCGCTGACAGCAAAATGGTCTTTCTTTTTAAGTGTTTTTAGTTCGATATACTGTTTAAGTGCTGTCCATTCTTCATCGCTAAAGCAAACATAAGCTTCCATCTCAATTCGAAATGTTTGTAAGGATGTATCAGAAATAAGATTATTAGCCATCATAAATGGAATTTAAACAAATAGTTTGTTCGTAAAGAATATAAATATAAAGGTTATTCTTGTTCCTGAAATGCTTTAACAGCGGGCTTTCTAAATACCCAATATTTTTGAAGAACATAATTGAAGCCTAAAGAGACTATAATATCGACTATTATTCTTGTGATTTTATAATCAAGTTTCAGCCAATTGGTAAACAGATAAGTACCAGATGATTTTAGGGCGATGCTGCCTGCTACAACGAAGATAAATTTAATAAGTTGAGTACCTACAGGCGAATGATGTGCTTTATTGTCATTGAAAGTCCAGTATCTGTTTACAGAGAAATTGAGTACTGCACCAATAACTCCGCCAATAGCAATAGATATGGTATAGTGAATGTGCAGTATTTCAGTGCAGAAAATCATTACACTGTAGTCGAGCAATCCGCCTGTAAACGCCGACATTTGTGCCTTGGCAAATACAAAAACGGACTTCATTTTACTCATTAAGCAGCGTTCTTTTTAGCTTTTTTTTCCATATCATCCCTGATGTCTCCAAGCTTTAAAAGCTTCCTGGTATCAAAAATATTAATGATGAAAAGGGTTGCACAGATAGCACCAGCAAAATAACCAAAAAGGCCACCAAATATGGTTTCCAGGATGATAATCAGTGCTAGAATGATACGGATTTCAGTTGGCCCTACCAATCCGGAGTCTATACTGTAAATATCTGTTATTTTATATCTGAGTTGAGAAATGATCATAGCCCAACCATAAAGTACAACGAAAACAAAGGCAATAAGTTCGAATTTACCTTTAGCATAAACAAGATAGCCCAATCCAATAAGAACGGTGCTCACCCAATCCATAATGATATCCAATGAAAAACCATACCATTTACGAGGTATATTTCTATAATATGCTACTCGACCGTCTAATGAGTCACCCAGCCAATTCAGTGCAAGGCCTATAACACCAAGTAATAGATAATTTCTATCACCTGTGTAGTGAGCAAGAATAAAACCAATTAACACAATCACTGATCCCAATGTTCCAATAAAAGTAAGCATGTTAGAGGTGATAAAGCTTGGAACTCTTTGAACTAAGAAAGAAATTGTTTTTTGCTCTATAGCATTTAATACATTCGTTCTCTTTCTATCCTGAAATACTCTTTTAAGATCATCAGCTAGGGCAGGTACAGTTAAAGTTTCTTCTCTCAATTTATTTTGTTCCATTAAGGCTTTTATGCATACTTTGGGTATACTTTGCAAAAGTATAGAATTAAAACAATTGAAATTGCTTTTTGTTGGAAAACAACCATTATATGATAATTAATTGTCAATACTTTTAAGTTCAATTACAGTAATTTCAGGCCAGATGCCAACACGACCCGAAAAACCAATAAATCCAAATCCTCTGTTGATATTTAAGAATCGGCCGTTTTTTTCAGCAATTCCAGCCCAATGGGCATATCTATATTTTACAGGACTCCATTTTATACCTAAAGCTTCAATACCAAATTGCATGCCATGAGTATGGCCGGATAAAGTTAATGCTATTTTAGATGGAAGATCTTTAACCTCATTATCCCAGTGTGTTGGGTCGTGAGATAGCAGGATTTTAAAATCTGATGGATTGGTACCTGATAATGCTTTCTTTAAATTACCCCGCTCGCCAAAACCAATTCCCCAGTTCTCGACCCCAGCTAGTACTATTTTCTCTCCATGTTTGTACAATTCTATATGCTCGTCTAACAATAACCGAAAACCCAATTCTGCCTGGTATTGCTTTAATTGTTGCAGATTGGCTCTTTTTGCTGTTTCACTTTCCCATTTTATATAATCGCCATAATCGTGATTGCCTAGTATAGAGAATTGACCGTAAGGTGCTTTGATCTGAGAGAAGTAACTAATCCATGGCTTAATCTCATCTGCTTTATTATTTACAAGGTCACCAGTAAATACAAATAGATCTGAGTTTTGAGCTTTCACTAAATCAATCCCCCTTTGAACTGCTTTCGGGTTCTTAAAACTACCAGCATGGACATCCGAAATCTGTGTAATGGTAAAACCATCAAAACTTTTCGGAAGATCTTTAAAGTATAAGGTGTGTTTTATAACACGATAGGCATACTTACCTTTTATAATTCCATACACAAATAAGATTACGGTAAGAATAAACATTAGTATTGCAAATTCTACCCAATATATGTTTCTAGGTACTTTAGCAAACAGACGATATATATCCTGAGGTAATAGGAGCAGGATGAAAACAAGTTCAGCTACAAATAATACAAGAAAAACATGGGTGGCAATCTTGAAAAGCATGTCCATACCATTATCGCGCATTCGCTGTATGGCATAAATAAGTGCAACAATAACCAGTGTTGTTATCGTCCAGAATATTGGAGTAATTATCGGATTAATACTGAGTGTATGAATACCAGAAAGTACGTAGCTGTTAATTAAAAAGAATAGGATGGCAATTACTGCAAAGGGCAGAACATTTGTTTTTCGCTTCATGTAGTTTTAAATACAGCTTGGATAGAAAAGTGTTTTATGTGTTACACGAAATTACATTAGTGTGAAGAAAGCGTGAAGCACATAGGACCATTTTTTATTAGCTATCGGAAAATAAAATACATTGAATTTATATTAATTAGAATTAAATGACTTTGTATTGTAAGTGGAGTGTAAATTAATTCGCTGATTTGCAGCTAATTATGTAATGTTTTCAAAATAATATACTACTAGTCCTGTATACTTTATATATTTGCTTTATGAACAAGACTAACAACAGTACGAATTACCTGAATATGCATTGCATGTATGGGTAAAAATACGGACTGTTGAGATAAGAAATTTAAGCTTCTCCGGTCTTACAGACAGAGGGGCTTTTTTTAAATAGAACCAAATTGACATGCAAAGCTTTAGGACAGAGTTAGAGAATCCGATCGTTGAAAAGGATATTATTGATCTTGAAAGAAAGATCAGGGAGTTTCGCGAGGGTAAAATCCATGATGAGAAATTTAGAAGTCTTCGTTTAGCCCGTGGGATTTACGGACAAAGACAGCCAGGCGTACAGATGGTACGTATTAAACTGCCCTTTGGAAAAGTGACTTTTAAACAATTGTTACGTATTTCTGATGTGTCAGATGAGTATGCAAGCCGAAACTTGCACCTCACCACTCGTCAGGACATCCAGATTCACTATGTGAGTTTAGATAGAACTCCTGAGCTATGGGAAGAACTTCAGCGCGATGATGTCACCATTCGTGAGGCCTGTGGAAATACTGTGCGTAATGTAACCGCTTCTCCAGATGCTGGTATTTGTCCAACTGAGCCTTTTGATGTATCACCTTATGCTCACGCCTTTTTTAAATATTTTTTACGTAATCCTGTTTGTCAGGAAATGGGTAGAAAGATTAAATTTTCTTTCTCTTCTGATGATAGGGATACAGCCTATAGCTATATACATGACCTTGGTTTTATTCCAAAAATAAACGAGCAAGGCGAGCGTGGCTTTAAAGTATTACTAGGTGGCGGTTTAGGTGCTCAACCATTTTTAGCTGAACTTGTTCATGAGTTTTTACATGAGGATCAGATTATTCCTTATGCAGAAGCTATGTTAAGGGTGTTTGACCGTTATGGCGAGCGTACCAATCGCAACAAAGCACGTTTAAAATACCTGGTTCAGAAACTTGGACTAGAGGAAGTTTTAAGATTAATAGAAGAAGAACGTGTTGCTAATAAAGTTAAATCTTTTACAATAGACCGCGATGCTGTTCCTGAAACACAAATACCTGAGCTGATAGATTATCCGGTTTTGGATGAAGTGAGCAATAGTTTAGATTATAAACATTGGAGAGCTACTAACGTATCTGCTCAAAAACAAGACGGATTTTTTGCTGTATATATAAAAGTTACCAAAGGTGATATTCCAACTGAACAAGCTCGTAAGTTAGTAGATGCTATTGCACCGTATGCTGCAGATGAGATTCGCGTTACTCAAAACCAGGGCTTAATGCTTAAATTTGTTAGAGCCGCGGCATTACCTGCTTTATATGTTGGGCTTAAGGAATTAGGATTTGCAAAACCGGGCTTTGATAGCGTTGGCGACGTAACCACTTGTCCGGGTACAGATACTTGCAACCTGGGTATTTCGAATAGTATGTCGCTTTCAGTAGCATTAGAAGATGTAATTTATGAGGAGTATCCTGAACTGATTTATGATAAAGATATTAAAATCAAAATCAGTGGCTGTATGAATTCTTGCGGACAGCATGGTCTGGCACATATAGGTTTTCATGGAAGTTCTGTAAAAGCAAATGGTAAAGTTGTGCCTGCAGTCCAGGTGATGTTAGGTGGTGGTACCATTGGTGATGGTGCTGGCCGGGTAGCTGATCGTGTAATTAAAGCGCCATCAAAACGTGCTACAGATGTTTTGAGGACCATTTTGAATGACTTTGCCGGAAATGCTGAAAAGGAGGAGAGTTTCCACCAGTATTACGACAGAAATGGTAAAGATTATTTTTATCAGATGTTAAAGCCTTTGGCAGATCTATCAAATTTGAAAGATGAGGAATTTGTTGATTGGGGGCATGAAAGCATATTTATTCCAGCTATTGGTGTTGGGGAATGTGCTGGTGTGATCATAGATCTTGTAGCGACTTTATTATATGAGTCTGAAGAAAAACTAGGCTGGGCAAAAGCATCTTATGAAGCTGGCGCATGGTCGGATGCTATTTATCATACTTATGCTGTGTTTGTTGGTGCTGCCAAAGCAGTGTTACTTGATAAAGGAGTAAACAGCAGTACGCAAATAGGTGTGATTAGAGAGTTTGATAAAAATTACGTAGAAACTGGTGAGTTTGTAATGGAGGGTTCGTTTAATGACCTGGTATTACAAATTAATAAAAATGAGCCAACTGAGGCTTTTGCTACTTCTTATTTAGCAGATGTTGAAGCTTTTTATGGTTCGATAAAGGAAAAAAGAGAGGGGCAGTTACAATGAGTACTCAGATAAAAAATAAAGAACCAAAAATCACTTTAGTGGGTGCTGGTCCAGGTGATCCTGAATTGATTACCTTAAAAGGTGCTAATGCACTTAAAACTGCTGATGTAGTTTTATATGATGCTTTGGTAAATGAAGGTGTATTAGATTACGCTAATCCAAATGCCATTAAGGTATATGTCGGCAAAAGGTCGGGGGAGCACTCTTATGGTCAGGATGCTATAAACAAACTGATGGTTGATTATGCACTTAACTATGGCCATGTAGTACGATTAAAGGGTGGAGATCCATTTGTATTTGGTAGAGGATACGAAGAATTGGATTTTGCCGCAGGATATAGTATTCCGGTTTCAGTTATACCTGGTTTATCCAGTTCTATATCTGTTCCTGGTTTACAACAGATTCCTGTAACACATCGTGGATTAAGTGAAAGCTTTTGGGTAGTTACAGGGACAACTGCTTCTGGGCATATCTCTAACGATTTATATGAAGCTGCACGTTCGAAAGCCACAGTTGTGGTATTAATGGGCTTAGGTAAATTAAAAGAGATTGTTAAGTTGTTCCAAAATGAGGGCAAAAACCTTTTACCAGTTGCAGCCATTCAAAGCGGTTCAACGGAAAATGAAAAGTTAGCGATTGGTACTGTAGATACGATTGTTGAATTGGTAGAAGAAAAAGATATTAAAGCTCCAGCCTTACTTATTTTTGGTGAAGTGGTTTCTTTACATCCTTCTTTTCAGCCTATTAAAGATTTTTATCAGGCATTAAAAGAAGAATTGTAGGTTTTATGGAAGGCAACCAGTTATTTCCTGTCTTCATTAAATTAAAAACCATTCATACTTTGTTGGTGGGTGCGGGACCTGTTGGATTGGAGAAGCTTAGTGCTTTGTTAGACAATAGTCCTGATGCTAATGTAACTGTAATAGGGTTGGAGGTATTACCTGAACTGAGTAAACTCGCTAACCAACATGAAAGGGTGAGCGTATTGAAACGTGAGTTTAATATATCAGACCTTGATGGTGTAGATCTGGTGGTTGCCGCTACAAACAATGATGATTTAAATCAACAGATTAGACAGGAGGCAGACAGGAGGAATTTACTGGTTAATTTTGCTGATAAACCTGATCTGTGTAATTTTTATCTGGGTTCAATCGTAAAAAAGGGAGACTTAAAAATAGCCATCTCGACTAATGGTAAGTCGCCCACCATGGCAAAAAGGATAAAGGAGGTCTTAAATGATAGCCTGCCTGATGAAATAAATGATACCCTGCAAAATATGCAGGCATTAAGAAATACGCTAAATGGAGATTTCGCGTCGAAAGTTAAAAAGCTGAATGCAGTTACTGCATCACTTGTTGAAAGTAACGGAGAAGGAAACGGAGAAAAGAGCAGGCCAAATTTAAAGTGGATGATCTGGCTGGCAATAGTATTTTCATTTGCTATAGTTGTTGCAGCCTTTTGGCATAAGGAACCTGAATTTCAGGCATATCTAACTAATCTACATCCTACGTTTTACTGGTTTCTGATTGGTGGATTTATTTTTGCCATGATTGATGGAGCCATCGGGATGTCGTACGGTGTGACCAGCACTTCATTTTCAATCGCTATGGGTGTTCCACCTGCATCGGCAAGTATGGGTGTACATTTGTCGGAGATTTTAAGCAATGGCATTGCCGGCTGGATGCATTATCGCTTTGGAAATGTAAACTGGAAGCTGTTTAAGTTATTGTTGATTCCAGGGATTGTTGGTGCAGTAGCAGGTGCTTACTTGTTGTCTTCCTTAGAACATTATAGCCATTATACCAAACCTGCAGTTTCTTTGTATACTTTGATATTAGGCTTTGTCATTTTATCAAAAGCATATAAGGCACACCGTAAAAGTATAGGTAGACCAGACAAAATCAAGAAGATACCTGTACTAGGGCTTTTTGGTGGTTTTATTGATGCTGTTGGTGGTGGTGGCTGGGGCTCAATAGTATTATCGAGTTTAATAGCGGGGGGAAGAAATGCGCGAACTTCCTTGGGTACCGTAAAAATTACCCGCTTTTTTATAGCGCTGATGAGCTCGCTTACCTTTATCACCATGCTAAATGGTGCACATTGGGAGGCTGTTGCAGGCTTAGTAATTGGTAGTGCACTAGCATCGCCTATAGCTGCAAAAGTTTCAAATAGGATCTCTGCAAAAACTATTATGGTTTCGGTAGGTATCCTGGTGATTATAGTGAGTGCGCGTAGTATCATCAAATTTATTATAGAATAAGTATTGTCATGAAGGAGAAGTTAACAGAAATAGCAGGAAAAATAAAGGATCTTGATCCGGTTGAAGCATTGCGTTTTTTTGCTGATCAATACCCGGGGAAAATTGTTTTTTCTACCAGTTTTGGTTGGGAAGATCAGGTTATTACCCATATGATCTTTGCTAATAATATTCCAATAAAAGTGTTTACCCTGGAGACAGGCAGGTTATTTCCTGAAACCTATTATGTATGGAACCGTACTTTAGAAATTTATAATAAGCCCATCCATGCTTATTTTCCTGAAGCTCAGGCTTTACAGCAAATGGTAGATCAGAAAGGACCGAACAGTTTTTATGAATCGGTAGAGAATAGAAAAGAGTGTTGTGGAATACGTAAGTTGGAACCATTAAGGAGAGCTTTGAAAGGGAACGATTTATGGGTTACAGGGATTAGATCTGAGCAATCAGTAAATAGGCATGATATGTCTAACCTGGAGTGGGACGAGCAAAATCAGATGATCAAGTTTCATCCCATATTTTTCTGGTCATTGGATGAAGTGAAAGAATATATTAAAATAAATAACATTGTTTACAACACACTGCATGATAAAGGCTTCCCAAGTATAGGTTGTGCACCTTGTACCAGGGCAGTTAGAGAAGGCGAAGACTTTAGAGCTGGTCGCTGGTGGTGGGAAGATCAATCAAAAAAGGAATGTGGTTTACATGCCACAACGTAATTGCAACAGAACATGAGTAAGTATAATTTAGATTATTTAGACGAATTAGAGGCCGAGGCGATTCACATATTACGTGAGGTGGCAGGGCAATTTGAAAAACCAGCCTTATTGTTTTCGGGTGGTAAGGATTCTATTACCTTGGTGAGACTGGCTGAAAAAGCATTCAGACCGGGTAAATTTCCTTTCCCTCTGGTGCATATTGATACTGGGCATAACTTTGAAGAAACCATCACCTATCGTGATGAAATGGTTGAAAGATTAGGTGAGAAATTAATCATAGGCAGTGTACAAGAGTCTATTGATCAAGGAAAAGTAGTGGAGCAAAAGGGTAAAAATGCAAGCAGAAATTCTTTGCAAACGGTTACTTTGCTAGATACGATCGCTTTACATGGTTTTGATGCTTGTATTGGTGGTGCCAGAAGAGATGAGGAAAAAGCCAGAGCTAAAGAACGTATCTTTTCTGTAAGGGATGAATTTGGACAGTGGGACCCTAAACGTCAACGTCCGGAATTGTGGAATATTTATAACGGCAAGATCCATAAAGGTGAAAACGTGAGGATATTTCCTATTAGTAACTGGACTGAGCTTGATGTTTGGAACTATATTAAAAGGGAGAACATGAGTCTGCCATCGATATATTTTGCACATAACAGAGATGTAATTACTCGTAATGGTCAGCTGATGGCCGCTTCTCCATTCTTGAATATGGATGAGGAAGATATAGTAGAAAATAAAAAAGTGAGGTTCCGTACTGTCGGAGATATGAGCTGTACAGCTGCTGTGGAGTCGGACGCCGACGAACTAGATAATATTATTGCTGAGATCAGCGCATCAAAAATTAGTGAACGTGGTGCCCGCATGGACGATAAAGTTTCGGAAGCTGCAATGGAAGACCGCAAGAAAGGAGGATACTTTTAATGAATATACTTAAGTTTTTTACAGCAGGTAGTGTTGATGATGGTAAAAGCACACTGATAGGCAGGTTGCTATATGATACAGGTTCTATTTTGGCCGACCAACTGGAAGCTTTACAACAATCTAACCGCAAAAATGATGATGGAACAATTGACCTGGCCATTTTAACGGATGGCTTAAGAGCCGAACGTGAGCAAGGGATTACCATTGATGTAGCTTACAAATATTTCCAGACAGAAAAGCGTAAGTTTATTATTGCAGATACTCCTGGACATATTCAATATACACGTAACATGGTTACGGGAGCTTCAACAGCTAAACTGGCTATTATTTTAATTGATTCTAGAAATGGTGTGGTTGAACAAACAATACGCCATTCATACCTGGTTTCTTTATTAGGGATTGAGCATGTAGTGGTTTGCTTAAATAAAATGGATATGATTGGATACAGTGAGACTGTATTTACGGCCATTACAGATAAGTATAAGACTCTTGCTAAGGAATTGAACTTAAAAGACGTAACATTTATTCCCGTAAGTGCATTGAAAGGTGATAACGTGGTGAATGAATCTGAAAATATGCCTTGGTATAAAGGTCCTAGTTTATTACATCTTTTGGAGACTGTAGATGTGGAAACTGGTGCAGAGTCTGATCTAGCCCGTATGCCGGTGCAATGTGTAATACGTCCACAAACAGATGAGTTGCATGATTACAGAGGATATGCTGGTCGTATTTTAAGTGGTGAGTTTAATGTTAATGATAAGGTGACGGTTTTACCATCGGGCAGTAGTTCGGTAATTGATCGTATAGAAATCTTTGATAAAAGACCAGAGGTGGCTTTTGCTGGTCAGTCGGTAACGATTCACTTAAAAGATGATATTGACATTAGCAGGGGTGATGTATTAGTGAATTCAGATCATCTGCCACAAAACTCTCAGTTGATTGAGGCTGATGTTTGCTGGATGGATGCACGTCCCCTGGATGATAGTATTACCTATTTATTGCAACACAATAGTAAGGTGACTAAGTGTAAAATTAGGGATATCGTTTATAAGGTAGATATCAATACTTTAGAAAAACAGGAAGCTTATGATTTTAAGCTTAATGATATTGGTAGGGTGATCTTAAAAACTGCGGATGAGTTAGCATTTGATCTTTACACGGATAATAAAGCTAATGGTGCAGCAATATTGATAGATAGTAGAACTAATTTGACAGCTGCGGCATTAATGTTTAGAGCTGTAGCAGATTAGGTTATGTAATGCGCTATTAAAGCTTTATTTAAAAAATTGATACTCTAAAAAACGGATACACTATTCGTCTGCTGGAATAAATTAATTTCCCTGATGGGAAATTAAATGAATCCTATGCTGACTCATAGTATATCCGTTTTTTTTGAAATAAAGCAATCCTGTAAGCAGCATATTTTCTTGTTTATCTTCTGCGAATCTGGCTGTGTCTAGATTAAAAGTTAAATTGTTTAGTTTATCACTGATTTAGATATTTGCATTTGGCTTTTGTAGTCCGAATAATTAATAGACCTGTTTAGGTGGTTTTTTGCTAAAAAGCGTGCTTGTTGTGGGGAAATATAGGGGTTTTTACCCATTTAGCGCAGCAGGCAAAAGGCTCCAGTTTCGGAATAATATGCTCGCTTTTTCAATAAAGTGTTTTAAGAATTATTTTTTAAACTAAATATTTGCTTTGCGCTAGTTAATCCCTATTTTGAGTTGATTTTAAAACCCTCAGATTATGGAGATTATACACCTTAGTGCGGAATGTTATCCTATTGCTAAAGTTGGTGGTTTGGGCGATGTAGTGGGTGCTTTGCCAAAGTATCAGAATAAGCTTGGACATGTGGCTAAGGTAGTTATGCCTGCATATCAGACTAAGTTTATGCAGGAGAATGAGTTTGAGGTGGTTTATGATGGGTGGGCTAAGCTTGGCTTTCGAACTTTCCCGGTGAGGGTATTTAGAGAAAAGACCAATAAACTGGGCTTTGATCTGTTCCTTGTACATATTGAGGGGCTGTTTGATAGGCCTCTTGTTTATGGATATGAGGACGATACTGAGCGTTTTCTGGCTTATCAGATTGCAGTATTGGATTGGATTGCACAATGGGAGCATAGTCCTGATATAATTCATTGTCATGATCATCATACAGGCTTAGTACCTTTTATGGCTGCTTATTGTGAGCAGTTTAGAAAACTAAATCAGGTTCCAACTATTTTAACAATACATAATGCTCAATATCAAGGGCAATTTGGATGGGATAAATTACATTATATTCCGGCTTTCGACTTATGGAAAACAGGTCAGTTGGATTGGCGTGGTTCTATTAACCCATTAGCTTCAGCAATAAAGTGTGTATGGCGTGTTACAACGGTTTCTCCAAGTTATCTTGATGAGATTAGTCATAAAGCTAATGGACTGGAAGATTTGTTGGCTCAGGAACGTAGCAAATCGTTCGGTATTTTAAATGGGATAGATAATGATGTCTGGAATCCGCAGACTGATGCTATGTTGACTAAAAATTATACTACACGAACGGCAGATGCAGGTAAGAAAGCCAATAAGGAAGCCCTTTGTGAAGTTTTTAATCTTGATCCGGAAAAGCCACTTTTCACGTTTATTGGTCGTTTGGTAGGTGAAAAGGGAGCCGACTTACTTCCTGAAATATTTTATAACGCTTTAATCACTTATAGCAATCAAATTAATATATTAGTGTTGGGATCCGGAGATCCACAGGTTGAAAGTAGATTAGCTCAGCTAAAAGATGCATTTCCGGGAAATTATAATGCTTATATTGGTTATAACGAGGAATTGTCGCATAAGATATATGCGGGGGCAGACTTTTTATTGATGCCAAGTAGGGTTGAACCTTGTGGCTTAAATCAAATGTACGCTTTAAGGTATGGAACTATTCCAATTGTAAGGAGAATTGGTGGGCTAAAGGATACAGTTGTTGATATAGGTGATGGGGGTTTTGGTGTTTGTCATGATCAAACTAGCACCTGGGATGTAGGACATGCTATTGGACGTGCTTTTGACCTGTTTACAAGGCCGAAAGATGTTAAAGAGATACGTAAGTTTATAATGCAGCTGGATCATTCATGGGATAAGGCAGCGCAAGAATATATAGATCTATACCATATATAAATATAAAACTATGACTGACAATGTATTGGGGGTTATCCTTGGCGGTGGCCAGGGTTCCAGGCTAGCGCCATTAACAGATACCCGCTCTAAACCAGCGGTGCCGATAGGAGGAAAATATAGATTAGTAGATATCCCAATTTCTAATTGTCTGAATTCTGGTATTCACAGAATGTTTGTATTGACCCAGTTTAACTCTGCATCATTAAACAAGCACATTAAAAATACCTATCATTTTAGTCATTTCAGTGCAGCATTTGTAGATATTCTTGCTGCAGAACAGACGCCAGATAGTCGAGCTTGGTTTCAAGGGACGGCGGATGCTGTTAGACAGACCATGCATCATTTACTAAATCATGAGTTTGAATATGCACTGATTTTATCTGGTGATCAGTTGTATCAGATGGATTTCAATAAGATGGTTAAGGAACATGCTGCAAGGGGAGCTGAAGTAAGTATTGCAACTATTCCTGTTACCGCAAAGGATGCTACGGATTTTGGAATTTTAAAGGTTAATGAAGATAGTTTTATTACTTCTTTTATAGAAAAACCAGCTGCGGAGTTATTACCGGATTGGTCGTCTGATACAGGGCCGGAAATGCATGCTGAAGGCCGTGATTATCTTGCCTCAATGGGAATTTATATTTTTAACAGAGATCTGCTGGTTAGGATTTTAATGGATAATCCTGATGAAAAGGATTTTGGTAAGGAAATTATACCAAGGGTAATGGCTCAAAATAAGGTGCTGAGCTTTCAATATGAAGGATATTGGACTGATATTGGTAACATATCTTCATTCTTTGAAGCTAACCTTGGATTGACAGATGATATCCCTAAATTTAATCTATTTGATAGTCGCCAGAGTATTTATACCCGT
This sequence comes from Pedobacter hiemivivus, assembly GCA_040393085.1. Taxonomy (GTDB): domain Bacteria; phylum Bacteroidota; class Bacteroidia; order Sphingobacteriales; family Sphingobacteriaceae; genus Pedobacter; species Pedobacter hiemivivus_A. Next base: position 2,697 of record JBEBUV010000083.1, on the reverse strand, counting down.
TCAAGGATGTTGCCGCCATCAAAAATATTAGGCACAACTTTAAACAAGGCAGTGATTGCTGAGGGCTGTATTTTAGAGGCAAAGGAGATTTCTCATGCTGTGATCGGTATCAGGTCTAGAATTGGAATAGATACTGTTATTGAGCACGTATATGTGATGGGAAGTGATAGGTACCAGACTTTAATAGAGATTGAAGAGGAGTTAGCTAAAGGCCGACCGTTAATTGGTATTGGCGCCAGATGTAAGATTGTAAATGCGTTGATTGATAAAAATTGCAGGATTGGTAACGATGTGCAGATTATTGGTGGCGATCACTTGCCAGACGGTGATCACCCACTCTATACCGTTAAAGATGGTATTGTAGTGGTTAAAAAGGGAGCAGTTATTCCAGACGGAACAGTGATATAATAATTATAGGTTGATTTATAATTATTGGGGGTCAGAATTTATTTTGACCCTTTTTTATAGGTTGGTTCTACTATACTAAGCGCTTATATTTGTATAATGAAGCGCAGTTTTACTGACCAGTTGAATAGAACAATAAATATTAATTATCCGCCAAAACGGATCATTTCTCTGGTGCCATCTCAAACAGAGCTTTTATTTGAGTTGGGATTAGATACTGAGATAATTGGTCTGACCAAATTTTGCATTCATCCTATTGAAAAATTTGCAGAGCGTACAAAGGTAGGAGGGACTAAAAAACTGAATATCGATCTGATTAGAAGTTTGAAGCCAGACCTTATTATTGGTAATAAAGAAGAGAATGAGCAGGGACAAATTGAAGAGTTGATGGTTGAGTTTCCGATATGGATGAGTGATATCTATACATTGGAAGATGCAAAACGTACCATGACGCAGATAGGGGAGTTGGTAGACAGGAAGCCTGAGGCCTCTTATTTAACCTTTTTGGTTAATGCAGGGTTTACAGATTTGCAAACATTAGCCTTGCAGCAGGGGATTGATAAGAGCGTTGCTTATTTAATTTGGAGAGACCCTTATATGTTAGCCGGTAAGGATACTTTTATTGATGATATTTTAACAATAAATGGATTAACAAACGTGATTAAGCAAAGTCGTTATCCTGAAATTGATTTAAATGAATTAAGTAAATTACAGCCAGATCTTATTTTTCTTTCTTCCGAGCCATACCCGTTTAAGGAAAAACATATCGAAGAAATAAAAGAGGCAGTGCCAGATGCTAAGGTTATGTTGGTTGATGGTGAAATGTTTTCTTGGTATGGCAGCAGGTTGGTTAAGGCTGTACAATACCTGTTTCAGTTGCAAAAGGATCTATTATAGATGGAATGTTATTAGGAGAGAAATATTCCAATAAAAGATTCTTAATTTCTTCGTAGAATAATAACATGTCTATTTGCTTGTCGCTGTCAATTTCAGTCGCATTGTGCAAAAACCATCCTTTATACATATTCCATAATAATGAATCAATTTCATTTTTATCGTAATTTTTGAATAGTTCACGAGGTGTTGTTAATTTATTTTCAGCGTTCATATATGCAAATATAAAAAATTAACAAAAGAAAAAGACACTTATTGTTGTGATTAATTTTTGTAAGCAATGGACCGCTTCAATTACAGTTAGTTTATATGATTCATAGTAAATACACGATCATTGCTGAATTATATGGTTAATAGGAAATGATGAATTGGGCTTGGTATAGGTATATTGTAAGATTCTTACTCCATTGTGCGATGTAAATAAAAATATTTTTACTGTAAACCAGTAGGTTAACTTAAACCTGATAAAATAATTCAAAAACTCTTTTGACTTTTCAGAACAATATCTATCTTTGCAGTCCTCAATACAACCAACATATGCGGAAGTGGCGTAATTGGTAGCCGCACCAGACTTAGGATCTGGCGCTTCACGGCGTGGGGGTTCGAGTCCCTTCTTCCGCACCAGTATCAAAAGCAGCCCGAAAAGGCTGCTTTTTTGGTTTAATAGATGTTTTTTAACATATTCTTACGATCTGAGTTGCTCTGATACAATAACATTTTTTTATGTCTTTTGAATGCTGAAGTTCAGACATTTTAACGACATAATTTTTAAATTATAAGCTTTGAAATCAACAAAAAAGCATATATTTGCGGCCTCTAACGGGAAAAATGAGCGGTAGATTGGGAGTCAATTCTTCCATAGTAAACTTCCTCCTCAACACGGGGGATTTTTTGTATAAAGACATTAATAATTATTGATTCAGAAAGATGAACATTACACAGGAAAAAATTAACGATTTAAACGCGATTGTAAAAATTAAAATTGCGCCTGAAGATTATACTGAGAAAGTTGATAAATCTATAAAAGAACAAGCAAAAAAATCTACCCTTCCGGGCTTCCGTAAAGGTATGGTTCCTGCAGCCCACATCAAAAAAATGTACGGTAGAAGCATCCTTGTAGAAGAAATCAATAATTTGTTAAGTGAAACATTAAACAAATACCTTACAGATAATAAAGTGGAAATCCTTGGTCAGCCACTACCTGTAATGGATGATTCTAAAGAATTCAAATGGGATAATACTGATGAGTTTGAATTTGATTATGAATTAGGACTTGCCCCAGCTATTGATGTAAGCATTACTTCGAAAGATAAATTCACTAAATATATTGTTAAAGCAGACGAAGAAACACTTGCTGCACGTATCAAAAATATCCGTAGAAGCTATGGCAAAATGACA
>JBEBUV010000082.1:0-16646 GCA_040393085.1 Pedobacter hiemivivus | reverse complement strand
CAGAGTTTGCAATAGTAAAAGTTAGGGCTTCACAGATTGAGATAAAAGCTAAATCTGGTAGTCGTGTGGCAAATATTGCCAAATACATTACTCAGCATTTAGATGGGTATCTTGCTGCAACACAATTGGGCATAACCCTGGCCTCTCTGGGCTTGGGTTGGGTTGGTGAATCGGTTATGCACAGTATGGTGCACGACTTATTGATTAACTTCAATTTACCAGATGTATATATCACGTCTATCTCAACAGGTATTGCTTTCTTATTCATTACCGTAATGCACATCGTGTTTGGAGAATTGGCGCCAAAATCTGTAGCCATCCAAAGACCTGTCGCGACCACCTTGTTTATTGCTTTTCCATTGCAAGCATTTTACTGGTTGTTCAGACCATTTATCTATGTTCTGAATGGTTTTGCCAATATCATACTTAAGCTTTTTGGAATTTCAAGTATTGGTGGCCATGATTCTGTACATAGTACCGAAGAGTTATATTATCTGCTGGATCAAGGAAAGGAAAGTGGTGCATTAGATACTAATGAACATGAGCTGATTAAAAATGTTTTTGATTTTAATGAGCGTGTAGTAAGAAATATTATGGTTCCGAGGACTAAAATTTCTGGTGTAGAATTGAATACGCCAAAAATGGAGGTTGTAGCAAAGATTATATCGGAGGGATATTCGCGTTTGCCAGTATATGATGATATTATTGATAAGATCATCGGTATTGTGCACGCTAAGGATCTCCTTCCCTTGTTGGCCGATAATAAGGACTGGAAGTTGAGTGATATCATTAGAAAGCCTTATTTTGTGCCTGAGACAAAAAAAATTAACGACCTGCTAAGCGAACTTCAACAAAAACGCATACAGATTGCTATTGTAATCGATGAGTTCGGCGGAACAGCTGGTATGGTTACACTGGAAGATATTGTGGAGGAGATTGTTGGTGAGATCCAGGATGAATATGATGAGGAGAAACCTATTGTAGAGCGGATTTCAGATTCGGAATTCATCATCAATGCTTATGCAACAGTTTATGATGTGAATGAGCATTTGCCACATGACTTACCTGAAGATGAGGATTTTGATACCGTTGGTGGATTGGTTTCTCATGCCTTTGGTAAAATACCTGAAGTTGGTGACAGTGAAGAGTGTTATGGTTATTTGTTTACAATTCTGAAGAAAACTGAACAAAATATTGAGACCATAAAGATGGAACTTGTCATTAGTAAAAGTGACGCGATAGACTTACATTAAACTACAATCATGCACGTTTTTTATACTCCTGATATCAGCGCGGATGCGTATATTTTAAATGAGGAAGAAAGTAGGCATTGTATTAAAGTTTTACGTTTGGGTATCGGTACTGTCGTGCACCTGATAGATGGTGTTGGGGGGCTTTATAAGGCTGAAATTACTGGTGAACATAAGAAGCATGTTGCGCTTAAAGTTATTGAGGCAACTCATGAGTACCAGAAACGTAATCATCATCTTCATATCGCAATAGCACCTACAAAAAATATAGATAGACTGGAGTGGTTTCTTGAAAAGGCTACAGAAATGGGCATTGAAGAAATTACTCCTGTTATTTGTGACCGCTCAGAAAGGAAAGTAGTTAAGGAAGATAGGTTGTATAAAGTGGTGACTTCTGCAGTTAAGCAATCTCTGCAGGCTTATCATCCTGTAATAAATCCGCAAATAACTTTATCCGCTTTTTTAGCACAGCAGAACAAAAGCATTGAAAGCACCAATAAAAATCGTAAAGGTGAACATTTTAAGATGATTGCTCATTGTTTGGATAATGAACCCAGAAAGTTTATCACTGATGTCGCTAAACCAGGTCAACGTTACACTATTTTAATTGGCCCTGAGGGTGACTTTACAACCAATGAAATTGAATTGGCTTTGCAAAGTGACTTCAAACCTTTAACTTTAGGTAATACACGATTAAGAACAGAAACAGCCGGTTTGGCTGCTTGTTTTGAAGTGAATTATTTAAACAGATGAAGATTAGAGGTTTAGTTTTTTTATGGGTATTGCTAAGCAGTTTCGGAACGCCAACCTATAAATTGGCTAAGCTGAAATATAATGGTGGGGGCGACTGGTACGCCAATCGTACGGCATTGCCAAATCTGATAGATTTCTGTAACAAAAACCTTAAAACCAATTTTGCTCATCAAGAAGACATTGTAGAGGTGGGGAGTAAGGATATTTTTAACTATCCTTTTGTTTACCTTACTGGCCATGGAAATGTTGTTTTCAGCAGCGCTGAAGCCAGCAACTTGCGCAGGTATTTAACAGGTGGTGGTTTTTTACATATTGACGATAACTATGGCCTGGATAAGTTTATTCGTACTGAAATGAAAAAGGTTTTTCCGGAGCTATCATTCACAGAATTACCATCAAACCATAATATCTATAATCAGAAATTTAAATTCCCCAACGGACTTCCTAAGATACATGAACACGATAGTAAACCTGCTAAAGGGTATGCCTTGATATGGGAGGGACGTGTGGTTTGCTATTATACGTATGAGTGCGATTTAGGGAATGGTTGGGAGGATTTTGGTACTTACCCTGAGGATACTCAGGAAAAGCGAACCAGTGCGCTAAAAATGGGCGCTAATTTAATTCAATATGCATTAACACAATAACTATGAATGTAAAAGTAAACGACAAGTATGGCTTTGAAGTTGAGGTGGAACAGCAGGTGTTGAAAGTTGATGGGGCTGAACTACAAATTGATGTAACAGATCTTTCTGCCGGACATGCTCATATCTTATATCAGAATAAATCTTATAAAATGGAGCTTGTTTCTGAAGATAAAGAAGAAAAAACTAGTGTGATTAAGGTAAATGGTAACTTGTATAAAATTGCTATTGAGGATCAGTACGATATTTTGTTGAAGCAGCTTGGTTTTGATACTTCGAAAAGTAATAAGATGCTGGAAATTAAAGCACCCATGCCTGGCCTGGTATTGAATGTGATGGTGGAGACAGGGCAGGAGGTCAATAAAGGGGATAATTTGTTGGTGCTTGAAGCTATGAAGATGGAGAATATTATTAAATCGCCAAGCAGTGGAATTGTTAAAAAGATTCTGATAGCTAAAGGAGATAAGGTGGAAAAGAATGAGATATTGATTCAATTCTAAACACTCTTTTAAAATATAAAAATGCCCCAAAAGTTAATTACTCTTGGGGCATTTTTGTGTGATTATATTTTAAGGATTACTTACCTTTAAATGGTTTTGATGACTTATTTTTAAACTGAGGCTTTCCAATAGATCTGATTTCTGGTGATCCTTGCATATCCATAGCGCAACGGAAACCAATATCAGCAGATGACTCATCCTGTTGTAAAAAGCGTCTGCTGGCTGGATTAAGCCATAATGCCTGATCGTTCCATGAACCACCTTTATATACTCTTGATTTATCATTAACAAGGGTGATTTCACCATACAGCTCACTTTGTGGATCTCTAAAACCTCTTTGGTCAGCATAACTGTTTTTTAAAGAATCCGTATTTACTGTTGCAGCTGCCTGTTTTTCTGCCCAGGTTTGTTTCTTTGCATACAGTGCTTCTGTCATCACGGGTCTATTGTATTTGTCTACCGCAATTTTACCAGTAGTAGGATCTGCTATCTTTTTATCCAGGTATAAGTTTCCTCTGAAAGGGTTGAATGCATCAGCAGCTTCGAATGTATTTGGACGGAAAACATCACGAACCCATTCGTTTACGTTTCCAGCCATATTGTAAAGACCGAAATCGTTTGGAGTATAAGATCTTACAGAAACGGTGATGGCGCCTTTATCATTTAATGAACCTCCTACACCCATATAATCTCCTTTAGTTCTTTTAAAGTTGGCCAATATTAATCCTCTGGTACTTTTCTTCGCCGAGCTTAATCCCAAGCCACTCCATGGATAGACTTTATAGTCGCTAATGTTTTCATATTGTGTGCTTCCAATGAGTCCTAAAGCAGCATATTCCCATTCAGCTTCACTTGGCAATCTATATGCCGATTTTAAAATACCATCTTCAAGCCTTACATTCCTAGTTGCTGTATTTCCTGTGCCAGTTCCAGTATTTGAAGGATTCAAGTCTTTCATTGCCCTTTTTCCCTTATCATCCATTTGATTGTTTAGATAAGTAGAAGTATTAAAGGGGCCAGTAGAACTTCCTGCAGCTGCATTTGCAGCACCTGCTGTTCCGCCATTTTTATCTTTAAAACTGGTCATATAACCACGTTCACGAAGAATAAATTCGTTTACTCTATCGGTTCTCCATTCGCAATAGCGTTCTGCCTGTTCCCAGGTAACGCCTACTACAGGGTAATCCTGATAAGCCGGGTGTCTTAAATAGTTATCTATATAAGGTTCATTGTAGGATAAAGGTCTGCGCCAAACCAAAGTATCAGGTAGCTCATTGTAATAATACTCGTAATCTTTTGGGAAATTGGTACTGATCCAGTTTAGGTATTCAAGCCAATTGGTATTTGAAACTTCCGTTTCGTCCATATAGAACGAGTTGATGGTTACTTCTTTTTTATGATTATAATTTCCTAACTCCTGTCCGGGTACACTAATTGCGCTGCCACCTACGACAAAAGCACCACCTTCAATCGCTACTAATCCCGGTCCCGGGCCTCTTTTGTAGCGATTATTCACCGTAAAACCGCCATATTCTTTTTTGTTATAGGCCATTCCTGTTTTATCTGATGTTCCTGATTTAGATTTACAGGAAACAAAAGAAGCTACGGCGAAAAGGGAAATGATTGAATATAAGGATGTTCTCTTCATTTATTGTTGTATAAATCGATCTTTAGTTTTTATCAAGTAGAGCAAATATGCCTTAACAATGATAAGAGATAAAATTACATAAAAAAAGGATTATGCTGCAAGAACATAATTAAAAAGTTAAAATAGCACAACATTTAAAACTGCGGGTTAACCAGTTAATACTTTGAAATTAATAAACACTATGGTAACTTGCGATCAATAATTGTTAAATTATTTACAGAATGAATGTGGGGTGTTTTGTTAAAGCTGCTTTAAGTGCATTATTCTTGGTCGCAGTTTGTACAGAATTGTTTGGTCAGGTTGTTGAATCTGGTACCCTAACGAATGGTAGCGAAAGTAATAATATTGTTGTTGCGGTGCCTTTTTTACTTATTTCGCCTGATGCCCGATTGGCAGGAATGGGAGAGGCCGGAGTTGCTGTACAGCCAGATGGCAATGCAATGGGGGTAAACCCTTCTAAGCTTGCTTTTATGGAAAGGAAATATGGTTTTTCTGTATCTTATAGTCCTTGGTTAAAAAGTCTTATCCCAGATGTTAGTTTGAGCTATTTAAGCGGTTTTTATAAACTGGATCATAAAACAGCTCTTGGCGCTTCTTTGCGGTATTTTAATTTGGGGGAGATTCAGTTGACTGACGTGAATCAGCAGGATATGGGTGTTTATAGTCCTAATGAGGTGGCTTTTGATGTTACCTATGCCCGGCAAATGAGTGAGTCTTTTTCATTAGGAACATCTTTAAGATATATTTATTCAAACCTAAACTCCGGACAACTTTCATCTGGACAACAGTATAAAGCTGGTACAGCCGTGGCAGTTGATGTTTCTGCCTATTTTAAAAAGCCGACTGTGTTTTTAGGTAGTGATGCTATTCTTTCAGCGGGGCTTAATCTGTCAAATATCGGAACGAAAATTAGTTATTCGGAGCAAGGAAACACTTCATTTTTACCTACAAACCTCAAAATTGGTGGAGCTTCTACATTCTTTATTGATGATTTTAATCAGTTCACTTTTGCACTTGATTTCAATAAATTAATGGCTCCAACACAGCCTGTTTATGATGATAATGGGAAAATTATTGCTGGAAAGGATCCTAATAGATCTGTTCCTGGTGGTATTTTTGGTTCTTTTAGTGATGCACCTGGTGGTTTTAGTGAGGAAATGAAAGAGATAAATATTGCTGCTGGAATGGAATATTGGTACGATCAGCAGTTTGCCTTTAGAGCAGGATATTTTTATGAAAGTCCGCAAAAAGGAAACAGACGTTACTTTACCTTAGGAGCAGGCTTAAAATACAATGTTTTTAACATTGATATTGCTTACCTTCTTGCAAATGCACAGAAGAGTCCTCTGGCCAATACAGTCAGGTTTTCGCTTCTCTTTAATTTTGGGAAAGCTCAATTTTAAGTCGATAAAATAAGCACTTTATAGATTTTAGGCATGATTTGCCTTTAAAGTAGTATTTTGTTGAAAAGTGTTTTGATTTAATAGAATAAAAAGTAATAACATAATGAAAATTAAAGTAGGTTTTGGATTTGATGTCCATATGTTAAAAGATAACCATCCGTTTATTGTTGGTGGAGTTAATTTGGAACATCATAGAGGGGCCTTTGGACATTCTGATGCTGATGTACTTTTGCATGCGATATGTGATGCGTTACTGGGTGCTGCTAATTTAAGGGATATAGGTTATCATTTTCAAAACACTGACGAACGCTGGAAAGGGATTAGTAGTCTGATCCTATTACAAGAAACGGTCAAATTGTTAAAAGAAAAAGGATACGAAATAGGAAATATCGATGCCGCACTTTGTTTGGAAGCACCGAAGATTAATCCTCACATCCCTGCTATGCAAAAAAATATTGCTGAAGCCGCTGGGATATCTGTTGATGATATTTCAATAAAAGCAACAACTAATGAGCAAATGGGATTCATTGGCAGAGAAGAAGGGGTTGTAGCTTATGCGGTGTGCCTGATTCAAAAGGGGTGAAAAATAACCATTCTCTTCATCGCGGGAATCTTTTGCCTTGAAGAAAGACAAAAGTTCCAATGCTCTTCAGAGAAGGTGATTTTTCTTTCAGCAGGGAGGCGAAAGGAAAGGGGTGTGTTTATTAGCAGGGAGATTAAAGGGAAGAGAAAGACTTTGTTTTTCTTTCAGCAGGGAGGCGAAAGAAAAGGGATATGTTTATTAGTAGGAAGACTAAAGGGAAGAGAAAGACTCTGTTTTTCTTTCAGCAGAGAGGCGAAAGAAAAGAGAAAAGATACCACTATAAAAACCTTTACAAAGCAAAAAACAACGCAAGATAATTTCACACCTGCATTGCTTGTTGTGAAAAGGAAAAATTACCTTCTCAGAGAAGTCCTGAGGCGCTCTTTGCTCCTTTTTCAGGAGCCTAAGAGATGCCAGACTTCGAAGAGAATGGTTATTTTTCCCCTTTACTCCAGATAACCAAATTTTCCTTCGTTAAAATCACTCAGGGCTTGTTGGATTTCTTCAGGTTTATTCATCAGAAATGGTCCGTATTGTGCAATAGGCTCATTAATTGGCTCTCCGCTTAGTACAAGTACTATACTGTTTTCTAGCCCCTCAATTTCTATGTCAGTCCCCTCATTTTTGAAATGAACAAACTCATCAGTATGGACAATTTCATTACCATTAATCTTAATACTGCCTTCAATAATTACAAAGCCGGTATTGTAGTTTGTTGGAAAACTGAATTTTGCTTTGCCACCAATGTTTAATTTGGCGTTGTAAACATTAAGAGGTGTGAAGGTGCTAGCAGAACCTTTAGTATTCTCGTATGCTCCAGCAATCACTTCAATTGAGCCTGCGTTGTTAGCTAAAACATGTTTCGCAATTTCATTATATTTAATACCCTGGTATTTTGGGCGACTCATTTTATCTTTTGCAGGTAAATTGACCCAAAGTTGTACCATTTGAAAATCACCGCCTTTTTTACTGAATTCAGCTTCGTGATATTCCTTATGAAGTATTCCACTTGCTGCTGTCATCCATTGTACATCGCCAGGATAAATTACGCCACTATTTCCTGCGCTATCATGATGCGCTACTGCCCCATGGTAAGCTATGGTTACTGTTTCAAAGCCCCTATGTGGATGAACATCAACACCACGAGGTTCATTCCTAGCAGAAAATTCTATTTTAGAATTGTAGTCGAGCATGTAAAATGGGCTCATTTTAATCTTATATCCACGAGGGAAGAAATTATGAACCCTAAATCCATCCCCAACCATATGAGGTGCCGGCGCGCTTAACACGGCCGATACCTGTTTAATATTTGCTTCCAATTTGTCTCCTTTCTATTTTATGACTTGGATGCTTATTGTCTATAATTAAGCTTGTAATGATGAATTTTAAGCTTGCTTTACGAATTGTAATTCACCTAAAATTTTAACCTCTTCACTAACCATTACGCCGCCAGTTTCTAAAGCTGCATTCCATGTTAAACCGAAATCTGTTCTATTAATTTTTCCACTAATGGTAAAACCAGCTTTGGTGTTTCCCCATGGATCTGTAGCAATTCCACCAAATTCAACAGCTAATTTTATAGGTTTTGTTACATCTTTTATAGTTAAGTTACCTTTTAAAGAGTAGTCGCCACCGTCTTTAGTAAATGAAGTAGACTCGAATGATAATTTAGGGAATTCATCAGCGTTAAAGAAATCTCCGCTTTTTAAGTGCGTATCACGGTCGTTATTACCTGTGTCTATTGATGCAGCATCAGCTTCAAATTTTACCTGAGCATTTTCAAAATCATCCGAATCGGAAGTTAATGATGCTGTTAATACATTTAAGTTACCAGTTACTGTAGTAATCATTAAATGTTTTACTTTAAATTGAAGTTCACTGTGTGTAGGATCTAATGTCCAGTTAGTAGTTGCCATAGTATTGTGTTTTTATTTAGTTAATTATTTATAACACAAAATTAGGGACTTATGTTTAGCCTGGCATTGATGTATGATAAGAAATTGTTAAGGTTTAAAGTGTCTATGTGCCAGATCTTTGCGAACGCGGCTTAAGGACTCTGGAGTAATACCCAGATAAGAGGCAATCATCCATTGAGGAACCCTTAAAGTAAGGTTTGGATAAAGCTTTATGAAATTCAAGTAGCGCTCTTCTGCTGTTGCACTTAGCAGCATATTAATGCGCTTTTGCATAAATCTGATAGAATTATTAAGAATAGTGTGGTTTAAATCGTGCATACACGGAACGATTTTAGAAGCCTCATTGATATAGTCTTTTGGGATTACTATAGCTTCTGTATGCTCAATGGCATCAATAAAGAAATCTGAGGGTTCATTAAAAAGCATACCGTTACGATCAGATAACCACCATTGTTCAGGAGCAAACTGTATGATATGCGCTTTACCTTTACTATCTATAGAGTAGCTGCGTAATAAGCCGCTGACCACAAAATATCCATGAGCAGAGACCTCCCCTTGCATAAGGATCATCTCATTTTTCTCAAAACGCTTTATTCTTAGTTTGTCAGAAATAAGACTAAACTGTTCATCTGTAAGAGATACTTTGTTTTGTAAATAGGCTTTAAATATTTCCAGCATACGGTTATAGAAGAAATCTATTTTTTGTCAGATTTTATATTTGAAAAGTCGACTCCACACTTACCACAGCCTGAAGCACAGCTTCCGCTTTTAGGAAATACAGAGCGATATATAATACGGCCGACATAAAATATAGCAGCTGCAAATAATAAGGTCACTAATATGCTTTGAATGTCCATAATACAAAAATAATAAGCCCTAGGTCAATTGGGGTCTGTTGAATGTAAATTTAGCTTTCCATAAGCCCAATAGTACCACCAACCCAGTCAAAATCTTTGTTATATCTTACACCAATCATCTTTCCACGACTTAAGCGTGCCAGATTTATACAAAGTTTAGGTTCAGTATGATCTGCCCATAAATACATAAGTCTGATTTCTACCTTTACACCTCCATCTGGCGCTTGTACCACAGGTTCATAGTTTACTTTCTTTTGCAATATCCAGTTCTTAGGATCGCTGATGCGATGGATATCCTCTGGCGTAACATCAATAATAACGCCCATGCCTGCGAATGAAAAGAGGGGCTTCAGTACATAGTTTTCCAGATCTGTAGGTATGTTTGTTAAGGTGTTAAGGAAATGAGTTTCTGGAACAAACTTGCTTTTCAAGTAAGGCATGGTGTATTTGCTAATTCTGTAAAACCAATTTGGATGGGTTATCCATTCAATGTTTAAGTCTTCACGCGGATCAAAGTTATGGTCAAAAATGTCTTTCTGATCAGCAATTTCATCAAAAATCAATCGGTTATAAATACGTTTCAACTGCACTTTCTTATCACCCTCCAGGTAAAAGAGGTTTTTGCCCTCTTTAATAATATCAGTAAGACTTAATATCTTAATCCCAAGAAACTGTTTTGTTAATAAAAAGTCGATTGCCGTTTTCTGCTCTAATGCATCAACATCCATTAAAGCAACTTCATGAGGTTGATGATTTCCTAGAATAACCTTTTTAAGCAAAGCAATATAACTCTGCTCATTTAGTTCCTCAAAATATGGTGTTAATTTATTTGGTAATCCATAGTTTTCTTTATAAGTACGAGCCAAATGGGGCTGAAAACCATATAGTGATGGAAAGCCCTGCATTTCAATCAATTTTGGCATAAGCTTTCCTTGTTCATCTTTACAAATACCGAAATCGAAAGTAAGAAAGTGTGGGTGGTTGTTCTCTCCAGATACATTCCATTGATCAGGAATAGCGTTTTTGGTGAGCGTTTTAAAATCTGGATGTTTAATTAGCTCAATGATCTCCTGTCCGGCCGCAATCAATTGTTCTTTTAGGTCCTTGGATATAAAAACAGGTGTTTCTGCTACTCTGAATGGAATTTTAGTCAGCCCCCTTTCAAGAGCTAATAAAAATTTCATGTAATTCTCTTCCGAAAAAGAATGATTAAATATACTCCTGTAACGATCAATCATAGGATGCTTCTTGTAAGGTGTTGATGGCCTCGTTTAAAAAGTTAGGTAGAATAATCTGTTGTGTTAAAGCAATTCTATTTGGGTTGTCAAGACTAAGTAGCATATCTTGATATTTTTCTTTCCCATGATTGTCAACAATCGCTATCTTTTTATCTTCCTGTGAGAGATATAGTTTCATTCCTACAGGATCGGCTTCAGGGTGAAACTGAGTGCCAACAATTTCTTTAGTAAAGCGGACAGACATCACGCAACGTTCCAGATCAATATGTGGGCGGTCTTTCTCCAGAGCCAAAACTTTAGCGTTTTTAACAGCAAACGGGTGGTCATCAGGGTTAGTTACCTGCCAGTCACGGCTGTCTACAGTATAAAAAGGATTATTCAATCCATTAAATATTACATCATTTTCCCCCTCTTCAGTCAAGAAAATTGGGAAGATGCCAAAAGCAGTAGAGCGTCTTTTTACAACCTGCCCTACACCAAACTTTCTGCAAGCCATTTGAAAAGAATGGCAGATTAAAAAGGCATGCTTTTTTTTATGCTCATTGTTAAGGTTAAAAGCTTCAATAAGCTCTAGCAAGGTGAAAAAATCATTTTCCCATTTAAGACCCTTGCCCTCGTAAGGACTACCGGGACCTCCGCTAGAAATATATATGTCATATTCCAAATCAGGTATTTCACCTTTTTGTCTCAAATCGAATATCTCAATAGAGAAAGTAATTCCATACTCCTCCTGATAACGTAATAAGACTTCCTGTATCCCACGCATCCCCTGGTTGGTTACTCCATTATTCATATCAATAATAGCAACCTTTATCTTCCTTCTGTCAGTCATATTAGCTATTTAGCCCCAATTAGTGTTTGAGTGGTGATGTAGTCAACCACGGCTTCAAAGTTACCAAATTGTTCGTAAACAGCCAATTGCCTGTCTGCCCCAGTTCCATGTTCCAGAATTTTTAACACGTAATTGATTTCATTGCGGCAACCCAGTTCATCAACTACATCGTCCACAAAATCTAGGAGTTCTAATACCAAATTCCGACAATTGACCTCCATTTCTTTACCAAAATCAATCAGGTTTCCATCAATACCATAGCGTGCGGCTCTCCATTTATTTTCATTGATCAGCGCTCTTGAATAGCTGATGAAGTTTAGATTTTGAAGACGTAGTTTATAAAGTTTGGCACATAAAGCTTGGAATAAGGCTGTGAAAGCCATGGTTTCATCAATCAACATCGGACAATCACAGATTCTGAATTCTATGGTTTCAAAGAAAGGATGTACCCTGATGTCCCACCAGATTTTTTTAGCATTGTCTATGCTGTTTGTTTTGATCAACAGTTTTACATAATTGTCATAATCTTCAATGCTATTAAAGATATCTGGAATTCCTGTTCGCGGGAATTTGTCGAAAATTTTTGTGCGGAAAGATTTATATCCCGTGTTTCGACCTTCCCAAAAAGGGGAATTGGTTGATAGGGCAAAAACGTGTGGTAAAAAGTATCTAACCTGGTTGGCAATATGAATGGCTAGTTCGCGAGATTGAAAACCAACATGAACATGTAGTCCGAAAATTAGGTTTGAGCGTGCTGCCTCCTGCAGTTCATTCACAATTTCATTGTAGCGGGGATGCTCAGTAATGAGCTGTTTTTCCCAATGGGAAAAAGGGTGGGTTCCTGCTGCTCCGATACGTAAACCCTGTTCCCCTGCCAATTGCGATACGGTATATCGTAGCTGTGAGATTTCTTCACGTGCCTGTTCAGTGTTTCTACAGATCCCGGTACCAACTTCAACTACTGCCTGATGCATTTCGGCCTTTACCTGGTCCTTATGAATTTTTTGTGCAGCCTCAACTATTTTTTGATCATGAGATGTTAATTCCCTGGTTACAGGGTCTATAATCATATACTCTTCCTCTATGCCGAGTGTAAATTCGTTCATCATTTCTTTCCCTCTGGTTGATTAGCGTTATTTTGTTGCGTTTGATTTAGTAGTTTTTGGCGATTTGGATTTTTCAATAGCTTTGCCGATAAGAGGTAAGCCGGTTGCTGATGTTTTAAGGTATTCTCCCCAGGTTAAATTGTCAAGTCCTTCCCCATGTGCTTTTGCTCTTTCAATTGCATACTGTGCACTGGTTTCTACTACCCAGTCAAAATTTTCCTGGCCTACACTAGCTATATCTGCATCTGGTGCAGGGTTGCAGAAATCAATAGCATAAGGAATGCCATCACGTACGGCAAATTCAACAGTATTGAAGTCGTAGCCTAGGTATTGATTAAGTTTTATGACGTAGTCGTGAATGGTTTGTAAAAGCTGTTGACTAGATGGAGGGCCGTCTACTACATATCTTAAATGAAAAGGATTGCGAGGTTCATATTGCATGATACGCACATATTTTCCTCCAATACAATAGCATCTAAAGTACTCATCAAAAATGATCTCTTCTTGTAGCATCATTACCGTTTGTTTGGTCTGACTATGCTTCTCAAAAAAGTCTTCTTTATCGTTGAGTTTGTATACATCTTTCCAGCCTCCACCATCAAAAGGTTTCATATAAGCAGGGAATCCGGTGTAGTTAAATATACTTTCCCAGTCGAGCGGGAATGTAAGGTTGCTGAAAGACTCGTCAGAGGTCTCGTCAGGTAGTTCGTAGGAGGGGAGTAAAGCTGTTTTAGGCACCGGAACTCCTAGTTTTTCGGCAAGTGCATTGTTAAAAAATTTCTCATCGGCACTCCACCAGAATGGGTTATTGATGACTGCAGTACCAGTGATTGCTGCATTTTTCATGGCGGCACGGTAAAAAGGTACACCTTGTGAGATGCGGTCTATAATAACAACATAATCTAAAGGTTTTGCCTGGAATATCTTATCAATACTAACCGGTTCAGCTTTAAATTCTTTGCCATCAATTTCATTTACGCGTTTCACAAACGCTTCAGGGAAAGATCTTTCCTTGCCAAATAAGATTCCAATTTTTTTCATAGGTATATACGGTTGTTTTTTATTTATAGGGCTAGGGTATGATCTGTTTTTAATTTTTTGTTTAGGGCAATAGGGCCAGGTATTCGGGTAGCATTTTTCGCCATATAGGCCAGTCGTGATCGGCATTTTGCCTCACATCAAGCCAATGGTGGATTCCTTTTTCGTTTAAAGTTTGTGATAGACGCTCATTATCTGCCCTACACATATCTTTGTCGGAGGTTCCAAGTATAATTTTCATTTGCCGTAAATCGGGATTGTCGTCGTTAGGGATAAAGTCAACGGGATTGTTAAAGTAAACATCATCGTTATAGAAGCCGTCTAGTTGTCCTCTAATATCAAATGCTCCGCTCATGCTAAACATATGACTCACAAGCCATGGATGGCGAAAAGCAAAATTTGCCGCATGATAGCCTCCAAAACTTGAGCCTGCAGTAATGATTTTTGAATGTCCTGTTTCGTGACGGGCCATAGCAGATACTTCTTCCAACAGGAGTTTATCATAATAAATATGATTTTTAACCCGGTCTGACGGATGAATATCCTTGTTATACCAGCTCATTTTATCAATACTGTCTACACAATAAACCTTAATTTTTCCCTCTTCGATGAACCAACTAATAGAGTCGATCATTTTAAAATCTTTATTTTCATAGTATCGGCCCATGCTGGTAGGGAACAGCAAAACTGGATAGCCACTATGTCCAAAAGCGAGGAGTTCAAAATCGGTGTTCAGGTTATGACTATACCATTTTCTATATTCTTCCTCCATAACTTCAAATAGTTAGATGCTTTAAGTTAGAAAAACAATTTGTTAAACAGCAAGTATTCATTGTATTTATTCAAAGAATTTTGGATGTTATGTAAAAAAAAAGCTATAGCTAAGTATTCTCATGCTGAGAATATTACCTTTGTGCGATATTTTTTTAAGGGGGATTAGTGAATTATGTATAGTGTGTTGTTACTTCCGGGAGTTGTGAAAACTGAGTGTGTTTTAAAGTCTATTAATTTGAAAAGGGATGTTGAACTGGAGTTCTTTATTCCAGAAGGATTACTAGGGAACGAAACATTAAACTTGTTATTAATCAATGACGGTCAGGATACTGATGGACTTGGCCTACAAGATACATTGAATCGCCTTTATCAGAATTTTCAGATTGAGCCACTTGTTGTTGTGGCTATAAAAGCATCTTCGGATCGAATTGATGAATATGGGGTTGCCGGACATCCTGATTTTTTAGGACGCGGAAACAAAGCTTCAGCGTATACAGACTTTATTATAAAAGAATTATTGCCTTTTATACAGGCAGAAGTGGATTTTCCAATCAATGGTACAAGAGCTTTTGCAGGTTTCTCTTTAGGAGGGTTGACCGCCTTTGATATTGCTTGGAATAATGATAATTATTTTGATACCGTTGGCGTGTTTTCTGGCTCTTTTTGGTGGCGTAAAAAGGATTTAAGAGACGGTTATACTGATGATGACCGTATTTTACATGAATGTATTAGGAACACTAAATCAAAGCCGGATTTAAAATTTTGGTTGATGACGGGAACTGATGATGAGAAAGCAGATCGCAATAAGAATTTCATTATAGATTCTATCGATGATTCTATTGATGTGATAAAGGAGTTGCTTATAAAGGGGTATAAACGACCAGAAGACATAGCTTATTATGAAATGGTAGGGGGTACTCATGATGTTCAGACATGGGCAAAAGCCATGTATCCGTTTCTGATTTGGGCGTTTGGCAGAAAGCCACAAGCATAGAACTGTCTTTTTTAGGTAAGTTTTTTATGCATCGTTTCTGGCTAATTGCTTGATATGTCGATCGTAAACTGTATCTTTGCGGCAAAAATCATACGCATTTTATGCAAAAAATTAGAAATATAGCTATCATAGCCCACGTTGACCACGGTAAAACTACACTGGTTGATAAGATCTTACATTCATGTTCAATCTTTCGTGATAATGAACAGTCGGGAGATTTAATACTTGACAACAATGATCTGGAACGTGAGCGAGGGATTACCATCGTATCTAAAAACGTTTCCGTACAGTATAAAGATGTAAAGATCAATATTATTGATACCCCTGGTCACGCCGATTTCGGTGGTGAGGTAGAGCGTGTATTGAAGATGGCTGATGGTGTGTTGTTATTGTGTGATGCTTTTGAAGGCGCGATGCCTCAAACGCGTTTCGTTACACAGAAAGCTTTAGCATTGGGTTTAAAACCAATTGTAATTGTAAATAAAGTAGATAAAGAAAACTGTCGCCCTGAAGAGGTTTATGAGCAGATTTTCGAATTGTTCTTTAACCTTGAAGCTACAGAAGAGCAATTAGACTTCCCAGTAATCTACGGTTCGTCTAAACAAGGTTGGATGAGTACAGATTGGAAAGTTCCTACAACCGATTTCTTCACATTGTTAGATACAGTTGTTGCTCATATTCCTCCTGCTCCAACAAATGATGGTCCTTTACAAATGCAAATTACCTCTTTAGATTATTCATCTTTCGTAGGTCGTATTGCAATTGGACGTGTACATCGTGGTAGCATTAAAGAAAATCAACCGGTTTCTTTAATTAAACGTGATGGTAAAATTGTAAAATCTAGAGTAAAAGAACTTTATACTTTCGAAGGCTTAGGTAAAATCCGTACTACTGAAGTAAAATCAGGTGATATCTGTGCTGTTGTAGGTATTGAAGGATTTGAAATTGGTGATACTATCGCTGATTTTGATGCTCCGGAACAATTACCAGTAATCAAAATTGATGAGCCTACGATGAACATGTTGTTCACGATCAATAACTCACCATTCTTTGGCAAAGAAGGTAAATTTGTTACTTCACAAAGAATCAGAGAACGTTTATATAAAGAAA
>JBEBUV010000081.1:0-16674 GCA_040393085.1 Pedobacter hiemivivus | reverse complement strand
GCTTTGTTAAGTCTTAATGATGTATTGAGAGCAGAACTATCAAAACACAATGTAAAGGTAACAGCGATACTACCTGGTTCAACACTAACATCTTCATGGGAAGGAACAGAAATCCCTGCTGAGCGTTTTGTACAACCTGAAGATATAGCCAATGCCTTACACACCATTTTAAATTTAAGTAAAGGTGTGAATGTTGATGAGATAATTTTGAAACCATTACAGTTTTAAATTAACAGGAGGGAAATTATCATGGAAAAGAGATTATTTAGAAATGAGCATGACAAGGTACTATCTGGCGTATCGTCGGGCATCGCTGAATATATGGAGGTGGACGTAACCATCATCAGACTGCTTTTTGTGCTTTCAACAATATTTTTGGTGGGGACGGGTATACTTGTTTATATCGTTATGTGGATTGTAGTGCCGGTAAATAATGATCCGGCAGCAAGATTTTCAAAATTTAACGATTATTTTAAAGATCAAAGCAATCCTTTTCAAGCGCAAAAGCCGTTTGGAAGTCAGCCATTTAGTAGCCAACCGTTTGATAGTCCGAAAAGTGCTGCAGAAAGTACAAAGTCTTATCAAAACTGGACTTCGTCAACCGTAAAAGAAGACAGTGCTGATTCCTGGAAACAAAAAGGTGACTTTAAGCCATATCAAAAAAATAATGAAACAGGACGTACGGTTGCCGGTTTGTTTTTATTGGTAATTGGCTTGTATTTTTTAATGAATGAGTTCGGTATGATTCCATTTTGGTTTCAGCTAACTAAATTATGGCCATTGGTATTTGTAGCAATCGGAGCAAGTTTTATTATTAAGTCAAAAAATAAAAGTGCATGGGAAAGCTGGAAAGAGCAGAATGCTCAAGCGCCGGTATATCCGGAAAGTAATCCTGTAAGTAACGTAAATGTAACTAATGAAGCTGCAACACCGGAAAGTCCAGTGGCACCAGTAAACCCTGTGGCACCGCAAAACCCAGTAGTACCGGAAGATTCATCGGCAGCTGATACTTCGTCTGATCAAGATTCAGACTCTGAAAACAATAATCCGTTTACTAAAAAAGACATATAGTTATGAAACTGGATAGAATAATGTGGGGTATAGTACTGCTCTTTATAGGTAGTGTACTTCTCTTGGAAAATTTTGGCGTCATAGATTTTTATTGGCGTAGTGTATGGCGCTTCTGGCCAATATTTTTGATCATTGCCGGAGTAAATATTTTATTCACTAAGAGTAGATCTCAGATTGGTGGCATAGTGTCTATTGCCGTATTAGTTATCACTTTAATGGTGTTATTCTTTAAAGGACAACAGTCTCCCGGATATAAAAATAGAGTAACTGAAAGATGGGAGCGACGTGTAGAGCCACAATCGGATGCTGAAGAGTTTAATGAGCAGCATTTGTTCTTACCATATACAGTTGATTCAATTGCAAAAAGGACAGTCTTTAATATTTCGGGTGGAGGAACATCTTTTGATCTAAAGGGCCATACAGATAGTTTGATTTCGGCCGTTGTAAACCAGAGGGGGGAAAAGTTTTTACTGGTAAATAATTTTAGTACAGATAGCGTAACTACGTTGAATCTTAAAATGTCTGGTAAAAGTAAGTGGAATACCGGTGGGAATAATGTAGATATCAAGTTGAATACTAACCCTATTTGGGAGTTTCATGTAAATATGGGTGCTGGTGAGTTTGATTTTGACTTAACCGATTATAAAGTAAGATCATTTAATTTTGATGGAGGAGCTGCAGCACTTGATGTGAAACTAGGAAGTTTACTTCCAATTACAGATGTAAATGTTAAAACTGGTGTTGCCGATGTGAAAATTAAAATCCCGACTACATCTGGATGCCAGATTAGAGCTAAAACAGGCTTGTCGGCTAAAGAATTTACAGGTTTCATTAAGTTAAGTGACAATACCTATGAGACGCCAAACTATAAAGAAGCAAAGAATAAAATATTTATTAATTTTGATGGTGGACTAAGTAGTTTTGAAGTAAACAGGTATTAAATTATTTAGTATTTGACTAGGTGTAGAGAGTAATTAATAAATGGAGACAAATAAGGTAGCTTATACAATTGTAGTAAATGGGAAGCCCGAAGGTCCATATCAATTAGAAGAATTAAAAACATTAAATATCCAACCAGGCACCTTTATTAGGAAGCCTGGAATGGACGATTACAAAGAGGCTCACGAGTTACCAGAACTGCGTGAGCTTCTTGGCTTTGTATACCAGGCGACAGCGCCACAATATTTTGCTTCTTTTGATCAACGATTATTAGCCTGGGCATTGGATTACTTTATTATAGTGATGTTCTTTGCTGTATTGCTAGTCTCGTTTTTTATTTTTATGCATGATAAAGAGGCTATGATATGGTATATGTTCTTCGTGTCACTGTTTATTCCCGCTGTCAAATTGGTATACGGAAGCATTGGAGATGCTTCGGAAAAGCAGGGGACGATTGGTAAGCGGTTGCTCGGTATAAAGGTGACTGATCTAATGGGTAACAGGATATCTTTTCCCGTTTCCTTATTGCGTAATATCTCAAAAATAATCTCTACTTTGCCTTTTTGTCTCGGTTATCTCTACAGTTTCCTAAATAAAAAGCAACAATGCTTCCATGATATGATTGCGGATACTTTGGTGGTAAAAGAGCGGCTCATCTGACATTACAGTTATAAACATAATCTTTATCTTTGTATCAGATTTACAAATGATGGAAGAAGTAATTGGTCAGCACGTGCTAAAAAATGCATTACAAGGTGGATACTGTAATAGTTTAAAAACATATTCCAGGTTTTTGACAAGGGAGGTCTCGATCGGTGATATACCTATGGGGGGATTTAACCCAATACGTATTCAATCTATGACCACTACTGATACCATGGATACTATGGGTACGGTAGAACAAACCATCAGAATGGTTGAGTCTGGCTGTGAATACGTACGTATTACAGCTCCTAGTATGAAAGAAGCGGAAAATCTGGCTAATATTAAAAAGGAACTTCGTCTACGTGGTTACAATGTTCCTTTGGTTGCAGACATTCACTTTACCCCAAATGCAGCAGAAGCAGCTGCGCGTATTGTTGAAAAGGTTAGGGTAAATCCAGGCAATTATGCAGATAAAAAAAGATTCGAAAATATAGAATACACTCAGCAGGCCTATCAGGCAGAATTGGATCGTATATACAAGAAATTTACCCCATTGGTGAAAATCTGTAAAGAATACGGTACAGCAATGCGTATAGGTACTAACCATGGTTCTCTCTCAGACCGGATCATGAGCCATTATGGCGATACCCCACGTGGGATGGTAGAGTCGGCAATGGAATTTATCCGTATGTGTGAGAACCTAAATTATTATAATTTGGTGATTTCCATGAAAGCCAGTAATACCCAAGTAATGGTTCAGGCTTATCGTTTGCTTGTAGAAACTATGGTGAAAGAGGGAATGAATTATCCCTTACACCTTGGTGTTACAGAGGCTGGTGATGGGGAAGATGGTAGGATTAAATCGGCTGTCGGAATCGGTACTTTACTTGAAGACGGATTGGGCGATACTATCAGGGTTTCTTTAACTGAAGATCCCGAGTTTGAAGCACCTGTAGCGAAAGCACTGGCTTCAAGGTATGAACAGCGCTCGGTGTTAATTGAGTCGCAGGAGCGTCTTAATGAAGAAGTAGGGATTAATATTAAAGATCTTCCATATAATCCTTATGAGTATAATCGTAGACAAAACGTGCCCGTACAACATATTGGTGGGCATCATCATCCAGTAGTAATGCTTGATGTAAGTGCTGAAAACTTAAAAGATCCATATTTCCTAACTGCGGTAGGATATGCTTATAGCGCGGGGCTCGATAAGTACAATATGGCCGACCAGGCTTGTGATATTGTTTATCTTGGAGATCAATTACCGTCTTTCTCTTTTCCAGGGAACTTGAAACAGGTATATAATTATACAACCTGGCTTTCATTAAAAGATAAAAATAACTGTCACCCATTATTGAGTTATCAGGAGTATATAGATACTGAAGTTAAAGATGAGTACCTGAACCTGGTAAAAGTTGAAGCTAATGAACAGGTTGATTTTTCTAAGTTGCAAGCGAATGTTATTTTGTTGTTAGAAACGAATGCTACTCATGGTATGGCTGCTCAAAGGGAGTTTTTTGTTGATTTAATAAAACAGAACATTCAAATTCCTGTAATTATCAAAAGATCATATCAGGATATAAGTGCTGATGACCTGATGCTGTATGCAGCTAGTGATTTAGGTGCCTTACTTACAGATGGGTTTGGTGATGGAGTTTGGGTTAGCACTGATGAAAATATAGGCTTGTCGTTAATTAATTCTACCAGTTTTGGTATTTTACAAGCTACCCGTACAAGGATTTCTAAAACTGAATATATTTCTTGTCCAAGTTGCGGACGTACATTATTCGATTTACAGGAAACTACGCAAATGATCAGGTCACGTACAGATCATTTAAAAGGCATCAAGATTGGTATCATGGGTTGTATAGTAAACGGGCCAGGAGAGATGGCTGATGCCGATTACGGTTATGTAGGGACGGGCCCCGATAAGATTACCCTATATCGTGGTAGAGAAGTAGTAAAGAAAAATGTAAATGCTGCCCATGCACTAGATGAATTAATCGAGCTGATTAAGGAAGATGGGAATTGGGTACAAAAATAAAGGTTCCTCTTATAAGGCCTCAGGCGCTTTTTCTCTTCTGCAAAAGATGCCAGCCGATAAGAGGAACCTTTGTTTTATAAGTACTTTTACTGCTTAATTTGCACTTACGTTATTAAAATAAATCTCCTTGAAATTCATGGTTTTAGTCGTGTCAATTCTTCTGTGGAATGACTCAGGTTTGATGTGCTCAGGTGTGTCGAAACCACAAGCTTCCATCAGTTCTACTGTTGCATGAATAGTGTTTTTATGGAAGTTTGCAACTCTATGCTTTTTGTCCGTTACATCAATACCTTTGAATAAACTCTTATCCTGAGTGGCAATACCCACAGGACATTTTCCACTGTCACATTTTAGGGCTTGGATACAACCTAAAGCCATCATCATTCCCCTGGCACTATAGCAAGCATCCGCTCCAAGCGCTAAAGCTTTCATAATGTCGAATCCAGTAATTATCTTTCCAGAAGCCATTATTTTAATGCGATCTCTTAGTCCGAATTTGATTAGCGACTCACTTACAAAGGCAAGCGCATCCATTAATGGCATTCCAACGTAATCGGTGTATTCCAATGGTGCTGCTCCGGTTCCACCTTCGGCTCCGTCAATGGTGATAAAATCAGGTGCAATACCAGTTTCCACCATCGCTTTGCAGATATCAATAAATTCGCTTCTGCTACCAACACATAATTTAAAACCTATAGGCTTGCCATCTGAAAGTTTGCGTAGTTGCTCTACGAAATGCATTAATCCTTCGGCATTATTAAAAGTACTATGTGCAGGTGGCGATACAACCGTTATCCCTGGTAAAACATTTCTTATTTCGGCGATTTCCGGTGTGTTTTTTGCGGCTGGTAATATCCCTCCATGACCTGGTTTAGCACCTTGAGAAAGTTTAATCTCTATCATTTTTACATAAACACGTCTTGAGTTTTTCTGAAATAGGGAAGCATCAAAATTTCCATCATTATCTCTACATCCAAAATACCCTGTTCCAATTTGCCAGATTAAATCACCACCACCTTTAACATGATGTGGACTAATACCACCTTCACCTGTATTATGAGCAAAACCATTTAGTTTAGCTCCATGGCTTAAAGACATGATAGCCGTTTTGCTCAATGCGCCAAAGCTCATTGCTCCGATGTTTAAAATGCTCATGTCGTAAGGTTGTGTACAATCCTTATTTCCAACTTTAACCCTTAGATCTGTTTGACTTAGTTTTTTAGGGTAAATACTATGTGATACCCATTCATAACCTTGTAAATAAGGGTCTACTTGCATACCAAAAGCAACAGTTTCCCGCTCATTTTTTGCACGTTGATAAACAATAGATCTTTGCCTTCTGTTAAAAGGCTTTCCGTCCAGTTCTGATTCAAAGAAATACTGACGCATTTCTGGTCTGATGGCTTCAAAGAAATAACGTAGTCGACCAACTACGGGGTAGTTACGTAAAACAGCATGTTTAGATTGAAAACGATCGTAACCTATAGCTGTGACAACTGTTAAAGGAAGAGCTATTAACAGATAGAATGAGGAGGCCTGATAAAATGCAGCTATAATAAGTGCAACTGTTCCGGATAAAGCGATCCAAAGCAGTGTTTTTCCGATTATTGTACGAATTTTCTGATTTTCCATAATTTGATAATGGTGTAGCTATCTGATGATAAAATTAAGACAGCGGTAAAGCCCAAGGGCAGTTGATATATATTATGTGAATAATTTAGACCCCGAATCTAATAAATTTGTTAAGTGATTCGGGGTTAAGATCATAAAGACTTTTGCGAAATTGGAATTCATGCCGCAAATCTCGTTATGTTATTTAACATAATCAAAAAAATACACCTATAAAATTATATTTTTATCAATTTAGTAAGGAAGAGAAATTAATCATTACAAGATGGTAGTAAATGCTAGCTAAAAATAGGATTAATTGAAAATTCTATTGTTAGATTTTTAATCTCTATTCCAAAATGCAGGTGGTTCAACACCTAAACTACGAAGATAAACAGTGCCTTGGGCACGATGGTGAATTTCATTGTCGATGAAATAAAGAATTGTAGAGAATGTTTGTCCTTCATATTTGCCGAAAACAATAATGTTTTCCTGAAAGCGCTCTTGTGAAATCTGTGGCCAAAAAGTGTTGATCTCATCGGTTGATTGATCCCAAAGTTTAAGGAGTGCCTCTTTAGTTCTATGTTCTTTGTTTATAGTGTGATTGCTGAAGTCGCTATAATCACCGCCTTTGTTACTCACAATTTCTTTGATGCCAGGACCTGCAATGTCTAATAATTCCTTTATCATTTCTGCGAAAGTGCGCATTCCTCCTATACTATAATCAAATAATTTATCCTTCGGGAAAGCTTCTATTACACGTCTTGTAAGTCTACGATGTCCCATCCATTCATTTAAAATGTCTTCAGCTGAAGCGAACGAAGAAGTTTCAGTTGCAGTGATGTTTGTGTTTTGCGTTGTCATAATAAAGGTTTAAATGTTAATGGTATTTAATAATTTCTGTTTGCTAATACAAAGAAAAGTAGAGACGCTGACAGCCCTATGGCAGTCTGATTAAGATGTGAAATTATTTAACATTAAGATTCCCACTGTGGCATTACAATTGTATATAGTTTAATACCTATTGAAAAATTAAAAATACATTGATGATTCCTACTATTACTGTACTAGCTATTATTGATTTTGAGAAAAAACCTAGTGCACCGCTGACCAGAATGATGAGTGAAAGACTGGATCGCTTTGCAATTGAGTTACAGAATTACCTTGATCTTGCCTTACATGATGATCGTACCTATAATGATCTGGTTGTTTACATGAGTTACAATAGTAATTATGCTGTACGGTGGACAATTGTTTCAGATGTACCTGACCGGATTACAGCCTTGGTAGCAGAGAAGTGTGCTAGTCTTGGTTATATAGTCTGGAAAGACGTCAATTTATTTCGTTTCAAGTGAAAGGAAAGTCAACGTTTTTTCCGCTACCTCCTTTAATTGAGATGGTAAAACAAGAGATGTATAAGGATGTGAAGCCCCAAAAACATGATTTGCCCCTTCAATCTTCTGGATTTTTGCACTCAATTGTTTCTGCGCCAATTCTTGAGCCACGCTAAAAGCAACATTAACATCATTATCACCATGGAGGATTAACCATGGGATATGAATTTGTTTTGCTGCTGCTTTAATATCAAAAGCTTCTTTATGCTGATTGAAGTCCTTAAGTAAAATGCTGTTTAAAGGCATCTTCTCTTTCGTACGTGTATTCTCAACAAATATTTTTCCAGATTTTAACCAATCTTCTTCCTGTTCAGCTTTCCACAAGCTGGAGAAATCTGAAATGGCCGACCAGGTAATCAATTTGCTGATGCGTTTATCGTTTGCTGCCTGGATAATTGCAAGACCCCCACCACGACTATGGCCAATCAGGTTGATTGATGAGGAAGGAAAAGTTGTATGGATATAAGTAATGACTGTTTCAAGATCAGCTAACTCTTTGCTGATGGTGTTTGATGCAAAAGACTCAAAATCAGTCACGTCATTCATTTTGTTTTTCGTTACTCCACTATGTGAAAGATTAAATTTAATGTATCTGTAACCATTTGAGGCGAAAAAAGCAGCTGTTAGGTTATGCGCTCCCCAGTCTTTAAATCCTTTAAAGCCATGAATGAAAATTATAGTGCCAGAATTTGTGATATTATCGTCATAGATGCAATCGCCGAATATCGGTTTTTGATCTGCACCATCTAATATAAAAGTGTCTTTTTTAATCATATCTGTCTACGTGTATGGTGTTTAACAATTATAACAAAATATAATTGCAGATGTTTAAACGAGCGGTTCTATTTAAAATCTTTCTAAATAGCTCTTAATTACAGCATAATGACAGTGGTATAGCCTTGTCTTATTACTTTTGTTACGCTAAAAATAAACAGGGTAATACTATTTTGGAATATTTAAAAATCATTGCTTTCACGCATAAACAAATTGATCTAAAGTCTTTAGGTAAGTTAGTGATATGTGAGCAAACATTAGACGACAGGTTGAGGAACATTCAATCAGAGTTAGGTGTAAAAGAGATATTCTATGTAGGAACGTGCAATAGAGTTGAATTCGTATTCACAGCAGCAGATAATTTAGATAAAGATTTCATTCTTCGTTTTTTAACTGTGCTAGACATGGGGTTGCCTCAGCAATATATGGAGCAGTTTATAGAAAATGTATCTGTGTACGAGCGTTTAGAAGCCTTTAATCATTTACTGCGTACTTCATGTTCATTAGAAAGTCTGGTTGTAGGAGAGAAAGAAATTCTGGCTCAGATCCGTAAAGCATATGAGGCATGTCGTGTTTCTGGTTTTACAGGAGATTATATGCGGATGATTATGAATCGGGTTGTGAAGACAGCAAAAGAGGTTTATACAAATACCAATATTTCTAAAAATCCTGTATCAGTTGTCTCTTTAGCTTATCGCAAGTTGCGTGATCTTAAGATGTGTGCAAACTCTAGACTGCTGATTATTGGTGCCGGAGAAACAAATAAGAATATAGCCCAATATCTTAAAAAGCATAAATATTCTAATTTTTCTGTCTTTAACAGAACCTTAGAAAATGCAGAAGTATTGGCTAAAGATCTTAATGGTACTGCTTATCCGCTATCGGAACTACAGAACTTCAGTCAGGGATTTGATGTGATTATTACCTGTACAAGTGCTACAGATCCGATCATCACAGAAGAGGTTTATAAAAAGCTATTAAACGGCGAGACTGGTAAAAAGGTTATTGTTGATTTAGCGATTCCTAATGATACCGCTGCTGAAGTGGTTGAAAACTTCCCAATACACTACATAGAGGTTGAGTCTTTAAAAGAGACAGCCCGTAAAAATATTCAGGAACGCTATGATGAGCTGGTAAATGCCGAGCATATCATTGAAGAAAATATCAAAGATTTCGAATCGGATTTACGCCAGCGAAAAGTTGAAATTGCTATGAGTTGCGTTCCGGAGAAAATCAAGGAGATCAAGCATACTGCAATCAATGGAATCTTTGCCGAAGAAATCAATGGTCTTGATGAGAAGTCAAGATTAGTGCTGGAAAAAGTGATGAATTATATGGAGAAAAAATACATCAGCGTTCCAATGGTTATGGCGAAGGAGATATTGGTAAAGAATAGCTAGATTTGCCAAAAAATTAGCAATCAACGTGAAAAGACTTATTATAGGTACGAGAGGCAGTGACCTGGCTTTATGGCAAGCCAATTTCATTAAAGATAAATTATCAGCTATTGGTGTTGAAGCTGAATTAAAAGTTATTAAAACCCAGGGTGATAAGATTTTAAATCTTAGGTTGGACAAGCTGGAGGGGAAAGGTTTTTTTACGAAAGAACTTGAAGAAGAACTTCTAGGTGGTACAATTGATATCGCTGTACATTCGCACAAAGATTTACCAACTGTTCATCCAGCAGGCTTAACCATTGCTGCAGTAACGGAACGTGAAGATCCTTCTGAGTTATTGTTGATCCTTAAGGACTGTGTAAGCGTTTCGCATAGACTGTCTCTTAAAAATGGAGCAATGGTGGGGACATCATCTAACCGACGTAAAGCTCAATTACTTGCAATTCGACCAGATTTAAATATTGAAGACTTAAGAGGTAATGTACCAACACGTATACAAAAGCTAAGGGATGAGGATTACGATGCTATCGTGATTGCTAAAGCTGGTGTAAACCGTCTGAATATTGATCTTTCTGAATTTCATGTTGAAGTAATTGATACAACTGATGTAGTACCAGCTCCTGCACAAGGTGCGTTGGCTATTCAGATAAGAGAAAATGATACTGAATTATTCGAGCTTCTTCAAAAAATACATCATCAGGAAACAGCTGATGAAATTGGTTTGGAACGTAAGGTACTGAACCTTTTTGAAGGTGGATGTCATATGCCTTTAGGTTGTTATTGCAAGAAAGAAGATGGGCAGTATGAGGTGTGGACTTCAAAAGCTGATACGAATGAGGATTTTCCTGATCGTTTATTCTATCGTGTAGATAATCTTGATGGATTGGCAGAGAAAATTGTTGCTAAATTTAATCCTGATAGAAAATTCCCCTCGAAAGTTTTTATCTCAAGAGAAGTTAGTGAGCATAACTATTTTAGAAAAGCACTAGAAAAGCATGATATAGAAATTGATGCACGGTCATTGATTCGCACTTTCCCAATCGTAACAGTATTGGATCCGTTTTATTTAAAACATGTGGATTGGATATTTTTTAGCAGTAGGAACAGTGTTGAATATTTCTTTAACCTTAAGCCTGTATTGACTAAAAATGTAAAGTTTGGTGTTGCAGGTAAAGGATCAGAAGATTCCTTAAGGAAATTAGGACATTTAGCAGATTATGTAGGTGAAGGTGGGGATATTGATGAGGTAGCCAGATTGTTTGCTGAAGCTGTTGTTGGAAAGACAGTATTGTTCCCAAGAGCTCAAGATTCATTATTGAGTATTCAGAAAGCTTTGAAACCCGAGACAAAGGTGGTAGATCTGCCAATTTATGAAACGGTTATTGAAGAAGATGTTGATCAGACTTATGCTGAAGTACTCATATTTACAAGTCCGTCAAATGTTGAAGCATACTTTGTAGACAATCTATTGGAACCGGGACAAAAGGTTATTGCAATTGGCAATTCTACAGCCAAAGTATTTGACGAAATGGGTGTCAAATATACGCTGCCTTATGCTCCAGATGAAATTAGTCTTGCAGAGGCAGTTTTTGGAATTGATATTTAAGAATAAAGATATGTTACACCGTCCACGTAGATTAAGAAAAAATTCAGTTGTGAGAGAGATGGTAGCCGAAACAAGGTTATCTAAAGACATGTTTGTTTACCCATACTTTGTGGTGCCGGGTAAGGATGTTGTTCATCCACTGGAGGCAATGCCTGGAATTAACCATTTTTCTGAAGATACATTGGTAAGGGATGTAGAAAAAGGCTTGAAGCTTGGTGTGAACAAGATCATGCTTTTCGGTGTTGGAGATGAGAAGAGTGAAAATGCAGCTTCTGCTTATCACGATCATTCTTTAGTTCCTTCGGCGGTTCGTTTGCTAAAAAAGAATTTTGGTGAAGATCTTTATATCGTAACTGATGTTTGTGTTTGTTCTTATACTAATCATGGGCACTGCGGTATATTGAAGGATGATTATGTGCAGAACGATGAGACCGTAGAGGTTATCGCAAAGATGGCACTTACTCATGCACATGCGGGTGCAGATATGCTTGCCCCATCAGATATGATGGATGGCCGTGTAGCTGCAATGAGAAGCGTGTTGGATGGTGCAGGCTATGTAAATGCTGCAATCATGTCTCATGCTACTAAATTCGCATCAGCCTATTATGGGCCTTTTAGAGAGGCTGCAGATTGTGCGCCAAGCAAAGGCGACAGAAAGGCTTATCAGATGGATTTTAGAAATGGTAATGAAGCATTGCGTGAAGCTTTGCTGGATGAAAGTGAGGGAGCAGATGTATTAATGGTAAAACCGGCTTTGGCTTACCTGGACATCATGCATAATCTAAAGCAGCATACTGATCTTCCTATTGCATGTTATAATGTATCAGGAGAATACTCGATGGTTAAGGCAGCTGCCCAAAAAGGATGGATTGATGAGCAAAAAGTAGTAATGGAAACTATGCATGCTTTTGCACGTGCCGGAGCAAGCATCATTACCACTTACCATATAAGGGATATTGTTGAAAAAAACTGGATGTAAGGAGTTGTAATTATTAAGTAGTGAGTTTTAAGTATAGCAGTTGCCAAAACTTAAAGCGTATCATTTATTGACTTACAACTTAGCGCTTATAGCTTAAAATTTAAAAAATGTTAGGATCTTTAAAAAAAATGTTTTCAGGAAATGAAGGTGATGTACCTGTGAATACAGGCAGTAAACCGGATATTTCCAGAGAAAAATCAGCAGAGTTATACGAAAAGGCAAAAAACTATTTTCCGGGTGGGGTAAACTCGCCGGTAAGAGCTTTTAAGTCAGTTCACGGTACTCCTCTTTTTATTCAAAAAGGGGATGGCTGTTTTGTATGGGATGCCGATGGTAATCAATTTATAGATTTTTGCGCTAGCTGGGGCCCACTTATTTTGGGACATAACCATGCAAAAGTTAGAGAGAAAGTTACTGATGTGATGCAAAATGGCATGAGCTTCGGTGCCCCAACTGCGTTAGAAAATGAATTAGCAGAGCTAATCATTAAGAATAATAAATACGTTGAAAAAATTCGTTTTACCAGCTCTGGAACAGAAGCAGTAATGTCGGCCATTAGGCTTGCACGTGGTTATACCAACAGAGATAAGATCATTAAATTTGAAGGCTGTTACCATGGTCACAGTGACTCGTTATTGGTAAAGGCTGGATCTGGTTTGGTTACTTTTGGTGAGACTTCATCAGCAGGAGTACCGAAATCTTTTGCTCAGGAAACTATTGTTATTCCTTTAAATGATACAGAAGCACTTAAACAGGCTTTTGAACAGTTTAAAGATCAGGTGGCCGCAGTAATTATTGAAGGTATTCCGGCGAACAATGGTTTGTTGATGCAGGATGCTGAATATATTGAGTTTTTGCAAGCGATCTGTAAAGAGAATAAAGCTTTATTGATTTTTGATGAGGTAATTACAGGATTTAGATTGGGTTTTGAAGGTGCGGCCGGACATTATGGCATTAAACCTGATATTGTTACCTATGGTAAAATTATCGGAGGTGGTTTACCAGTTGGTATGTATGGTGCTTCTGCCGAAATTATGAGTCATATCTCTCCAGATGGTGGAGTTTATCAGGCTGGAACACTTTCTGGAAACCCAGTGGCAATGGCCGCAGGTATTGCTCAGTTGACAGAATTGCTCCGTTCAGGCTTTTATAAAGACCTAAATAATAAGACCAGTGAATTTGCAGAAAGTATTCAGCGTTTCGCAACTGCAAGAAACTATAAAGTGAAAGTGTTTTATATAGGTTCTATTTTCTGGATCGCTTTTACTGATAAGGATAAAATTCAAACTGCAGATGATATTGATCACAGTAGTATGGAGAAATTCAAAATAATGCACCGTGAGTTACTTAATAGGGGCATTTATTTGGGGCCATCAGGATATGAAGTAGGTTTCGTGTCTGCAGCACATACAAAAATTGAACTTGAAAAGGCAAAGAGAGCAATATTTGACAGCCTTGATGTTGTTTTCAGGAACAAGTAATTAATTGTATTTCCGCTTTAGGTATATTTTTTTAGGCCTGCGGAGAGAACGCTATAATAGTTATTTAAACAATTTTAGCTAAGTTTATAAAGTAAATACTGGAATCTTGAAAAAGTCGATCGTTATATTTTATTTCATGCTCCTATACGCTTTAGTACAACTGATCTCCTGGGGATCGTTGGTCGTAAGGCTGGAACCTGCCAGAATGGCAATGGTGATGGGAGAGGGCTCAGTTTTCTTATTTTTACTGTGTATTGGTGCTTATTTTTTACATCAGTCTATTAAAAAAGAGGAGCGTTTACGCGAACAACAGCAAAATTTTTTACTATCTGTAACACATGAATTAAAGTCTCCTTTGGCTGCAATTAAATTATCTATACAGACGATTGTAAAACGTGACCTGGATAAGGCTAGACAGACCTCATTATTGAGTAATTCTTTGAAAGATATTGAGAGATTAGATGACCTGGTAGAGAATATGTTACTAGCTACAAAGATAGAAAATCGCTCTTATTCGTTCCCTAAAGAGGAATTTGACTTTTCTGAGTTGGTTACAAAAATAACAGACCGCTTGCAGGTACATTCATGTGGCTGTGAGCAGTTGATTACCCCGGTAATCAAGCCAGGGGTTAAGGTGATGGGCGATCAGTTTGCCCTATCATCTGTAGTGACTAACCTGGTTGAAAATGCAGTGAAATATTCAGGGCCTTGTGCAGATGTAGCAGTTGAATTGACAGAGAAAGATGGTCATCCTTTTTTGAGAGTATCCGACAAAGGGCCAGGTATTCCAGATGCTGAAAAAATGCTTATTTTCGATAAATTCTATAGGGTTGGTGATGAGAATGTCAGAAAATCAAAAGGAACAGGTTTGGGCCTGTTTATTGTTAAGGAAGTATTACAAAGCCACGACGCTGATATCAGCGTTAGAGATAACGTACCGCAAGGTGCTATTTTTGAAATAACATTTAGTTGATTATGCAACAGAAATTAAGAATACTGCTGGTTGAAGATGAAGACCATTTATTAGACGCTATTAAATTAAATCTTGAGCTTGAAGGCTATAAAGTACATGCCGTAAAAGACGGTAAAACAGCCTTAAAGGTTTTTAAGGAAGAACGGTTCAACCTGATTATTCTGGATGTAATGCTTCCAGAAATGGATGGATTCCAAGTATGTGAAACCATCAGGTTGGAGAATACCGAAGTACCAATCCTTTTCTTAACTGCAAAAAATACTAGCGAAGACAGGGTAATGGGCCTTAAAAAAGGTGCCGATGATTATTTGGTAAAACCATTTAACCTTGAAGAGTTGATCTTAAGAGTAGGTATTCTGGTTAAACGTAGCATGAAAGCTGATGATTTGAAAGAAATCAATTCTTATAAAATTGGTGATAAAACCATTTATTTCAACTCATTCGAATTGAAACAAGATGATGGTCTGATCGTTCCTCTGACTAAAAAAGAAACAATGCTACTTAAATTGCTGATTGAACGTAAGAACGAGGCAGTTTCACGTGAGCAAATTCTGGAAACGGTTTGGAACTATGATGTATATCCATCAACAAGAACGATAGATAACTTTATCTTGACTTTCCGTAAGTATTTTGAACCAGATCAGAAGAACCCAGTATATTTTCATTCCATCAGAGGTGTTGGTTATAAATTCACAGACATTCATTAATGTATAATTCAAAAGGCAGATATGCCCTGATGGCAGTTTTTGCTGTTGCAGCGTTGGTATGTCTTTTTTATACACAATACCAGCTGGCATCATTTGCCGGCTTTTTGTTTGGTTTTATTTTGTGGAGCCATATTAGACACAGTTCGGTACTACTGGCATCGAAATATTTTAAAAACGGAGACCAGGAAAGGGCTGAAGCTTTATTAGATGAGGTGCCAAACGCTGATAGATTAGCCAAAAACAGACGTGGGTATTATGAGTTTATGCGCGCAAATATCGCTTTGAAAAAGGAAGATTATGCAAGTGCTGAATTTCATTTTCAAATAGCCAGTAGGTTTCCCTTAGGTGGAAAAAATGATAAGGCTTTTGTAATGATCCATTTGGCAAATCTGGCCCTAAGAAAGAAAGATAAAGTGCGTAGCAATGCCTACCTTGAAAAAGCGAAAGAACTTGCAACAACACCTAAAGCTCTGGATATAATCAGTAAAATAGAAAAAGAAGTAAACAGTTTATAAAAGAATAGAGGAGAAATTAAGAAGAGATGAACACGTTATTTTTAGATGCGGCATTTTCAAAGCAAACAGAACGTCCACCGGTATGGATGATGCGTCAGGCAGGTCGTTTTATGCCAGAGTATTGGGAAATTAAAAACAAATATTCCTTTCTGGAAATGTGCAAAACACCTGAAATTGCTGCTGATGTAACGATGCTGCCAGTTGATTTGTTAGGCATTGATGCGGCTATCCTGTTTTCGGATATTTTGGTAACAGGTGAAGCAATGGGTGGCGACCTTAGTTTTACCCAAGGTGTTGGTCCTAGATTTGCCAATCCGGTACGTACAATGGCTGATGTTGATGCCCTTGAGGTTGATGTATTGGATAGGTTACAATATGTCGCGGATGCGATTAAAGTGATTCAACAACGTTTAAATGGTAGTATCCCTTTAATTGGTTTTGCTGGTGCTCCATTTACTGTAATGAGTTACCTGGTTGAGGGTGGTTCATCTAAAGATTTTAAATTAACAAAGTTGTTGATTCATAATCACCCAGAGATTGC
>JBEBUV010000080.1:0-16710 GCA_040393085.1 Pedobacter hiemivivus | reverse complement strand
AAACCAACATCCTCTTTTTTTAGTAGTAGCATGCTTTTTTTATTATTGCCTCGAAAACTTAATCTCCATAGTTTTCATTTCCTTGCCATCAGTAGTGCAATACATTTCCATGGTTTGATTGTTGTCGTCCACTAGCTTAAATACCTCTCTGACATCTATATCCTTGCCTGTGGTAGGATCGACACTTTTTCCTTTAAAATTAATTGATTTATTAGCCTCATCCCAGGTTCCATCCATCTGCATAATTCCGGTTCCCATATTATCAAGCCAGATCGATGTAAATATTTTTTTTGCATTATCGTAACCCAACAAATTTATCCCCTCAAAAGGCATTCCCATCATTGTGCCTTTATGAACAGATTTCTGATATCGTCCACCTAAAATCATTGTATTTTCGCACACAGATTTACTTTTTGTTGGTTCAGAATCAGGCTTCATCCACATACTTACTTCAGAGTTCCACTTCCCATCACTTTTAGCGATCATTTTATGGATATCTCCCGGTGTCATGTAGCTTTGCCATGCTTTCATCATGGCGTCGTCCTGAGCGCTAACGTGTGTTGTTACAGCAAAGATCAGCAGTGCTATAACAGATAATGTTACATTTTTCATTGTCTTTAGAATTAGATTTCCCTTATCTAATTTACTAAAAACAAGACGATTAATTGTGTTTTTTTTAGCGTAATAATACCACATTTAATCAGTTAGTATAACATTACTAATTAAAGCATTGTTTCTCAGATGTCCTTTTGCAATTTTATTATCTCTGTTGGAAAACCCGTTCTTTTTTGATATATTTTAAGAAATGGGTTTAAAATGAAAGAGGATATATGATCTTTAATGAAGTAAACCCCATAAGTTGGACAAAAACTTATGGGGTTTACTTCATATAATACTCTTTACTTCTAATTAGAAATCCTAATTAGACTTCTGCATAATCAGCAATGAGTTCCCAACCTTTCTTGGTGATCCATCTGAAACTTTATTCTTTATAATATATTTATCTGCGTTATCTTTTATGATGAATGTGCTAGATCCACCCCCATCTAAATTAACAGCGTTCTTCACACCGATAGCTTTATGTATGGCTCCTATTTCATTCAAGTTCAATCCAACGGAATATCCAGGTTGTCTTCCATCTAACACTATAAATATAAGCTTGGAACTACCTATTACCCCTGCTGTAGTCCTTGGATTTCTAGCCCCGTCTGTTGGGTTTAACAACACACCATTTGAAACTAGTAAATGCTTTGCCCCAACTGCCTCTTTCATATCAAAAATACTAGATTTATATAAAACTGCTCCTTCTCCTATTACACAAAGATTATTATTTAAGGCAGCCACAAAACAATGGCTTGCGCTACTGAGCGTTCTAATTTCAATACCATTCTTCACTATTGGCCCACTAGGAATCCCGGTAGCAAGTTCAAAGTAGTCACCATTTATTCCAGCAATAACCTTTTTGTCTTTACTATTTTCATTCTTAGCATTAATCATTTCAGAAACTGTTTGTAAACCAGTAGCGGCACCATCAGAGGGAGTTCCAATTTCATAACTTAAATTCTCGTTATTTAGATCAACCTGAACGATAAATAGTGACTGTGGGTTGTTATTGATATCAACAAATTGCAGATAGTTCTCTTCCATACCATTATAAGTATTAATAGTGGACTTAGAAGTGACTGTTTTAACCATTCCAGAGTTAGCGATTATTCGTTCCAGAATTGTACCTACAAGAGCTGGATCCTGTTTAATAACATTATCCTTTTTTATAGATGGGTGAAAATAATCAATTACATTGCTTTGGGGTTTAAATAAAGTACGATATTCAAATTTACTATCACGTTTATAACGCCTAAGAATAGTTCTCATTTCATTTCTTGGAATGAGAACAGTTTTGCTCACATCATCCTGATCAGTATAAGTTATTTCTATTCCTATTTCATCAGTTGGAAAGCCCCAGTCGATAATCAAATTGCCATCAGCTTCTAATAAAGCTTTAATCACTTCTCTGTTTACAAGCTTACTCACATATAAATCGCCGTATACTATTTCTCTAATCAAAGTCACATCAGAACGAATTCCTTTCGAACTATAGGTATAAAAGGAAAAATCGTAGGTCTTATCAGTTAACCCACCTATAAACGTGGTAATCGTATCTGATACATTTTCTTTCGTCACAGGAATAACTAATGAATCAGCTAAAGCATTCCAATATATCACTGCTTTAGAGATATCCGAACCGGGATTAACTAAAAAAGATAATTTAACCTCGTTTTTTCCAGAAACGAGCTTTACAACACCAGCTTTATCAGCTGGTAATGGGCTCTCAATTACAGAAGCCGATTTCTTACATGAAATCATTCCTATCGAAGAAATCAATAAAAAGACATAACCATATTTAAATTTCATAATTTAAGGTTTAAGATTTAAAAAATGAGGGAGGCTGATCATTTATATATCAGCCTCCACTCTTATTTCATACTATATTAAAACTACTGTACAATAATTCTTAATTAGAATTTTAAAAAGCACGTGTATTATAATTCGTATAGAATAAATCCATTGCTAAGTTATTAGGCTTATAAACAGTTCTATAAGTCATCCCTTTGGTTTTATCAACATTTAATAAAACAATAAAAGACCTTTTCGCCTCAAGAATTACAGAATTTTTCACACCCGTTAAATCTGTATATTGAATCTCTGTTTGATACATTTGATCATTTCCATCGTACCATTTAACCTCCACATTATTTCCAGTAAAAACTGCTGTACTAATGGCTCTATTCAGTAATCCCTTTGTATATTCTTCTCCATACGACTGTCCCTGAACCCTATATGCTACAGACTTGTTATTATCCTTATCAAAAGTATACATCACAAAGCTATACAGTCTCTCATCCAGATTTTCTATCAAATAATCAAATGTTTCTACACCTATCCCTTTATTTACGGGAAATACAATTGAATCCGCACCTAAGTCCCATAAAATTTTCATTGAGGTAATATTGGGATCCTTTAATACCCAGGTTAATTTAATTCGATTAAAACCAGAATGTACGAAGGTTGTATCTACTTTACCTACGTAAAGCTTCTCCCCATCTTTTAAAAAATCCTTATAAATATGATCTTGTTTTTTACAACTAAAAAAAGCAATAGCTATAGTTGTTATCAATAATATAATAGTGATATTTTTCATCTTCATTTTTCTTAATGTTGAATTTGTCCAAAAAAGTCTAATTCCCCAATCCAAAAATAATCCACTGGACCCCAAGTCTCTATCACCCGAATTCTAATATATCTATAAGGTTCAGCTTCCAGTGGCATGGGAAATTCTCTACCTCCAACTGCAGCATTAATGTCATCAGATGTGTTGGTTCCAATTGGACTTCCTGATGGTTTCGTAATCTCGCATGTTTCTATTTTCACCCAACTAGCAAAGTTTCCATCTGCAGATGGATTATTACTGCCCCAAACTTCGAAGAACTTAACATCACCACTACTATACAGTAATGGCGTATTAGATTTATAACCACGTTGATGAAATATAATTCTACTTAACTTCGCAGTTTGTCCCATATCAATTGTAAGGTGATTTGGTATACCTGATCCATTATCGATTCTGTACCAACCTCCAGCTCCTGAGGGATTAGAGCTCACATCATTATTCCACAAAAAATATACAAAGTTCGGCGGAAAATCTCGAGCGTCATTTGGTAACCTATAGGGTTTAAATTTTAGATAATCCATTTCCTCTTCATATAATGGAGTCAAGGTAGTCTCTAAATATTCAGAGAAATTATCCCATTTATCTTTGGTATAAACTCTAAACTTAGTCTCGACTGGAGGTAGTCCCCTGGCATATAATGTTCCTGAAACTTGTTGTGTATAAAAGTTATTTACATTTTGCCATTCGTTATTACTGTTTAAACGCTCTACAATAACCACTAATGGTGAACCATCATTGTCATTATAACCAAGCTGAAGTCCTCCAAAATCAGCACGTACGACCAAAGATTGAAACATACTTAAAACTGGTGGAGTTGTAGGGTTTACCTTGATAATTACAGGTTCAGATCTTATTAGATTTCTGCCAACAGAGTACAATTTGACTTCATATTCTTTTGCCTCCCCAAATCCATCCAGTGTTACTGTATTATTATAATACGATGATTTGGCATTTATAAATGTTCCATTTGAATGTTCATATTCCGCTTCTACATATAATACGTTTGATTTAACTGGAAAATCGTAGTCAATCTTTGCCTTTCCTGGCAAATTTTCCACTCGAACATTTTTAACGGGTGATGCAATCGTTTTGTCATTCGCATTTAAAGGATCAAAAGTTTCCGCAGTACAAGAGGAAATCAATATTAATGCAATTAAATATAGTAATCTTTTCATATTATATTTATATTATTTACCGTCAATTAATTTACACAAAGCAATTAGTCTAAAGTTGCCAACCTGGACTTTGCATAATCGCTCTGTTTTTTAAGACTTCAGACTCCTCCACCGGGAAGAAATAGTCCTTTTGCTGGAATGTCTTTTTATCAATCACCACTTGACGATAATAAGCAGATGCTGCCTCTTGAGATAAATCCCAGCCAACAATATTCCTATTAAACTCAGTCTGAGCGGTCTTCCAACGACGAACATCCCAAAATCTACTTCCTTCAAAAGCTAACTCAATCGTCCTTTCCCTATGTATGATCTCTCTTAAACCATCTTTACTCAAAAACTTACCTGGATTTCTTGAATGATTAGTCCAGGCATCTTGTATAGTTGGTAAATTGGCTCTTTCACGTATTAAGTTTAAATACTTATACACTTCTTCATTTGGTCCTTTTACTTCATTTGAAGCTTCTGCATATAGTAAATATAAATCTGCCAATCGCATAATTGGCCATGGATATTGCTGAACAGTCCATAAGCTTGGCCCTGCAGGATTCAAATGGTTAACCAGTTTTTTAGGGTAATAACCAGTAATCGAGTAAGAATATGCATGACCTGAAGCTATTCCCTTAGATCTTGCATTGACATAGTGAGCGGTAGTGGTTGTTAATGTTAAATTATCATCTATTGTACGGCCCTGCCCATACCATCTTCCTCCGTCAAACCCTAAACTTGCATAAAACCTACTCTCACGATTAAAATGGACTTTAGCAGTTTGGTAACCAGATTGAAGATTATATTGATCAGCTTTAACTGCTGTTTGTAAATCAAACCGACCATTATAATCAAAATCAATGTCCTCATCGATCGGAACTCCATTCTTAGTATAGAACTTATCAGCAATATGCATAGGTACACTCGCCTCACCACCATAATATAAGGCTGCTGTACTAAATAACCTAGGATAGCTCATAGTTTGGATACTGGCAGCACGACTGTTGGTACTGCCCCAAATAATCTCCTTATTCCATTTCAATGTTATTGCTGTTCTAAAACTCAACTGAGTTAATGTCTCTGGAGACTCTTTATTACCAGTCGTTTGCTCAGCATAATTTAATTCATTTCCAATTGCAACACTAGCTTCTAAAGCTGCTAGGCACGCTTCTTCAGCCTTTATCCATTTAGATTCATCTTTAGTCTGATTGAATAATTGAACTCCACTCGCATTCTTATAGAAAGAAAACTCTGTATTTCCATTAAACAATGGGCTTGCAGCAGTAACAAGAATTTGTGCTTTTATAGCCAATGCAATTGGTTTAGTTACTCTTCCCAACTCATTTACATCAAAGTCCACAAAATCAGGCAAATCTACAATTGCTTCATCCATTGTCTTTTCAATAAATTCAAAGACTTTATCAATTGGCTGTCTTACAATAGCTTTTACCTCTTCCGGAGTTGTATAAATAGGAACATTCTTTTCAAAAATTGGAATCGGGCCATACATCCTTAATAAATAAAAATGGTAATATGCCCTCAAAAACTTAGCTTCTGCAGCCATCCTCA
This sequence comes from Pedobacter hiemivivus, assembly GCA_040393085.1. Taxonomy (GTDB): domain Bacteria; phylum Bacteroidota; class Bacteroidia; order Sphingobacteriales; family Sphingobacteriaceae; genus Pedobacter; species Pedobacter hiemivivus_A. Next base: position 10,752 of record JBEBUV010000080.1, on the reverse strand, counting down.
ATTTTTGATGATTTTGAAGACCATATACTCCATCAATATTCTCTAAGAATATATTACACTCGCTGATCCCTTTCCATAATGCTTTACCTCCTTGTTCTCCTTTCCAAAAATCAAAAATCGGATCTACAATATTTATATTAGATGCAGATAAATGATATGCCCTATATAAATCAGCATATCTTGATTTTAAAAACCACATTTCATCTCCTCCAGCTAATGCAGGATTACTATTGATATCGGCAAAAGCTGGTAAATTGCTGTAACATGTAAATAAATACTGTTCTGTGGTAAAGGGTGTTCTAAAAGCGTACTCAATTGTAGCTACATTATCTGGAACAACGTCCAAATACTTGCAAGAAGACAAACTGCTCGCGGCTAACGCTGATATAATTAAAAATTTCTTCATAACAATTTCTTAAAATGATACTTGTACCCCCAGGTTATATACTTTTTGAATAGGATAACTTAATCCTTTACCAGCCATCTCCACATCCCATGTTTTAAATTTCGAGAACGTAAATAAATTAGTTCCCGAGCCATAAACCCTGATATTATTCAAACCAATATTTTTCAATTTCGGACCACTTAATGTGTATCCAAGCTCCACACTCTTAACCCTCAGAAACGATCCATCTCGCATAAACCAAGTACTTGTTACGGAATTATTAAGATTATTTGTAGATGATAACCTAGGCCACATTGCCATCATATTACTGTTAGATTCAGACCAATATGAATCAGCATACGCTTTTAATAGCTGTTGACTATTATAGAATGGTGCTGTTTGTATCGGATCGATCCAAAATGATTCTTGAGAGAGTCCCTGCAAAAAGCAGGATAGATCAAATTTCTTATATCCTGAAGAGAAACCAAATCCATATACAATTTCGGGAACTGTTGAATTACCGATTCCAACCTGATCTAGTGCTGATATTATTCCATCGTTATTTAAGTCACGGTATTTAATATCTCCACCTCTAACTTCGCCAAATTGAACTGGTGAGTTAGCAACTTCTTCATCATCTACAAATAAACGTTCTGCGACATAGCCAAACACTTGATTAATATTCGTTCCAACCCTCGATTTCCAGTATTCCTTTTCATATTCGGCTTCTTCATATTTTACATATTTATTGGTAGAATAAGTGAAATTTCCTCTTACCATTAACCAGAAATCCTGATTGAAGTTAAAATTATAGTCAACGGACATATCTAAACCATGTGCTCTGGCCTCTCCTAGATTTGCTTTTACGTCTGCTGATAAACCCAGGTATTTAGGAATATAAGCTCTGGTCATTAAAATATTCTTACGGAATTCTGTAAAATAATCTGCCTGGATACTTAAGTTTTTAAAGGCCTTTAACTCAAGACCAAAATTACTTTTATAAGCAATCTCCCAGGTCACTTCAGGATTGGCATATCGACTAACCGCAACCCCATTGTTTGAATAATTCCAATCTGTACCGAATACTGCACCATTAGGCCCTGAATTTAAACTTACACGAGACAAGTAAAAGAAACGGTCATTTTTATCTCCAATAGCATCATTACCCACTAATCCGTAAGTAGCTCTTAGTTTTAAGGTCTGAACATAATCTTCAAATGGTTTCCAGAATTTTTCATTTGAAACTTGCCAGGCTACTCCACCAGAAGGGAAGAACCCAAACCGATTTTGCTCAGAGAATCTTTCGGAACCATTATATCCAAAGTTAAATTCCGAGAAATAACGATCTCCATAATTGTAGGTGAACCTACCCGAAACACCTAAGTTTCTAGACGGTAATGAGAGCTCTAAAGTACCTCCATTTGCTTCCAGTCCCTCCTGCATCAACATCACTAACATACCACTTACACCGTGCTTATTATTAAACCTTTTATTATAACTCAGAGCAGATTCCATATAGAATGTGGATGTAATCGCTTTGCCTGTCTCATTATAATTTAAGTGTTCAGTACCTGCTGGATAAGAAGAGTCAGTGTCTCTTTCATTTAACACATATAACTGCAAGTCATCTTTTTGTTTATCATAACTTTGCATATCATAATAGTAAGGATTATAGAAACGTCTAATACCATAATCAGATCTTCTATTCGTATTGGCCATTATCCTGAAGTTCAATCCATCTGTTAACCAGGCCATATCATGTTTCAGTTCTAATTGAGCCATCATTAAAGACTCTGTCTGATCACGGTAACCTCTAACCAATTGAGCATAGGGATTTATCAAGTTTCCATCTTGTGCACCACCAAACTGAATATGCTTTAAATAGCTATAACGATCTGTTACTGGCCAATAAGCTGGGAACATAACCGGATTGGTACGCATAATCATCTTATAAAGATCACTTCCATAATCTAAAGGACCTGTATAATCTTTAAATGCCCCGTACATACGTACTCCAAGCTGGGTATTACTGGTAATGTTTACGTTAACGTTAGATCTGATTAAAATATTTTTTAAGTCAATATTATTATTGAAGTTGTTCCTTTTATCAACTTTTAATACCCCATTATCCTGGTTATAAGTACCTGCAAAATAATATTGAGCTACTTTACCACCGCCACTTACGTTTAAATTATAGCGTTGATTCATCGCATAATCTTTCATCAACATTTTTCTCCAATCTGTAGTTGGATATGCGTAAGCATTTGTACCCAATATGGTATTATCGATTTTACTTTGAGAATAAGGCTCTCTTGCCAATGGATCACGGGTTAATACAGCTTCATTACCCATACGCATATAAGTAATCGGATCAGCTAATTCAACATTTTTCGTAGGCGTAGACATGGAGTTTTCAGCACGGAATGAAACTTTAACCGGACCTTCTTTACCTTGTTTGGTTGTTACCATAATCACCCCGTTAGCACCACGAGCACCATATAATGCTGTAGAAGATGCATCTTTCATGATAGAGAAACTCGCAATATCATCCACTTGAAGACTTGCTAAATCATTTGTTGTAAATTCGACTCCATCAATAAGAATTAATGGATCAACCTTATAACCAAAGGTTGTAACTCCGCGAATAAAGAAGTCGGCATTATCCTGACCAGGTTCTCCGCTTCGTTGATAAGCAATCATACCAGCTACACGGCCAGCCAGTGCTGTAGTTAAATTACTGGATGGCACTTTCAGTTCAGAAGGGTTAATCGTCGTCATTGCCCCAACAACTTCCGTTTTTCTTTGCTTACCAAAGGCAACAACAACCACATCATCCAGCTCACTATAAGAAGATTGCAAAACTACATTAATAACGGTTTTCTCCTTTACCACTATCTCCTGACTATTATAACCAATCATACTAAAAACCAGAACAGCATTATCGGGTACTTCCAGTGTATACCTACCATTCTTATCAGTAGTTGTACCCATTTTATTGTTGTTTTTAACTACGACTGTGACACCTGGAAGAGGCATACCAAGGGTATCCGCTACCAACCCACTAATTTTTCTATTTTGTTGCACCTGATGGTTCAAGACCGTTTTTAAATCAACGACCTGAACATTCTTCTCTTTAATTAGAATGTTATTCTTTACAATTTTATAAGAAAATGGTAGATCTTTCAAACATGCATCTAATGCTTGTTCTATCGATGAATTTTTAACAGTGACACTTACTTTAATTTTTTCAAGCTTTTCACTGTTATACATAAAAACATATCCGCTTTGATCTCTAATTGTTTCAAGAACCTTTTCTAAAGAAGAGTTCTTTTCATTCAATGAAATCCTTTGAGCAAATCCTGTAGCACTTGCTTGAAAAAAAGCAATAACTACGAATATCAAGGAAAGATTTAAACGCATAATAATCTGTCTTTTATCCCAATAATTACATGACCTCCTTGCATAGGTCAAAATTTTGTTAATGAGTGATAGTAGCCATAGGTTCGGTCGAACCATGGAAAATGAATTTAATTTCATTACTTTTAGAAATATTTGAGTTAATACAGAAACTGTTCGCTATAGTATTCGGTTAAGCAAATTATATTAATTTGCAGCTCATTTATACCTCCCACTGCAATGGGGGGTATTTTTATTTTTTACTGGAAAGTTTCAGGGATCTTTTGTAAAAGTCTATTCATATATTTGGTTTATTTGGTTAATTCGGTTATTTGGTTATTTGGTTATTTGGTTGATTCGGTTATTTGGTTGATCGGTTTGTTTGATTGTTATAATTTAGAGATAACAATCTTCTTCTTGCCATTTGCTATAGAGGCTTCAGCAAATCGGAATTTAAGGTTAAAATAACTCAAAATATCAAGTGCTTCTGAGGCATTAACGTTCCTATATGCACTCCCCCATAGTTTAACATTAGGCATTTCTCCCTCGAATTCAAAATCAACATTATACCATCTCGAGAACTCTTCCATGACCTCTCTGATATTAGTGTTTTCAAAATGAAAAAGTCCATTTTTCCAAGCGATCACATTCGATACATTGACTTTGCTAACCTTTAGATCATGTCGAGAGTTTAAAACCGATTGTTCTCCAGGTTTCAAAACTCTTTGATTTATATTCTTATCTATAGTAGGTGTAATAGCACTTACCATAACACTTCCTTCCAATAAAGTAGTTTTGACTTCACTATCATCCTTATAAGAATTAATATTGAAATGGGTACCCAAAACGGTAACAGTCTGATCATCTGTAGAAACGATGAAAGGAGAAGTCTCATTCTTTTTCACCTCAAAATAGGCTTCTCCTATTAGATCAACTTTCCTTTCATGTTTTGAAAATAAAACAGGATACTTCAAAGATGAAGCAGCATTTAACCATACTTTGGTACCATCAGGCAGAATTATTTGATATTGTCCACCTCTAGGAGTAGAAATTGTATTGAAATCAGGGCCTTCAGCCCCTGTCCTTGGTTTTACTTCGTTTAAAGTATATAATAGCTGTCCGTCGTCTGTTTTCGTAATCACGATACCTGATTGTTCAGCAACTTTTCCATCTTTAATATCATTAAGTAATATTATTGATCCATCTGCTAAAGTTAAAGTTGCATTATTACCTCCAGGTTCAAGATCCGATAAAGACAAGCCTCGTACTTTTGTTAAATCATTGGATTTTTTATGGTTTGTATAATACAAGAAGCTAATTGTTAGTCCTACTAACAACAAAGCGGCAATAGAAGACAGCTTTAACCAAAAAGGTTTTCTACGAAAATTAACCGTTTTTAAATCATCAATAGACTTTATTTCCGCTTCATCTTGATTATGCTCAAAAACGGCTTTAAGTATATTTTCTCTTTCTTCTTTTGAAGGTTGAGATTCTACATCTACCACAGAATTGTAAGCTTCTTCTAAAAGTGGAGTTATTTCCTGTTCTGACGCCTTATCCATATACAGCATAAACTCATCTCTTTCGATCTGGCTTGCCGTTTTATTAATATACTTCTGAAATAAATAGCTAAGTCGTTGTTTGTTCATTTTACCTCAAGATAAAGATCTTACATACAAGACACCGTCGAAACAAAAAAGGGGTAATGAGAAATAAAAAAATTATAATAAAAAAGGTAAAACCAGCATAAGAGATGAAACTACACTATCGATCTGCTTTTTAACATTTTGTTTCAAGAAACACAAAGCATGTTGCATATGCTTCTTCACCGTCTCTTTTGACAATCCCATTTGAACTGCAATCTCTTCGTATTTTAAGTTCTCGTGTCTGCTTAAACAATAGACTTTCTGCTGTTGAGGGGGTAGATTTAAAACTACCTGATGTATAATTAAGTTATATTCATCCTGAAGTGAGTGTCTATCCAATTCATAACTACTCTCATAATTCTGAATTGACCATTTTAATTCATTGGCTCTTGCCTTCGCTTTATCCCTTAAAAAATTAAAAGTTCGATTCTTTGACAGAATAAATAAATAAGCTTTAAAACTATTTACTGTTATAAGAGTCTCTCGCTTTTCCCACACCTTAATAAAAACTTCCTGAATAATTTCTTCTGTTGCCTCCCTTGACTCTGTTATCCTATAAATATAGGTACGAAGGTTTGGATAATGCATGTCAAAAAGCAAAGTAAACGATCGTTGATCACCTTCTGAAACCTTAAGAAGGATCTCGTTCTCATTATTTATAGTCATGAATAGTCAAGATAAAAATGATTACATATAGTATTTTTTAATTCCACCTAGTTAAGCTAGACAAAAATTTCCCTACGATTAAGTGATTAGATTTATAGCTTACATCCACAGTTTAATTGAAAAGCTTTTACCAATATATGTAACAATTTTGAAACGACAAATTAAATTCATAAAACAAAACAATAATCTCGTGTACGCACACATTACCCTGTATCTAACAATCTAGAAATACTTTGTTTCAGCTATATGATGTCTGGACAGGAAATACCATTATCCTGTATCCTGAAAGTGAATATTTTAAAAGCTATAACAATGTCCAATAATCAAAATATTTGGCAAACCTTGTCAAAGCCCTATCTCTTGATAGCAGAAAAGTTATAATGGGAATAAAATGCCAATATTCCGTAAATTGTGCGACGTAAATACAAAAAGATGAACAACCTATTTTTAAAAGAATTTGATACCCCATTTCAAAGTATCCCTTTCCAAGATATAAAGCAAGAAGACTTTAAACCGGCAATATTAGAATTAATAAAGGAAGCAAAAACTGAAATCGAAGCCATAACCAATAATCATGAATCAGCTACATTTGAAAATACCCAATTGGCGCTGGAAAAGGTAGGCAAGAAACTAAATATCACTGCAACCACACTATTCAATCTTCATTCAGCAGAAACCAATGATTTCTTAGATGCCCTGGCGCAAGAAATTTCTCCCATATTAACCGAATATGGCAATGATATCACCTTAAATCAGGCTCTTTTTGAACGAATAAAAACAGTATTTGAGCAAATCAAGAAATCCTCATTAACGAATGAAGAGTTTAGACTTCTGGATAAAACCTATAAAAGCTTCACTAGAAATGGGGCCTTACTCAATGATGAAGAGAAACAACAGTTAAGAACTATTGATAAGGAACTATCAGGCTTAACATTAAACTTCTCGCAAAATGTATTACAAGAAACAAACGCATATACTCTTCATTTAACAGATGAAAAAGAATTAAGTGGCATACCTGATTCTATTAAAACAGCTGCAAAAGAAGAAGCACAAAAGCGCGAACTAGAAGGCTGGGTGTTCACCCTTCATTATCCAAGTGTTGTTCCCTTTTTAAAATATGCGGAAGATAGAAAACGACGTGAAGAACTCTATTTCGCTTCTGCACAAAAGGCCTTTAAAAACAATGATTATAATAACGAGAAAAACATTCACCGTATCGTTTTTTTACGAGAAGAAAGAGCAAAACTATTAGGCTTTAGCACCCATGCAGATTTTGTCTTACAAGAACGCATGGCGGCTATCCCTGAGACAGTATTCAATTTCCTTAACGATTTATTACAAAAAGCGAAGCCTTTTGCTGAGAAAGAAATCAGTTCACTAAAGGAGATCGCTCAAAAGGATAATATTGATCAAATAATGCCTTTTGATCATGCATATTATGCAGAAAAACTAAGAAAAGAAAAATATGATATTTCTGAAGAAGCGTTAAAACCTTACTTTTCACTTTCTAGTGTTTTAGAAGCAGCATTTACTGCGTCGAAGCAACTATTTGGACTTAGTTTTAACAAAAGGAATGATATCCAGACTTATCAGGAAGAAGTCGAAGTATATGAAGTCCTTGAAAACGGGAAGCACAAGGCCTTGCTTTATACCGATTGGCACCCACGTAAGGGAAAACGTGCCGGAGCTTGGATGACTTCTTATAAAGGTCAATATAAAGAAGACAGACAGGATCATCGTCCACATATTTCTATTGTTTGCAATTTTGCACGGCCATCTGGTGACACTCCTTCCCTACTCACATTCTCGGAAGTAACTACACTTTTTCATGAATTTGGACATGCCTTACATGGAATCCTCGCCGATACTACTTTCGAAAGCCTTTCAGGCACGAATGTCTTTTGGGACTTTGTAGAATTGCCTTCTCAGTTTATGGAAAACTATTGCTACCAAAAAAGCTTCCTTAGCAGTTTTGCTAAACATTATCAAACCGGAGCAGCATTGCCTGAAGAAGAAATCGACAAAATTGTAGCCTCTTCGAATTTCATGGAAGGTTATCAAACACTTAGGCAACTTAGTTTTGGACTACTAGATATGGCTTATCATACTGGAGTGCTTGGAAAAGAAGATAGCATCGAACAATTTGAAAAGAAAACAATCTCTGTCTCACAGCTATATCCTACACTTGTGGGGACGGCCCAGAGTCCCTCCTTTTCACATATTTTTGCAGGTGGTTATTCGGCAGGGTATTATTCTTATAAATGGGCCGAAGTTCTCGATGCGGATGCTTTTGCTTTCTTTAAAGAAACTGGAATATTCAATCCCGACACCGCACAAAAGTTTAAAACACTTTTAAGCAAAGGGGGTACGGAGGATCCAATGCAACTGTATATCGACTTCCGCGGTCGGAAACCGGAAGCTGATGCGTTATTGATCAGAGCCGGCTTATTAGAATAAAAAACTTCTTATAGAATAGACATAAATGATCAAATGTAAATGAACTAAAAAAGCCTTAGATTTCTCTAAGGCTTTAGTCCGTACCCAGCGCCGGAATCGAACCGGCACAGTTTCCTACTGGTGTTTGAGACCAGCGCGTCTACCAGTTCCGCCAGCTGGGCATTTGCTTATTCAGCGGGTTGCAAATGTATAAAATTGAATTGGTATCTCCCAAATTTATTTTAATTTTCTTCTTTAAGCTTTTTATCAACCCAAAAAGGGGCAAAAGGAAGTAATGAAGCCACTCCAATCATTGCAGTTTTCTTAAGACTCCATTTATATTCTACGAATGCCATCACCAAAAGTGCTATATAAAGAACAAACAACAGACCATGTGCCCATCCAGTATATTTTACTGCCAATGGCATTTCAGCCCAATACTTTAAAGGCATAGCGATAAATAATAACAGGATATATGAAATTCCCTCAGCAACGGCTACTTTTCTAAAAATTGATAATGTATTCATCTATATGTTTTTAATAATTTCTCAATTGTCAGTTAACATGATCGTAAGACGTTCCATTCAATTGATTCTGAGGCCGAAATTAGTTCAAATAAGCTTGCAAAAAAGCTTTAAAACACTTTTTTACACTGCTTCAACAACTTACTACATCTCTGGAGCTGACTTGTTTATACTTTCTCTAATACGAAATAGATATTTATTGCGATAATACAAATCCTTTACCGCTGCAAGAGATTGCTGTTGTGTAACTGAGTCCTGACTATCGAAAGAAGAAGTTATTCCTGAAATTTCACCGGCAATACTTTGCTCAACAGCATCAATCTCCTCTTTAAGCGATGCCAAACGGATTGGATCTGGATCAAATTGTAAATCCATCAAAGCTTCATTCACGTCCATCATTTCCATTAAAAAGGCTTGAGGGAGTACATATTGTTCTCCCTCTATAAGTTGACCTTTTAATTCTAAAACATAATGTAAGCGCTTCTGAGGATCACTAAGAACCTGGTAAGCCTTATTATTCAATGTACTTAATTCAAGTACCTCAGCTTGCTTCTCCTCACTCTCATTGATATAAAAGTCAGGGTGATATTGCTTGCTAAATTTATAAAACTGTTGTTTTACGACTGCAGGGTCAGGATTAAAGCTAACCGGCAAGTCATAAAATTCAAAATAATCTATCATCTACTTTAATGCCTGAAAATAGCTTTAAAAATATCGTTCCCGAGCACAAAGACCATCAACGTGACCAACATCACAAAGCCTACAATCTGTGCACGTTCCATAAACTTCTCTCCAAGAGGCTTTCCTTTAACCATTTCAACAAGCAGGAACACAACATGTCCACCATCCAATGCAGGAATAGGGAGTAAATTCATAAATGCCAATGCAATTGAAATGAATCCTGTAGAAGCCCAAAATTTAGCCCAAATCCATTCGCCACCATAAACCTTACGAGCAATCTCAACAGGTCCTGAGAACGCCTTATTAGCTTGTATTTTACCCGTTAATACTTTCCAGATTCCTTTACCATTGTCGCTAAAAGTTTTCCATGCCTGACCAGCACCAACAGGTAATGCAGCCATTAAGCCATATTCAAGCGTTTCTTCTTTAATCTCATCAAAATTAAATCCAATACCTAGAGTTCCAGCAGTATCGATAGCTACATCCAAGGACATATGCTCGGCACCTCTATTTATTTCTACAGGTATGGTTTTACCTTTTAATTTAGGAAGCAATGATCTTACATCAGCATCGTATTTAACAGGCTCACCATTTATTGCAACAATTCTATCTCCTTTTTTAAGCCCTGCATTTGCGGCCGACTTCCCAGGTAAAATACTATCTACTGTTGAAGTTAAAAGAGGCATTCTGCTAATAAATGCTTCAAGTCCTAAATCTGAAACCTTATTAAGGATATCTTCAGGAACTTTAATATCCATAGTTTGATCTCCACGAACAATCGTTAAATTGGTATTACCCAACAAGACTTTTGAGCTAACAACTTCGTCAAAACGAATGACTTTATTACCATTGATAGCGATGATCTTATCCCCTTTTTTAAGCCCTATTTCCTGACCAATACTACCAGGATTAATACCATTTTGAACTGAACTGTTAGGGATATAAGTTTCACCATATTTAAAGGTAAGCATCCAGAAAATAAAAATACCAACAACGATATTTACAAAAACACCACCTA
>JBEBUV010000079.1:0-16748 GCA_040393085.1 Pedobacter hiemivivus | reverse complement strand
AATGTATGGGCTGCCACTGAATGGCTGGAAACTGTACGCGGTGTAGGCTATCGAATTAAGAAATAACATGAAATTATCAACTAAACTCACCCTTTTTATTACTGGATCAAAACTAGTAATAGTATTGTTATTTGTTCTTGCTTTGCCTTTTCTTGTCAAGCAAATTGCTTCTGAATATACTAACTATACCTTAAAACAACAACGAAAAAAGGTACTCAATGTTGTAAAGAAAAATGGCCTTGATTATTATTTTCAAGGAGATGATAACTATGGTAGCTATACCATGCTTAAAGAAGAATTCATAGCACTACTACCCGTTCAAGATAATCTAAGAATAGACGACATTAAAAACTCACAGCGATTGATTGAAAGCGATACGCTAAATTATAGGGTTTTGAGTTATACTTTTAAAGACAAGAATAAGAACTATCTTTTAGAGATTGGTAAAACAACAGCAAGTATTAACCAATATAACAAGCCGCTGCAACGTGTTGCCTTATATGTATTGATTACCTTGATTGGACTAACGATATTACTTGACCTTACGTTTATTCGTGTACTGATCCGACCACTTTCAAAAATCATTAATACTAAGCTTTTAAACAGGAAATTCCCTTTTAAAGATGGACAGAAAAGAGTAAAAACCAGTACTACTGATTTTAAGTATCTGGATGAGTCTCTTATCCTATTGATGAATCAAATCAATGAAGCTTTTTATAAGGAAAGAGAGTTTACCTCAAATGCTTCTCATGAGCTAATGACCCCGATCAGTATTCTTCAAAATAAAATAGAAAATTTGCTAGCGGATGATACACTTGATGAACCATCATTGATGGCTATTTTAGAAATGATGAAGACAGTTGATCGGTTAAAGAATATTACCAAATCACTGTTGCTAATTACCAGGATAGATAATGAACAATACATTAGAAATGATGAAGTTAAACCCATATTACTATTTAATGAGATCATCGAAGAGATCAGCCATAGGTTGGAAGAAAAACAAGTTCAGATCTTCGTCAATATTTCACCAACGTCAAAATTAGAAAGAGTGAACAAAGATCTGCTGTTTCAATTGTTTTTTAACCTGGTTCATAATGCTATCAAGTTTAACCGGAATAATGGAAATATTTATATTAATGACAGATATCTAAGTAATGGGGCTTATGAGATCACTATTATTGATACGGGTATTGGAATACCTAAAGCAGACTTACCCTTTATTTTTGACCGGTTCACAAAAACAAATCTAGAAGGAGATGTAGGTTATGGGTTAGGGTTAGCCATTGTGAAAAGCATTGCAATGTACCACCAAATGCAAATTAATGTACAATCTGAAATTGGGGAGGGAACAACTTTTAGGATATTATTTTAAAAAACCCGTGACAGATTGCCACGGGTTCATTATTAATTCCTATTGCTTAATCGAATAGGAAAGAACTTTCATTGCATCTTTATCTTCGTACTGCTCAATCTGCTTGTTTAATTCTTTATATAAGTTGGCAGTAATAGCTTCGTAGCCTTTTTTACCGTATATATTATCCATTTCATGAGGATCCTTTTGTAGATCGTACAATTCCCAACCTTCAACACGCTTGTAAAAACGGATCAATTTATACCTCTTGGTACGAATTCCGAAATGTGGAGAAACTGAATGCTCGCCATTTTCATAATAATGATAATACAATACCTGTCTACCCTTATCTGCTTTGTTTTTTAAAGCTGGTAACATTGATTTACCCTGTATGTCTTTAGGGATAGGTATTCCAGCTGCTTCAAGCAAAGTTGGAGCAATATCCAGATTCATTACAAAACGATCAGAAACAGTTCCGGCTTTAACCTGACCGGGGTATCTCATGACCATTGGTGTACGAAAGGACTCTTCATAAATCCATCGCTTATCAAACCATCCATGCTCCCCCATATAAAACCCCTGATCAGATAGATAAATTACAATTGTATTTTCGTTCAAACCATGCTTGTCCAGATAATCCAACGTTCTACCTATATTTCTATCTAAAGAAGCGGCGGTACTCAGATAGTCGCGCATATATCGTTGAAATTTCCATTCTGTAAGCTTTTTCCCTTGTAGTTTTAAGGCATTAAACTGTGCTTCTATGGGTTTGTAATAAGCATCAATTTTTGCACGTTGTGCCACATTCATCCGTCTAAAATTACCGTCTTTACTTTCCTTTTCATCAGAGCCAAACATTTTTAAGTCATAACCCATCAACATGGTTTTCTCGATAGACATATCCTGTATCTCTGCTGCCTTTCTATTTTTATATGTATCATAAAAATTAGCAGGCAATGGAAAATTAACCTGATCAAATTTCCCCAGATCTGCAGTATCCGGCAACCAAACCCGGTGTGTAGCCTTATGACCAATTACCAGACAAAATGGTTTAGACTCGTCTCTTTTATCTAGCCAGTTTTCGGTTTCATCAGTAATTACATTAGTAACATAGCCATCAATTCTCTTTTTACTACCATCCATCATATCAAAATCAGGATTATAATACTGACCCTGATCCGGTAGAACCTGCCAGAAATCAAAACCTTGCGGCCTACTTTCCAAATGCCATTTACCTATCCATGCAGTCTGATAGCCCCCAGCCTGTAATTGCTTTGCAAAGGAATCCTGATCGCCATTAAAAATTGAACTTTCATTATCCTTGAAGCCGTTTTTATGACTGTATTTCCCCGTAAGAATTACTGCTCTACTAGGGCCACAGATAGAATTGGTTACATAAGCCTTGTCAAAACGAACCCCATCTTTTGCAATACGGTCTATATTGGGGGTCTGCATCAATTTACTGCCGTAAGCACTTATCGTTTGATAGGCGTGATCATCCGAAATGATAATCACAATGTTTGGTCGCTTTGTTGTTGCTCCCTTTTGTGTTGTTTGTGCCAACACAAGCATGCTGCTATTGACTAATGCAAGGAATATTAATAACTTTTTCATTTGACTTCAATATTATTAAATAGAAAAGGAGCTGAAGTAAATACACTTCTACCAGCACCACCTAACCTTTTTGAATGGTAATATAACTTATTGTTAAATCTGATCCAATCTTTTGCAGGTTTTGGTGACCAAAGTACTTCAGACAATGCCAGCATTCTGGGTAAAGTCATTTCCTCAAGGGCTGAAACCGACTGTATAAACTCCGTCCAAATATTGCCCTGTGCCCCCAATATAAACGACGACTCCACCACATTTAGTACGGCAGGAATCGGCTCATAATCATATACATTTTTCAAGGTATTAATTGAGTATCTGGCTGCAACAGGCTGTTGAATACTCAAAGTATCAGCCTGATATCGATTAAGATACAGAGGATTCACAGGAGTCATCACCACTGGGTGATGCATTTTAGCTGCCTGAATTCCTCCCTCCTCACCTCTCCAGCTCATTACTGTGGCATCAGGAGCCAATCCACCCTCCAGAATTTCATCCCAACCAAGTAACTTTTTCTTATTTTCATGTAAAAACTTTCCCATACGTTTAATGAAATAGCTCTGCAGCTCGTACTCATCTTTCAGTTTTTCATTTTTGATCCTTTGCTGACAAGCTTTACAATTCTTCCAACTGGTTTTATTCACCTCATCACCTCCTACATGAATGTATTTGGAGGGAAAAATGGTCATCACTTCTTTCAATACGTTTTCCAGAAATTCAAAGCTATTGTCTTTACCAGCACAATAATTAGCTAATGCATTTGGCTCACCACCAAAAGAACTTCTAACCTGTTGTGGCAATCCGGTACAGGAAAGTTCAGGGTAGGCGGTAATCGCTGCATCAGAGTGTCCTGGCATTTCAATTTCAGGGATCACCATGATATTTCTTTCACCTGCATACTGTACAATTTCCCGCGCTTGTTCTTGCGTATAATATCCACCATAGCTAAATGTATCCAGAGGTAAAACCTGGTTCTGTTTATAAAAAACACTGCCAGGGATTTCTTTACGCCAGGCCCCAACAGAAGTCAGCTTAGGATATTTTTTTATCTCCAAACGCCAGCCCTCAGAATCTGTTAAATGCCAATGAAAGACGTTCATTTTATACATGGCCATTAAATCGATATAACTCTTTACCGCTTCGGTAGAAAAGAAATGTCTGCTGACATCCAACATCATCCCACGCCATTTAAACCTTGGGTAATCGGTAACTTTTAACAAAGGCAATTGGAGAACTGCATTGGTACGATAAGCGGGCATCAATTGAAGTAAGCTTTGCAATCCGTAAAAAACCCCTTTGTCGGTATTTGCCGAAATTGTAATCCCCTTTACATCGATTGTGAGATGATATCCCTCCTCACCAATCAATTTATCTGAACTGATTAGCAAACGCACCTGACTTTGTGCTTTGTTTTTACTGATATTTAATTTAAAACCAGAAACTGAGTTTACTACGTTAGTAAAGTAATCAGCATGTTTGGCAAGCAAAGGATTTTTAGAATCAAAATATATACTTGTGTTATTGCCTATAGTAAATGATCCCTTATAAACTACCATTTTTACAGGCTCTGGTATAATATTTATCTTATTAGCAAAACTGCTGTTTATCCAAATAAATAAACAGATAAACAGCAGTGATTTCATTGTGTGTGTTATATTCATGGAAAGTTTTTATCAGGGTTAATTAATACCCATAATTTTGTTGATCTTCAGAAATACTCTCATTAGAATTGAGTTCTGACTGTGGAATTGGCAAAAGCAAGTTCTTTCTGAGCAGGTCTGGAGTGTTTGGTAACAAACGATCCCTAAAAGCTGTAGTATTATTATTTGCTACTGCAGCAGCTACAAATGCTTTAGTCAGATTGTGATTGTTATTTCTGTCTACGACCAGTTTTAAGAAATCAACACCTCTTCTACGCACATCCTGATACATTTCATATTCACCTGCCAGCTCAAACAATCGCTCATTAAAGATGAAAAGACGCAGATCATTCTGCGATGCTATCGTAACTAGGTTTTTTGGATATACAGATGGGGTGTTGGCAGAGTTACGTGCTCTGGTCAGCACTTCATTTATATAGTCCATTGCTTTGCCATTGTTATTCAATTCATTCTCCACATCAGCCATCAATAGCAGAAAATCGGCATACCTATAAATGATCAAATTTTTGTTACTATTCTGTGCTGTAGAAGCTATATCCATTTGTTTTACAAAATAAGGCCAGCCTTGATGATCCCCGGTTTTATTAACAAAGGCATTTTTAATAGCGGTAGATACTTCTTCTAATTTAGGATTTGTAGGATCAGCAAGACTTGAATATTTAATTGAGTCGATAGCCAATGCATTTACACCTGCCGGACCAGACAGATATGGATAAGCATACATGCGGAAGTTATTGGTTTTAATTTGGGAATACCTCGCTGTAAATGAAACCTTCAAACGTGGGTCATCGGGATACGTCCCTTTAAACTGATCGTAAAATGCTTTTGAAACCTTAACTCTTCCCCAACTAATCCCTGTCGTTGCATTTGAGGGTGCAAATAGCCAGTTTCCTCTGTTACCTACATATGCGGATGTAGTAGAAAAGTTCAACTGAAAAATCGCTTCTGGAGAAGCATTTACATTGTTAACAAATAGAGATGCAAACTTAGGTGTCAGGCTGTAATTACCCAATTCAATTACCTTATCACCCATTTGTTTTGCCTTTGCCCAATATGGAGAAGAACTGGTATTTTCATGGCTACCCAACATCCAGTATAGCTTTGTCAAATAGGCATAAGCTGCATATTTGCTAGCTTTACCTGTTGCGGCGGCTCCCAGTTGTTCTTTAGTAGCAAGATGTTCTGCAGCTTCCAACCAGTCCTTTTCTACCTGATCATAAACCTCCTCCCTGCTAGCGCGACCTTTGGCAATAGTTAAAGATGAAGTAGGTTCAATTCTGAGTGGAACGCCTCCAAAAACATTTGCGAGGTTAAAATAGCACAGTCCTCTTAAAAATTTCGCTTCAGCAATGGCTTGGTTTTTATAAGTATCACTAAGTGCACTTTCCTGTACACTGTTGATGAAATAATTACATTCACCGATTACTTTATACCAGCCACTCCAAATCATGCCGACCAATACATTGCTTGCTGGAATATTCATCGATGCATAAGTATCCTGATCTGAGCCATTAGTTTGTGCCCAGCCTAATCCTGATGCACCTACCATAATTTCTGGCACTGCCTGTCCGTATGCATTATAGGAAGTCATATAGCCATAACATCCAGCCAAAGCGAGGTTGGCTGTAGTTTCGCTTTCGAAAGCTGTTTTACTATTTATAGAATATTTCGGATCCTCGTCTAGTGCTTTTTTGCAAGCGCCCATAGTTAATACTATGGCTAACAAACTTATATAGGAAATGTATGTTGTATGTTTCATGACAATTTTTTTAAAAGGTAACATTAAGGCCCATGATGAATTGACGTGGATTTGAATAGGAATTTAGATCTATTCCTGGTCTCAACCCATCAAAAGAAAAAGTTCTCATCTCAGGATCATAACCAGAATATCCCGTAATTACAAAGGCATTTTTTACAGAAGCAAACAAGTTAAGGTTGCCAATTTTATTGCTAAAAGTGGTTTTAGGGAAAGTATAACCTAACGTAATATCACTGCAACGCAAAAAACTTGCATCTTCAACGTAGCGATCGTAAACAACATTTTGTAAAACACTGTTTATACCAGGGTATAGATTAGATGGTGCATCTGCACGCCAGGCGCTATTAAAAGCATCGGAAATCATATTTGATGTTTGCTGTGATGGTGTTTGTTCGTAACGTATATTACCATTAATCACCTCTCCACCATGAACTCCATAAAACGCTGCTGAAAACTTAAATTGTTTATATTCAATTGCCGTTTGAAAACCATAGTTAAAATCTGGATTTGGATTACCTATAATGGTTTTGTCATTTGCATCGATTTTTCCATCACCATTTACGTCAACAACCTTGATGTTACCAGGTGTTTGCGTAAAAATAGATGAAGTAGGTGTTGTATCTCCAGTCTGAATAATACCATCTGTTTTATAACCCCAGAAAAGGCCAGGAGCTTTACCAACAATAAATATATTAGCGGGACCAAAATGATCACCAATAGAATTTCCTAAATAAGCTTTATAATACTCGCTTCCGAATTGTGTTTCTGGCAAGCCAAGATCAATTATTTTAGACCTGTTTACTCCGATATTACCAGATATGCTCCAACTGAATTGCTCTCTGCTAATCAACTCCGAAGACAAAGACAATTCTACTCCTTTGTTACTCAATGTCCCCTGGTTCATAGTTATTGTGTTGAATGCTGTAGAACTTGGTAGGTTTTTCTCGATTAAAAGATCATTTGTTTCCTTGTAATATGCATCAATAGTTCCGCTCAATTTACCTTTCCAGAAACTAAAGTCCAGACCAGTATTATAGGCTGAGGTAGTTTCCCATTTCAAGTCACTATTTTGCAAATTACTTACGCCAATTGCCATCGCCTTTACACCCCCTGGAGTAGCATAGTCTACAATTTGTCCGTAGTCGTAAAAACTATTGTATGGAGAGATGGACTGACTGCCTGTTTTACCATAACCTACACGTAATTTCAGTTGATCTACCCAAGATAAACGTTTGATCCATTCTTCCTGATCAGCACGCCATGCCAGTGCAAATGATGGGAATAATGCCCAGCGGTTACCCTCTTTAAATTTACTACTACCATCAGCTCTTGCTGTTATGGTAGCCAAATACTTTCCATCCAGGAATGAAAGATTTAAACGGCCCAGATAAGACAACAACTGGTAATCTTTTTGCATTGGCTGCAGCTTATTAATTATAGACGCCATATGCAAGCCATTAGTTCTTAGGTTTTTAAACTGAAAATTAGCACCCGTTGTAGCGTCACTTAACCAATTGTAATCGTCGTACGTTACACCTGCAGTAGCACTAATATTTACAATTTTATTGATCGACCCATTGTAGTTGATTAAGTTCTCTACCGTATAATTATTGCTATTTAAATTACTCAATCCAAGTAAACCATTGTTATTTAAACCCTGGAACAATTGAACACCATACCATCTTGAGCGATCCTGGATCATGATATTTCCACCACTACGTATATTATAAGAGAAATTCTTAGAGATTTTCCAGGTTAAATCTGCCGAGGCACGCATAGATTTTTCATTGGTAATATCATCGTAGTCGTTTAACCAGGAAAGTGTAGTCGTTTTAGCTTCTTCGTTACTTTGTAAAATCGGATCATCTGAGGGAATCTCGAATGGTGCCGAATCAATTGCTGTACGGGTGATAGAGCCGGTTACCCCTCCTCTGGTATTACCGCCAGACATCATATTATTTTTCTTCAGGCTACCACTCAGGGAAGCATTAAATGTTAAGCTTTTAGATAAATCGCCGCTTAAATTTATGCGCATACCACTTTGTTTTAAGCCAGTTTGTTTAACCAAACCATTGATGTTCTTATAATCGGCAGATAAATAGTACTTAATTGCATTTTCGCCTCCACTGATGGAAACATCATAATTTTGTGAAAAAGCACTTCTATAAATCTCCTTTTGCCAATTGCGCTCAGTAATTAGTCTATAGGTAGACGGATCCGCAGCATCATATATCTGTCCAGAAAAAACGTAGCGCATTTCATCCCCAACTGGAAAAAACTGCGCCGCCGTAGCCCCTAAGCGTTCGTTTCGGTAAGCCGCATATTCTGGCAGACTAAGCATATCTCTTAAATTAGTGGCATTTGCAGTTGTAAAATTAGCACGGGCATTTACTTTTGCTTTTCCTTTTTTACCTTTTTTTGTGGTTACAATAATAACACCGTTTGCACCTCTTGAACCATAAATAGCAGTAGCCGAAGCATCTTTTAATATTTGAATATCTTCAATATCAGAGGGACTTAAATTTGTTAAAGGATTCTGTGCAATCTGGAAATCAGAACCACCTAGAGCACTTGCCGGAAAAGCTCCGGTAGAGGCTTGTGGAATATTGTCTATTATATATAATGGTTGATTATCTCCACGCAAAGAATTAGCACCCCTGATGGTGACAGAAGATGCCGCACCTGGAGTAGCGACAGATGCTGATATGGAAACTCCTGCAACTTTTCCTTGCAGTAAGTTTTCTACAGAAAGGGATTTCGACGCTTCATTCGCATCTGGTTTTATGGAAGTAATAGCACCTGTTACATCACTCTTTTTTACTGATCCGTAACCAATAACTACTACATCATTTAAAAGTTTAGCATCTTCGGCAAGTGTTACATTGATAACACTTTTAGTTCCTATAGCAATCTTTTGGGTTAGAAATCCAGTGTAAGAAATTAGTAAAACTTCATTGCTGGTTGTAGACTGGATACTAAAGTTTCCTCCCGCATCGGTTGTGGTATATCGTTTTGTTCCTTCTATCTGAAGGGTGGCTCCGGCAATACCCTGTTTGGTAACATCTGTAACTCTCCCTGTGATGTTACGGTTTTGTCCAAATGCCGATACATGTGAAAAGAGAAAAACTAAGAATGCACCAATAACAAATAGCCGGGATAAATTTGTTGTAAAACTACCTTGCATAGTGATTAAATTTGGTTAAAACGTTTATTGGTTAATTGAAAAAAATGAAAGTCTTTCATGACCTTAATTCTAAACCAAATGTAGTAGGACAGGATATTCAGCATGTTTGTTCTTGTCTGTATTTGCTCCAAAATTGTCTATTTTACTCAAAAAAGGTCTTATACAACAATGATTTCTAAAATTATAAGGAATGGTCATCAGCATTAAGATGTTTGTTCCTTATCTTTATATTCAAAGTAATTCACAGACACCTTGGCATACAAATACTCAAAGGCAATCTTCATATTGCTTCTTATTTTTTCTTTGTTCTGTAGTAAAGACATCCGTGCAGATCAGGGCTATTATTTTAAGCAGATATCATTAAATGAAGGCTTAAGCCAATCAACTGTACGCTGTATACTCAATGATCAGAATGGATTTATTTGGATTGGAACAAGATCTGGTTTGAATCGGTTTGATCGATATAGCCTTAAAAGTTATATTTATAAAAAGAACGATCCGAAATCCATTCCGGGGAATCAGATTAACTTTATACATGAGGATAAAAACGGTAATATTTGGGTAGGTACAGAAAATGGCCTTGCACTATACAATCCTGATTCAGATAATTTTGACGCCATAAAATATCAAAATAAACCATTACTGATACGATCGGCGGTTGAGCTGTCCGAAAGTGTAGTATTTGGTGGCGAAGGAATCATTTATGAATTTAACTTTTCCAAAAAACGAATACAGGTAATCCCTACAATTGGTAAAGTAAAAAGCCCCGAAATGTTTACAGGAATGAAACTGTGGCAAGATCATCAGGTTCTTTTGTATACGCGTAGAAATGGAGCCTGGGTGTTCAATCCACGAGACAAATCATTAAATCCTGCCACTTTTATCAAAGAAAGGGAAATTATGTCCCTATATATAGACCAACAGCAGCAAGTTTGGATTGCACCCTATGGACAGGGGCTTAAAGCTTATGACAAAGGGGGAAAGCAACTTTATCATTATACCAGCCAAAATTCAGGATTGAATAATGATGTTGTTTTGGATATTGTTGAGCGTAATCATAAACTCTGGATCGCTACAGATGGTGGTGGTGTTAATATTCTGGACTTACAATCCAAAACTTTCTCTGCACTGAAGCACGTTCCTGGTAATTCCGCCTCCTTTCCAGAAAATTCTATTTTAACTTTATACCATGATCATGAAGATAACCTATGGGCAGGAAGCATTAGGGGTGGTCTCATTTCTATTAGAAAAGCTTTTATCAATACTTATAAAGATGCCCCATTGAATAGTGTATATGGATTGAGCGAAAAAACAGTATTGAGTATTTTTGAAGAAAAAGCCGACATTTTATGGATTGGAACCGACGGTAGCGGGGTAAATCGTTTTGATCCAAAGAAAATGATTTTTAAGCACTATCCATCCACCTATGGTCTTAAAATCGCTTCTATTACCGACTTTAGCAAACAAGATCTATTAATTTCCGCTTTCAGTAAAGGATTGTATCTTTTTAATAAGGTATCAGGCGCCACAAGGCCATTTCATAGCAATGAAATTAATTCTCAAGGCACAATCATTAAATCATCTGGTATAGCAGTAAACGTAAACAAGGTGTCACCTGATTACCTCTACCTGTTTGCTAATCAGGCTTTCCAATACCATATCCCAACTCAGAAATTTACCGAAGTAACTTATAGTTCAAAGCCAAATACACGTACCTATTTACTTAAGATTTCGTCTGATGCAAATCGGACATATCTGTTTGGTCCCTATGGTATATTTGAGCTCAACCATGTACAAAACCAGATGCGGAGTGTTTTTCAACTTCAACCCAATGGGAATCCAATTACTGCTGCGGGTAGAGATAATCATGGCATTTTTTGGATTGGAAACCGCGACGGACTGATGCGCTACGATCCTAAACAAAAAAAACTAAAAAAGATAAATACCAGTTTATTCAATGAAGTTTCGACTCTGGTTGCGGATAGTACCGGTCGATTGTGGATTGGTGCGCAGAATATGATTTTCTTATACCTCATTCAGGAAAATAAATTTGTCGCATTTGGAGAATCGGATGGAGTAGTTCCAAACGAGTTCCTTTACAAACCATCTTTAATTTCGGCTAATGGAGACATTTATTTGGGCGGAGTTAAGGGCCTGCTTCACATCAAAAAAAACATCCCATCCATAACAGCTGATGCTCCTGTGATAGAACTAATGGGTCTTGAGTCAAACGGAGTTCCTGTGCCCATTGATCGGACTACTAAGCTCAATCAAGTCAATATCCCCTGGAACCAAACTTCATTGGTTATAAAAATAATGGCCAGGGAAAAAGATGTATTCAGGAGAAAAATGTTCCGTTTTAAAATAAGCGGATTGGATGCACAAACCATTGAAACTTATGACCACTCCCTAACTATTGGATCATTACCCATAGGTAATTATAAAATTATGGTGTCCTGTGGACTTAAAAACGGCGGCTGGAGTGAGTTCAAGGAAGTTTTGAGCATCAACGTCAGTCCTCCATGGTTTAGAAGCCTCTGGTTTATTGGACTGGTTTTAATTTCTGCAGCAACTACCGTAATACTTCTCTATAAGATGGCCATCGGCAAAAGAGAACGCAAGTTGCAGTGGGACATGAAAGAACATGAACAAAAAACCTATGAAGCCAAAATCAGATTCCTCATCCACATTAGCCATGAGTTAAGAACCCCACTTACTTTGATCTACTCGCCTCTTCAAAGAATTTTGAACAACAAAGACCTGGATGTCGATCTTAATAAAAAGCTAAAAGGTGTTTATAAACAGGCCAGTCATATGAAAGAAATTATTGACATGGTTCTGGATGTGCGGAAGATTGAACTGGGGCAGGAACAACTTAAATTGACACGTCAAAATCTGAATAGCTGGGTCATTAAAATAGCTGATAATTTCAGCAATGAATTTGAAAACAAAGGAATTAAAATGGTCTATAAACTGGATGACAGCATTAAAAACCTGGTTTTTGATGAAAAAAAATGTGAACTCGTTCTATCTAATTTACTAGCCAATGCACTTAAATTCAGCAGCCTTGACACTAGCTTAACCATAAGCAGCAATCGCATAGGAAAATTTATCCGTATTGCCGTGGCTGATGAGGGCATTGGCCTGGATCATGTGGATACCAATCAATTGTTTAAACCTTTTTACCAGGGTACACATGAGCAACATGGAAGTGGAATTGGCCTATCTTTTTCAAAGGTATTAATAGAATTACATGAAGGGCATATCGGGGCAGAGAAAAATAGCCAGAAAGGTGCTACATTCTATTTTGAGCTACCGACCGACCTGGAAGTGAATAATGAATTTACAGGTGCTGCTGTACCTACAAACCATAGTATACCATTTTCTATTTCTGAATCTGCGTCCTTTATGCAAAGCAATGATTTCCAAACCATAGGCTATTCATTAATGATAGTTGAAGATGAACCAGAATTGCGCTTATTTTTAATGGAGAGTCTAAAACCTTACTTTAAAGAAACTTTTGAGGCGGGTGATGGTTTACAAGCTCTTGAACTTATAGGAAAACACCATCCCGACATTATCATTAGTGATGTTATGATGCCTGGCATGGATGGTTTTGAACTCTGTAAACACATTAAAGAAGACATCAACATAAGTCATATTCCCATCGTTTTACTCACCACACAAGGCGATGTAGAAAGTAGAAACCTAGGCTATAAACTTGGTGCAGATGCTTACATGGCTAAACCTTTTGAACTAGATTTTTTACAGACACTTTTGGGCAACTTACTAAAAAACCGGGAAGCTATTAAGTCAAAATATAAAAAATCAAGCTTATTTATTCCTGTAGAAGAGGGAACATTTAGCAGTGCTGATGAACTATTTATGCGTAAGCTAAACGATCTGATTTTAAATAACCTGGACAGTGAAAACCTACATGTAGATTTCCTGACCGATAAAATGGCCATGAGTCGTGCAAGCTTATACAGCAAACTCAAAAACATAGCTGATATTGGTGTTAATGATTATATTAATAAATTCCGGTTAGAAAAAGCTGTTTATTTATTAAGCCATACAGATAAAAGTATTATGGATATTGCTGATGCTGTAGGCTTTGCCAACCAAAGATATTTCAGTACAGTTTTTAAACAATTTTATCATATCACACCTACTCTTTACCGGCAGAAGAACTATAGATCCTTACCCAATCAACTTTCATCTCAAAAGGGAGATCAGCATCCGTAATTGGACCTGGCCAGCCTGCTCCACCAGACTGATTTAAAATGAGGTAAAAAGCTTTATCAAATGGCCATTCCTTTGAAGTGGCATTTGCTACTTTTGAATAGGTATATTGATGTACATTATTTACATAAAATTCAATGGCAGAAGAATTCCAAATGATACTATAAGTGTTATAATCTTCCGTATTGTAGTTAGCTTTATGCGTAGCTGAGCTACCTCCGTCCACACTGGTTACAGAACCGTTATGTATGGTCTGGTGAATAACATTTTCATTATTAACATGTTCCATAATATCAATTTCACCACTATTTGGCCAACCGCCATAGGATGTTGGCAGTTCAGGCATCATCCATATTGCCGGCCATGATCCTTGTCCCTTTTTAAACTTTGCGCGTACTTCAATCTTTCCATAACGAATACTAAACTTAGTAGAAGTTTTGATACCACCTGAATGGTAAGGAACATTATCACCAGCAATAACTGCATTATCCATTTTCAAAACCAGATTATTTCCATCCTGGTAAACATAATCCGGTGTGGAAGTTAAATATCTGTTCCATGCAGGAGTTCCACGCTCACAGTACATCCATTTATTAGTATCAAAATTTCTATTAGTATTAAACTCGTCCGAAAACACCATATTCCATTTGGGTCCTACGACAATAGGAGATAGTTTTTCTGCTCTGTATATAGACTTAGAACAGGAAAAAAATAATAAGAGGCAGCTGGCTACTAAGTTTAGAGATTTCATCAAATTCAATTAAATAAAATTGTTAAGTTGCTGTGCAAGATAGATAAGAATAAGGTTTATTTTGTTCCGGTCTTGTCTGCAATAGTTTCAATTTCATCTAATCTGGACTAAAATCCATTTCATAAATCTCCAGATCAAAATATTTTGCTGCAGCTAATAAATGATCAAAAATATCTGCCATAATGTGTTCGTATTCTACCCATTTCACGGTTCCTGTAAAAGCATAAAGTTCTAAAGGTAAACCAGTCGCTGTAGGTGCAAGCTGTCGCACCATCATGGTCATCTTTTTATGCGTACCTGAATGATCGGCCAGATAATTGTCTATATACTTACGGAACAATCCTGCATTTGTCAAGTTACGACCGTTAATCAACAAGCTTTTATCTACCTCATTACGGGCATTATTCTTATCAATATCTTTTTGTCTGTGATCAATATAACTACTTATAGACTGGATTTTTTTAAATCTTTCTATTTCATCAGGCTCAATAAATCGAATTGTAGATTGCTTAATATGTATGGCCCTCTTTATCCTTCTACCACCTGTCTCCTGCATTCCACGCCAGTTCTGAAAGGAATCTGATATCAATGCATATGTAGGAATGGTTGTAATTGTTTTATCAAAGTTCTGCACTTTTACCGTGGTTAAGTTAATTTGCAATACATCACCATCTGCTCCGTATTTAGACATAGTAATCCAATCTCCGATCCTAACCATATCATTAGAAGTCACCTGTATACTAGCTACAAAGCCCATAATTGTATCCTTAAACATCAACAGTAGCACAGCTGAGACAGCTCCCATAGCTGTAAAAAAGGCCACAGGCGATTTCCCTGTGAGATTAGAAAATATGATTACAGTACCGATTAGATAAAGAAAAATTCTGATCACCTGTAAATAACTATCAAGCGGTTTCCCTTTAAATGTTGGCCTCTTTCTCATATCGTCACCAATAGAACGAATGATACTCATCAACATCCAGATGATAATCAATACCAGATAAACGTCGGAGAGTGCCATAAATGGTTTGATCCACTTTGGAAAATCGATGAATATCTGTGGAATTGCCACCCTGACGATAAGCAAAGGAGCAACAAGCGCAAGAAAATAAGGGAAGCGATTATCGGCTAAATGCCAAAAGAAATGAATTTCATTACTACGTATGATACGGAGTAAGGTCATTCGTAATATTCTACGTACAATATCGTGTACTAAATAGATGACTATACCGGTAATTATTAAGAGTATAAGTGCATTAATATATTCGGCAGCGTTTTCACTCATGCCTACATTAGTCAGATAGTTATAAATCCAGCGGAATTCCATATCAAATATTTATTATCAGTACTCCGACAGAGTACAAAAAATATATTTAAATACCAATTTTATGGGAATTTTTTGTCTAACAAAATGATATACATTTACCAATTGCAATAAACTATTTAAATAGAAAACTGATTTCCAGTCAATTCCAAATCAGCGAGGTGACCAGCTAGGTTCTCATTGCTTAGGTGTATTTGCGATGGTGTGTATCCAAAGAAGTGCTTGAATTCGCGGATAAAATGTGATTGGTCAAAATAACCATATTTGTAAACCAGTTCCTGCCAGTCTTTAGTCGCTGTATCTTTTAGGAATTTGTTGACTTGATTAAATCTGATAATCCTACTAAACATTTTAGGAGATAGCCCTATTTGTTGCTTAAATTTATGTTCCAATGTCCTGTTAGACATATTGGCTAAATTGCATAGATCTTTAATTGGAAGATTCCCATTATTGGCCATAATTTCACTACAGGCATAGGCTACTTCTGCCGTTTTAAGTTTTTCATTTTTCCGAAGCTGTTCAATCAGCCAATCTTCAAGAAGTTTTAAAACATAAAGAGGAGTTGTTACATGATCTTCCATTTTATGACAAAGCTCATTAATCTCATTACTCAAGATATCCGAAATAGACGTGCAT
This sequence comes from Pedobacter hiemivivus, assembly GCA_040393085.1. Taxonomy (GTDB): domain Bacteria; phylum Bacteroidota; class Bacteroidia; order Sphingobacteriales; family Sphingobacteriaceae; genus Pedobacter; species Pedobacter hiemivivus_A. The sequence continues at coordinate 229 of JBEBUV010000079.1, read as the reverse complement.
TCGTTTATCAATAAGTTCTGTGGAATACCCAGAAGCTTAAAAGCTCCATAAGGCTTAAACATCACATAAAGCATAGAGGCTGATGAAGTGCTCAGATGGTGATAATGATCTAATTGACCCGTGAAATTGAAGCGGACATTATAATATTTATTGAGTTGTGTATTGTATAAAAAATGTTTTTCATCCAAAATGAAAGCAAGTACACCATGCCCTACAGGATGAAGATCAA
>JBEBUV010000078.1:0-16776 GCA_040393085.1 Pedobacter hiemivivus | reverse complement strand
TCATTTCTAATTGTTTTTTTATGTGTTAGCAAACTTATGTATTTCCCGTAATATGAAGGTCATCTGAATTTACAAATAATAATTTATACCAAAAATATTACGTTCTCGGTACAAGTATGACTCTTTTTGAAATGTTAAGTTTAATTCATTAGTCATTTTGTTTAACCATGTTTGCTGCTTCTTGCTATATAAAATGAGGGTTTGATAAATAAATATCTGACATTAACCTTATAGTCCCCCTCCCAAAGTACGATAGAGTTCCACTCTGGCATTTAGTTGTTCCATTTTAATTGTTGCCAGATCCAGTTCACTTTGTAGAGAATTACTTTGGGCTGTGATCACTTCCAGATAATTTGCCATTCCACTTGCAAATAGTAAGTTGGCATTTTTAACTGCCAGGTTTAATGTGTTTACCTTCTCTTTCGAAATACCATATTGTTGTTTTAGTTTTTCTATTTTAACCAACTCATCAGAAACTTCGGTAACGGCATTGAGTACTGAATAACGGAACTGAATAACAGCTTTCTCCCGATCTATTTTTGCCAATTCATACTGAGTTTTTAGCTGTCTTTTTTGAAGTAAGGGTTGAGTTATTCCTCCTGCAACTATCCCAAACAATGAAGCTGGGATATTGAACCAATTGCTTGCTTTCAAAGCATTTACTCCTCCAGCTGCAGTAATACTAAGTGATGGATAGAGGCTTGCCTTAGCAAGCCCGAGCTTTGCGTTGGCAATAGTTAACGATAACTCGGCGCTTTTAACGTCGGGTCGTTTACTAATCATAGCCGAGGGAAATCCTGCAGGGGTTTTCTCATCGATCAGGGAGTATTGTAAACTGCCCGACCGTTTAATAATTCCCGGCAAATGACCAGCTAAAAGGCTTAGCGCATTTTCTTGAACTGTAATATCTTGCTCAAGTTTTGGGATAAGCTGAGCTGCCAGTAGTTGTTGTGCTTTAGCCTGTTGTATAGCCAAAGAGCTCACCTGTCCGGCATCAAATTGAAGTTTTATCATTTTAAGTGTGCTGTCTGCCAAGGCTAGATTTCTTTCGGCGATCCCTATTTGTGCATCCAGCGTCATCAATCTATAATATCCCTGGGCAACGCTTGCTATCAATTGTGTTTGTATTGCCTTTTTAGCTTCTTCAGTTTGAAGGTATCCAGCAAAAGATGCTTTTTTCTGACTCTTGATTTTACCCCATATATCCGCTTCCCAGCTTAAGTTTAAACTGGCATTATAATCCTCAATATGATTGGTATTCAACATTTGGGCGGTATTTAAACCGTTATCTGAAGGCCTGCTGGTACTCCCTGTAATCTGTAAGTTCAATTGAGGTAGATATTCCATTTTTGCTTGCCTGAGTATTTGTTTTGCAGCTTCAATGTTTTCTAATGCTATCTGCATATCGAAATTTCTAATTAAGGCAGTATCAATCAGGTTAATCAACTCCTTTTCTTGAAAAATTTCAGAAACTGTCTGATTGGCTATGCTTAAGGAATCTGAACTTAAGTTATTCCTAAAATGATCAGGAACAACGACTTGAGGTACTGGGATATCTTTAGATATTTTGCACCCTCCTATACCTATTCCGACTGCTATAACTAATGTTTTTATATATGTGTTCATTTTAAGTCTTATTAATTATTAAGAATAGATGATTTCTGAATCAACCTTTACAGTAACTGGGTTTGCTTTATTAGGGGTTACAGCTTTACTTGATATTTTTTCTTGTAAATATTGAAAAATCACGAATAATACTGGGATGATAAGAAGTCCGAGTAACACACCAAAAGCCATCCCTCCCGCGGCTCCTATACTAATGGAGTGGTTACCTTGTGCCGATGGCCCTGTTGCAACCGTCATTGGTAGTAGTCCGACAACAAATGCGAACGAAGTCATCAAGATAGGTCTTAACCTTAATTTGGCTGCATTTAATGCCGCATTAACTAATGAAAGACCTGCTTTACGACGTTGTACGGCAAATTCTACAATCAGAATGGCATTTTTAGCCAGTAGTCCGATGAGCATGATCAGGGCAACCTGTACATAAATATTGTTTTCTATCCCCGCTAAACCGATAAAAATAAATACACCTAACACTCCTGTCGGCACAGATAGTATGACAGATAGTGGTAAAATATAGCTTTCATATTGAGCAGCGAGTAAAAAGTATACAAAGATTAAGCAAAGCATAAATACAATGGTCGACTGCCCATTTGAAGATATCTCTTCTTTGGTTTGTCCTGAAAATTCAAAGGCATATCCTGATGGCAATTGCTTTCCGGCAACTTCTTGAATTGCATTAATAGCATCACCGGAACTGAAGCCAGGCTTAGGGATTGCATTTACCTGAATGGAATTGAACATATTATATCGTGAAGCCGTTTCAGAGCCGTATACACGAGTCAATTTCACCAGTGTATTAATAGGAACCATCTCTCCAGTTTTGTTTTTAACAAACACACGATCAATTGCCGATGGGTCTGCTCTGTCCGCTATATCAGCCTGTACAACAACACGGTAATACTTTCCAAAGCGGTTAAAATCAGCTGCTTGAGCGCTCCCAAAGTAGGCTTGCATAGTTTGTAAAATATCCTGTACATTAACGCCTAGCTGATTTGCTTTATCGTCATCTACTTCTAATTGTAATTGAGGATAATCGGCTTTAAACGTTGTAAAAGCGACAGCTATCTCTTTTCGTTTCATCAGTTCTGCGATGAAATTATTGGCAATGCCACTAAATTTATCAAGCTTTCCTCCTGTTTTATCTTGTAATACAAGATCTAAGGCTTCCACATTGCTAAATCCAGGAACAGTTGGAAAACTAAATACAAAGAAATTACCACCACTAATTTCCCCTAGTTTGCCTCTAATCTGATTCATGATCTCATTGATATCTTGAACTTCACCTCTTTCTTTAGTTGGCTTTAATAGTACAAATACAACTGCAGATGAAGGACTTGATGAAGAAGTAAGCAGGTTAAATCCGGTTATGGCAGTAACAAATCTCGAAGCATCAAGTGATCGCAATTCTGTTTCTGCCTTTTGCATAATTTTGGAGGTTCCCTCCAATGATGTTCCGGATGGTGTATTTACTGCAACGGCGACAAAACCCTGATCCTCTGTTGGGATAAAGCCTGTAGGTGTGGTACGAACCATCCAGATGGTTGCAACAATAATGATCAGCAATGCACCAATACTAATAGCCTTATTCCTTATAAGAAATCTTAAACTACCAATATATTTATCTGTGAGTGCACTAAAACTACTGTTAAAGCCAGCAAAGAACTTTTCTTTAAAGCCCAGTTTTTGTCGCCCAACTTGTTCGGCATGATTATTTTTTAAAAATAAAGCGGCTAAAGCAGGGCTTAATGTTAAGGCATTTATGGCAGATATTATAATTGCAGTTGCCATGGTAAAAGCAAACTGTCGATAAAATACCCCTGTCGAACCTTCAAGAAAACCAACTGGTAAGAATACGGCCGACATCACCAATGTAATGGAAATAATTGCGCCACTGATTTCATGCATCGCTTCGGTAGTAGCCTGATTGGCACCAATGTTTTTTTGTTCCATTTTTGCATGAACAGCTTCCACCACGACAATGGCGTCATCTACTACAATCCCAATGGCGAGGACCAGTGCAAATAATGTCAGCAGATTGATTGAAAAACCAAAAAGCTGCATAAAAAAGAAGGTCCCTAAAATGGCAACAGGAACTGCAATAGCAGGGATTAAGGTAGATCTGAAATCCTGTAAGAAAATGTAGACTACAATAAATACCAATATAAAAGCCTCGATCAGTGTATGTATAACCTGCTCAATGGATTGGTCAAGCGCTACTTTAGTACTATAAAAAATGTTGTGTTTAACGCCCTCAGGAAAATCTTTGGCAGCTTTTTCCAATAACTTGTTGATGGAAATCTGGATTTCATTTGCATTGGAACCTGCAAGTTGAATGATGCCAAGCACCACTCCTTTTTTACCATTTAAACGAGTAAGACTATTGTATGAATAGGCACCAAACTCAATTCTGGCAACATCTTTTAAATGTAATACCGAGCCATCTGCATTGGAACGAATAGCTATATTCTCATATTCTTCGGGTTTCGTAAGCTTTCCTTTATATTTTATGATGTATTCAAAAACTTCTTTGCTGGTTTCGCCAAAGCGTCCTGGAGCTGCTTCTAAACTTTTGTCTTTTATTGCAGCCATCACTTCGTTTGGAGTTAGCTTATAGGTTGCCATTTGTGTCGGATTTAGCCAAATGCGCATCGAATAGTCTTTAACCCCACCAAATATACTGGCCGATCCTACTCCGGGAATACGCTTAATCTCTGGGATAATATTGATTTGTGCGTAATTGGCAATAAAAGTCTGATCGTATTTACTTTCATCCTCAGTGTACATGCCAATAGCCATAATAAAGCTGTTTTGCTGCTTGGCAGTAATAATTCCTTGTTGAACAACCTCAGATGGCAGTTGACTTGTTGCCTGTGTAACACGATTTTGTACGTTCACGGCAGCTTGATCAGGATCTGTACCTAATTTGAAATAAACAGTAATGGCTAAGGTTCCATCGTTACTTGCTGTTGAGCTCATATAACTCATGTTTTCAACACCGTTTATAGACTCTTCCAGTGAGGGTGCAACAGAACGTAATACAGTTTCGGCATTAGCTCCCGGGTAATTTGCAGTTACAAGAACAGATGGTGGAGCAATGTCGGGGAATTGTTGTAATGGTAATTTAGTAAGACTTAACACCCCCAGTATAACCAGTAAGATGGAGATTACGGTTGCTAATACCGGTCTTTGTATAAATATTTTGAACATGACGTTTTATTGTTTGATGTGTGTACTTAGTTTTTAGCGACCTTGTCTGTTGCCCTTTGTGGTGCAATTACTGCCCCCTCCTGTAAACGGTCAAGTCCACTCATTACAATCTGATCTCCGGCTTTAATACCGTCTTTCACCAGATAATTAGTTCCTGCTTTACCAACAATTGCTATAGCCTGCTTTCTTACCTTATTGCTATCTGTTAGTAAAAAAACAAATACCTTATCCTGAACTTCAATAGTAGCAATCTGAGGAACTACCAGTGCATCGTCGTGCTTTAAGCTCAATTGAATTTTTCCGGTATTACCAGATCTTAGCAATCCTTGTGGATTTGGGAACTTTGCCCTTACAGTAATTGCTCCTGTGGTTTTATCAAACTGACCGTCAATCATATCTATCTTGCCTGTTTTTGAATATTCCGTATTATCAGCCAATATTAATTTTACTGCCGGTAATTGTTTCAGCTTATCATTTAATGTTTGTCCTTGATACTGATCTTTAAAATTCACAAAATCCTTTTCACCGAGTGAAAAATAGACATGCACATCATGTACATCAGATAATTGAGTCAATGCCTCAACATCTGTCGCTGCAACTAAACTTCCTTGTTTTTTGATGAGCCGACCTATATATCCACTCACAGGTGCTTTTATTAAGGTATATCCGAGGTTAATTGATGCCGTAGCTACATTTGCCTTTGTCTGCTCAATATTTGCTTTTGCCACCTGTGCGGTAGCTCTGGCTGATCTGATCTGGAATTCTGAAATCACTTTGTTTTGTACCAGGGGTGTTAGCCGTTCCACTTCAAGTTGAGCATTAATTAGAGTGGCTTCTGCCGAATGTTGGGCAGCCAATGCATTGTTTAATGCTGCACGATAAGGCTGATCATTAATTTTGAAGATGGGCTGACCTTTAGATACAAATGCACCTTCGTCTACATAAACTTTTTCGAGTGCCCCACTAACTTGTGGACGAATTTGTACATTAACTGTACCTTCAATTGATGCCGGATATTCCTGAAAGGTTGTTTCCGATCCTGATTTGATTTGTGCTACCGGTAAAGCCGGTGGTGCTGGCGCGGATACCTTTAGAGGTTCTCCAGAGCAACTATATAAAAATAAAGCACCTATTAATATTGCTTTCATAACATGATTAATTGATTTAACAGTGTTAAGTGATTGGGGATAAAGAGAATTATGATTCATGATAATTGGTTTATAAATTAGTTATATAACGAGAGTAAGTAATTTAACAGCGTTAAGTGGTAAGTCAGTAAAAACGGACTTTTACATCCGTTCAATATATTATTCGTCTATATATTTAATAATTCCTTTTAAGGCATCTTTTAATATATGTTGGTTCATTGCTTCATCTCTTCCCCTATTAACCATATTAATAGCAATTAAACCATGTATTATAGACCAGAAAGTATAGAACTTACGGCATACTACATCTTCTTCAGGATGTTCTGCTTTCATTACCTTTCTAATCACATCACCAAAAAGATTGTTAACATGTTCTGTTTCTGGCATTGACTTTTTTTGCTCACAACAAATCATATCTACACCAAACATCAATTGGTAGTATTCCCTATGTAAAAATGCGAAATTCCAATAGGCAATCCACATGGCCTCTAGTTGTTCATCAAATTTACTATGCATATTTTTCGCAGCTTTAATTTCCTGACCAAGAATAATATATCCTTGTCTGGTGAGCTCAAGTAGGATCCCCTCCTTGTTCGAAAAATATTCATAAATAATAGGTGCAGTATATTCTATCTTATCTGCAATTTTCCGCATACTAAGCGATTGCCATCCTTCTTCCTTCACAATTTCCAGAGCCGCATCGAGTATATTAACTCTCGTGTCCTCCTTTAATCGTTGAATACGTTCTTTACTTCCCATTGCAATTTATTATGGTGCATAAATAATCTAACACCGTTAAACAAATCTATAAACTGTTAGGAATATACGTATCATCTATTTGTCAACTTCTTTCAGGTATTTTATAGACATCAGCTAAATCAGCGTAAATCATTGTTTTAGAGGCATTATTGCATAATGTTTATTTGTTCTTTTAACATAATACTATTAGTTTTTTAGAAAAAAGACTAATAAAGTTGATCTTATCATCTTATTAGTTGCAAATTAGCGTTTATATTTATAGAGGGATGAGAATGAACCACAGCGTCACATTAAAAGACATTGCTAAAGCGCTTAATTTATCTATTTCTACAATTTCAAAAGCCTTAAATGACAGTCATGAAATTGGGGCAGCTACGAAGCAGAGAATTTTAGATTACGCAAAAGAACATAGCTATCTGCCCAATAGAATGGCTAAAGGCCTGAAAGAAGGTAAAAGTAGATCTATTGGTGTTGTGGTATGCTCTTTGGATAATAATGTGATTGCCCAAATGCTAGATGGTATACACAAGGTAGGTACTGATAAGTCTTATCAGATTATTATCATGCAGAGTAAAGAGTCTGAGAAATTAGAGCGTGACTGCATTGAACTATTGTATGCCGGTGGTATTGATGGTATTCTTATTTCTCCAGCTTATGAAACGATAGATTTCAGTTACCTGATTTCTTTACAGGAATCGGGCTTACCGGTAGTGCTTTTTGATCGTTTGATTGATAAAATCCATACACATAAGGTTGGCGCAGATAATTTTAAAGGTGCTTATGAAGCTACTACTCATTTGATAAATAATGGGTATCGCAATATTGCACATCTAAATACCAATACAATTCTAAGTATTGCTACGGAAAGATTGAATGGCTATAAACAGGCTTTGGTAGACCATGGTATAGCTTATAGAGAAGAATTATTGGTGTCTTGCAAATATACGGGGGCGAATTCATTAAATGAAAGCTTAGAGGAGGCTATTAAATTCTATATGAGTCTGGATATTAAACCTGATGCTATTTTCACAGCTACTGACCAGATCAGTACCAGATGTCTGGTTATCTTGAATAAATTGGGTTACCATATACCAGATGATATCGCTTTAATTGGTTTTACAAATACCGAACTGGCTGAGGCAATGAATCCATCATTAAGTACTGTGCATCAACCGGCATTTGAAATTGGTCAGCTTGCTGCAGAGAAGCTTTTCACTTTAATTGAAAAAAAGAATGTTGATGAAGATTTTGAAACTGTGCTATTGCCCATAGAGGTTAAAGTAAGGGCTTCATCACAAGCTAAGAAAAACTAAAGGCCACCTGAAATCACTATTCAAATGGCCTTTATTATGTATTATTAAACTTTCTTATTAGTAATCACCCGTTATCCCAAGCTCTAATCCGCGGAGTTCTGCCAGTCCACGTAGTCTACCAATAGCTGAATATCCCGGATTGGTTACTTTATTTAAATCATCTAACATCTGATGTCCATGATCTGGCCTGAATGGTATAGGTGTTTTTCTGCGCGCGTTTTCTGCAACAACAGCTTTCATCACTTCATACATATTTACATCACCTCCTAAGTGATCTGCTTCGTAAAAGTTCCCCACTTCATCTTTAGTTACGTTACGTAGGTGTAGAAAATATACACGCTCTTTTACTGCATCGAAAATCTCGGTTAGGTTGTTAGTCATCCCCGCTCCTAATGAGCCCGTACAGAAACAAATTCCGTTAAAAGGTTTATCTACACTTCTCAATATATCTACCAGGTCTTCTTTTGTACTTGCAATACGTGGTAAGCCTAGTATTGCATAAGGAGGATCATCTGGATGGATAGTCATATTGATTCCTGTTTCTTCGCATACCTCTGCAATTTCACTCAAAAAATAAGCAAGGTTTTTCTTTAAACCATCTCTACCTATATTTTTATATTCCTCAATGCTATTACGTAATGCTTCAAGTTCTATTTCCTTTTCATTCGGTATGCCCATAAGAACATTCACCCTTAATTCATTTAACTCATCGGCAGTTAAAGATTCAAATCGTGCTTTAGCCTGGCTTTGTATACTTTCTGAATAGTCTGCCGCAGCATCTTCTCTTTTTAAAATAAAAAGATCAAAAGCTGCAAGGTCTACCCAATTGAAATAAAGTGCTTTTGCTCCATTTGGCATGGTTTTATCCAATTGAGTACGAGTCCAATCTAACACTGGCATAAAGTTATAGCATACTGTTTTGATGCCACATTGCGCCAGATTTGTTAAGGTTGTCTTATAATTTTCAATATACTTACCTGCATCATTCCTACGCGTTTTGATCGCTTCATGTACAGGAACGCTTTCTACTACAGCCCATACCAGTCCTGCGGCTTCAATAATTGCTTTGCGTTCTTTTATGTCTTCCAATGGCCATACTTCGCCATGAGGAATATGATGTAAAGCACTAACAATTCCGCTGGCACCTGCCTGTTTTACATCTTGTAAAGAAACAGGATCCGTTGGTCCATACCAACGCCATGTTTGTTGTAATTTATGTTTTGTGGTATTCATGATATCTAATATTTTATTTAATTCTAAACGCCGCTGTAAGCATTAAAACCTCCATCAACAAGAATTGTTTCACCGTTTACAAAGGCTGATGCATCACTTAATAAATAAATCAATGTTCCATTTAACTCTTCCGGACTACCTAGTCGGCCAAATGGTGTATGATTTACGAAACGCTGGGCACGATCGGTATAAGTTCCATCTGGATTGGTCAATAAAGAACGGTTTTGATCCGTTAAAAATACACCAGGTGCCAATGCATTGACCCTTACTTTATCGCCATAGCGCTGAGCAAGTTCTACAGCCATCCATTTGGTATATCCTTCTATTGCATTTTTCCCCATTGTATATCCCAACACCCGGGTTAATGGTCTTTGTGCTGCCAAAGAAGAGATATTTACAATGGATCCTTTACCTTTTTCGGCAATTACACGTCCAAATACATGTGTTGGATAAACTGTGCCAAATAAATTTAATTCAACTGCTTTTTGTGTATCAGCAATATCAATATCGAATATATTTTTATCCGGAGCAATGGTTGCGCCGGGAATATTGCCTCCTGCAGCATTAACCAGTCCGTCGATAGTGCCCCAAGTACTTAGAATTTGATTTTTCGCATCGATTAAGGAAGCTTCATTTAAAACATCAGTGATCACCGCTATGGCTTCACCACCATTTTCTGTAATTGCTTTTACGCGTTCATTTGCTTTTTGTTCGTTTCTACCTAAAACTGCAACTTTGGCACCTGCAGCGGCAACAGCCAATGCAAATGATTCTCCCAAAACGCCGGTAGCTCCTGTAATTACGACTACCTTATTTTCAAGTGAAAACAGATTATTGTTATTCATATCATATTATTAAAACAGGTTCATTAATTATATCAATGTTAATGAAATTAAATTGCCCAAGTCAGTATTATGTCCTAAAAATTTACGAAATCGTTTGAGATTTATTAAATAAATTACTTTACTTCTATTTAATAGCTATAACGTGTATTATTGCAATCTGAAATCATTAAAACTTATGCTAAATCAAGAAAACATATTGGTATTTGGAGAATTGTTACTGCGGTTCAGTTCATCAGAAGATCAATTTATTTCTAAGAACCACACCGTTTCTTTATTTCCCGGAGGCTCTGAGGCAAATGTCTCTGCTTCATTGGGGCAATGGAAAATTCCATGCTCTTATATAAGTTGTGTACCTGATAATGCTTTGGCTGCTAATGCGCTCCAGGCATTGGAAGAATTGGGTGTAAATACTGCTAAGACTTTACGTCAGGGAAATAGATTGGGATTGTATTTTTTACTATCTGCAAATGGGCTGACCAGTGGCGAAGTTGTGTATGATCGTAAGTTCTCTTCATTCAGTGATCTAAAGCCTGGTGTGATTGATTGGGATAAGCTATTGGATGGTCATACCTGGTTTCATTGGACTGCCCTTACTCCTGCGCTTAATGAAAATATGGCTGCTGTTTGTAAAGAGGCACTGATTGCTGCGAGGGCAAAAGGCTTAAAAATATCGGTAGATCTCAATTATAGAAGCAGATTATGGGATTATGGAAAGGAGCCTATTGAGGTTATGCCTGAACTGGTAGCTTATTGTGATGTGATTATGGGAAATATCTGGGCGGCAAACAAAATGCTTGGGATTCCTGTTGAGGATCATTTGAATCGTCAGACTTCAGTGGAGGACTATAAACAGCATGCCAATGCTTCTGCAAAGATCATATTTGAACAGTTTCCACAATGCAAACACATCGCCAATACTTATCGCTTTATGGATAATCCGAAGCATAATTTATTTTATGGGACTTACCATACGCCAAACGGCAACTATATCTCTGAGGTAATGGAAACCAATGAGGTAGTAGATAGAATTGGTAGTGGTGATGCTTTTATGGCGGGTTTGATTTATGGAATATTGAGCAGTACTGATGGTACTGAGGTTATAAAAATGGCTACATCGTCTGGTTACAATAAGCTTTTTGTAAAGGGCGATTTTGGTAATGGTAATATTTAAGATAAAACAATAATATACAGATGACAAAACAAACAAATCCTTTAAAAGTGATTCAGGAGTACCCAGTTATTCCTGTTTATTATAATGAAGATGCAGATACCTGTATAGAAGTATTAAAAGCGACCTATGCTGGTGGTATTCGTGTGTTTGAATTTACAAACCGTGGCGGTAATGCAGCACAGAACTTTAAGGCTTTATTGGCTTATAGAGATGAACATTTTGCAGATATGCAGCTTGGAATTGGAACTATAAAAACTGTTGAGCAAGCTGAGTCTTACCTCAAATTAGGGGCAGACTTCATTGTTAGTCCTATAGTGAGGGCAGATCTGGCAAAAGTATGTGCTGACCATGGGGTATTGTGGATCCCGGGATGTATGACACCAACGGAAATTAACTTTGCTGAAGAACTAGGGGCTCCTCTTGTAAAACTATTCCCAGGTGATACGTTAGGAATAGGTTTCTTGAAAGCTATAAAACCATTATTTCCGAACCTTAAGTTTATGCCTACTGGTGGTGTTGATGTAACCAGGGAAAATATAGACAATTGGTTGAATGCAGGTGTTACAGCATTAGGGTTTGGCTCTAAGTTGTTTCATCAAACAGAGCGCACAAGTGATTATAATTGGTTAACGGAACGTTGCCAGTTACTAGTGAAGTTCGTTAACCAAAAATAATAAAGAGACCTTAAATGATAAGAACATACATTAAAATAATGTATGTTCTTTAATTATTTTCTTCTCTCTTCTTTGTCGTAAAGGTCAATTACCTTACCCTGTAAACGAATTACAGAAGTCTCTAACAATCTGATTTTCTCTTTCAAGTCATTAACCAATTGTTCTTGCTCGGTAACTCCTTCTTCACCAACGTCTAAAAACTGTCTCAATGTCAATCCGTAAACACTAGCAATTTGATTTATTCTGCTAAAATTCGGATCAGTAATTCCAGTTTCCAATTTTGAATAAGCTGGAATGGAAATCCCCAATGAGTCAGCCATTTTCTTTTGGTTTACACCTTTTTTCTGACGTAGGATTTTAAATTTTTCACCTAAAGTTTTCATAATTACAAATTAAAGTTTTGTGAACTTTATTACAAGTTAAAATTAAGAAATATTAAAACAATAATGCAATATTCTTACCAAAAACCGGAAATAAATTAACATCTACTTTATCTGTAATTAAAATTATTGTGTTATAGATAATCGGAGGGCATTTTACCTTTTATTTTGTCGGAAAATAAAAGCAGCCAATATGATTGCTACAGATAGTCCTGAGAGTCCGGGAAAGGAAATGAATAAATAAAACACACCTGCAACGATGCAAAGTACTAGAATAAAGAGAAAGCCTTGTAAGGCTGAATCCATCTTAAAGGCAGCAATAAGTGCACAGATAACAAAGGTAATTGCAAGAATTTCTATAAACATACACAAAGATGCATATTCAATGTTAAGTTAATGTTAACATGAATATTTTTTAATGAGTTGTGACTAATTATTACATAAAAAAGCCCAGACTATATAAATCCGGGCTTTTTAAATATTACTTTTTTAAATTAATAATCATCGTTTAGTGCAAAAACAGGTTTTCTTGACATCCACTTTCCACTTGTAAAATCAGGGAAATCAACTGTTTCATTCCCCAACTCTATAGATTGCTCACTTAATGGTGTAATTACGCTCCATGCTGCTGCATCATAAACATCCATAGGTGTTGGTTCATTTCTTTTTGCTGCTTCAATAAACGCATGGATCACAAAGAAGTCCATACCTCCATGTCCTGCACCAGAAGCATCATTGCCATATTTCTTCCATAGCGGGTGATCATATTTCTCTAACCATTTATCCTGGTTATCCCATTGGTGAGGCTTACTAACCCCTTCAACGTAAATACCTTTATTGACATCCATCCACAGTCCTTTGGTACCTTGTACTCTAAAACCTAATGAATAAGGTCTTGGTAAGTTAGTATCGTGTTGTAAGATGATAGTTTCACCATTAGCACAATCAATAGTAGTAGTTACAATATCACCAAGACGGAAATTAACCTTTGCATTGGGATGATTTGCACCTCCGTTTTCAACTATATAATTATGTAACCCTCTTGATTTGGTAGCAAAAGAGTTCAATTTCAGGAATTTATTTCCTCTATTGATGTTAATACAGTGTGCAACTGGTCCGATACCATGTGTTGGATAAAGATCCCCATTGCGATGTACTGAATGATTTGTTCTCCATTTGGCTTCAGAGAAACCTTTATCTCCGAATTCTACACCTCCACCATTAGCTTTAATACCATCATTAAATTTAACTTCTCTTAAATCATGCTGGTAGCCACCTTGTAAATGTATCATTTCACCAAACACACCTTGTCTGACCATATTTAATACCGCCATCACATCTCTGCGATAGCAAACATTTTCGAGCATCATGACATGGGCATTGTATTTCTCTGCTGCCTGTACCACATCCCAATGGTCTTGTATTGTAGTTCCGATCATTACCTCAGAGGCTACATATTTTAGTCCTGATTCTACAGATTTGATGATCATTTCTTTATGCCATTCCCATGGGGTGGAGATCACAATAGCTTGAAGGCCTTTTGTTTCGAGCATCTTTTTCCAGGAATAATCATCGCCGGTAAATATTTTAGGCATTGGCTTACCACTTTTGGTAATCAATTTCTTAGCAGAAGTAAGCATACGGTCATCTACGTCACATATCGCAACCAGATCTACATCGTCTCTTTTTAGTAATAAATTTAAATGGTTTTGTCCACGTAGTCCTACCCCTATCATAGCTACCTTAACTTTATCTGCTTTTGATGCTGCAAATAAATTCCCTCCAGGTAAAACAGTTGCAGCAGCTGCAGTTATGCTACTGTTTTTAACAAATTCTCTTCTGTTCATATTGTTTACTTCATTTATGTGTTCGGTTTGGTCAGTCTATTACTTACCCTGGTAAATAATCTAACCAAGTTATAGAACTATCCCTGCTAAACAATTAATAAATATGCAAAAAAAACACGCAAACGTTTGATATTTTTGGAAATCATTGGTTTTTGAGCTGTAGACGTTCATATATGATCCAGATATCTGGTTAAACTAAACCTGATATTATTATACTACGTTAAAGGCATCAGTTTTTTGTATGGCTGCTCAATTAAGGTTAATTTTAATCATTCAGACTGAAACAAACGTTTGCGCTGTTTTAGCTGTATTTAGTCCTAAATATCAAATAGCAATTAAATTGTACCCCAAATGTTAAAGTTTATTTCAATATTTGAAGATGAAGCCTGATAAACCAACTACGATTAAGGAAATAGCAAAATTACTCAAGGTTTCTATATCCACTGTATCAAGAGCATTAAATGACCATCCAAGTATAGGTTTAACGACCAAAATGAGGGTTAAAAAGCTGGCTTCTGAAATGAATTATGAACCCAATCAGAAAGCTATACAGTTTTTACATGGAAAATCTTTTATAATTGGTGTCATTTTACCTGAATTATCTGAATCATTCTTTTCTGCCGCAATTAGTGGTATTGAAGATGTAGCATACAAACGAAACTATACCGTTTTATTGGCTCAGTCTCACGATGATGCTGAAAAAGAAAAGTTATTGGTCACAAAGATGAAATCACAACGGGTGGATGGCTTATTGGTTTCTGTATCTAAAACTACCAGTACTTACGAACATTTTGAAGTCTTCAGAAAATTAAATATTCCCGTAGTATTCTTTGATCGAATCCCTCCTATTAAAGATATTCATTACGTAAGGTCTAATTTAGAAACTGGAACCTTAGATGCAGTTAATTTTCTGCTAAAGAAAGGACACAGAACAATTGGTTTGGTAAATGGCCCAGACACTCTAGTAGCCAGTCACGAGCGAAAAGAAGGATATATTCGTGCAATGACATCCAATAGGTTGAAGTTTGATCCATCCCTTATTATATCGTGTGACTTATCGGAAGAGGGAACAGTAAAAGCAATGGATGCAATGTTAAATCATCGCCGAAAACCTACTGCAATTGTAACTTTTAACGATTATGTAGCCCTGTTTGCCATGCGTTACACCAAGTCGCTCGGATTGCAAGATATTGACTTTGTGAGCTATGCCAATCTTCCTATTATAAATTATATGGATTATACGCCTATTGCTTCAGTTGAGCAGTTTCCTTATAAACAAGGTAAAAAAGCGGCTGATATTCTTATAGATCTGATTAATAAACCTCGGAATGAAGTTGGTACAGGACAGGCTTATTATAATGTAATCGTAGAGTCAGAGTTAGTGATTAGTAAACAGAAATAATTTCGCGCAAACGTTTGCACAAGGTTTTAGCAGCTTAAATATTTAAGTTTGATTTATCAACCACTATACTAAACACATGTTCGAAAATATTTTACGTATTTATGGCCTCGATCCAATTACAGCTAATGTTCAGCAATTTGGTGACGGACTGATTAATCATACCTGGAAAGTTAACACCCCTGATCAAAATTATATCTTACAAAAAGTAAATAGTGATGTATTTAAGAGTCCGTCGGATATAGACCAGAATTTCACTTTACTCAAAAATTACTTAAAGCAGGAATCCCCGGATTATTTATTTGTATCGCCAGTAGTCGCAACGAATGGTGAGTCTTTAATTCATCTTGATAATGGGTATTTTAGACTATTCCCTTTTGTTGAAGGCTCTGTCTCAGTAAATGTACTTACAAAAAGTAAAGAGGCTTATGAAGCAGCAAAACAGTTTGGAAAGTTTACAAGACTCCTGAATGGTTTTAAAGTTGAAGAATTAAACATCACAATTCCGAATTTCCATAATCTGACATTAAGATATGATCAGTTTACAACAGCTTGTCAGAATGCTTCTGCTGAGCGATTGGAAAAAGCTGCTGAAAGTATTGAATTTATTAAAGAGCATCAAGGACTTGTGCAGACTTATACTGACATTCTAAGTAATAGTGATATTCCATTAAGGGTAATTCATCATGACACTAAGATTAGTAACGTTTTATTTGATGATCAATACGAGGGCTTATGTGTGATTGATCTAGATACGGTAATGCCAGGTTACTTTATAAGTGATGTTGGTGATATGATGCGAACGTATTTAAGTGCGGTTAGTGAAGAAGAAACTGATTTTAGTAAGATTGCCATCAGAAAGGACTTCTTTAAAGCTATTTTTGATGGGTATATGGGCGAAATGCATGATGTGTTAACTGAAGCTGAAAAGCCTTATTTCGTTTATGCCGGTAAGTTCATTATTTATATGCAAGCCATCCGCTTTTTAGCTGATTATTTGATGAATGATGTTTATTATGGTGCTAAATATGAAGACCATAATTTTAACAGAGCCGTTAATCAAATTACTTTACTGAAGCAGTATATTAAACTTGAACCTGAACTGTTGAATTTATAACAAAGTGAAGCATAAAGAAGAGCCTGATCATACAATAAATGATGCAGGCTCTTTATA
>JBEBUV010000077.1:0-17603 GCA_040393085.1 Pedobacter hiemivivus | reverse complement strand
GCAAATCATAATTTTAATTACGGTTCAGATTTCCTTACAGTAAGCAAAGCGCTTGGAATTAGTAAAGGAACAGTTAAAGGAATATTAAACGAGGAAACTCGTCAGAAAATAAAAGAAAGTAGTGCTATTGTTGAAAAAATAGCTATTTCTGATAAAATAGTTTACGGAATCAATACTGGGTTTGGTCCCCTTTGTACCTCCATGATCTCTGCGGCAGATACTAAAAAGCTACAGGAAAATATCTTGAAGAGTCATGCGGTAGGCGTTGGAGATCCGATTGGTGATGAGATTTCTAAAATTATGCTTGTACTTAAATTACAGGCATTGGCCAAAGGATATTCAGGTATTCAGGAAGCGACACTTGATCGTATGATCTGGCATCTTGAAAACGATGTGATTCCTGTAATCCCAAAACAAGGATCTGTAGGTGCATCAGGAGATTTAGCTCCCTTGTCCCATCTTTTTCTTCCATTAATTGGATTAGGAAGGGTACACTATAAAGGGGAAATTGTAGCTGCACAGGTAGTATTAAAAGAGCACGGTCTTTTGCCAATAACTTTAGGTGCAAAAGAAGGTCTTGCTTTAATTAATGGAACCCAGTTTATTGCTGCACATGCGGTAAAAGTGGTAGCACGTTTTCATAACGTATTGGCTACCGCAGATATTACAGCTGCAATGATGTTAGAAGGATTAATGGGCTCTGCTAAGCCTTTTGATGAAGGATTACATCAATTGAGGCCTTATAAAGGCAATCAGCATGTTGCTGCCAACATCAGAAATCTTTTAGCAGATTCTGAGATTGTGGATTCGCATCTGGATTGTGCAAAAGTACAGGATCCTTATTCATTACGTTGTATTCCACAGGTGCATGGTGCATCAAGAAACGCCTGGTTACACCTAAAAGAAACGTTAGAGATTGAAATCAATTCAGTTACAGATAACCCGATTATATTTAGCGAAGACCTGACCATCAGTGGTGGTAATTTCCATGGGCAGCCTATCGCTATGCCTTTGGATTATGCTTGTCTGGCCGCTTCAGAAATTGGAAGTATATCAGACCGCAGGATTTATCTATCACTTGAAGGAAATACCGACGGTGTACCTAAGCTATTGATGCGTGAAACAGGTTTAAATTCTGGTTTCATGATTTTACAATATACATCTGCCGCTTTAGCCAGTGAAAATAAAGGATTATGTTTCCCTGCAAGTGCAGATAGTATTCCAACTTCATTAGGACAGGAAGACCACGTAAGCATGGGGTCTATAAGTGGAAGAAAAGCATTACAGGTGATAGAAAACGTGGAACGAATTTTAGGGATTGAGCTTTTCTGCGCAGCCCAGGCAATGGATTATCATGCTCCACTTAAATCAGGAAAAATGATCAATGCAGTACATGAATTTGTACGTTCAAAAGTTGAGCATCTGGAAGAAGATCAGATCATGTACGAGATGATGGAAAAGGTAATCGAGATGATACAAGACGGAACGGTACTTGAAATTGCTGTGAATGCTGCAGCAAAAGAAGGTGTTGCTAATACCACCATGTTTACTGATCTATTCGAAAACTATTAATTTTAAAACTTCAGCTTGTCTGAATAATTCTTTTGACATGAGTTTTAAGGAACAAATATTACAGGGAATACCAAATCAGTTACCTGCTAAAAAAGTGTATGACTTACAGGTTAGCCATGCTCCGGTAAGAAAAGATATTTTAACTAATGAGGAGAAGAAACTAGCGCTTCGTAATGCTTTACGGTATTTTCCTGAAGAATGGCATCAGGAATTAGCGACAGAGTTTTTAACGGAATTGCAGACTTACGGACGTATCTATATGTATCGTTTCAGACCGGGTTATGTAATGTATGCACGCCCCGTTAGCGAGTACCCTTATCAGAGTTTACATGCTGCCTGCATTATGCTGATGATTCAGAATAATCTTGATCCTGCAATTGCACAACATCCTCATGAGTTAATTACTTATGGTGGTAACGGTGGCGTTTTTCAGAATTGGGCACAATACCTGTTAACGATGCAATACCTGGCAAAGATGACAGATGAGCAAACACTGAATATGTATAGCGGACATCCACAAGGATTATTTCCTTCATCAGCTGGTGCACCGAGAGTAGTGGTGACTAATGGTATGATGATTCCTAATTATTCATCACCAGATGATTTGGAAAAGTATAGTGCGCTTGGAGTTACTCAATATGGACAAATGACTGCCGGTTCGTATATGTATATCGGTCCGCAGGGAATTGTTCATGGTACTACCATTACTTTAATGAATGCTTTCAGAAAGAAATTAGGCGCTGCGGGTACGCCTGATGGCCGCATTTTCCTTACTGCAGGTTTAGGAGGTATGAGTGGGGCACAGCCAAAAGCAGGTAACATTACAGGCTGTATTACGGTTTGTGCTGAGGTTAATCCCGCAGCCGCGCGTAAAAGACATGAACAAGGCTGGGTTGATGAGTTGATTGAAGACTTAGAAAGCCTGGTAGAAAGAATAAGAACTGCGCAGGCTGCTAAGCAAGCCTTATCTCTGGCCTTTATTGGAAATATTGTTGATGTATGGGAGTATTTTGATCAGCATGGAATCTTTGTGGAAATTGGATCGGATCAGACTTCATTACACAATCCATGGTCTGGCGGATATTATCCTGTTGGTTTAAGCTATGAAGAATCTAACTTAATGATGGCTGCAGAGCCGGAGCGCTTTAAAGAACAGGTGCAGGCATCACTAGTCAGACATGCCGCTGCGGTAAATAGCCATGTGGTAAAAGGGACTTATTTCTTTGATTATGGCAATGCTTTCCTACTTGAATGTAGCAGGGCAGGAGCAGACGTGATGGCTGCAAATGGTATAGACTTTAAATATCCATCTTATGTAGAGGATATTTTGGGCCCAATGTGCTTTGATTATGGTTTTGGACCTTTCAGATGGGTTTGTACATCGGGTAATCCGGAAGACTTAAAAACAACTGATCGTCTTGCAATGGAGGTATTGCAAGAGATTAAAGAGATCGCTCCTAACGAAATACAGCAACAACTTCAGGACAATATAACCTGGATTAAAGAAGCAGGTGCCAATAAAATGGTAGTTGGCTCGCAGGCAAGAATTCTATATGCTGATGCAGAAGGACGCGCTAAGATTGCCGAAAGGTTTAATGAGGCTGTTCAATCAGGTTTGTTATCTGCACCAGTTGTTTTAGGCAGAGACCATCATGATGTAAGCGGAACGGATTCGCCTTTCAGAGAAACAAGTAATATTTACGATGGAAGTCGCTTTACAGCTGATATGGCTATCCAAAACGTAATTGGGGATAGCTTTAGAGGTGCAACCTGGGTTTCTATTCACAATGGTGGTGGCGTAGGTTGGGGTGAGGTGATTAACGGAGGCTTCGGGATGGTGCTTGATGGTACGGAAGCTGCAACTGTAAAGCTGAAAAGTATGTTGTTTTTTGATGTAAACAACGGTATAGCAAGAAGAAGTTGGGCAAGAAATAAAGAAGCACGATTTGCGATCCAAAGAGAAATGGAACGCACGCCGACATTAAATATCACCATACCTCATCTGGTTAATGATAGCTTACTGGATGGGATGTTCTAAAATTAATTAATGTCGATCTCTGCTATTCACGAAAAGCAGAATGTAATAGAGTAGGGTCGCGACCGAGCTGATAGCTGCGACAACATAAGTTCGGGCGGCCCATTTAAGGGCATCTGCAGCTTTATCATGTTCAGCCGGGGTGGTAATATTGTTCCTTTCTAACCATATTAAAGCGCGGTTGCTGGCATCATATTCAACAGGAAGCGTTATAATGGTAAAAAGTGTAGTGAGGGCAAATAAGGCGATACCTACAAGTAAAATAGTAGGATTTGCGGAACCGAATAGAAAGCCAAGCCCAGCCAATATAATCCATTGTGATAACTGAGAACTGATATTTACTATAGGGACAATCGCACTACGAAAAGTAAGCATAGAATAAGCAGTAGCATGCTGCACCGCATGACCACATTCATGCGCTGCAACTGCTGCTGCTGATATACTTCGTCCTTCATATACATCAGGACTTAAATTAACTGTTTTGTTCTGAGGATTATAGTGGTCGCTTAAATGACCCGGAGTCGAAATCACACTAACATCATAAATGCCATTGTCGGTAAGCATTTTTTGTGCAATCTCTTTCCCACTCATGCCATTTTGTAGCCCGATCTGGCTGTATTCGTTAAACTTACTTTTGAGCCTGTTGCTTACAATCAGGCCAACTATAAACATAATGCCTGCAATCAGGTAGTACCCTATTAACCCCATTTTTTGTTTTTTGTGATATATAACAATAACACCCAAATATAAAATTAGTTCGCTATTATGTTAAAATTATTGCTTCCAGTTTGTTAAACATTTTGATCCAGCTTTGATAAGCGCCGGTTTGTTTGGCTTCAGCTTCAGAAACTGTCTGATGTATGGTTAGTTTAGTCTGCTTACCAAGCTCCGTAAAAGTAACTGTAGTGAGTACTTCTTCCGGCCAGTCTTCCGGTTTCCCTGCGTCTGCAGATCTTACATCATCGCCATTCTCATTGGAGATGATCATGGAGAATACAAGTTTTTCTGGAGGAGCTACTTCTGTGTATAACCCCTTTATCCAACAATCTCCATGCACAGGGTCGTGAACACAGGAATGAAAAGTGCCACCCTCTGTAGCATTTAAAGATTTAAATTCAATAGTGCAGCCATCTGGTGCATACCAGTGCTTTAGTTTTTCAGGGTCAGTCCAGGCTTCAAATACAAGTGCTCTTGGCGCATTGAAAAGATGTGTAATGAACAACTCTTTTCCTTTCTGAGTTTTACTTTGTTCCATCGTTTTGATTTTTGTTTTGTAAGTCGATCAGGTAATTATCTAGTTTTTCAAATCTGTGATTCCATAATTTTCTGGATTGCTCAACCCAGCCCGTAACCTCATTCAATTGGTCAAGTCGAGCCTCACAATACCTTTCTCGACCTTGCTGAGTAATTTCAACCAATCCACATTCGGTTAAGATTTTAATGTGTTTTGATACTGCCGGCTGACTGATATGGAAGTTTTCTGCAATCTTATTTAAGGTTAATGTTTCAGCTGCTAATAATCCAAGTATTTCTCTGCGGGTGGGGTCGGCTATTGCCTGGAATACATCTCTGCGTGCTTTCATGATTGATTTAATTGTATAACCGTTTGGTTATGTAAAGTTATATATAACCAAACGGTTATGCAAGGTGTTTATGAAAAAAAATACGTAACCCCCTTAAATTCTTTGTGATAGAGATAAATTCTTATATTTGTAAAAAAATAAAGTCATGTTAAATATTGCACCCATCCAGAAAAATCAGAATAGCCAGACTTATTGGTTAATGAGGCGGGGTATGGGCTTTGTTTTCCTTCCCGGCCATTAGTGTATTAGCTGATTAAAAGCTACAATACCAATTGTTAATTCAACCATTTAAAAATCAATGTTAGGGGCAATTGTTCTTGACGAATTAATATATCCTTATGGACATTTTATATACTGTAGATGAAAAATATCTGCAGGGAATA
The DNA here is from genome assembly GCA_040393085.1 of Pedobacter hiemivivus. Classification (GTDB taxonomy): domain Bacteria; phylum Bacteroidota; class Bacteroidia; order Sphingobacteriales; family Sphingobacteriaceae; genus Pedobacter; species Pedobacter hiemivivus_A. The sequence continues at coordinate 12,030 of JBEBUV010000077.1, read as the reverse complement.
GAAGAACTTAATTTCGGTGAGTTGCCAAAGGCACTTCACATATTTAATGAGATTATCAATACAGATCCTGATTATGCTCGAGCTTATTATCAGGTGGGCTGTTTTTATTATTATCAGTTTAAAAACTATCAGACTGCAGGTTACTATTTTAAAAAATGTATAGAACTGGAAGAAGAATTTCCAGATGTATATAATGATTATTTAAAGTTACTGGTAACGCTAAAAATGTATAAATCAGTTGAACTTATTGCTGAAAAAGCATTGTTAATACCTGGAGTTAGTAAAGCTGATATTTATGGACAACTGGGGCTGAATGCTGAAATGCAACATGATTTTAAGGTTGCAAAAGAAAAATATAAGCTTGCTTTACTGGCTACAGATAGCGATACGGATCATGTTTTGTTTAAAGATCACTTAAAACGTGTGGATGATAAGCTTGATTCCAATAAAAGCATGGTGTATGCCTATCAAAGCTAATTGACTATGTCAATTAGCTTTGTATTAAATGATAGGATTGCTTTATTAAATTAATATTACTGTTTTACTTTTCTCTGATAAGCCCAAAAGAAAACAATAGGGTATACAAATAAGCAGAAAATGGTATTGGTAATTAAACCACCAATAACTACTATAGCCAACGGTTTAGAAGCTTCTGCACCTATACCAGTTGACAATGCCGCAGGCATTAAACCAATAGCAGCCATCAGAGCCGTCATGATTACTGGTCTGAGTCTGGTTGCTACCCCATCCCGAATGGCATCTGCAAAAGTCCAGTTTGGATGATGTTTCAATTCTGCCATGTTTGTTTTAAATCTGGTAATCAGGATCACTCCGTTCTGAACACAAATCCCAAATAATGCTATAAAGCCTATTCCAGCAGAGATATTGAAGTTTACCTTTGTGATGAGTAATGCAAGTATACCACCAATCAAAGCAAAAGGAACGTTGTTTAATACCAGAAGCGAATCTTTGATGTTGCCAAACAGGACAAACAAGATGAAAAAGATTAGCAGTAAACTGATTGGAACTGCCGTTGATAACCTGGAGGTAGCCCGCTGTTGATTCTCAAAGTCACCAGCCCATTCCAGTTTATATTCTTTAGGTAATTTGATCTCTGCAGCGACTTTTTTCTGTGCTTCAGCAATGGTACTGCCCATATCGCGCCCACGGATTGAGAATTTTATAGCGCCATATCTCTGGTGTTTATCTCTATAAATTATGCTGGGGCCAGTAATTTTTCTAATATTCGAAATTTCACTTAAAGGTACTTTAGCACCCGTTAGGGTAGGAATACGAAGTGCACCTATTGCAACTTCATCATTCCTAAAATCTTCCGGATAACGAATCCTCAGGTCAAACTTTCTTTCTCCTTCATAAATCTGGGTAGCAGCCTTACCTCCGATTGCCATTTCAATAACAGCATTTGCATCTTCGGTTGTTACACCATACAAGGCCATTTTGCTTTGATCCAAGTTAATCCGTAATTCCGGTTGTCCCATGTTTCTTAAAATCCCCAGATCCTCAATACCTGGTACAGTTTTAAGGATACTTTCGATTTTTTCCTCTTGTTCTTCTATAAAGTTAAAGTCGTTCCCAAACATTTTCACTACAATAGATCCTTTTACACCTGATACAGCTTCTTCAACATTGTCGGATATTGGCTGAGAGAAATTCAGACTGATACCGGGGTAGCCTCTCAGTTTCTCCTGCATGCGCTGTACTAGTTGTTCTTTGGTTTCTTTTCGTTTCCATTCTTTTTTCGGGTAAATATCTACCAGGAATTCCATGTTATAAAAACCTGTTGCATCAGTACCATCATTTGGTCGGCCAGTTTGCGACATCACTTGTTTTACCTCTTCAAAACTCAAAAATACTTTACGCATATCGTTGCTTAGCTTCTTGGTCTCATTTAAAGAAATGCTAAGCGGAGCACTCGCCCTGACATAGATCGATCCTTCATCCAGTGAGGGTAAAAACTCTGTTCCTAAAAGATTGAAAGAAAAAACGCCTAAAATTAATGCAACTATAGAGCCAGTAAAAACAAGCTTTCGAGCCTTAAAAGCAGCATTAAAAGTGCTCATTACACCCTTAGTCAGGTATTTTAAAAAGATATTATGCTTTTCCTTTACGTTTCTCTTTAACAATATACTAGCCAATGCCGGTACTAGTGTAAAAGTAAGTAATAAGGCGCCCAATAAGGCAAAACTTAGTGTCCAGGCTAAGGGTGAGAACATCTTGCCTTCGACTTTTTCGAAAGTAAAGATGGGCATCAGGCCGGTAATGATAATCAGTTTAGCGAAAAAGATCCCCTTACCATTTTCCATACAGGCCCTTTTGATGATACCCAATTTGCTCATCTTATTAAACTTTTCTATGCCATTTTTGCGGGCATGATAATCAAGCGCCACAAAAATTCCTTCAACCATCACTACGGCACCATCAATAATAATCCCGAAATCTATAGCACCCATAGATAGTAAGTTGGCCGACATACCTTTCATCTTCAGGCAGATAAAAGCAAATAATAGTGATAAAGGGATAATCAGGGATACAATAAGGGTTGTGCGCCAATCAGCCATAAACAAGAACACAATTAGTGTTACAAAAATGATCCCCTCCAGCATATTTCCCATCACTGTATGTGTAGCGAAATTAACCAGATCTTCGCGATCATAAAACGGGCTGATCTTTACATCTCCCGGTAAAATGTTGTCGTTTATATCCTTTATTTTTTCCTTTAGTGCAGCAATTACCTCACTTGGGTTTTCCCCTTTACGCATCACCACAATACCCTCTACTACATCTGGATCAAGGTCGCGGCCCACTTGTCCCAATCTCGGTAAAGCCGATTCGGTAACCTCTGCAATGGTTTTTACATAAATAGGTGTCCCGTTAAAATTATCTACAACAATGTTTTTAATCTCATCAATATCGTTCAAGATACCAATACCTCTCACTACATAGGCTTGCCCGCTTTGTTCAATAACATCACCACCCACATTGATGTTACTTTTAGATACTGCATCAAAAAGTTCTGTAGCTGTAACTCCATATTGTATTGATTTCTGAGGATCAACGGTGATCTGATAAGTTTTAACCTCGCCACCAAAGCTCACTACATCTGCAATTCCAGGTACAGAAAGCAATTCTCTCTGAACCACCCAATCCTGCAGTGTTTTTAGTTCTCTGACAGATTCTTTATCACTTTTTAAGGTATAGCGGAAAATCTCGCCGGTTGGCCCGTAAGGAGGCTGTACTTCCGGCTTAGCACCATTAGGTAAATCGGCTTCGTCCAGATGATTGTTTACCTGCAGCCGTGCAAATTGATAATCTACATTATCCTCAAAAGTGATTTTTACAACCGATAAACCAAAAAGAGAAGAGGAGCGGATACTTGTTCTTTTTTCAGTAGGATTCATGGCTATTTCCAATGGACGGGAAACAAACTTTTCTACCTCTTCGGCACTACGGCCTGGCCATTGGGTGATGATGGTAATATTGGTATTGGTCACATCTGGGAAGGCTTCAATTGTAGTATGCTTGAAGCTTACATAGCCAGCAAGTATTAAAATGAAAGTGGCAAAAAAGATAAAGTACTTATTCTTTAGTGAAAAGCTTATGATAGACTTAATGAATTTATTCATTATAGATTTAATTAAAGGGTGAAGGCAATTAGGATTTCAGGCTGTCGTAAAGAAATAATTGCTTGGAGGCTACTACATGATCACCCGCATTTAAGCCCTTACTTATATAAGCTTTACTTTCAAACTTCCGACTGATCTCTATCTCTTGAATCCTGATTTTTTTTACACCATCTAATACCAGAACATAGTATTTATTATTGTCGAAAATGAGACAATTGGAATCGATAGAGGGTAGGCTGCTATTACTTGTTGTTGCGATGAGAACCGATGCCATCATACCAGGTTTTAATAAATACCCCGGATTGTTTATCACTACACGTGCATTCATTACCTTACTATCGTTGTTCAGTATGTTGTAGATCTTGTTGATTCTCCCTTTAAAAGCCTTATCCGGATAAGAAAGGATAGATATATCTACCTCATCACCTTCCTTTATTTTAGCGATGTCACTTTCGTAGATATTAATCATTGCCCAAACATCAGAAAGGTCAGCAACTGTAAATAGGTTTTCATTATTATCAGGTCTCACTTGCATATTGCTGTTTACATTTTTTTCAATGATAAAGCCTGACAGGGGGGATGTTAAATTGTAAACTCCATTCTTGTTGCCCCCATTAAGGTTTAAAATGGAATGACTTCTTTTATCTTCCGCTTGCTTTACCATCAGGTCGTTTTTCGCCTGTTCCAATTCCAATGCTGAAGCGAGGCCACTATTGTATAAATCTTCAGTTAATTTCAAATGGCGTTGGGCATTCCTTAATTCAGCAGATGAACTAATGGCTTCCTTACCAAATCCAGCCATTTCGGCACTGCTCATTGTGGCTAATAATTGACCCTTATTTACGCGATCACCTAATTTTACCGGTACATTTTGAAGATGACCGCTTACCATTGGATAAATTTTAGCCATCTTTTCCTCATTTGCCGTAATCCTTGCAGAGAAATTAATATCAGTTCGGTTGTTTGCTCCTCTTACTGTATCTATTTTAAGTCGATTGACAAATGAATCGGTCAGTTCAAATTTTTCATCTTTCGGTGCCTCTCTAGTTTGTTCGCCACAGCTTGATAAAAGAATCGAGAAAAATAAGGTAGTTAACATACCGATGTTTTTTAGTGTATTTTGCATATCTGCGTTTATTTAAAAATATTGGATCCGGTTACGAAATTGATTTCTTCTTTTGCGTGCATACGCTCATATTTCAGACTGTTTGCCTCGATAGTATTGGTCTTATAAGCATCATAAAAGTCCATAAACTCAATTAGGCCAATGTTTCTGTTTTTGAAGTTTTTAATCACCTCTCCAATCAAATTTTCGAAATCGGAATTGAAGTTTTTGTCGAAGCCATCATATAACTGTTCTGTTCGTAATGCCGATGTATAAGCGTTATATACTTCGTTTTCTAAGATGACTTCTTGTTGTTGGAGCTGACTTTTTCCAGCATCTATTGCAATTCTTGCTTTTTTAATCTCACCTTGGTTTCTGTTAAATAAAGGGAGAGGTAGTTTGATTCCGATACCAGTGTAGTTGTCGGGATAATTCCCTTTCATGTCGTAGCTGAGCGAGATTTCTACATCAGGAATGGCAGTCGCTTTCTGTAATTTTAGGTTTTGCTCAGCGTAAAAGATTTCAGTTTTTGCCAATCGCAGATCTGCACGATTATTTCGTGCTGAGTCCAATAGATTCCGATAAACCTGTTTGTTTAATTGGTACTGTTGCTCTTCATCTGCCGATACGATTAAAAACAGGTCTGAATCTGCCTGCAGATTGGTCATTAGTTTAATTTCGGTTTGTAAATCTTCAATTTCATTCATCAGACTGCTGAATTCACTTTGTAAGGAATACAGTAAAGATTTGATCCTAATGATGTCTTTAATAGCGATATTACCTAGCTTCAATTGCTGCTCATTTGCTGTTAACAACAACTTTAATGAGTTGATCTGCTCTTCGTAAACTCTGGCAGATTGCTGGTTGTAATAAGTCTTGTAAAAGGTCGATCTGAGATTGTAACGCAAAGTGCGCATCAGGTCAAAGTATTGATGTTCTGCAAGTTTAACACCTGAATTAGCCAATTGTATATTTTTATTACGTTTCCCGGCTAGTTTAATCATTTGCGACAAGGATGCCTGGTATTGTCCGTAAGCCCGGCTAGTGCCTAAAAATCTTTTAGTTTCAGGGTTATAGAGCAGGTTTTCATAACTTAACTCCGGATTGTCAAACAAGTGGGCGGTAATTACATCGGCTTTTGCCTGATCAGTCTGGTACTGCTGCGCAATTAACTGATAATTGTTTTGTACAAAATATTTCTCAGCATCTGATAAGCTGAGCTGAATGGTGTTTTTTGTTTGAGCCCATGTCACCGTTGATATAAATAGCAAAGTAAATAAGCTCAACAGAGAATTGAATTTTAGAGGTATACGTACCATTTGTGTAGTGTTTTTCCAAACCTATCACTATGGAATTAAAGAAAAATTAAAGGGAAATTAAAACGGGATTAAAATTTTGGAAAAACGACAGTTATGGTTGAACCGTGTCCTTTTATTGAAGATACTGTGATATGGCCTTTGTAAAGTGTAATGATTTTATGCGCCATATAGAGACCCATTCCATTACCACTATGTCTGCTTTCAATAGCTGAACTGAAAAAGGGTTTAAAAATCTCATTTATTGCTGTCTCAGATATTCCTGTTCCCTGATCTGTAATGGAAATACAAATTTCTGTTCTTTGAACATCAAATGAGCATCGAACTGCTTGATTGTCGGAAAATTTAAAAGCATTAGAAATGATGTTGTTGAATGCTATATTCAAAAGTATTGGGTTGGCCTGGATTATCAGTTCAGTTTCATCCATCGGTAAGTTGTTCATGGTAATAACCAGATCCGATGACTCTTTCTCTTTCCAATCCTTTTGAAGTGCCCATAACATTTCATCAATACGAACAGGGTAAAGTTGTGAGGTTGCGAATTCTAGATCTGCCTGGGCCAGGTTGACCAGTCCGGTGATGATATTTTCCATCTTTCCAGCATCTTCTAGTACAGAGTTTAATGCTTGTTGATAGGCTGGCTTTTCTCTTTCTTGTGAAAGGGCAAGTTCGGCAGCGATTGTCATTCGGGTTATGGGTGTTCTCAGCTCATGTGAAGCATTGGCTACAAAAGTTCTTTGCAAGGCAAAAGCCTGTTCCAGATGCTCCATTAGGTTATTGAAGTTTTGTGCGAGCAAACTGATTTCATCTTTGTTTTTTCCTTCCTGAACCCTGAAATGCAGGTTGCTGGACTTGATCTGTTTTACCTCTTTAATAAAAATATTTAAAGGACTTAAAATTGTCTTGGCAATCCAACGGCCTGAGAGAAGCAGACCTACAAATACAATTACAAAAATGGCGAACATAATTTTTCGTAATTTATCCAGTCGATAATGAGTACTCTGGTCAACTGCAGATGCAATGATGACAAAGTCTCCCTGGTTATCTTTATAATAGATGCCAACAACTTGTCTTTCTCCGTCTTTAAACCTTAGTTTCTTCGCTTTTCGTACTTTGTTGATGGTATTATTACTCCAATATTGCTGATCATCACCAATGAAAGCCGCACTGTTTTTGGAGTCATAGATTCTGATCACTTCACCATTTAATTTTTCGAGGTATAAACTTCGAACTCTATTTAGGGAATCTGCGGAAATTTCATCAGCTTCCAGATATAGTTTTGCGCTAACCATGGTACGATCTGTGAGCCGTGCAAAGAAGTCGGCCTCCATGAATTTAAGAAAGGTAATATAAATGGCCGACAAGATAACCAGCATAATTAAGGTGGTGCTTAATGTGAAGTATAATGCTAGTCTGTCTGTAATCTTCATACCCGTTATTTAAGGATGTATCCCATGTTTATTTTAGTGTGGATCAGCTTTTTGGCAAATCCTTTTTCAATCTTGTTTCGTAGAAAATTAACATAAACATCAATTACATTGGTACCAGTATCAAAATTAATATCCCAGGCATTCTCGGCGATATATTGTCTGGATAATAGTCGGTTGGGATTGCGTAAAAACAACTCTAATAGAGTAAACTCTTTTGCGGTGAGTGTGATTGGAATACCTGCGCGCTGAACCTCTTTACTATAAGTATTTAAAGTAATATCGTCAAAACTGAGTATCTGGTCATCTATATTAATGGTTTGCGGCTGCTGTCTTCTTAACAAAGCTTCGATTCTTGCCAGAAGTTCTTTAAAATGAAAGGGTTTTGTAAGATAATCGTCTGCTCCAGAATTGAGGCCTGTTACTTTATCATCGATTGCACCTAAGGCGCTTAGCATTAATATAGGTAATGATTTGTTTGCTGTTCTAAGTTGTCGACAAAGAGCTATGCCATTAAGACCTGGCATCATGATGTCTAAAATTATCAGATCAAAATGGTTCTTACTAAAAATTTCTAATGCCTGCTGTCCATCGGAGATGCTGGTTATTTCATAACCATATTCTTCCAGACCGGTTTTAATCAGTGCAGCTATTTTTTGATCGTCTTCGGCTATTCCAATTTTAAACATGTTTGCAAATCTGCAAAATATAAAAGGATTTTAACTTAAGAGCAGAGATTTTGAGAAATGTATAGGTGTAATCAGGTAGTGAATCCTAATGCCATAATTGCGATTAATCCTAATAACTTTTTCATGATGTTCTGTTTTTAAATTCTATTCGTTTATTGTTGATGTAAAGTTGAAACATTAGAATGAAGAAACCATGAAGAAGCTATTATTGATAATAACAAGTTATTTTGATATAAATAATTGAAACCATTATAAGCTTATAGCTTAAAAACATCAAAGATGTTAGCTTCATAACCATTAAAAAATATATAAACCTATGAAAATTAATGTAATTACGATTAATCTGCTTACCTTCGCGCAAATTTTATGAAGAAGATCACTGATTACAGAAAACTATTAGGTGTGCAAAAGGATGCCGAATTGAAAGAATTAAAAACCATTTATAGGAATTTAATGAAAGACTGGCACCCTGATAAGTTTCAGGACAGCGAGGAGGCTAAACTGGAAGCCGAAACAAAAAGTAAAGAAATTATAGAAGCTTATCACTTCCTGGTAAGTATAGCGCCTGAAACACTGGCACTTTCTATTGATGAATATACACAGACTACAACTAATTGTGGTATTGCTGATTACAACTGGGCTGGATTAGTACTTACCGTACATTTTTTGGATGGTAGTGCTTATGAATACTTTGGTGTACCAAAAGCAGTTTATGTAAAACTGGTAAATGCAGACTCTCCAGGTAGATTTGCACGTCGCCATATTTTTGCTGAATTCCCTTATAGAAATATAGCGAAATTACAAACGGCATAGGTTAGTTCTACTAATCACATTACTAGTATATTAAGGTCAGTAATAATGATATCTTTGTGATACACATAATCGGTATATCATGAATTTAAAACTACAGGCCATTGAAAATAATATCTAAAAATCTTAATAAAGGGCTGCTGGCATTATCATGCTGTAGCCTTTTTTTGTTAAACTCTTGTGGTACCGGCAAAAAAGCCGTAACCTCTATATCTGACGCTAAAATTGTAGTAGATTCTCCTCCACAGGTGGAAAGAGAATTCCGTGCAGCATGGGTAGCGTCCGTTGCTAATATCAATTGGCCATCAAAGCCCGGTTTAAGTACGGCAGATCAACAAAAAGAAGCGATCGTTTTGTTAGACTTTTTAAAGAAGAATAACTTTAATGCAGTGATATTCCAGGTTAGACCGCAGGCTGACGCTTTTTATAATAGTGGTCTTGAACCTTGGTCTGTTTTCCTGACAGGAAAACAGGGGCAAGCTCCCAATCCTTATTATGATCCATTACAATTCTGGATTGAAGCTGCGCATGACCGTGGACTGGAGCTGCATGTATGGCTTAACCCATATCGTGCACATCATACTACGGGTAAAGTAATTAGTGAGCAGTCTATAATTAAGAAAAGACCAGATCTTGTTGTTAAACTTAAAGATGGACAGTATTGGATGGACCCTTCAAATAAAGGTACTCAAGACCATGTTTCGGAAGTGATCAAGGATATTGTTAAACGGTATAATATTGATGGGGTACATTTTGATGATTATTTTTATCCTTATGAATCTTATAATGGTGGGGCCGATTTTCCGGATGAGGTAAGCTGGAATGCTTATCTGAAAGGAGGAGGTAAATTAAACCGTGGCGACTGGCGCCGACAAGGTGTAAACCAATTTATAGAGAGGGTTTATAAAGAAATTAAAGCGGAAAAAAAATATGTCAAATTCGGTCTTAGTCCGTTCGGGATATGGAGGCCTGGCTACCCGGCGTCAATTCAGGGACTTGATCAATATGATAAGCTATATGCTGATGCGAAGCTTTGGCTAAATAAGGGATGGATAGATTACTTTATGCCGCAATTGTATTGGAAGATAAACAACCCTGCTCAAAGCTTTCCTGTGTTGCTAGGTTGGTGGGCCGGGGAAAATACAATGAACAGACACCTTTGGCCAGGTATGAATGTAGCCCTTGGTGGGGATGAAAAGAATGTAGATGAAATTGTAAATCAGATTATGCTGACTCGGGGAATGTTGCCCAATAGTCCGGGGACTGCACATTGGAGTATTGGTGGGTTGACAAAACACGAGAAACTGATTAAAGGGATTGCTGATGGGCCTTATAAGAAACAAGCACTTATTCCTGTTACTCCATGGTTGGATGATAAAGCTCCAGCAGTACCGGTAGTTAGAACCGAATTAAAGCAGGGTCAATGGAAAATTATATGGAATCATATAGATGCTGAGGACGTGTTTAAATGGATTGTGTATTATAAGTATGGTGATACCTGGAGCTCGGTGATTTTGAATCGAAATGATAGGTTTTTGATAAAATCGGCTTTAGATGGGAATTCTAAACTGAATAAGGTAGCGGTTACGGCGGTTGATCGTACGGGTAATGAAAGTGAAAAAATAACCATTCTCCTCTAGGACTGGAATCTTTGCCTGAAAAAGGCAAAGTCCCTATGTCCATTCGGAGAAGGTAATTTTTTCTTTCAAAAGAGAAAGGGGTTGAACCATTGGTTCAACCCCTTTCTCACATTTTATAGTATTAGATGTGCAGTATGTTGCGTTATTTTTGTGTAGCATACTGTATTATTCCGCGTTATATATTGCTTTGTTTTTGCGCAGAATTACTCCGCGGCTTTATCTTTAGATTCTGTACTACTTGTATTTGAACTGCTAGTATTTGAGTTACTTTTATTACTTGTGTTATCAGTAGCTTGTGCAGCTTCATCAGCACCCTTTAAGTAAGTAGGAAGATTTAGTCCGGCCATGTTGAAAAGGTCATTTAATGGTGGTACTGTTTTCATCATACCTGATACGAAGTTGGCTGTTGATGAATTTCCATTTTCATTATTGCCGTTGCCAGAATCCCATACTGTAATCTTATCGATTTTTATGTTTTTAACAGCTTCTACCTGTGTTCTTACTAATTCAGGAAGTTTCTCGATTAATAGCAATTGGAATGCTTTGGTAGGATCTCCACCAGCGGCAGCAACAACCTCTTTATAACCCTCGGCTTGTTTAGTTAGGATTTCAAAGAGACCCTTAGCTTCAGCTTCCATTTTAGCGAAAATAGCATCGGCTTCACCTTTTGCATTCTCTCTGATGGTTTCTGCATCGGCCTGTGCCTGTATAATTGCTTTTTGTTTAGCAATTTCTGCTGGAATTACAATGTTAGCAATCTGCGTAGCTCTTTCACGTTCAGAACGGGCAACCTCAGCTTTTTGCTCAGCAACATAAGACTCTTCCAGAGCCTGTGCTTGTTGAACCTTTTCGGCCGAGATAGCTATTTTTAATGATTCAGCTTCTTTTTCACGACGTAAAGCATCAGAATTGGCAATGTTTATCTTCGCTGTGTTTTCTCCCTGTACAGCAAAAGCATTTGCTTCCGAGGTTTTGATACGCGTATCACGCTCTGCCTCAGCTTTACCAATCGCCTCATCTTTAACAGCTGAAGCAATACTTACCTCACGATCTTTTTGTGTAATGGCAATTTTTACATCACGTTCACGTTGTGTTTCCGCAATCTGAACATCTTTTTCACGGTCGGCAATTGCTTTACCAGTTTCACCAATCTTGGTTTGCTCAGCTACACTGATTAAAGCCTCATTAATGGCTTTTGCAGCAGCTTCTTTACCCAAAGCTTCAATATAGCCAGACTCATCCTTAATGTCGGTTACGTTTACGTTAATCAGTTTTAAACCGATTTTCTTAAGCTCAGTATCTACGTTTTTCGAGATGTTATCCAAAAATTTATCCCTGTCAGAGTTGATCTCCTCAATAGTCATGGTCGCAATAACCAAACGAAGCTGACCAAAAAGGA
>JBEBUV010000076.1:0-17721 GCA_040393085.1 Pedobacter hiemivivus | reverse complement strand
CCCCGAAAGCTATGAAATCATAAAGCAAATGGCAGGTCTTCTGACTTACTCCCGGCATCCTGTCTTCCCCTTCATTGCCTTTAGAGACTGAAAAGTGACTTGGATTTGAATACCGTTTTTAATAGAGCTTACAGCTGCGGGACAGTTACGGATTTACACCGTATTCCCTTTTAATCCAGATAACATAATGTTATCAGGAACCAAAGCGTTGCAAAGATACCTATAATTTAGATACTGAAAAACATTATAAACAAAAAGCCCTTATTGCTATATGCAATAAGGGCTCTAAATACTATTCTAGTCGCTTATTTAATGGTAAAGCTTAACCCTGCATTCATATTGAATCCCATGCTGTTATATCCGTATATCTCTGTATACTTCTCATTCAACACATTCTTCATATCTGCAAATAACCTAAGTTGTTTATTAATCAGAGTATATTCCGCATAAACACTCAATAACTTATAAGCATCCAATTTTACCACATTTCCAGTATCATAATCTGCATCATAACTTTTTGAATTATATTTAAAATTACTACTGATAAAAAGATCTTTAGTAGCCTGTACACCTACATTAATTGCATAGATATTTTTAGGTCTGCGGAATAAATAATCCTGAACAGTGCTAGTCAGATAAGTATATTCATTACCTTCTACGTAAGCCATATATCCTCTAATATTTATTATACCTAGTTGTGCTGCCGGTTCAATTTCAAACCCCTTAACCTTTTGTTTTAACTGATTGATGTATCCATTTCCTGCATAAACAATTGCATTGGTTAGATCACGCTTAAATCCTGCCGCACGAAGTGTATATTTCTGATCTGCAAAGCCTAAACTTATACCAGCCTCATAATTCTTCGATTCTTCTGGGACCAAGTTTAAATTTCCACCATACGGACTGAACATATAATCTAGATTAGGAGTCTTAAAGGCTGTTGATACCGTACCGAAAAGCTTTACTTCTTTAATGATATTTATGGATGGGGTAATGTTATAAGTATAGTTCTCTCCAAATGCTTTCGCTTTATTGTAACGTCCTCCTACTTCAAGGTTGAAAATACTCAAATCGTGTGCAAAAAGGGATGCGTAAGTACTAAATTGATTGGTAGAGGCAACTAAACTGGTACTTAATCTTGTAGCTCTGTTTTCCAATCCTACTAATACATCTAATTTTGAGCCTATTTTCTGATTGTAAAATAAATCTACCATTTGCATTTTCCCCTCCGAAAACTGAACATAGCCTGTAGGATCGGCTAATTGTGAGTTCTCATAGCTATAATTCAAATTGATTTTACCAGTACCGAAATCGTATTTAGTATTCAATCCAGTGTTAAAATGCTTTAATTTAACATAGCTGGTTGGGTTATCTTTAAAAACACCCTGATCTGTATCATAATTCCCATAAAAATAACGGATAAATGGGCTTATGCTCAACCGATCTGTAGCCTTAAGGGAAAAGTTTGCATTAACTGCTGATGTTTTGTTTCCGTCTTTATCATAAACATCAGTATTTCCTACTGGATTTGCAGCGTCAGAAATTCCATCAGTCTTAGTTTGTGTATAGGCAATGTTGTATGAAAAATCATTACTATGATAGTTCATTCCTAAAGTCCCTTTATACGTATTATAAGTACCAAAACTACCCACACCATATACACTGTTTCCTGCTTGTGATCCTTTTTTGGTAATGATATTTACAACACCAGCTACCGCATCAGAACCATAAATAGTAGACTGCCCACCCTTTAAGATCTCAATCCGATCAATCTGATCAATAGAAAATGCACGTAAATCAAAAGTAGCACCAACACTCGAAGGATTGTTCATTGGAATACCATCAATTAAAATAACAGCATAACCGCTGGATGCCCCCCTCATAAACAGACTTTTATTAGATCCGGAGTTAAGCGTTCCACCTCCTACTACAACCCCTGCTTGCTCATTTAACAGGTCTGTAAGATTCCGACCGTGACTACGATCTAATACTTCTCTACCAATAATAGTCACCACTTTACCTGTTTGTGACTGCTTCTGATCATTTTTCGTGGCAGAAATAACCACATCGTCAAGGTCAACAGCTTCCTGTGCCTGCAAATTACCCACAGCGCCCAGCTGGATAAATCCGGCGCTCATTGCAATTAATAGTTTGTTACTAAGTTTCATTTTTTAATAATGTTTTGTTTGTGAGAATTTTCCCCACAGCAAACAGAAAGATTCAGGAAATGAAATATGATAAATCAGAATTCACTCCTAGCTTCAATCCCCGAAAGCTATGATATATAAAAACTTATGGCAGGTCTTCTGACTTACTCCCGGTATCCAGCCTTCCCATTCTTTACCTTTTTAAAGGTTTGGAAAAGTGGCGTATGATTTGAACACCGTTATAGAGCTTACAGCTGCGGGACAGTTACGGAATTACACCGTATTCCCTTTTAATCTAGATAGCATAATGCGATCAGGAACCAAAAGCGATGCGAATGTACTCAATTATCTATTCAACAACAACAAGGGTATTTCCTGTATTTTTTTAATACTTTTATTTATATATAATTATGCAACGATGAATAAAATATTTTACGCCTTATTTATGCTCATCAGCACCACGGCTATGGCTCAAAAAACAGATACAATATTTTTGAAAAAATTGATGCAAGCACATCCAGACCTATTTTCTGGTGTATTAAACCATCCTCAAAAGAATCAAATACAAGTACTATATACACAGGTAATTAAAAATAAGAATGCTCATATAAAGTTTAAAACTTATAGCTATAATCTGGATAACCACCGATATTTTTATCCGGCAAGCACAGTAAAACTAGCTGCAGTAATATTTGCACTCGAAAAAATCAATGCATTAAAAATAAAAGGTCTTACTGCTAAAAGCACTATGATCACCGACAGTGCCTGGTCCGGACAAACCCGTGTTGATAAAGACAAAACTTCAGAGAATGGATTGCCATCCATTGAACATTACATAAAAAAAATACTGCTGACAAGTGACAATGACGCTTTTAACCGACTATTTGAATTTATTGGTCGCGCCGAAATCAACAATAAACTCAAATATTATGACTTACATGATAGTAGAATATTAAACCGACTGGCTATTGGTGATGCTGGTGAATCGGCAAAACACACTAATCCTATAAGATTTTACAATGCAGATAAACTGGTATATCTGCAAGCAGCACAATACGATCCCAAGGAATATCCATTGAAGTTAACAAACACAATAATGGGGAAAGGCTATTTAGACAGCGCAGAAAAATTGGTTCCTAAGCCCTTTAATCTATCAAATAAGAATGCTTTTAGCATCTCGGATCAGCAGTCGATGATGATAAAACTTATTCACCCTGAAGCTTTTCCTATATCAAAACGATTTAAGTTAACTCCACAGGATTATCAACTGATATATACTTACATGAGTAAATTGCCTACAGAAAGTGATTATCCATCTTACGATCCTAAGGAGTTTTGGCCTACTTATGCAAAAATGCTTTACTATGGACGAGAAAAAGACACTATTATAAACCCTGATCTGAAAATATTCAATAAGTATGGAGACTCTTATGGCTTCATTATAGATAATGCGTATTTCAAAGACAACAAAAATAACATTGAATTCTTTTTAACAGCCGTTGTACAATCCAATGAAGATGGTATTTACAATGATGGCATCTATGAATATGAAACCGTCTGCTACCCTTTTATGAAAAATATTGGCAAACTTATCTACGATTACGAAATACAAAGAAAACATAAAAACAAGCCTTGATCAGGGTTACTCTTCATCCAGCAACTGTTGTCTGATATCATCAAGCTTTAATAATTCATTTTTAGGAAGTTCAGGAAATTTAAGATTTAATCCCTTTATTGTTTCTACCAGAATTTTACTAATAGCCAATCGAGCATACCATTTTTTATCTGCAGGAATAATATACCATGGGGCTGCCTCAGTAGAAGTTTCTGTAAGAGCCTCTTCATAAGCTTTCATATAGTTTCTCCATAAAGCACGCTCAGCTATATCGCCAGAAGAAAACTTCCAGTTCTTTGAGGGGTCATCAATTCTGTCCAGAAATCGTCCCTTTTGTTCCTCCTTTGAAACATATAGAAATATCTTTACAATTACAGTCCCATTGTCACTAATGTGTTTCTCAAAGTTGCGGATACTCTCATACCTTTTCCTCCAAAAATCCTTATCTATTTTTTTTACATCATTGTATCCCGGAATCTTTTCACTTAATATATATTCTGGATGAACTTTACACACCAATACATTCTCATAATGAGATCTGTTATGTATTCCTATACGACCACGTTCCGGTAGCGCTTTATAATGTCGCCATAAAAAATTATGATCATACTCTTCCGAAGTTGGGGTCTTAAAGCTATAAACCTGACAACCTTGTGGGTTAAATCCGGTCATCACATGCTGAATAGCACTATCCTTCCCTGCAGCATCCATGGCCTGAAAAAGGATCAGTACAGAACGCGAATCAGAAGCATATAGCATCTCCTGAGACTTCGCCAGCTCTTCCTTAGTTTCTTCTAGTTCCTTTTTCGCAGTTCTTTTATCCCGATCACCACTATAACTGGTACTGTAATCATTTAATGAAACCTTTTCACCTGCTCCAACTAAATATTGTTTGATCTCTTTTTCCATTTTTTAAATTGTAATCAGCCTCCTTAAATTTAGTATTACTTACCATAATAACCAAAATCATGCCTTAGCATCTTAAAAAATACATTTATAAATTCTCATACTGATCAAGCACATCAAGGGTAAAATAAAAAACTGAGCCCTCGCCTACCTGACTTTCCACTTGTATATAACTATTATGATCTTTAAGAATTTCGGAAGCAAGGTATAAACCAATGCCAAAACCATTTACAGATTTAATTAATTCGTTATTCTTAACTCTAAAAAACCTCTCAAACAATCTTTTTTGATCCTTAGGAGCAATACCAACCCCTTCATCTTGTATATAAATCAATACTTTTCCCGCTTGTTTCCTACTACCAATAATGATTTTACCCCCTTTCGGTGAGTACTTAATAGCATTAGTTAACAGGTTGATCAGCACATCTCCTATTTTATCGCGATCGGCATTTACATAAACCAACTCATTTTCCTTTATTTCAATTTGATGAATAGCACTTAAAACACCAACATCAGTAACAACCTCTTCTATAAGTGAGTGCAGGTAAAAAACTTCTCTATTGATTTGGATTTTTCCTTCTTCCAGTCTGGCTAGATCTAAAAAATCCTCTACCATTCTGATCATCTTCTTCACTTGTTTTTCGGTCCGACCTAATACATCTAAAATAAAACTGTCTTCAAACTTTTTTGACTTACATAATAGAAGCTGAATAAATGAACTGATAGAAGTCAAAGGAGTTCTTAACTCATGACTAACCAATGCTATAAAATCATTTTTACGTTGTTCATGTTGCTTCTGTTCTGTAATATCTCTTGCTATTTTCGAAAACCCGATGATGTTCCCTTTAAAATTCCTAACTGGAGAAATTGTCAAAGAAACATCAATCAACTGCCCAGATTTAGTTAGTCGTTTCGTTTCGAAATGCTCAACACGATCCCCATTTTTTAGCCTATTCAATATAAGCTTTTCCTCATCCAAACGATCTTCTGGAATAAAGGTAACGATAGGTCTGTCAATCATTTCATTAGATTTAAAACCAAACATACGCTCGGCAGCATTATTCCAGGTGGTAATTATGCCGTCCAATGTCTTACTGATAATCGCATCCTCAGTTGATTCTACAATCGCTGCAAGTCTTGCACTTTTTTCCTGAAGTAACTTTGCATTTCCTTGTTCCAGATAAGTAATATCAGATATATCTGTACTGGAACATATATACATCGTCTCGCCATCATTATTGATGACATTGGAATTGAGAACTACATATTTTATACTACCATCCTTACTTTTAAGTTTAGCGGGATAATTATGTAATTTTTCATTATTTTTCAGTTTGATCAGAATGTCAGTGGAAATATCTGCATCAACGTAGAACGAACCGAAAGGATAGCCAACATATTCCCTTTCATTATAACCCAACAAGGTTAATTCGGCCTGATTAACCCATACAATAAATCCATCAACATCAATACAATGAACTGGTAAAGAGGCGTTTTCTAAAAAACTAAATAGTGTTAATTTATGATCTATCATAAAACTTTTTCGAGGGTTAAACATTTTTCAAGGTGAAAGAAAGGTAGGTAATTTGAATAATTCAATAAGACAAAAAAACACCGTATTTGTTTCAAAAAAATACGGTAAAAATTAAACAATAAAAGCGTATTAATACGCAACAGTTTTTTAGTGGCACCAGCTACATCAAACAATATCATAATCCTTTTGTTAAGTCTTCAATACATCATTTAATAGGTGATCAGCTATAAAGTAGGGAAAGAACATGATTAACATTGTATTAGCAGACGATCACTCCATGATACGAAGCGGACTTCGGAAATTATTAGAACAACAGGAAAATGTCAGGGTAATTAAGGAATGTACTAACGGGCTTGAAGTTTTAGACTTTTTAAAATCGAACGAACGTATAGATATGGTTATTTCTGATCTAAATATGCCTGAAATGAATGGAATGGAACTTACCATCGCATTAAAGGCTCATGATCCATCCATTAAAATAATTATACTAACTATGTATGATGATTTATATAATGTTTCAACCGTATTTCAATCCGGGGCAAGTGCATATCTTCTAAAAAGTGCAGAAACTGAAGAATTAGAATTCGCAGTAAAAATGGTCAGCAGAAACCGTAAATACCTAGGTACAGAACTTATTGACAAATTGATTAAAATTCAATTTAATAATCTTCAACAAAACCACACGCCTGTTAATATTGAACAGTTTTCGGAACGCGAACTGCAGGTATTGCAATTAATTGCCGAGGGACTAACAAACATTGAAATATCTAATAAATTATTTTTAAGTAAACGGACTATTGAAGGCTATCGCCAAAACCTATTGCAAAAAACTACACAAAACAATACAGCTTCATTGATACGATTTGCTATAAAAAATCGGCTCATCAGCTAAATTCAATTACAGTTAGTATTTACAGTAAAATACTATTGATTAAATATGTTAATTTTGCCAGGTAACTTTAACACTATTTAACACAAACTGTTTTACGTTTTTTTGATCTTTACTCCCATGTTTAAAGAAATTAGCAATAAGTACATCCGTTATCCAAGCATATTCCTTTTTTGTATCATTCTCTTCTTTTGTGCCCTGCAACTCAATTTCTTATGGCTTTTTGGTTACTCACCATCTTATGAAGATGTTAAAAACCCTACACAACGTGTAGGTTCTGAATTATATACTTCTGATGGTAAATTAATAGGCCGCTACTACAAAGAAAACCGTACTCCAGTAAGTTTTAAAGAAATATCACCAAGCATCATCAATGCATTAATTGCTACAGAAGATGTACGGTTCTATAAACATATGGGAATCGATTTCCGCTCATTACTTTCTAGTGGGATATCTACTGCAACGGGTGATAAACGCGGAGCAAGTACTATTACTCAACAGCTGGCAAAAAACCTTTACCGTACCAGATACAATAAATCACAGGGTGCTTTAAGCCGTATTCCTGTCGTACGTACCCTTATTGCAAAACTAAAAGAATGGCTCACCGCAGTTAAATTAGAATCTAATTATTCTAAAGATGATATCCTTACCATGTATTTGAATACCGTATCATTCGGAAACAATACTTATGGTATCAAAACAGCATCGCGTATTTACTTCGATAAAGAAGCCAACGAGTTAGATATCCCTGAAGCAGCATTGCTGATAGGTATGTTGAAAGGGACTACCACTTACAACCCTATAAGAAGTCCACAAAAAGCATTGGAACGCCGTAATGTTGCACTAGCACAAATGAATAAATACAATTTCATTTCAACCGCCGAACTAAACACTTATAGAAGCACACCTATAAAGCTAAAGGAAGGAAGAGTTGACGAAGGTAGTGATGGCGATTCCTATTTAAGAGCTGCGGTAGATAAATATCTTGAAAAATGGTGTAAGGACAATGATTACAACTTATATGAGGATGGATTAAAAATATATACAACTATTGATTCTAAGCTACAACAGTATGCTGAAGAGGCTGTGGAGGAGCAGATGAAGAATATCCAAAAAAGATTTTATAGCGTTTGGGGTAAGGAAGATCCCTGGGAAGATTCTGAAGGTAAAAAAGTTGATTATCCAGACCGGGCAATGCGTAATCTTCCTATCTATAAATTACTGGAAAAGAAATACCCCAATAATCCTGATTCGGTAACAGCCTGGTTCAATAGAAAGAAAAAGATGAAAATATTTACATGGAAAGGCGATCGTGATACACTTTTCTCGACCATGGACTCTATTCGTTATTACGGAAAAATAATGAATACAGGAATGATGACCCTCGATCCTTTTAATGGTAAAATAAAAGTTTGGGTGGGTGGATTAGATCATAGATATTTTAAATACGACCATGTAAATCAATCAAAAAGACAAGCCGGTTCTACATTTAAACCTTTCGCTTATCTGGCAGCACTGGAAAGTGGCCTTGGTCCTTGTAATAAATTCACAGATAAACCGGTAAGAATTGCCTACCAGGAAAAAGGAAAAACAGAGTATTGGGAACCCAAAAATGCCAGCTGGAGCAATTCGTATAATGAAATGTCACTCCGCTTAGCAATGGCAAGATCTGTAAATACCATTACCGCACAGATCACAGAAAAAGTAGGCTGGGATAATGTGGTGAAATGGGCTCATGAATGTGGCATCGACAGCAAATTAGAATCGGTTCCATCCGTTAGCTTAGGCCCAAATGATGTATCTGTCTTTGAAATGGTTAGAGCATATGGCACTTTCTTAAATGGAGGTCTGAAAACAGATCCAATCCTGGTAGAAAAAATTACTGATCTTGATGGAAACCTAATTGAAGAGTTTACAGCTAAAACTAAAAGAGTATTAACCGAGGAAATGTCATGGCTCATGCTCTATATGCTTAGAGGTGGAATGGAAGAACCAGGAGGAACATCCCAGGCTTTATGGGAATGGGATCTTTGGAAAAAAGGAAACCAAATTGGCGGAAAAACAGGTACATCAAGTGATTATGTTGATGCATGGTATATGGGTGTAACTAAAGACCTGGTAACCGGTATTTGGGTGGGTTGCGATGAGCGTACTGCACACTTTAAAAATGGAGAGACTGGAGAGGGGTCTAGAACAGCCCTCCCTATTTTTGGTAAATTCATGGAAAAGGTATATAAAGACCCATCTACGGGTTATACCATGGGCCCTTTCCCTAAAGCCACAGTAAAGATTACAAGAGACCTTAATTGCCCTACACCAAGATATGTGCCTGATACAACCGCTAATGATAGTCTGGAAATAGATTCCACTAGTTTTGAGCTCCCGACAATTGAAACACCACAACCTGTTCAAAATGAAGCTATTATTCAAAAAACAGAAGAAAAGAAAACCCCCGAGCCGATAAAACAACCTGTTGCTGAAGTTCCGCTTACAAAAAAACAGGAAAGAGAACTCAGAAGAAAACAACGTCAAGAAGAAAAGGAAAAAAAGAAAAACAATAATTAATAACCTTTATTATATCATTATTATAATTACACCAAATTAGCCCATCTCTAAGACGCTTAGGATGTAAGCTTAGTATTGGTATTTTTTGTAAATTTAAACTGTAACTCTTGAAATATAAGCGATATGAATAAAAGCTATACTTTCCTACGAAGAACAATGCTTACATTTCTTCTTCTCATCGTATCAACCCTTGCTCTACAGGCCCAATACTTTGGACAAAACAAGGTGCGCTACAACAATGAGAAGTTTAAAGTACTGCAAACTCCTCACTTTGAAATCTACTATTACCTCCAGAACGAAAAGCTAATTGCGAAGTTTGCTGAAGATGCAGAGACCTGGTATAAAATGCATCAGGAAATCTTTAAAGCAACTTTCGAAAAGAAAAACCCAATTATCCTTTATAATAACCACCCCGATTTTCAACAAACTACTGCGCTGCAAGGTGATATAGGTATTGGGACTGGTGGGGTTACAGAAGCCTTTAAAAACAGGGTCATTATGCCTGTGATGGAATTGAACAATCAAACCCGTCACGTTTTAGGTCATGAACTTGTTCACGCTTTTCAATATCATTTACTACTGGAAAAAGATTCTATCAGTCTTGAAAATATCAGTCAGATCCCATTGTGGATGATTGAAGGAATGGCAGAATACCTTTCTGTAGGTAAAAATGATGCTTTTACTTCTATGTGGATGAGAGACGCCCTTTTAAACAGAGATATCCCCTCTCTAAAAGACCTTACGAACTCCAACAAGTATTTCCCTTACCGTTACGGACAAGCTTTCTGGACCTTTGTAGGTTCTGTTTATGGAGATACAACCATTGTACCATTATTTAAGGCAACCGCTAAATATGGCTATGAAAATGGATTAAGATATACTTTTGGTTACGATGACAGAGCATTATCTGGTTTATGGAAAAATGCAATTGAGACACATTATCGCCCAATGTTAAAGGCCGACAGCTCACAAATCAGAATCACGGGCACAAAGATTATTGATCATAAAAATGCGGGTAATATGAATGTGGCGCCTGCAATAAGTCCTGATGGTAAGTACCTTGCTTTCTTATCAGAAAAAGATCTGTTCGGGATAGACCTGTTTTTGGCAGATGCTAAAACCGGAAAAATATTGAGAAAACTAAGCAGTCAGGTCTCCAATTCGCATATTGATGACTTTAACTTTCTTGAATCTGCCGGCACCTGGTCTCCAGACGGTAAACAATTTGCCTTTAGTATTTTCAGTAAGGGTAAAAACCAGCTCATGATCGTTAACGTCGATAATGGAAGTGTAGCCCTACGCGCAGAAATGGGTAAAGTAGCACAGTTCGGAAACCTTTCCTGGTCGCCGAATGGAGATGATATTGCTTTTTCAGGAATGATACAAGGACAAAGTGACATTTTCTCTTATAATTTAAAAACAAGAGAAGTTACACAAATTACAGATGATGCGTACTCTGATTATGCACCCGCTTACTCACAGGATGGAAGGAAAATAGCTTTCTCATCTGATAGAGTATCTCAACAAAGTACAAGCAAAAAAGCAGTACATCCAATCAACCTGACTATCTATGATATTGAAAGTAAGTCGCTAACCGACGTCCCTGTATTCCCAGGTGCCAATAACCTTAACGCACAATTTTCTGGCGATAGCAAAAGGCTATTCTTCTTATCAAACAAAGACGGGTTCAGAAACTTATATGAATATACATTGGCGGATAACAGTGTAAAACAACTAACGGATTATTTCACAGGGATCAGTGGTATTACTGAATTCTCTCCTGCTATTTCTGTATCAAGAAACGACGAAATTGTCTATAGCTACTATCGTTCGCAACGATATACACTTTACAATGCACCAGCTAGCGCCTTCCAAGCTAAAGAAGTTGATCCAACAGCAGTAAATTTTGATGCAGCTATCCTCCCTCCTATGGAGAGCTTGGGTGTAGACATTGTTAACGCCAATCTCAATAACTTTGAACGTTTCGAAAAAACCATCGCCGACTCTATGCGCCTTGTGTCTTACAGACCTCAATTTAAACTAGATTATCTGGCCAATAGTGGTGTAGGGGTATCAAGTAGCAGATTTGGAACCGGTGTACAAGGTGGTATTGTAGGGATGTTTAGTGATATACTGGGACACAATCAGATTGTAGCCAATGTATCAGTTAATGGAGAGATATATGATTTCGGCGGACTTGTGGGCTATATCAACCAACAAAGCCGTATCAACTGGGGAGCTGCAATATCACATATCCCCTACATTACTGGTTTCAGGGAATTAGTTAAAGATAAACTTACAGTTGATAAAGATGGCTCCCAAATAGACGTTTGGGATGATAGGACCAACCTGATCAGAACATTCGAAGATCAAGCACAATTGTTCGCTGCCTATCCTTTTAATAAAGTACATAGATTTGAAGCTGGAGGAGCATTTTCACGATATAGTTATAGAGTAGACCGTATCAGTAATTATTATGAAAATGTGAATGGCGCCATTGGTTATTATATCACCTCAGATAAGAGAAAAATTCCAATAGAAGAGGCTAGTAATCAGTTTAACACCCAATTAAAAAACTTCACTATTTTCCAGCTTAATACCGCATTTGTTGGTGATAACTCTATAAATGGTATTACTTCACCTCTTGAAGGTTTTAGGTATCGTGTTGGAATGGAACAATATTTTGGGGATTATAAATTCTCTGCTGTCACTGTCGATTTTAGAAAATACTGGAGGATAAAACCTATAACCATAGCAGCAAGAACATATAACTACTTAAGACTAGGTAAAGAGGGTGAAAACCTTTATCCTTTATTCGTTGGTTATCCGTATTTCATCAGGGGATACGAAGCCAATTCAATGTATAATAGTAATAACAATGCAGGATATTCAAATAGCTTTGACATTAATCAGCTATCAGGAAGCAAAATGGCTGTATTTAACCTGGAAGTCCGACTTCCATTTACAGGGCCTAAAAAGTTATCAGCTATACCGTCTAAACTCCTGTTTAGCGACTTAAACTTATTCTTTGATGCTGGTTTAGCCTGGAATGAAGACTCTAAAGTCGTGTTCAAAAGCCAGCCAACGTATAACCTTGATCCATTGGTTGATATCAATGGTCAGCCAGTACATGATATAAATGGAAACACAATTTATACAAAAACCCTAGAGCGGGTACCGGCATTGAGCGTCGGAATCTCTTTAAGAGTCAACGTATTTGGTGCTTTTGTATTAGAACCATATTACGCAATTCCTTTCCAACGTACCGACTTAAAACTGGGTACATTTGGTTTAACGTTTGCACCAGGCTGGTAAGCCTTTCTTGATCACAGTACATTTCAACAAAATAAATGTACTGTGATCTATTGCATATTAAACGACATATTAACCTGATTCATCATTTTCTTTCCTGAAGTGATGTGTTCAAAATCCAATCCTATAGTCAGATCTACCCAATCAGGGTTACAAGATCTTACCAAACGCTCCTTTTGCATTCTGGTGAATCTACTTACTAGCTTAAAACGGCTTAATGCCTGAGACTCTGTTCTAAATTCTTCAAAATAAACCAGCCTGGTTAACTGCTGACTACTATCAAAGAACAAACATGGCATTTGCTTGTAGAAATCTAATGTTTTAAAAAGATCAGAACTCATTCCTACATGTAAACTAGCTCTATTCCTGTCCGTTATTACATAAACAAATTTTTTCATATCATTAAGCTTAAAAATTAATAAACTAAATTAGTTAGTAGACCTATTTGCTATTTGAATAAATATTACTAACTTTATTGGCACAATAATACTAACAATATTAGTAAAAACAAACTTATTTTAACTTTTTATTTTATGTCAAACATTTCATCCAACCTTAAGTACTTAAGAAAGAAAAAAGCTCACACACAGCAACAATTCGCTGATGCTATGGGAATTAAGAGGTCTCTCATTGGTGCTTACGAAGAAGATCGGGCTGAACCGAAATACGATTTGCTAAAAAAAATAGCAGAATACTTTGACCTAACAATAGATGAGTTTATTAATGAAAGCATCAATGAAGACTGGAAACCTAAGCCAAAAAGCCAGGGATCAAACCTTCGTATATTAAGTATATCAGTAGACAAAGATGATAATGAGAACATAGAAATGGTACCAGTGAAAGCGAGTGCAGGATACTTAAATGGATTTTCAGACCCTCAATACATTAAAGATCTTCCAAAATTCCAATTACCACTTCCCTTTTTAAAACAAGGAACCTTTAGAGCATTTGAAATCGTAGGCGATTCTATGCTCCCAATACAACCTGGAAGTATCATCGTTGCAGAATATATGGATAACTGGAATGACGTCAAAACTGGTGAAACTTATATAATTATCAGCAAAAACGAAGGTGTTGTCTACAAAAGAGCTGGAAATCGTTTTAAAGAAAACAAAGACTTAAAACTTATATCCGACAACAAGATCTATGATCCTTATACCGTTCCAGCAGATGATATTCTGGAAATATGGAAAGCCAAAGCCTATATATCAACCGCATTGCCTGACCCAACACCAGAACCAACTATCGAAACATTAAGTTCCATGATGGCGCAAATGCAGAAGTCCATTTCACAACTTAACAAAAACTAATATCCTATAATAATATACCAATGCCGATATCAAGGTAAATACACCTTATAAAAAATATTCCCCGTCAAACTGAATAATTAATTTTGACGGGGATAATTAAACTGCTTTGCATACTTTTGGGAACCATGAACAAAGCAGAAGAATTTATTCAAAGTCAGTTACAGCACAGAGCGGACAAAGGCATATTAAGAATACTCTCCTCTAAACATCTTCCTATTGATTTCTCATCCAATGATTACCTGGGATTTGCACGTTCATCCGAATTAAAAACACGCAGTGCAGCTAAGTTGGCAAAGATAGCAGATGATAAGAATGGAGCAACCGGCTCACGTCTATTAAACGGAAATCACGCTTTCACAGAAGAAACAGAACAGGAAATTGCTAAGCTCCATCATGCTGAAGCAGGATTAATCTTCAACTCTGGTTATGATGCTAATGTTGGCCTGATATCCAGTTTAGCACAACGTGGGGACACGATCATAGCCGATGAGCTGACACATGCCAGTCTGATCGATGGAGCCCGCCTCAGTTATGCTAATCGATATACCTTTAAACATAATGACCTCAATAATCTGGAAGCTAAACTAAAAATAGCTAAAGGAAATATATATGTACTTACAGAGAGCGTCTATTCTATGGATGGCGATACTGCACCATTAACAGAGATCGCTATGCTTTGTAAGCAGTACCAGGCTAACCTCATTGTTGATGAAGCACATGCCTTGGGTGTATACGGGACAAATGGTACAGGGCTCGTACAAACGCTAGGTTTGGAACATCTTGTTTTTGCCCGAATTATAACATTTGGAAAAGCTTTAGGATCTCATGGTGCTATTGTATTGGGCAGTAAAAATTTACGCAGCTATCTTATAAATTTTGCAAGATCCTTTGTGTATACCACTGCAGCCCCTATTTATTCTATTGCAACAATACATTCAGGCTATCAAATGTTAATTGAAACGGATTACACCAAACAGATTGAGTCTAAGATCATATTATACAAATCATTACTAAAAGGTACAGCAATCCAAACAATAGAAAGCACAAGCACTATACAAACGGTTCTATACCGTAATGCAAATGAAGCAAAAATTGCTGCACAAGCCTTACAAAATAAAGGATTAGACGTACGGGCTATACTAAGTCCTACTGTTTCTGAGGGAAAAGAAAGATTAAGAATATGCCTTCACCTATTTAACAGCGATCAGGAGATTGAAATGCTGGTTAATGAATTAAAGAAACTAAAACATGAATAATACGTATTTTATTACTGGAATTGGTACTGGAATTGGCAAAACAATCATCAGTGCTATTCTTACAGAAAAACTAAAAGCCGACTACTGGAAGCCTGTTCAATCTGGGGATCTGGAGATCAGCGACAGCCTGTTTGTAAAGCATTTGGTTAGTCCCGACACCATTATACATCCGGAGAGCTACCGCCTGAGTGAGCCCCTTTCCCCACACCTATCTGCTAGGCTAGACGGCATCACTATCAATGTATCTGCTATAAAAAAACCAAAAACTAACAATAACCTGGTCATAGAAGGTGCAGGCGGTTTAATGGTTCCTTTAAACGACACAGAACTGATACTAGACCTGATTAAGAGTTTAGCAGCAAAGGTGATCATTGTATCTCAGAATTATCTGGGCAGTATCAACCACACACTATTAACCCTTGAAATACTTAAAGCACATCAAATTGAGATAGAAGGGTTAATATTTAATGGTGTAAAAAATGAAGAAAGCGAACAGTATATTACCAACTATAGTCAGATAAAAGTATTAGGTAGAATTCCTAAAATGAGTGTAGTTAACCATGAAACGATAAAAAAAGCAGGTCAACACATTACATTGTAACCAGATACCCTATTAAGTCTCATCTCATTCAAATTCTTTTAAAACAAAAAAGGGAAGCCGAACGACTTCCCTTTTTATATCAATATCAGTTATATCTATTTTACTGTATCAATTACAGCTTTAAAAGCTTCTGGATGATTCATAGCTAAATCTGCTAAAACTTTACGGTTCAAACCGATGTTTTTGCTAGCTAATTTACCAATTAACTGAGAGTAAGATATACCATGCTGACGTGCTCCAGCATTGATACGCTGAATCCACAATCCGCGGAATTCTCTTTTCTTAACTTTACGGTCACGGTAAGCATATTGCAAACCTTTTTCTACCGTATTTTTAGCAATGGTGAATACCTTGCTTCTTGATCCCCAATAACCTTTGGCTAAATTTAAGACCTTTTTCCTTCTTCTTCTCGAAGCTACTGCGTTTACCGAACGTGGCATGTTGTTGTTGTTTTTGATAAACGGTGTTGCGTATTACAGCAAACTTACTACCGGTTACCTGGTTAAAAATTTAATTATTTACCGATTGCAAGCATACGTTTAACGTTGCCCGTGTCAGCTGCTGACACCATTGAAGTGTGTCCTAAGTTACGCTTACGTTTAGTCGACATCTTTGTTAAGATGTGGCTTTTGTAGGCATTCTTCCTTGCGATCTTACCTGTTCCAGTAAGCTTAAAACGCTTTTTAGCACTGGAATTGGTTTTCATTTTTGGCATAACCTGTATTTATATTAATGTAATTTATTTATTTCTTAGCAACTTTTGGTGCAAGCGTTAAAAACATACGCTTACCTTCCAACTTTGGTAACAATTCAACCTTACCTATATCTTCAAGGGCTTGCGCAAACTTAAGCAATAAGATCTCTCCCTGCTCTTTGTAAACAATTGCTCTACCTTTAAAGTGAACATAAGCTCTAACTTTCTCACCATTCTCTAAAAAGCTAACCGCGTGTTTTAACTTAAATTGAAAATCGTGATCGTTAGTGTTAGGTCCGAAACGGATTTCTTTAATTACAGTTTGCTTTGCATTTGCTTTAATCTCTTTCTGCTTTTTCTTTTGCTCGTATACAAACTTACTATAATCAATAATCCTACAAACGGGTGGTACAGCATTCGGAGAAATCTCTACCAAATCCAATTCCAACTCATCAGCTAGGGCCAAAGCTTTTGCCAAAGGATAGATCCCTGGTTCAACATTATCGCCAGCTAATCGTACTTCTTGCGCTCTGATATGCTGATTAATATTATGTTCTGCTTCTTTTTTCTTAAAAGGAGGACGTGGTCCCCTATTAAATCCTGGTCTGCCTAATGCCAAATGTTATCTTATTTAAACTGTAATTTCTTTAATTAATAATTCACTAAATTCCTGCAGTGTCATTTCACCTAAATCTCCCTCACCATGTTTCCTTACCGACGCCTTTCCTTCTGCCATTTCTTTCTCTCCGATAATCAACATATAAGGGATCTTTTTAACCTCTGCATCCCTGATTTTCCTTCCAATCTTTTCATCGCGAAAGTCAATCAGCCCGCGAATATCGGAATTATTTAGTTCTTCTGAAACTTTTTTTGCATATTCTTCATATTTTTC
>JBEBUV010000075.1:0-18077 GCA_040393085.1 Pedobacter hiemivivus | reverse complement strand
ACCTCCAGCACCCCATGCTGGCGCGATACCGGGCTACGCTACATCCCGAATATTCGTTGAATATTTCGGTTGCAATAATAAAAAAACTAATCTAAAGAGCCAATAGATATAATGCTAAACATCAGTAGATCATTAGGTGAGACAGAAATAGTGAACGCACCCTGACCATTGGTAACCGTGCTTTTCTTGCTCCCCTTAACATTAACAGATACCCCAGGTATTGGAGCCCCATTTATATCGACTACCTTCCCTTTAACATCAATATCCTGATATAACTTTTTTGATATTGAAGCATTGACCTGTACTGACGATAATAGTAATAGCATCGCTATTAGCTGTTTAATAAATAGTGTTTTAGGAATATATCCCTTGGATACTCCATTTCGTTTAGTATGTTTTCTAGGCATTTATTATATCTGGTTAGAACGAAATACAGTTTAACTTAAAAGTCGTGATACCCCCCATATTATTTATAAATGCCCACTGTTCAATCTGTTCAGTTTTATTTATCCAGTTATTCTATCCTAAACTTAGAAAAAAAGGGATTAAGAATTCAAAAAGCGTAAGTGAGTAGTTTTTGTAACCCTTTTCTTAATGCGTACCTCTAATGGGTATAAATCAATATAAAAACTTAAAGAAATGAAAATGATTAAAACCCTGGTATCTACCGCCTCCACATCTGTGGCCGTATTGTTTATTTCTGTAAATGCATTTGCACAAACACCTAAACAAGCATCACCTAAACTTACAGATCCTGAAATCGCCTCTGTAGCGGTTACGGCGAATCAGATTGATATTGACTACGCTGTTATCGCAAAAGCAAAGTCGAAAAATGCAGAAATTCTGAAATTTGCAGAAACAATGAGTAATGACCATAAAGCTGTTATTGCGCAAGCTGTGGCATTAGTTACCAAATTAAAAGTAACCCCCAAAGACAATGCAGTGAGCAAAAGCTTATTGGCAGATGCTGCAAAAACTAAAAAAACATTACAGTCGAAATCAGGAAAGGCATTTGATAAAGCTTATATTGATAATGAAGTAGCTTATCATAAAGCGGTAATCGGAGCAGTAGAAACATTGTTAATCCCTCAAACCAGTAATAGTGAATTAAAAGCCTTGCTAGAGAAGGTAGTCCCAGCATTAAAATCACATCTGGAACATGCCGAAATGGTACAAATGAAATTTAAGTAAATTGATATGGGCAGATATAGTTTTTATGTCATCGTGATCGCTATACTATTGGGTAGTTGCAGTTCGAGCATTCAAAAGCCTAAGCTATATACGGTTGAAATTAAAGATATGAAGTATGTACCAGATGATATTACTGTAAATAAAGGAGATACTGTGCTATGGATAAACAGGGATATGATGAGTCACGATGTTACTGAAGAGGGAAATGCGTGGACTTCCTCAGTGATACCTGCCGATAGCTCCTGGAAAATGGAAGTCGCAGAACCCTCAAATTATTATTGTAGCATACACGTAGTAATGAAAGGAAAGATCAGAGTACAGTAGATATTTCATTATTTACAACTTGTAATCTTAAAAAAGGAACACGAACTTGGCAGGATGAATAACTTTGCTGACGTAAGTCTTAAACGCTATTTAGGACTTGCGTTTATTTTTGTCCTTTTTATTTCCTGCTCTGCATCAAAAGAAAGGGCAACTCTGAATCAATTAAACTTAGTTCCATTTAAGGAGCAGGTAGGGGCGTTAAATTTACCAATGCAAATAGCATCCATTGAAGCACCTTTCGAAATGCCTCAGCTAAGACGACCAGCGTTCCCAGCTTTAACAAAGCAGATCACAGCTAATGGCGCAATAGAAGGTAAAACTGTAACTAAAGTAATTCAGCAGACTATTGATGAATTGAATAAAAAGGGGGGTGGCACAGCTATAGTTCCTAAAGGGAAATGGGTAACAGGTCGCATTATTTTAAAAAGCAATGTAAATCTACATTTAGAAGAGGGTGCAGAACTGCACTTTAGTGGAGAAGTAAAAGATTACCTTCCAGCAGTATTTACAAGAAATGAGGGCATAGAAGTGATGTCGCTCGGGGCTTGTATTTATGCAAACGGACAAGAGAATATAGCCCTTACGGGGAAAGGGCGTTTAATAGGACCTGCAAAAGATGGCTCAGTGCGCATGCAAACTATGACCACTCAGGTTATAGAAGAATTCGTAGACTTGAGTAAACCTGTTTCAGAAAGGATTTATGAGGGGCATAATGGGAGTCCGATTTTACCACCAATGTTTATTTCACCTATTAATTGCAAAAATGTATTCATAGAGGGCCTTTCATTAGAAAATACTGCATTCTGGAATATTGTCCCTATATATTGTGAAAATGTAATTATCCGTGGTATAACGGTAAATTCTGTAGGTATTCAGCGTGGAGATGGTATAGATATTGAATCTTCAAAAAATGTCCTTATAGAATATAGCACTTTAAGTAGCGGCGACGACTGTTTTACCATTAAAGCTGGTCGTGGTGAAGATGGTGTCCGGGTAAATAAAGCATCAGAGAATATCGTAATCCGTTATTGCTTAGCAAGAGAGGGGCATGGGGCTATTACTGTGGGAAGTGAAACAGCAGGAATGATCCGGAATTTATACGTGCATGATTGCGTATTTGAGGATACAGGAAGTGGTATCAGATTTAAAACACGCAGACCTCGTGGTGGTGGTGCCGAGAATATATATTACGACAGAATCAGAATGAATCTTACAGGGAGTGCCTTTAACTGGGATATGCTTGGAAGTGCACAGCATGTTGGTGATTTAGCAAACAGACTACCAGCCAGAGAAATTAATTCCCTTACACCAGTATTCAAAAATATCAGAGCCACAAATATTGTAGTGGAACGTTCCAGTCAGTTTGTAAAGATCAGTAGCATTCCCGAAAGCCCTCTAAGTAATGTGTTGATAGAAAATGCTGGTATTAAATCAGATAAATTGTTTACTGCCTCAGATATCAATGGCTTTATAGTTAGAAATGCGAAAGTCGAATCAAAAGACGTTATCATTAACCTATTGGGTACACGTCAGCTTACCTTCGAAAATGTGGAGTTTTTAGTGCCAGGAAATGCGCTTGAAGTGTCGGGCGACTCATCAGAAGAACCGATATTTATCAAGTGTAAACCGCTGGTAATTAACCTTAAAAATAAGTAGAAATAGTTCTAAAAAGTTTAAATGGCTGTAAATTAGGCCTTTTTTTAATAAAAGACCAAAAAGTCTTTTACTTTTAAAAATATATGTAACTTTGTTGTCGTTATGGGAGTCTTTTCAAAAACATGTGAATACGCAATACGGTCAGTATTTTTTATCGCACACCGAACAGCATCCGGTAATAGGGTAGGAATTAAAGAAATTGCAAGTGGCATTGATTCGCCGGAGCATTTCCTTGCTAAAATATTACAGGACCTCAGTAGAAAGGGGATTGTGCAGTCTGCCAAGGGGCCTAATGGTGGATTTTATATGGACGATGCTGCGCTAAAACGGCCGTTAGCAGATGTAGTGGAAGCGGTAGATGGGAAAAGCATTTTCACAGGATGTGGCTTAGGTTTAGCTTATTGCTCTGAGACCAATCCTTGTCCTTTGCACCATGAGTTTAAAGCCATTCGTAACCAGTTAAAAGATCTGCTGGAACAGACCAGAATTATAGATTTTAGTGAAAACTTAAACCTGGGTATCACAAAGCTTAAGAAATAATAAAGAGATTTAGAATACAGAATTTAATCATTTGTAATAAAAGAAGATAAAAAGGTATTAATATATTTATATGAACACATCACAAAAACAATTGATCAGCGCGACAGTACCGGTACTTAGAGAAAACGGAGTATTATTAACTAAACATTTCTATATCAGGATGTTTACCCACAACCCTGAACTTAAAAATATGTTCAATATGGGGAATCAGGAAAGTGGAAAGCAACAAACAGCTTTAGCATTAGCTGTATTGGCTTATGCGGAGAACATAGCAAATCCAGGTGTATTAATGCCTGTGGTAGATAGAATTGGTCATAAACATGTGAGTTTGGACATTAGGCCAGAACATTATCAAATTGTAGGTCGCCATTTAATAGCCTCCATACAAGAAGTGCTGGGCGAAGCAGCAACAGATGAAATTATAGATGCCTGGACGGTAGCTTACCAACAGCTAGCAGATTTAATGTCAGGACATGAAACTAAATTGTACAAAGAAAAAACAGAGAAACAGAATGGCTGGACAGGTTGGAGACCCTTTTTTGTAGCTAAGAAAGTAGAGGAATCTGCAGAGATTACCTCCTTTTACCTACAAGCTGCAGATGGAGGTAAAGTGATGCCGCATATTCCTGGTCAATATATCAGTCTAAAGGTGTTTTTACCAGAAATGAGCTTATATCAAGCGCGTCAATATAGTGTTTCAAGCACGCCAACCCACGATTATTATCGTATTTCAGTGAAAAAAGAAAAAGGTATAGAATTAGATACCGATGGTAAAATCAGTAATTATCTGCACGACTTTATTCATGAAGGAAACAAAGTTGACCTTACTGCGCCTGCAGGTAATTTTACACTAGCTGCAGATTTAAATGCACCGGTAGTATTGATTAGCGGAGGTGTAGGTTTAACCCCAATGATGAGTATGTTGCAAAACCTGATTGAGAAAGATTATAATCACCCTATTACCTGGTTACATGGTTGCCGAAACCGTAATGTTCATGCCTTTAAAGCAGAATTAGATGTCATCACTAAGGAAAATCAGAATGTTAGTCAACACGTTTTTTATGATGCGCCAACTGCAACTGATAAACAAGAGGGGGTAATGGAAGGGTTTTTGGATATCAATAAAATAGCCTCTCTTCCACAGTTTCCAGGAACAAGATATTATGTATGCGGGCCATCAGCATTCATTCAAAAACAATATAAAGACCTCCTCGCCAAGGGGATTCAAAAAGAGTCAATTCTATTCGAAGAGTTTGGTCCGGCCTTACTTCAATTGAACTAAAATTAAAGGTTAAAATGAATCACCATCAAAATAAGACATTATGTTTGCTTCAATATTACTAATTGTCTCCTTTCTTGTGCTACTCACAACCTTGGTGGCTGCGGTTTTTATCTATAACAGGATAAAAGGTGCAAATGACCTGTATAAAAGGCAGAAGCAAGATGGGCAACAGTCCCAATTGCAGCAGCATCTCCATACATTTACCAGTACTCAGATTGAAGCTTTTCAAGAGTATCTTAAGAAGAAAAGTGGCTCTGGTAACCTTCCTAAATCAGGGATGTTAAGTGTGAGTATATTGTTTTTTTTGATGTTGAATAGTATTCAAGGCTTTTCTCAAACTACAAAAGCGGGTAATTCTATTTGGGCTGAAGGTGGCGTGATCATTACCTTGATTTTAATCCTAATACCTATACTGGCCGGAATATGGTTGATGATGGTTAAAGTAAATAACATATTCCGCCAGTATCAGGATAAACAGCGACTACAAGATGCTGAAGAACTGGCTTCCCTAATTGAAAAGGAAGATCAGTCGGCCCTGCAAGACCTGCTTTCCAAACGTAAAAAGGCACTCAACTATACCTTATCGCACAATGAATTATCAGGAACAATATCCGCGGAAGACGATAAAGGTTTATTGCATCAAATCCAAAGTGATCCTGGACTGCCAGTTGTTTCTATCAAGAAAAGGGCTTTAAAAAGACCAGCGGTTGATCCACAACTCTCAAAACTGATATTATGGTATTTGGGAGCCGCCACATTCTGGCTTTTATTTGGAACAACAGTGGGAGAGTACTTGGGGATAAAGTTTGTCGCCCCGGATGTTGATCACCAAAGTTGGTTAAGTTTCGGACGATTGCGCCCTGTCCATACCAATGCCGTATTCTGGGGATGGGCGTCCTTAGGCATGATCGGATTAGGTTTATATGTAGTACCAAGAGTAGGAAACGCGCCACTTGCCAGTATAAAAATGGGCTGGTACAGCTTCTGGTTAATTAATGCCTCAGTTATCATAGGCAGCTTATGCCTTATGGCAGGAATCAACAATGGTGGTGGCGAATACAGGGAATATATTTGGCCGGTAATGCTTTTATTTGGTATTGGCGTCATTTTAATTCTAATTAATTTCATACAAACTGTTGCACAAAGAAAGACCAAAGAAATTTATATCTCAAACTGGTATATTATTGCATCAGTTATATTTGTAATCGTCATTGCATTTGTGGCCTATGTTCCCTGGTGGCAGGACGGCTTGGGCGAAACCATTATTCAAGGTTATTATATGCATCAGGGTGTGGGGATGTGGTTTATGCTCTTCACTCTCGGCATTGTATATTATTTCCTACCTCAGCAGTTAAATAAACCCATTTATTCTTATAGCCTTGGTATTCTTGCATTTTGGACGCAGATTCTGTTTTATACCGTAATAGGGACACACCACTTTGTGTTTAGCTCTATCCCCTGGTCATTGCAAACTGTAGCCATTTTAGGAAGTGTTGGTATGGTTATTCCCGTTGCTGCAGGTACAACTAACTTTCTAATGACCTTTAAAGGAGCATGGCATAAAGTGCCATCTAGTTATACTTTGCCATTTTTTATAGTAGGTATAATCTTTTATTTTACGGGCTCATTACAAGGTACAGCCGAAGCTTTTCGCTCTACCAATATGATCTGGCATTTTACTGATTTTACGGTTGCACACTCTCATTTAACCATGTACGGGATCATCTGCTTCTTTCTTTGGGCAGGTATTTATGCGCTGGTGCCAAGGTTAACTGGAAAAGAAGCTCCACAGATTACCGTTGGTGCACATTTCTGGCTGGCATTAATAGGCCTCCTATTTTATACCATTCCATTGATGTATGGAAGTACCTTAAAAGGACTGATGTGGATGGATGACAAGCCATTTATTGATAGCGTGGTGTTTATGGCCCCATTCTGGTTATGGCGGGCCATAGGAGGAACACTAATGTGGATGTCGCATTTGTTTTTTGCCTATAACTTCTACAAAATGCTGAAAGGAAGCAGTCACATTATTGATGTTGCAGATGCTGCTATTGAAAAATTGAATCAATCAAATGCCTCGGCAACGCAAAGCATTAAAACCAATTGATATGGACTTCTTTAACAATCATAAACAACTTTTTATTGCAGCGTTTTTGCTATTTGCAATACTAACATTATTCGTGTGCATTATTCCGGCAATACACAATGAGCAAAACAATGCTCCTTTACCCAATGCTATTCCGCTGGATGAACAAGCTATATTAGGTAAGGCCGTATTTGTGGCTAATGGCTGTGTCGCCTGCCATACCCAACAAGTAAGAAATATAGATATGGATAAGGTTTGGGGCGATCGTCCAAGTATCGCAGCAGATTATGCTGATATTCATAGAACAGATACCTGGCGCAATACGGCTACCCTTATGGGAACAGAACGGACAGGTCCGGATTTAACGAATATTGGCCAGCGACAGTCTAGTTCCGACTGGCATCTGGTACACCTGTACAACCCACGTATTGTTGTCAAGGAATCCATTATGCCAGCATATCCGTTCTTATTTGAGGTTAAAAACAAACTGGAAGAAGGTGATGTAGCCGTGAATGTTCCAGAAGAGTTTAAAAAAGGACGTAAAGGAAAAATAATTGCAAGTGAAGAGGCTTTACAATTGGTTGCTTATTTAAAAGCACTAAAACAAACAAAGCTTCCAGATGGTACACCAGAGCCTGATTTCTTGTATAAAAAACCGGGAGATCTGGGCTCTGGCGCTCTCAAAAAAGGAGAACCCAAAGAACTTGATGGTGCAAGGTTGTATACTAATAACTGTCAGAGTTGTCACCAGGGAAATGGAGAGGGCTTAAAAGGGGCTTTCCCAGCACTTAAGGGTAGTAAGATTGTATTGGATGATAACCCGGAAATAATGGTAGATATCATTATGAATGGATATAATGGAAGAGCAAGCGAGGGTTTTGGAGCCATGCCGGCAGTGGGCATTAACAACAAGCTGAAACCAGAAGAAGTGGCTGCAATTATGAACCATGAAAAAACAAGTTGGGGAAATGCAGCTAAAAAAGTAACGCCCGAACAGGTGAAAAAACTAATGGATGTTGTAAAAACTAAAGCTACTAAATAATGAAAAGAGCACTATTAACCAGCCTTGTTTTATTCCTATATATAAGTGCAATAGCTTGTCCAGTATGTGAAAAACAACAGCCTAAATTGCTAAAAGGAATTACACATGGTGCAGGCCCGCAAAGCAATTGGGACTATGTAATCGTGAGTGTTACGGCAGTCATAGTTTTATTTTGCCTGTTCTTTTCAATTAAATGGTTGTTAAAGCCTGGAGAAAAATCAGCCTCGCATATTAAGTTTTCTATTTTAAATCTAGACTGATATGGAAGAGAAAAGTAAAGTATATATATTTATTGACGAGGAGATTAAGCCTATAGCAGAACTGATCTCTCCGGTGAACTTTGAACTGGATACCTCAAAATTGATTGACGGGAAGCATGTACTTAAGATTGTTAGTAAAGACCCAACGGGTAAGGAGGGGATTAGGTTAATTCCTTTTGAAGTTAGGAACGGTCCTGCTATTGCAATTGAAGGAATACAGGAAAATGCAGTTGTTGACGGTATTGTACCTATTATGATCAATGCTTATGGAAAAGGTAATCAGAAGAATTTTTTAATTACTGGAAGTGAAACACCTCAAAGTATTCCATTTTGGATATTTATTTTATTGATTCTATTTGCAGGATGGGCCATCTATTATTTGGTTACGTCTTCTGCTGTTAAGCTATTTATATGAAAGCCGACATTAATAATTTTGAAGATATAGTTTGGTTTGTGGATTCATTTTACCGTAAAGTTCAATCCGACGATTTAATTGGCCCTGTCTTTGAATCGGTAATTGTGGATTGGGAACCACACCTTGAAAAAATGTATAAATTTTGGAATGCTGCATTGTTCGGAATTCCAGGTTTTAGGGGTAATCCTTTTGCAAGACACGCACCATTATCTCTAAAAAAGGAACATTTTGATCGTTGGCTATTATTATTTGACAAAACGATCGACGATCAGTATCAAGGGGCAATGGCTATTGAAACAAAAAGGAGAGCTGCAGCGATGGCAGAAATGTTTTTAAATAGGATACAGAGTATGAATGGTGGTGAAAATCGGGTAATTGTATAAAGGGGTAAAAAAGATCAAGAGAAAACTCATGACAAATCAACCGTTAAAGCGTAGTCAGGAAATGCAAATTCTGTCCCGAGATCATCATTATGGATTACTCTTTTCAAGACGAATTAAGCAGGGGGTAAATAAAAAGGCAGATACTTTAAGGATGAAGAACTATGTGAATTATTTTTGGGTTCAACATTTGAAAGATCATTTTCTTGATGAAGAAGTTTTATTGTTTAACAGATATGATTCAGAAGAGTCTTGTGTACAGGCGCTAAAAGACCATCAAATAATTGTCGACTTGATAGAAGAACTTAATAAAGCTGATCATGGTGATTATACAGTCTATGAGAAATTCTATACTTTTCTTGATCGACATATCCGTTTTGAAGAAAGAATAGTTTTTCCACATCTGGAAAAGATCATTTCTGAATCTACATTAAGTAGTATAGGCTATTTTTTGGAAAAACAACACCATGAGTTTGTTGATGACTTTAAAGATGAATTCTGGAAATAAATTATACAAATCTAATCATGGACAAGCTTATAGCCGATATCAGGAAGTGTAAAGTATGTGAACCTTATCTTGAATTAGGGGCTAACCCGATTATTTCGGCCAGTAAAAAAAGTAAAATTGTTATCATTGGACAAGCACCTGGACGAATTGTTCATCAGACGGGTATTCCTTGGAATGATAAGAGTGGCGACAGTTTAAGAAACTGGCTGGGTGTTGATAAGCCTACATTTTATAACGAAGATATTTTTGCGCTTGTACCAATGGGATTTTGTTTCCCTGGCAAAGGCAAATCCGGTGATCTGCCCCCCAGAAAAGAATGCGCCCCTTTATGGCATGAGAAATTATTTGATTACATGCAGGAAATAAAACTCATTTTATTGATCGGTCAATACGCCCAACATTATTATCTGCAAGATAGATGCAAATCGACATTAACAGAAACAGTGAGGAGTTATCAAGAGTATTTACCCCAATACCTACCATTACCACACCCATCGCCAAGAAACAATATTTGGATGTCGAAAAACAGGTGGTTTCAAGCAGATGTACTGACTATATTAAAAGATCAGATTAAAGCTGTAGTGGAATAAGACCGACATTGTTGATGTGTTTCATTACATTGTTTACAATCACGTCACAGCGCACCAAATTAAAAGCATATAGGGTTTCTGGCTGCCAATAGGTTGTAAGTTCGTTACGTAGCATCTCTTTGGCTCTTGTGAGTCTTATTTTAACGTTTGACTCACCTAAATCCAATGCCTCCATAGTTTCATTGGTACTCATACCCTGTACTTCCCGCATCATAAATACGATTCTGTACTTCTCCGGTAGGGCAGCTACAGCCTTTTCCAGAATTGCTTTCAATTCCTTATTCATCAGATTGTCTAAAGGGGTTTCTGTATGTTGATCATTATATCCGCTTTCCATCAGCGTTTTCTCGAGTTTCAATTTCCTTTTTTTATGAAGCAAACTCTCATTAATCAGGATTTTTGTGAGCCAGGTACTAAAGCTTGAATGATGCTTAAAACTGGCCAGATTCTTGTAGGCATTTAGATAAGTGATTTGCATAATGTCTTCCACCTCTTGATCATCGTTGATAATAGACATACCTATTCTGTATAGCTGCTGATTAAATTTGCGCATTAATGTTTCATATAAATGTGTTTCACCGCTTAATATACAGACTACAATCTCTTCACTATTTAATGTTCGATTCATATTTACAACAGTTAATCATTATACTAATTTACATAATAGAGTACTTATAAATAAAAGGGTTACAAAATACATTCAGTATGATGTCGGAAAAATGTAACCCTTTTTAAATAACTACTCTCTAACTTATAAAATGTCTAACCTATAAAACGAGTAAAAATGGAAACCCAGGAAGAGTATATTCAAACTACCAGCAGTAAGATGAGTCATATTGTTAAAATATTGAGCATTGAGAAAGTTACCCATAATGTGAAACGATTTATACTGGAAAAGCCAATAGGATATAACTTTATTCCGGGGCAAGCTACAGATGTATCTATTAATAAACCGGGGCTTGAAAATGAATTAAGACCGTTCACTTTTACTTGTTTAAGCTCCCGGAACTACCTGGAATTTACTATTAAAATATATAAAGGACACAATGGTATTACAGAAAGGTTGTCAAAGCTGTCTATTGGTGATGAATTGATTGTACATGAGGTGTTTGGTACAATCCAATACAAGGGGCCTGGTATTTTTATTGCTGGTGGTGCAGGAATCACACCTTTTTTATCTATTTTCCGACAGCTTAAACATGACGAAACTATAGATGGAAATGTATTAATATTTGCTAATCATAATGAGAAAGATATAATCTGTAGATCAGAACTAAAGTATTTATTGGGCGATAATTATATAAATATTTTGAAAGCCCCATCGGATCCAGATTTAAAAGGAAGCGTAATAAATAGAGAGCTTCTATTTACTTTTACCGGTATTGATT
This sequence comes from Pedobacter hiemivivus, assembly GCA_040393085.1. GTDB lineage: Bacteria > Bacteroidota > Bacteroidia > Sphingobacteriales > Sphingobacteriaceae > Pedobacter > Pedobacter hiemivivus_A. The sequence continues at coordinate 6,412 of JBEBUV010000075.1, read as the reverse complement.
CATATTACTGGTACATTTGCGGACCTGATGCGTTTACAGAAGCTATGATTGGACATCTTGATGGTCTGGGCATAAGAAAAGACCGCATCGTTATTGAAGAATAAAAAACAATTAAAAGCAATAGCTGACAGATCAAAAATCGAGACAAATAAATGAAAGAGAACGGCACAACCCTGGACATTACAACTAATGGTTTATCGGTAACAGAAATCGAAGATTTAATAGGGGAGCAACATATTGGAACCTCCTATGATACTCCATTAAGAAGTGATGCTTTTGATCTAAGTGATGAGGAGAAAATGAGTAAAATAAGTCAACATTTTCGTGAGATTATGCTTACTCTAGGATTGGATTTGACTGATGATAGTTTGAACGGAACACCCGCACGCATGGCTAAGATGTACGTTAAGGAGATATTTAGCGGTCTAAATCCCCAAAATAAACCAGCAATTGCACTATTTGATAATAAATATCAGTACGATCAGATGCTGGTCGAGAAAAACATTACGCTTTATTCCAATTGTGAACATCATTTTGTTCCGATTATAGGTAAAGCGCATGTGGCTTATATTTCATCAGGTAAGGTAATTGGCTTGTCGAAATTGAACCGGATTGTTCAGTATTATGCACAGCGGCCACAGGTTCAGGAACGTTTAACCATACAGATAGCGAACGAGTTGAAAGCTGTTTTAGAGACTGAAGATGTTGCGGTGTTTATTGATGCTGTACATTTATGTGTCTCTTCCAGGGGGATAAAAGACACAAGCAGCAGTACAGTTACAACGTCGTATAGTGGCGTTTTTCTGGATGCTAAAAGAAAAGAAGAATTTCTGCAATATATCAGGAGCTAATCTTGTCTTATTTTTCACGCAGTCCAATGTCTGCCGTGGACTTTATCAAATTTGTATCTTTGTCTGACAATGATCTGCATGAAAAGAATCACCATTTCATTAGCCTTTTTGTTGCTTGTTACTTTGGTAAAAGCACAATCTACATTTGTACGTTTTATAACCAATAAAGGAAACATTACTATTATGTTGTATGATAAAACTCCATCGCATAGAGCTATGTTCTTGAAATCGATTAAAGCTGGCTTTTATAACAATGCCGAATTTAATCGTGTCATTAAGGATTTTGTAAGTCAGGGTGGTGAATTAGACGACACTATTTTAAATAGAGAAAAGAACAATCCGCAATTAGGAGCTAAGCGTTTCCCAGCAGAGATTAAGGCCGAATTGTTTCATAAAAAAGGTGCTTTAGGAGCGGGTAGGGATGATAATCCAGAGAAAGCATCATACTTTACACAGATTTATTTAGTGGCAGGTAAAAAGCAAACGGATGCACAGCTGGATGCTATAGAAAAGAAAAAGAATAAGACAATTCCTGCAGCGCAAAGAACTGTTTATAAAACGATAGGTGGTACGCCGCATCTGGATGGAGATTATACCATATTTGGTGAAATAGTGGATGGAATGGAGGTTGCTGATGCTATTAATTCAGTTCAAACAGATAAAAATGATGTGCCTTTAATTTCTGTTGTTTTTAATGCGGTTGTATTATCTAAAAAAGAGGCATTAAAGCTGAAAAGAGAATTAAATAAGTAATAAATATCAATTGCTTTTTCACGTTCGTTGGTTAATAAACGCTCATATAGTTGTTTGTTCTCCTCTTGTAATTTTTTATTCTCTTCAAGAGCTTCCATAAGTTTATCGTGATAGTTGAAAGTGATTTCTTGATTGCTTTTAATCCCTGAAGCAGGAGCATTGTCCTTTACATTTGTAAATGTCTTGGTTATAAATTTTATTACAGATTCTTCATTGAATTTTTGGATGGCTTCTGATGTTATATTTAGAATTTTGGCCACTTGCTCAAGAGTATCCTGATCTATAACTTCTTTAGCTTCTAATTGTGATATCTTTTTTTGCGTCCAATCTTCACCTAGTTCGTAGGCCATCGTTTCCTGTTTAATGCCCAGCATCTCCCGGAAGCGTTTTATATTTCGTCCTTCATGTATTCTTTTTGTTTTGCCCATACCAATCTTGCTTCTGTTACTATTCTTTCTTCCGCAAAATTAAGTATAAGGGTTGAATCTTCACATAATTTTGTTCGTGTTTTTGCTGAATAAAATATGCTATAAAACGGAATGTTTTATCCCATATGGGAATTGAATATGCTGTGGGGGTTGATGAGTTTTGTAGGTGAGATAAAACAAGAACTTAATAAACTAAATCAAAATGAAACTTTCAAACCAAATCATTCAACAGTTAACAAGTAAATTAGAAATAGAAAGGATTTACCAATTTACCTATTACTTTCCTGATCAAGATTATCATCATTTACTAATTGTACTCAATTCTAAATGCGGTGTTTCTCCGGCTACTTTGGAGCCAACAGTAGATATGTGTCTGGAAGAAGCAAAAGAATTTACATATACGATTATACCCTCTGGTCAACTCAATGCTATTTTAAAAGGGGCCAATTTATTTTATACCATCGTCTGTCAGGAACAGAATTTGTGCTATCACGATGGTAAAAAGCCAATACCCAATATTTCAAAAGAAGAACTCGAATTGATTAAAGTCAAGTCTGGTAACCATTTCTACAGTAGCCAAAAAAGAGCAGCTGAATTTACGGATGGAATGGTGTTTTATAGAAAGAAAGGTAATGCCCATCAGGCAGCATTTATGCTTCATCAATCTGCTGAGCAGTCGATAAGAGGTGTTTTACATGCGGTATTTAATAAAGACAAACCTGGACATAGTTTGCAGGCGCATTTAAAAACAATAAGTTGTTTTATACCTGTATTAGCAAGCTTATTCCCAAAAGATAGCTTTTATGAATATGGGTTGTTGCAACAATTAGATAATGCTTACACAAGTGTTCAAAATAGAAAAGATTATGTGATTGAAGAACATGATTTAGATCTGCTATCTGTAAAAATTGAATTGCTACTGGTATGGTTTAAAATGTTTTATACTGATTGTCTAAAAACATTAGAAGAATTAATTATAAAAGAAGAGGAGCGTAAAAATATGGTGCAACCGATTTTAAATTCCAAGCCATTAAATGAATCTGTTCACAAAGAAATTAATCCATCTAATAAATTGAATGTTTTAAATACAAGCCAGAAAAGCAAGCTAGATACTTTAATTGATAAAATCTGTAAACAGCATCCTGTATCACAAATATTGGCTCTTGGTGTTAATACATCTGCTCATCAAAATAATTCTATATATAGACTTGAGCAGATTGAAGAACAGTCTGCACATTGTTATTTATTGGTCATTCTTAAAGGTCATCAAGAGGTAAGAAGTTATACTAGCTATCAAGGCGATCTAAAAGTAACGATGCTTATTCATCATGAAAAGGAGATAACTTATGCGTTGTCAAAGCATAACAGATTCTTTATTCAAAGCCTGAAAACCGGCATCGAAATTTATAAATGTGTTGAGGATCCGATTCAGTTTATTGTACCAAAAGCAGATTGGAAACATAGCCTTAAAAGTGCGGACTATTTTTTCAAAAATGGACTAGAATGGTTAGCAGAAAAGTTTTTGGAGTCTGCAAGGCATATTTACGAGGAATTGGATTTTCCTGCTACTGAAGCCAGTCTTCTTTTATTGACACATTGTATCGAGCAGGTATGTATCTCTTACATTTATATCAATATTGGATATCGGATTAACAATCACAATCTTCCCTTTCTTTTTGATTTATGTGGATTAGTTAATGCTGACAGCTTAAATATTCTTCATCAGGATACAACAGTGGGAAAGCGGCAAAAGGAAGCGTTGATCAACTGTGTTCAGCATCTCAGAAATAAGAGCAAATGTAACCTTGGACATGGGGACTTTGTGATTCTTTTAGAGCGTTGTAAAGACTTAATTGAGTTGGTTAAGAGAAATTGTCAAACTGAACTCGATAGTTTAAGAAAACTGGCACATCCAGAAGAAGTATCTAAAAAACTGCTTAATTAACCACCAATTTATAACTATATGCATAAACCAGAAGATGTAAACATTACCTATATACCGCATGACTTTAAAGTATCTTTAACGCTATTCAATTTATCTATTCAACGTTTTCTGCAATGTTTTATTGATCATGTTTCTTTTTATGATTCATTATTCCCAACGAAAGTTGATGCTTATGAACTTGCAACCCGTGCACTTCAAAAGTATTCATTTGAAAGAAAAGAGTTTTCTCAAAAGCAGGAAAGACCTTTTGATATGTCTGAAGAAGCTCGAGACCAATCTATTCAACTCATTAGGGCAATTGCACAAATTTCTGTTCAAAAAGATCAAAGTATTAAAAAGAAACGAAAAAAAGCAAAACACAAAGTTCAAAAACTATTTAACCTTTTGAATCCAAATACAGTTAAAGCAACAACACTATATCTTTACGAAGATCAATCACTTAGGCTTAGTCCCGATTTCTGTATGCTTTGTGAAACACATCGCATAAGTCCCATTGAACATCTTACCAATGTTATGGAGCAAATATCTGAGGCAGACCTAGAGGCACGAATGGGGCTAGGTAAAGAAGTTGAAAATCCTGCACTTGCATTTTATCTTAAGGTGCGCGATGGATACGGGAATATTTTTAATGATGAGTTCATTAAACCGATAACTTTAGATTATTTAGATGAATTGCAAAGAATGAGATTGAGTCTATTTATCTATAGATCTGTAGAGGAAAGGACTGAAAAACACAGAGAGTTTTTAGATAAATATTATGACCTACTTACAGCTTAAATTATATTATGAAATTGACATTAACAATAGACCTACCAGAAGATTTTAAACATCTAATTGAAATTTTTGACTTCAAACCAGAAAACATCATTCAAAAATTTATAAATGAAGTATCCTTTCCGGTGTTTTATAGCAATTTGAAAGGCCCACATCTTTGGGCAACATACTTTTTTTTGGATTTTGTAGATGCAGCGGACAATGAAATAGAGATGTTTGAGCCATTTCTGGATAAAATAGTTAAGTCAATTACAAAAGAACAGATGAATGGCGAAAAGACAATTAGAACAATTATGGTTGAATGGCATCGGTTGGTGTTGCGTAGTCGTTCAGAGGCTCTGTTAAATGCATTGAAAGAAGATGATAAGGATGATTAATTCTTTCCATATCATTCACAGCTACTGCTTTTGTGAAATAATAATTCAAAAAGGAAGTATTCCAGATATTGCTATTTCTACTACAGATGAAGCTTCTTTAAAAATCAAGTATTCGATTGAAGATGGGGTATTAATTTTTTCGGGTAATAATTTAGTTATCAGTGATTCTGGTTTTGAATACCCTGTTATCTATGTAACTTATACTGAGCTTAGGGGTGTTACATTATATGGTCATAGTAAGTTAAAAACTAAAGAGCCAATTATTGGAGGGAGTTTCGGAATAGTTCTTTACGGGACCGGTGATGTCAATATTGCGGTTGAGGGTACCCATCTAGATTTTACAATTATGAGGTCTGGAAAAATCAAAGTTAATGGATTTGCATATACACTTTTGGTTCAAGTTTTACGTGATGGTGAGTTTGATGGAAGTATGCTAGAGGTTGAAGACGCGAAAGTCACCATTCAGCGAAGTGGTTTTGCAAGTATATGGGCGGAATGTGAACTTAATGCTCAAGTAAATTCCAGCGGGACTTTAGTCTATAAAGGTAAACCGAGTATCGATGATCTATTCATTGGTGAAGGTAGCACGATAATGCCATTTGAATGGTTTAAAGATCAAAAGGAAGTATTGAAAGAGAAATAATGAAATACTAGAGACAGGATAAAGTTCTGAGTGGTCTCAGTTAAGCCCCTTGATTGGGGCTTTTTTTATTTTCATTTTTTTAGGATTAATTTCAAGTAAGACAGACGGTCAGATCGGAGTTAAATCAGTCTTTCAAGATTATGCTTAATAAGAAATGGGTTGGTTCTGTGACAAAAATGGAAAAAAGCATTTTTGACGATTAGAAGCGTTAACCCAATGAGCCGATTTAATATCTATCTGTAGCTGCATTAAAGGCCTATTTTGTAAAAAAGTGGATATAATAAATTAATAATTATATATTTGCAAACTCAAAACTAACCACCAAATTTTTCGCGTTCACAGATTTAATGAATTGAAAAAGGGTATGTTATGACAATTTAATAAGTAAAAACAAAATATTTTCAATGGTTAAGTTACAATTTACAGAGGCATATTACCTTAATACTTCCATAAATTGTATTGTATCTTTAACATTGAGAGCTTAAATAATGAAACAAAGCCTTAAACCCGCGGGTGAAAGGCTTTTTAACTTTAAAGACAACCCAAATGCTGAATTTTGTTCTCTTTGGCCCACCGGGTGCAGGCAAAGGCACCCAATCTGAAAAATTGATAGAGAAATATCAATTGATCCACATATCAAC
>JBEBUV010000074.1:0-18079 GCA_040393085.1 Pedobacter hiemivivus | reverse complement strand
CAAGAGTAAATCTTACTTTCAGGACTATTGAAAGTAAGATCTAATAAACTAAGCTTTTGGCGCTGGAACTTCTTGTTTAGGCGGTCTTGGTCCTCTTTTATAAATTACCAATCCGTTTAAGAAATTACGTAGGATCTGATCTCCACATTTTTTAAAATTCGGATGATCATCAGATCTGAAAATATCTCCAAGTTCGCTTTTGCTGACTTTGAATTGTACCAATTCCATTATTTTGATGATATCATCATTAGTTAGCGATAACGCTACACGCAGTTTTTTAAAGATGTCGTTATTACTCATATTACATTGCTATTTCAATCTTTACTTTTTTGTTCTTTATTTTCTCGTTAGATAGTGCTTTTAAAATGCTCGGCACCATTTTACGTTTTACAGCCACATAAGAAGCCTGATCTTTTACTTCAATCAAACCTACATCTTCTTTTTGCAAACCTCCTTTTTTCAATAGTAAGCCTACAATATCTATCTTATTTACCTTATCCTTTTTACCAGCTGCGATATACAATGTCTGCCACTCACTATCACGAGGTAACTTAAAATCACCTTTTAGATTTTCTGTTTCTATATCAACTTTTAAGAATGGATACTTTTCGTCATCAGCAATAATAAGATATGCCGTACCTTTTGCATTCATACGTGCTGTACGTCCATTACGATGTAAAAACGCATCTTCAGTATATGGCAATTGGTAATGAATGATACATTCTACCTCAGGTATATCCAAACCTCTGGAAGCAAGATCTGTGGTGATTAGAATTTTTATACTTCCATTTCTGAATTTCAACAAGGCACGTTCACGCTCATCCTGCTCCATTCCGCCATGAAAAATATCATGTGAAAGGTCCTGATCGATCAATAGATCGCTAATACGATCAACTGTCTCCCTGTGGTTACAAAAGATCAGCATATTTTTATGACCTACTTTACAGATCAGCTTTAATAAAGTTGACAGCTTATCTTCTGCGGTAGTAGTTACTTTTTTAAGTTTTAAATCTGGTGCTATTTCTGCATTCTGAAGATAGTTAATCTCTACAGGTTTACCGATTCCTGTAAATTCAGGAATATCATCCATAGCAGTGGCCGAAGTAAGGAACCTTTGTTTTAGGGAAAGTAATTTACGAATGATGTAAGACATATCTTCCTGGAAACCAAACTCCAATGCTTTATCGAACTCATCCAACACTAATGTAGTCACTGCCGACTCGTCGAAATTCTCGTAACGCAAGTGATATGCAATCCTACCTGGTGTTCCGATTAATACAGCAGGTGGTTCTTCAAAGTTGTTTTTCTCTGTTCTTACAGCATGACCACCATAACAGCAGTTCACTTTAAAGCCGGTAGACATTTGTCTGAACACAGATTCTATTTGTAAGGCCAACTCTCGAGATGGAACAAGAATCAATGCTTGTACACCCGGAGCCTTTGGATTAAGATTGTTTAATACAGGAAGTAAAAATCCTAGTGTTTTACCAGAACCTGTAGGCGCTAACAAAACTACGTCACTCCCTTTCTTTCCGGCAGCGAATGTATCGAGCTGCATTTGATTTAGGGCTGTAATCTTTAATTTCTCCAGTATCTTTTCTACCATCATTCGGCAAAGATAGTGGAATTAGCGCATTAAAATTTCAGATATTTCTTCCTAAGGTACTTCAACGAGCTGTTTAAATGAACATCAAGGTTCATGAGCATGTGCCCCCTTTCAGAGATCCAAGTATGCATTTTGTTATTAACCCTCTTAATGGGTACATAAACCTGTTCTTCCATCACTTCATGATAATCAACAGAAGCGATACTACGTTGCAATAAATTAAACTCATTTATTAATTCTGCTTTCATAATGCTTATATTTAGTTAATGGTTCTATTTCTTTAACGGGAGCATCCCTGCTTTATTACAACAACTCTACATCAATAGAGTTTAAATATACATTAAACTGTTGACAACTAACTGATTGTTAACAATTAAACAATAACAACTTAACACGTTTTTAGTTTTATCAAGCTATTTTTAGGAAACCTGTATACGGGTTGTTTAAGTATTAACACCAATGACGTATGACCTGGAAGAAATTTAGCGGCGAGATTATCCACTCGTCCATTTTAGAAGAAGTAGAAAATGCCATCATCAGAGAAAGTGACAAAGGTTTCCGACTTAAAGTTTGTATTGGAACCGACTCGCAGGTAAAAGGTGCCTACACAGATTTTGCTACAGTAATTGTTTTACTCAGAGAACATCATGGAGGATTTATGTATATCCATCAGGAGAAAACTACTCATAAAATGAGTATCAAAGAAAGAATGTTACTTGAAGTACAAAAGTCTATTGAAACCGCCTACTCCATTTGCGACTTGTTAGATTTGTATCGTGTTGATCTTGAAGTTCATGCAGACATCAATACCAACCCGATGTTCAAATCCAACAAAGCCTTAAATGAAGCAATGGGGTATATTTTAAGTATGGGGTTCATTTTTAAAGCCAAGCCGGAAGCTTTTGCCAGTTCGACTTGCGCTGATAAAATGGTGCATTAGTTTTTGTCTTAATCGTGTTTTAAAAGGCATAAATTGCTGCCAAAGAGAATTGTGATGCCGATTTAGTTGGCGTTATGCCATCGCTTTTAAAGAAAGCCTGGGATTCATCATTATCAAAACGAATCTCTGGAATAAATGTCAGCCCTCCTACTTTCACATTTGCAGATAATGTTCCGGAAAGGATTTCATTACCTGATGCACCACCAATACCTTTAGCCTTGAAATACTCCCCTCTTACACCCAAGGAGAGTATAGATGTAAAAGCATATTGAGGATAAATTGCAACTCCCGAATAACCGCCATTGTCGTTTGTAATGGAGTAATCTGCTGCGTTTAGACCCAATTTAAATTTTTCTGTAACCTGATAAGCTGCTGTTAAATCGAATATTGTTCCAACACCACCAGCATCTTTGCTATACCCTGAAAGTCCGTTCAGATATAATGACAAGCCTTTAACAGGTGCAAGCATCAACTGCCCTCCAACATGAGAAATACCATTAAAATCCTGATAAACATTCCAGTCATTATACAGCCCTAAGCTCAGGATAACTTTATCGGTAAATGTGTAAGTACCCTTGATACCTCCATTTTGAAACGGACCTGCACTAAAAAGGTAGGAAGTGGAGTAGTTAAAGTTTGCTGTCGGAGAAATCAATTCATAACCTATAAATGTTGCCATGTAACCTGCAGTCATACTAAACTTCTCTGAGAATGCATAATTCACATACAGGTTCTGAATATTAAAACTAGATGCTGAAATATCTCCGTCTGCTGTTGAAGCTAGTGAGCCATTAATCAGCGACTGCTCTTGTCCACGCGGACCAAATGATATATCTCCAACAAACGAGGCTTTACCTGTCGTTTTCTCCAAAGCCAGATCAATCATACCTATTGAAAGCGAATTCTGATCAGTAGCAAAAGCAGTTTTGATATTCGGTATTTTTGAAAAATCGTATTTAAAATAGGTATCAACTGATCCCGATATTTCCAAAGGTGTTCCTGTCTTCTCTTGGGCGTTGCCTGCAGCAGCAATAGTCAATGTAACGAAAGTTAATACTGATCTTAATTTCATAATCGGTTTGATTTAGGTTGGTTTTTATGTTTTTTGAATTAGGAGAAGATTTAAGGATAAAGGAGCCAGGGGTACAGCGTAAGGAGTATCCTGGTTCTTTGCTCCTTTATCCTTGCTCTAATTAATAAGCATTTTCGAGCTCCTCACCAGTCGACTCCACAATTAAGGTACCTTGGGAATATTTCTCATTATGCTGACTTGCATCGAGACCTTCTTCTTCTTCTTCAGAAGTAACACGGATTGGCTGAACTATGTTAATTAGTTTGAAGATGATAAATGACATCACAAAGCTGAATACAATAACGATCACAGCACCTTTTACCTGAGTAAAAAAGAATTCTGCATTACCATATAGCAAGCCATCAACACCTGCAGCATTTACAGTTTTCGTAGCGAACACACCTGTTAGTAACATCCCAACTATACCACCCACACCATGGCATGGAAACACATCTAAAGTATCATCCAGTGAAGTCTTTTGTTTCCATGAAACGACAAGATTAGACACTACGGCGGCGAATACACCAATAAAGATACTGGAAGGAATACTTACGAAGCCTGCACCTGGCGTAATGGCTACTAAGCCCACAACTGCACCTATACAAAAACCGAGCACCGATGGTTTTTTACCTCTTGATACATCAAAAAACATCCATGATAAACCAGCAGATCCTGCAGCAATATTTGTAGTTAGAAATGCAGAAACAGCCAAGGCATTAGCACCCAATGCCGACCCCGCATTAAAACCAAACCATCCGAACCAAAGCAAACCTGTACCAATTAATACATATGGAATGTTTGCAGGTGGAACTTCCTTATGCTCCAAATGGCTTTTCCTTCTTTTAAGAACTAAAGCACCCGCAAGCGCTGCCATACCTGCAGAAATGTGTACAACAGTACCACCAGCAAAGTCAAGCACACCCATCTTAAAGAGAATACCTTCTGAATGCCATGTCCAGTGTGCTAATGGAGAGTACACAAACAAAGCAAACAATACAATAAACAGTATGTATGAAGTAAAACGGATACGCTCCGCTACTGCTCCAACGACTAGCCCGGGAGTAATGATTGCAAACATCAATTGGAAAACAGCAAAGAGCGAAAGTGGAATTGTTCCCCATGCCGGCCCTGAATTTACCCCTTGAAAGAAAAGAAATGTTAATGGATTACCAATAAAACCTCCGATTGAATCTCCGAACGCAAGACTAAAACCTACAACTACCCATAAAACAGTTATAACTCCTGCAGCAACCACACTTTTGATCATAGTAGAAAGCACATTTTTACGATGAACCATACCTCCGTAGAAAAATGCAAGTCCAGGAGTCATCAAAAACACCAAAGCTGCCGCTATTAATACAAAGGCAACATCTGCTGCATTGTATTTCCCCTCATCAAAGTTAGGATGAAGAGGAATAAAGAGTGCAAGCATTGCAATTACTAATAAAACTGCAAAGGGACCCCACTGTTTGAATAAAACTTTTGCCATAATATTTGATTTTTCTAGTTAAAACTATATGTTAATGTGATAATACGTCAAAATTATGTTTTTATTTTTATAAAATTCAAAACACAATTGACAAAACACAACAAAACAAACCAAATTAACACCACAAAATCAATAAAACTATGAAACTATAATAATTTACGCCCTAAAAATTAAAAGAAATATTAAATTATAGCAAAAAAGTGAATTATATTTTGACAAATAGATAAAAATCACATCAATTAAAACATTTATCAAAACAAATAAAGACAAAAGACATATTTAACCAAGAAAAACAAACAAAAAGACCAAAAACAACAAAATAAAACCATCGACTTATTAAAAAGCTATTGTTTTTTGGCTAAAATGATAAGCACACACAAAATGCACCTAAGAATAGGTAAGAAAAACAGATTAAATGAATGATTTTAAGAGATACGAACTATTTAGGCAGGTATTCTGACCCTTGAACTACACCTCTACGTTCAATTTCCTTATCAATATAGGTTTGGATAGAAGATTTGTTCAGTCCCCAGTTAGGCGCAATCAACAAATCCCAGTCAGATATTCCAAATAAACGTTGAATAACAATATCTGGCCTCAACAATGGAATCAATTTACACAACAGGTCAGTATATTCTTCAAGCGAGAACAACTTGAAAGGTTCTTTTTTAAACTTAGCCCCCATTATAGAACCCTCAACAATATGAAGATGGTGGAATTTTACAAATTTGATTTGTGGGAAGCGGTTGATTTCATGGATATAACCCAACATCATTTCTTCTGTCTCCCAAGGGAAACCAAAAATAGTATGCACACACAGATCAAGTTTGCTATTTTCCAGCAATTTCACTGCTTCAACAAACTCCCCATGACTACAGCCTCTATTGATCTGATTTAAAGTTTCGTCGTATATCGACTCCATCCCCATTTCCAGATCTACATCAAACCTATCGGTATAACTTTCCAGTAAGGCTACCTTTTCTGCATCAATACAATCTGGTCTTGTTCCTACTGAAAAACCAACAACATCTTCGGCATTTATAGAAAGTGCTTCATCATACATCATTTTTAAATAATGTACCGGCGCATAGGTATTGGTATTGGGCTGGAAATAAACAATAAACTTATCCGCTTTATAAAAGCCCTTACCCCTTTCCATCCCTTGTTCCAGCTGCTCGCGAATAGTCGGCAGCTTACGTGAAAGTTCTGGTGTAAATGAGTCAACGTTACAATAGGTGCAGCCGCCATAGCCTTTACTGCCATCACGATTAGGACATGTAAATCCCCCGTCAACAATTACTTTAAATACACGTTGCCCCTTATACTTTTGTTTAAGGTGTGTGCCGTAATTATTATATCCCTTTATACCTAAATCTAACAGTGTTCCCAATTTGCTTTTATTTTCTGCAAAAGTACGGCTTTTTAATTTATTCAAATAAGGATGATGTAATTACTATTTTTTCAGTTGATAAATCCTAACGAAATCAACCTCCCAAACTGCAGGAAATACCCGTGTAATACACTTTACCATAAGCCCACTCTGCTATACCTTTAGTAGGAAGAAACTGAGTTTATCTTCAGAAGTTAATCTTTTGCTTACCTGTTGCGGGTCACAAATATGAAATAAAAAATGCCCTCAGAATTATTTAAATCCTGAGGGCATTTTTATGATGCAACTTGAATAAGTTACAGATTACTTTAATAAAGCATCAATAGCTGTTATTACCGCAGCTTTTGATGGCATCGGTGCATCCATATCAACCATTTTAAAATCTTTATCGATCAACAAGCTTCTTGGAATACCAACAATGTTGTATGCCTGAAGTTTTGATCTGTTGATTAACCATTGGTATCCATCTGCTTTACGCTCATCAATACTTTTCTTCCAAGGTTTTTCACTGTCATCAATTGATAACGATACAAAAACCACATTTGGGTTATCTTTATATTGCAATTTAAGCTTTTCATAATAAGGCATTTCTACCATACACGGACCGCACCAGGTTGCCCATAAGTCTACATAGATCACTTTACCCTTTAAACTGCTTAATGCAACCTGGTTTCCGTTCAAATCAACTGAGATGAAGTCAATTGCTGTATCACCTTTTCCGAATGACATCAAGTGTTTCAACATCTGATCTGCAGCATCCTTATAGCTAGCTGTTTTAATCAATTCAATCTTCGATTTAAAGGTTGCCAATTGTGCTTTATCGCTAATTTTATGCATTTCTCTTACCAGGGTACTTGTGCTATACCATTCCTTGATAGCTTGAACATCAGCTACTTTACCTCCCTCTTTAACCAGGCCGATCGCAATATCACGATAAACCACCAGTTTCATTAAAGAAGCATCGGTAAACCCTTTACTGTATTTGGCAACTTTAGCTGCGATAGCTTTTTTATAGTTTTCGGTATAAGCTTTAGCAGCTTCATCTTTAAGCTTCAATTTCATAACACCATAGGTTATTCCACTTTGAATACTATTGATTAGGTCGGCCTTAATGCGTGCCGTTTCCAATCTTCTAAACTCCTTACTCACACCCTTTACTGACTTTAACTCTTTAGTGCGCTCTGCAGCTTTTTCTTCTACTGCCGCAATAGTTTCTTCAGGTGCGCTTTTTATCAATGCACCTGCGGCCATGAATGAACCACCTTTTGGAAAAGGTGTATTTCTCATATAATTATTTGCTGCTGCACCCTCTCCTTTAAAAGTAGCCAACCTTGGATTATTCTTATCTATAATCACTTCCATATTATCGCCCGGACTAAGGTAAAGTGTATTTCTTCCTACGCGGTAATAATTGGCGGCAGTTGCTTTAAACTTCAGTGTAAACTTTCCATCTGCATCTGGCACAATCATTCTTTCTGTTGATGATGGAATTAAGTATTGATATTCTGATAAATCTTCTACTTCTACCTGATTGCTAAATCCCCTTAGTTCTCCGCTAAGTGTGATCCAACTTTGTTTTTGTCCAAATGCATTAACCACGGTAAACAAACCCAGGCCAGCAATCATTACTAGTTTTTTTAACATTTCTATTTAATATTTTAAAACCCTTTATTAAAACTTTTTATTCTTCAATAACATCTTAATCATTAACTCCAGCTCATCTTCATTATCACCATCTGTCCTGAAATTTGAGAAAACAACACGTCCTTCTTTATCTATTAAGAAGTTTGCAGGCGCAGCTCCTCTGTTATCAAGATTTCCTTTTTCTCTACCATTTACATCTTCTAAAGGAGTAAAACTGTAGCCGCTACCTTTCATAAAAGGAACTACATATTCATTCTGCTCTGAAACGATATTGATGCCTACATAACTAAAGTCTTGTCCTTCGAACTTACGTACCACATTTTCGAAATGAGGGAACTCACCGCGACAAGGGCCACAACCAGGGAACCAATAAGTAAGTAATACTACTTTTCCTTTATAATCTGACAATGATGTTTGTCCTGGAGTAAGGTAGTTTTTAAGTGTAAAAGGAGTTGCTGGCTGTGCTTTCTTATCGATGTAGGTTAAAATATCCTCATCAACCTGAGCTGCATTTTTATCTAATTTGGCACCATAGCCCATAATTGCCCATATCAACTTGGTTGTTGGTTGTTTGGCAAAAGCAACAATTAAAGAATCGTAAGCGGCTTTGGTGTTACCTGCCAAATCCACCATCTCAGCTTTTAGCAAAATAAGCTCTTTATTAAACCTAAAATACCTTGGTAGTTTTACCTGATCTAATTGCGAAATTGCTTCTGCAACCTTATTTTCTTTAGCTAACACACTTGCATTATTAACACGCTGAGCCTGTAACTTTAGGCCGCTCCACTCCTTTTGATACTTTTCAATCTTAACCATATCTTCTGCCAATGCTAAAGCCTTTTTTGCATCTTCTCTAAGAAGAATATCAAAATAGGAATTCATACCGCTTGCCGACCAATTAAATTTAGCTGGCGAATAAGTTACACGTAACAATTCATAATACTTTAGCTTATCTACAACCTCTTTAGAACGGTTAGCATACCAATATAAAGCTTGCGCTCCACGATCACTTTCCGGGAAACGCTTTACGACATCCATTGTCAAATTATGATAGACTTCAGGATCTTTATCACGAAAGCTACTGGAATAATAAAAGGCATAAGAACCATTTTGAGGGTCACTATCTGTCGCTTTTTTCAAATATTCTTCACCTGCTTTAAAGTCACCCCAGCGTTGTGCGTCTGTCCACAGACCGCCCCATGCTTCTGTAAAATTAGGATCAATAGCAACCGCCTTTAATAAGTAAGGTTTTGCTTTTGGACTTTCCTGATTTAAATAAGCTTTCGCCAAAGCGTAAGGCACAGCGGCCGACTTTGGGAACTTCTTCATCCATTTTTCGTATTGTGCAATAGCCGAAGAATTGTTTATTCCAGCAGCTTTAATGTAGGCGCTATGTATATTTAAACTATCAGGGTTAGCTTCTACCGCTTTAGCCAGTTTTGAAATCTCGCCTTTATTAGCAACTGTTTCCGCTTTTTTAACCTGAGCAAGAGTCAAGGTTGGTATAGCCATACCGCAAAGTATGGCTATTTTAAATAATCTTTTCATGAGGATAATTAATAAGGATTTTGAACGATTTGACCGTGACTGGCATCCATTTCAACGCCATTTATGGGTTGTGCCATACGAGCAGGGCTTAAGGTGTAGGTTTTAGGAACATTCATGTTAACATCAGTTATATTGACCTCAAAGAAGTCACGGATAACCGTCACATCATCTGCTGCATAATCATTTACACTAAAGCGACGAATATCATACCAGCGCATTGCAAACGGCATTTCTCGTCTCCTTTCTTCCAATACCTTTTTAATAGCATCATCTTTATCAGTTGCAGTTAACGCAACATAGATCTTCATCCTCTTTTGTCTGAGTATATTTACCATATCCATTGCAGCTGAAGCATTTCCTTTACGGGCAAGGACTTCTGCTTTATTTAATAATACCTCTCCAAAAGATGGTCCTTCGGGAATGTATCTTCCATCATTAAACACTGTATATCTAAATGCAGTTGGATCAATTACACCAAATCTTCTTCCACCACTAGGGATCATGAAGCTTTTATAACGCAAATCGTTTTCTTTACCCTCATATAAATCAAGCAAGGATTTACTTGGAACAAACCACTGATAAAGATTATACACATAGCGTGTGTAATAGAATTCAGGCCAGTACAAGAACTTTGATGCAGCCCAATCGTTCTGTTCCATATAATTTAGAGTAACTGCGGGATCTTTGTAGGTTGCTGGAATTCCAGGAATCAGCGTATTATAATCTACCAACTTAGCCTTGCCTGTAGTTAATGCAATTTCAGACTGCGCCAAACTCTGTTCGTACTCTCCGGTAAATAGGTAAATGCGACTCAAAAATGCGGCTACAGCTTTCTTACTTACTCTCCAGGCTTTACGCTCCTCTACGTCTTCGTTAGCTACCTTTTGGGCTTCAACAATATCACTTAATATAAAGTCGTAGGTTTCTTTTAATGTTGCTCTTTTTAAAGACTCTGTATAATCGACTGTCTTTTTTAAAGGCAAACCCAAAGTATTTAAATTTGCTGAACTATATGGCGCACAATAATAGTTTGCTAGTACCCAATAAGAATATGCTCTAATAAAATGAGCATCTGCTTTTACACGTTGTCTTTTAGTCTCATCACCGGTTACCTTATCTATATTTTCTAAAATCAGGTTTGCCGTAAAGATCTTTTTATACTCACCAGACCATAAAGCATCTGTTGCTGCTTGAACCACGCCGTCCACACTATTTGTATAGTATTGAAGACCCGCTGTATTAAAGGCAGATGGCCTTTCCTTGTATATTTCTTTAGGAATATCTGTATCATCTGTACTGAAAGATGCAGTTATAGAAGATACATAAGCAAAAGCGGTTGCATTATCTATCAGCGCCTCCAACTGATCTACAGTTTTGATACTGGCTTGTTTTTTGGGTTCTTCAGAAAGGTATTTTTTACACCCTGCAAATAAGATTAAACCTATTATGATTAACGAATGTTGTAATTTCATGATGTTTAGATATTAAAATTGAAGGTTCACTCCGAAAGTATAAGATTCTACAGGCCTGAATGTTCCAGGCAACCAATCGGGGTTATACCCTTTACTGTTGGCTTGCCATATCATTCCAAGGTCACGTGCTTGTGCAAATACCTTAACATTGTTCACCTGTATTGCTTTTGCAAGTTTAGTAGGCAACCTGTACTCTAAAGTCAGCTCTTTTAATTCAACATAAGAAGAACTTTCAATCATGCTGCTCAATGCTGGTGCATAACGATCCCATAAATAACTATTGGTTTCATTCGCTTTAGGGAATCCCGGAATATTAGGGTTACCAGCAAAAACATCACTTACATATTTATTTACAGATGACTTTCCAGTACCCACTTGTGTCCAGTAACTAAATCCAGGATTACGGTATACCCCACCCATTTTACCTACAAGCACAGCCGTAAGGTTAAAATTATAAACCTTAAAGTTATTTACCCAGCCCAATGTATGTGGAGGAGTAGCTGTTCCTTCATAATTCAAATACGGCAAACCTAAGCCTCTGGTATATAAACTTACATCATTAAAGGATTGTAAAGTACCATTAGGACCTTGAACATAAGGTACTCCATTGGTCATACCCATATAAGTAAATGAATAAATCGGATTTACTGGTCTTCCCTCTACAAAAGATCCCTTAATCAGGTCAATGGTTAACAGGGATGGATTATACAAACTACTGATGTTATTGTAGTTGTAAGCATAATTCAAGGAAGTTGTATAATTAATTGGCGTATTTGGTATTTCTACAGTGGTTCCTAATGAAACCTCAATACCTCTGTTGGTAATACCTGCATTGTTAAACTTCTGACTTGTAGTACCAGTTGCTGCAGCCAATGCTACTGTACCAATAATTCCTTCACCCTGCTTATTATAAAGATCGATAGATCCGAACAATTTGTTATTTAATAATGCGAAGTCGACACCAAAGTTTGTACTGGTGGTTTTTTCCCATTGCAAAAACGGGTTTCCGTTATCAGCAACAGTACCTGTTATAGTTCCGGTACTGGCATTTAAGCTTGATCCAATATTTAAAAGCGCTTTGGTTGAAGTACTTCCATCTACGTTTCCATTCTTACCATAAGTTAAACGAAGATCTAATCTGTTTACTGCATCCAGGTTATCCATAAAGCTTTCATTCTTCATGTTCCATTTTGCACCTACAGACCACAGTGGCGACCAGCGTAATTTTGGATCATCAGTAATAAAGTTTGAAGCATCACTTCTTACACTTCCTGTAAGGGTATACTTATTGTCGTAGGTATAAGAAGCATTGCTATAGAAAGAAACGTATTTGGTACGACCCCATTCAAAGACTGTTTCTCCTCCTGGAATAACAAAATTACCACCCTGGAAATTAGGAAGCTGATCAACAGAACTACCGTAACCATAAGGAGGAGTAGTTGCCTGAAGTTTATCAGAAAAATAGCCATAAGCATAAGGATTGGTTCGTTGATTTGTTGTATACTGCGCCATTTCCATACCAGCAATTACAGAGATACTATGCTTTGTTCCTATATTTTTATCGTAATTAAATTGATTTCTAAATAGATAACTATTCAGATCTATATTATTAATATCGTATTTATTATCGTTAGGCCTGATAAATTCACGTCCTTTTAAAATACCACCTTTTGGGATATACGCTTTCCCGACTGTTTTAGTAACACTATTGTAATCGGTCACTTTGTTAATTAATCCCCTCACGAAAAAAGTATTCTCGTCATAATAATCGTTGTAATCCGTCTTTGCTCTCTCGTATTGAATCTTGGTATCGAATGTTAATCCGTCTATTATTTTAACATTTAATCCTGCCTGTATTCTGGCATTCAGGTTCTCCGTTTTTAAAGAACGGCCGTTTACTTCGCGTAACAGGTTATATGACCAATCAGCATAACTAAATTTATCTGATGGAATAAGGGATAATTGCTCGCGGTTGTAAACATTTAAGTTGGTTCCAAAACTTCCATCAGGATTCAACAAAAGTTCATAAGGAGATAATTGCTGAATTTCTCCCATCGTAGCTCCACTACTTTCCTGATCTCTATACTGCAGGTTAGCACCGATATTAAAGTTAATACGGTTTGAAATTTTATAATCGTTGTTAAAATTCAGGTTCACACGGTCGTAACCACTTTTAATAAAGCCAGTCTTATTGTTTTCGTACATTAACGACACATAAGTTTTAGAGCGCTCAGTACCTGATTGCAGATTCACATTAAATTGGTTCAAGATTGCCTTACGTAATAACAAGTCCTGTATTTGCGATCTGTTGTTAATTTTGCTTAAACGATCCAGCTCGGCATTCATAACCTGAGTATTTATCTTTCCCGCCTTGTTTGCATAAAGTTGCTCTTGTGCAAGTGTAAGTGATTTATTGATGTCGGCAAAAACACCAGCATAAGATGTTGAAGGAACCCAATTATTCTCAAATGCCATACGCTCAAAAGCGACATGATCTGCTGAATTTGCCTGTGTCAGTACCTGATCAAGATCTATTCTGTTTGATATCCTTGAAAACACATTAGCATCAATCTTTAGTTTTTGATCTCCTTTTGCTCTTTTGGTTACTACAACCACTACACCATTTGCAGCACGGGCGCCCCAAATTGAAGCCGCAGCTGCATCTTTCAATACCGTTACCGATTCCACATCATTAGGGTTAATATCAGAGAAATCACTACTAGAAACCGGGAAACCATCAACTACAATCAGTGGTTTTCTATCTGCATATAAAGTAGTATTACCACGGATTAAGAAATCGACACTACCATCTGCATTTTCTTTAGCCTGCATACCTGCTACTGTTCCTTGTAATGCTGTCGATAAATTAGATACCGGACGGCGATCAAGAGTCTCTCTACCTATCTGGGTGAATGAACCTGTAGCACGTTCTTTCGATATTTTCTGGTAACCAGTTACCATTACTTGGTTCAAGCTAGAGGCTTCCTGCTCTAGTTTTATATTTAAGGACTGTCCTTTACCTACATTAACTTCCTGGCTTTTATATCCTATAAAAGAAACCACTACGATAGTGTTTTCCTCTATTCCAGATAACTCGAACTGGCCATTGCTATTGGTAATTACAGTTTTTGTTCCATTCTTTACTTTAACTGTAGCACCCGGCAAAGGGCCTCCGGTTTCATCTATTACGACTCCTTTTACGGTGATAGACTTAAAAAGAAAAACAATTTTATCTAAAATACTTGCTTCTTTTTTCCTTACCACGATGGTATTCTGGTCAATCGCATAGGTTAATGGCTGATCGGCAAATACATTATCTAGCAAAACTTTAAGATCCGTATTGTTAGCATGTATATGAACACGTTTTGCCACTTTTAATTCATTTGGTTCGTATAAAAAATCATAGCCAGTCTGGCTTTTAATTTCTTGAAACAATTGTTGTAGGGTGATGTTACTTCTGTTCAGATTGATTTTCTGTGCAAAAGTTGATGCACTAACCTGAACTAAACTAATGAGGAGAACGATGCAAGTTAAATTAATTCGCATGATGGTTCGTTTTGACGGCACTGGTATTTTTTGCCATATATAGGCATTGTAAACCTGCAAAAATTGTAGGCAAAATTTCATACTTTTGATTTGATGGGGTTAGTTGATATGGTTGTTAACTGCAATTTGAAGGGTAGCCCTATAAACTTACCGGGAGTGGCTCGAATCACTCCTGGTTCTTATGTCTTACCCAGTTATACGTAAAATTATGGCATAACGGTAATTCTCCTTTCTTCCATTTTAAAATGAATGTTTCCTGTTAATTCAAACTTCCTTAATACTTCTGATACATTTTTAAAGCGGGATATTGAACCCTCGAAAGATCTGTTTTGAAAATCTTTGGCGTAAACAACTTCCACATTATACCAACGTTCTATTTTGCGCATAATACTGCGCACATCTTCGTCTTTAAATATAAAATAACCATTTTTCCAGGCTATCTCTGCAGCTACATCTACCGATTTAACATTTAGCTGCCCCGCCTTTAGAGATGCTTGTTGCCCGGGTTTAAGAACAATTCCATCTGCTGTATGGACTGCTGAAACATCATTCAACTGCTCCACTTTTACTTTGCCCTCTAATAGTGTTGTTTTAGTCTCAATATCATTTGTATAACTACTGATGTTAAAGTGTGTACCTAAAACTTCTACTTCCTGATCCTTAGTTTTCACTATAAATGGCATAGTGGACTTAGCGACTTCAAAGTAGCCCTCTCCTGTTAGCGTTACAATACGTTTATTATTATCGGTAAAAGCTGTCGGGAACTTTAACGATGAGCTGGCGTTGAGCCATACTTTTGTACCATCAGGTAAGTTTACCTGATATTGTCCGCCTTTAGGGGTCGAAACCATGTTAGATCCTGCCTCAACACCATTTTCACCAGTTGATTTAGCTGTTGATGCAACTTCATAAACGATTTGCCCGTCGGCAGTTTGTTGAATGGACAATCCTGCCTGCTCCGCAATTTTACCAACAGTAGCATCTGTCAATTCTATTTCGCTTCCATCGGCTAGAGTCAATACTGCATGATTGCCTCCCGGCTTCTGATCATACTTGCTAAAGTCAGACTTACCTGAGCTTATAAAAGTATTTTTATTAGTGTAGAATAGGGCTACCGACAAGGTGATCAGAATTACTGCTGCTGCAGCGATTCCTGTCCACAGTTTAACACTTCTGCTATTGTTTTTAATGGTACCAGAAAACCTGCTATCACCTATGATGCGTTGAAACAACATATCAGACTGCAAGTCAGAGAAAGATTTCTCCATTGGACTGCTATTCCACACCTTTTCCATAAAAGTGTACAGTTCACCATCATGCTTTGATTTTGAGATCAAATCCATCAGTTCATTGTAATCTTCCGCTTGAATCTCATTTGTAGAGTAATCAATTAATAATTTTTGCAGTCGTATTTTGTCCATTTCCTGTTATTAATCCTGATCTTTGCGCGTGATATAATAAATAATACACGGCAAAGCCGTCATACAACTAGTCGAATTGTAATTATTTTTTCGAATTACAAACAAATTCATAAAATGAATGTAAAAACACATCATGAGGATCAGCTTATTGCGGGTTTGCAGAGAAGCGACGAAGCTGCTTTTGCAGAGGTGTTTAACATTTATAAAGGAAAGCTTTATAGTTTTGCCTTTCGGTTTTTAAAAAACAGGGAGACGAGTGAAGAAATTGTACAGGAGACCTTGATCATTTTATGGACAAACAGGCTTTCGCTTGACATTAAGTATCCTTTAGGACCTTTCTTATATACTATTGCACGTAGGTTAACTTTAAATGCATTACGTAACGCTGCCACTGCAGAAGCTGCCAAAGAAAAACTTTGGGCAGATCTTAAACAAGCACATAATGATACGGAAGACACTATGCTACTGGCAGATTTAGAAGCTTTTACAGAACAAAGCATTGCTAAATTGCCTACCCAGCAGCAACTAATCTTTAGATTAAGCAGGTACGAGGGACTTACTCACGACCAAATTGCTGAAACTCTGAATATTTCTAAAAACACAGTGAACAACCATTTAGTAAGGGCACTGAAGACGCTTCGTAAACAATTTAAGGATTCTGGAATATCTTATAGTTTATTGATTGGTTGGTTCTTTATAAAATAGAAGCTTTTTATATAGACCTTATTTATCTACTCTCATCGCTTCAATTTCACTCAGATACCTGGTCAAGGCTGCTTTGTAAGTCAGCTCTTCTGCTACTAAATCTGTTAAGTAATTTTTAAGATCGTTCAGATCTCCTACTGTGAAACCCATCCTCACGAACAACTCTTTATCGGTTTCCCAATTGTCGAGATTTATTTTTTTTGAGGCCAATTCCTGATACAATACCAGCCCTTTTACAAAGTCCTTATAGGAAATAGTTTTTTTAAACTCAGCAAAGTAATCAATCAGCGTCCTATAAGTTGCTGGCTTCCCTATTCTAACCTGATCTAGCATTAAACTACCCAACATCTGTCCTTTTAGAAAAACAGTATCTATCCCTTTAAAGTCTCCGCAATGTTTTAAGATGGCAATGTCTCGTATCAAAAGGCTATCTGTTTCAGCAGTTTTATGTTTTACAAAATAAGGCTCTTTGTCCAACACATTCTGGCAATCAATTTCCTGTTGTGCATAAACTGAGGAGCAGAGAAATATAAATAATAAGATGATCAGTTGTTTTATAGGCATAGGTGTATAAATATGTTGCAAAGATAGCAAAATGAAAAGCCCGTGCTTTTAAAAACACGGGCTTAATATCTTTTAAGTTGAAACTTTAAAATAGTTAATTTCTCTATTAAAATCTCTCTGTTAACTTTTACTAATTGCGTTTTACTTCAACTCTTCTATTCAATGTTCTACCCTCTTCGTTAGCATTTGAGGCAGTCGGTTGTGTTGCGCCGAAACCTTTAATAGTAAGGTTAGCAGAACTTACTCCTGCATTTTGCAGATATAATTTCACAGAGTTTGCTCTATCTACAGAAAGCGACATATTGTGAGCTGCTGAGCCCTCAATTGATGAGTGGCCGTTTATAACAAACTTCACTGAAGTATCTTTTTTCATTTCTGTCGCAATTTTGTCTAAAACCTCGAATGATTCTGTCTTCAAAACACCAGAGTTAAACTCAAATTGTACATTACTAAAGTTGTAATTAGGTTTTTCAACTACTGGCGCTGGTGCCGGTGTTGGTTCTGGCGTAGGCTCAGGCTTTTTCTCTTCTACTACAGCAGCAGGTTTTTCTATCGGTGCTGGCTTAGCAATAACCTTTTTAGTTTTGCAAGACTGTAAAGAGAACGATAGCAAAGCAATAGCTGCCAATAATAAACTGGTTCTTAAATATTTCATTTGTTTTTTTGTGTTTGTGTTCGTAAT
>JBEBUV010000073.1:0-18493 GCA_040393085.1 Pedobacter hiemivivus | reverse complement strand
GCTAAGATAGTTATTTCCCGGCTACGTTTACGGGTTGAGGTACTTTTACATAATAGCCTGTTCCATCATATTTACGTTTGCGTGGATTGGTGGTACAAGCAACAGAGCAACATCCTTGTAATTCATCACCACACTCATCACACTGGGTAACATGCTCATTGCACTCTGGATTAGCACAATTGATCATTTTTGGTGTTATGGTACCACAATTGTAACATTTTGAAACGATAGTTGGATTTACTGTGTTTACGTCTACCGCAATACGGTTATCAAAAACATAACATTTACCCTCAAAATCTTCACCACCTGCTTCTTTTCCGTATTTAATAATACCGCCATGCAATTGGTAAACATCATTAAAACCATGATGTAATAACAAAGCAGAGGCTTTTTCACATTTAATACCACCAGTACAATAGGTTAGGACTTTTTTGTCTTTATATTGCGCCAGCTCATTGATCTTTTCTGGAAAATCACGGAAGTTTTCTATGTCTAACGTTATTGCATTCTTGAAGCGACCAAGATTATGTTCGTAATTAGAACGTACATCAAGAATCACTACGTCCTCTTGATCAATCATTTTTTGAAATTCTACAGGTTCCAGATGTTTACCGGTCTGTTTATTCGGATCAATAATGTTTGGATCTTTTAAGCCAGAATGTACAATCTCTGATTTATAGCGACAATGCATTTTAATAAAAGATGGAGCTTCTACGTCATCGATTTTGAAATCTATTTTAGCAAAGCGTTCATCAGCTTTTACCGCTGTCATATAGGCTTCACATGCCTCCTTTTTACCGGAAACAGTACCATTCAGACCCTCGTCGGCAACGATAATACGACCAACAAGGCCTAAAGATTTACAAAATTTAAGGTGGTCCTCGGCAAACTGTTCTGCCTCTGCTATAGGACTATAGCAATAGTAAAGTAGTGTCTGATATGTCATAATTCATTGATACCGGTGCAAATGGCGTTTAATGCGATGCAAAAATGCAAAAAAAACCGTTCTCCTCCAAGTCTGGAATCTTTTACGCTGAAGAAGCTGTAAAAGTTCCTAAGCCTTATCGGAGAAGGTGTTTTTTGTCTCAAACAGGGAGCAGAGATGCAGGTGTGCATTTTTTTGCTTAAGCAGGATTGTCATCCCCAACTCCAATCCCTACTTAAAGCGAATGAGTTATACAGGTAGAACGAAGCTTTTGTCATGTTGGATGTTTAACAATTGCTTTTTGTAACAAATACAGTGTTTGTTTCATACCCCTTATTTTGTGTGAGATAATTATTAAGTTTGCATTCTTATTATCAAGGGAATAATATAACAACTAACTTATAACATAAAATGACTAAAATTTCAATGAAATCATTGTGGTTGTCTGCCGGCTTATTGTTGGGTACTACTGCAGGGTTTGCACAAGATAATCTTGTTGATGCACTTAAAAATAACCAAAGTGCAAATAGTGCAAATAGCTTTACTTTTACTCCTGTAATAAATGCTGAAGCTACTTCTGTGAAAAATCAGAAATCATCAGGTACTTGCTGGAGCTATTGCACAAACTCATTCCTGGAGTCTGAAATGATCCGTATGGGTAAAAAACCTGTCGATTTAGCTGATTTGTTTACTGCACGTAATACTTATATTGAAAAAGGTATCAATTATGTACGTATGCACGGTGCCCTTACTTTAGGTGATGGTGGTGCATGTCATGATGTAACTAATATGTTTGCTAAGTATGGCGCTATGCCACAAGAAGCTTATAGTGGTAATGATTATGGTAGCCCGGGTTCTTCTGAAAGAATGAACAAGCTAACAGAAGCAATTTTGAAAAAAGCTATTGATGGTAAATTTGATCCAACATGGAAAGACAGGTATATTGCTACAATAGATTCATGTATGGGGGCTGTCCCAGAAAAGTTCACTTACGAAGGAAAAGAGTATACACCAAAGTCTTTTGGTAAAGAGGTAGTTGGAATTAATCCTGCTGATTATGTTGAGTTAGGATCTTTCACTAGCAGTCCTTACTATGAGAAAGCAGTATTAATGGTTCCTGATAACTGGTCATTTGATCAGGTGTATAATGTTCCTATGAACGATATTACTACCATTATTGATAATGCACTTAAAAAAGGATTTACAGTTGCATGGGCTACTGATGTTAGTGAAAAAGGATTTAGCTGGAAAAACGGTATCGCTTATGTTCCTGCAAAAGACTTCGAAAGCATGAGCAATGAGGAGAAAAAGGCAATGTTTAATGGTCCGAAAGCAGAAAAAGAAATTACTGTAGAAATGCGTCAGGCAGCTTTCGATAATTACGAAACAACAGATGATCACGGTATGCAAATTACTGGTATCGCAAAAGATCAGAATGGTAAAGAATACTATATCGTTAAAAACTCATGGGGTGCAAGCAATGATTATAAAGGATATCTTTATGTAACTAAGAACTTTGTAAAATATAAAACTACGGCGTTCTTATTGCACAAAAATGGAATTCCTTCTGATTTACGCAAGAAAATGGCGATTAAATAAGAAGACATTTAAAGCATAAAAAAAGTGGAGTTCCAAAAGGACTCCACTTTTTTTGTTTTATAATCGCACCACTCTATTATAATCTCTTTTATAATAATTGAGCAAAGGCTTTTCTTCGCGAAATGGGATACTATAAGGTCTTAATGGAACTCTTAAAAACCGTATGACAATCTGAAGCCTTGCTGTACTTTTTTATTCCCATCATAAGCAAAACCATAAGCTGCTCTGAAAATTAGTCTTTGAAAGCCAAAATAAAATTCAGTATAGTTTCTTTTTATTGGCTGACTCAGATAACTAACACCGACTATCTCTTCTAATTTTAACTTACGTAATAAGGGTACTTTATTAGTTAAGAAACCTGCGAAGTTATGTTCAAAATGAGCCTCTACATATTCTTTATCTGTACTGAACAGGTAGAAATCAAGGAATAAGAATTTTGGTAAGTCGGGTAGGGAGAATAATGAGTTGTTACCTGTGAAATGCTTGGCATCAGGATAATAGATCTGTGCGGAATTTAGAAACTTTCCGGCGCCTACAACAAAAGAAAAATAGCCCCATAATCCTGCACTAATTCTGTTCTGTGATACTTCTAATGAAACTAAGTCGTAATCTGCATCACTGCTTAAGATCCCTTTAATCCCCTTTCTGTAAGTGAAGTCAATAACAGGATACTTTGAAGGCTGATAATATTTACCGCCCGGTCTGGTAATATAGGTTTGTCCGAATGTATAATTAAGACCTAATGTGAGCGTTAAAGCCTCGTAGGTAGGAAACAAAGGTGTTTCTGAGTCCGGCGTAAAAGGATTATTAGATGTGAAATGCTCGTCTTTTAGGTCCCTGAATTTAAAAGTAGAAGTGTTTTTAAGATCGGTGTTACGCGCATAATTTCCATTAATACGAGCTTGTAATCCATTACTCAGTTCCCTTGTTGTCCCTAGATTAATAAATTCCTTTTTGTAAAATTTAGAGAAGTTCGTTTCAAAAAACAAAGAGTTGGTAGAGTTTCCGAACTGACTCATAGAGCCATAGTTATTCAAATCATAAATACCAGACCCTCCGCTAAAGTTAATGTTTGCACGTTTATCTGGACGATAATAGTAATTGGAATTAAAGTTTCCCGTAAAAAGCTTATTAGAGAAACCATACCTAACCTCAGCTCTAATATTGTAAAAACGTCGTTCTCCCAGGTCTTTAGTGTAGGTGATAGCTGGTTTAATGGCAAAGCCCTCTACAGTGTTATATAATATAGACTTATATAGAGGTTCGAATTGGTAACGACGACCAGTCTCGTGCTTCTTGATAGTAAATCCTGTAATAAGACTAAAGGCCCCAATTTTATTGCTTTCCCTTTCTACAGAATCTAAATAATGTTTCGATGTTTTCACCATTTCTATGCTGTCTTTCCTAGCGTAATCTATTCGTTCTTCACTAGTTAGTGGAATAGGTCTGTTGTTTATCCAAAAAATAGAATCTTTTTTATTTACCGCTTTGGTGATTTTTAAGATTTCGCCTTTGAAATAGTTTTTAGGGAAATTGGGTTGTAGATTATAATTGGAATAAACCCCAACATAATAACCTTCAAACTTAAAACCAATTACATTACCATTGAATTGGAAATTAATGCTTGATGGCATATAAGTATTATCGGTTTTTAAAAACTGTTGAGAAATACCCAGGGTATCTAATAGATTGATACCCGTGTTTTTTGTCAGATAAACATTCGCATTAACCAAATGCCAGCTGTCCTCTTTTATATAAATGATCCCTCTAAATACAGGGTCGTTCTCTCTGCGTGGGATAATCTGAATTTTATTAATAGTCTCGCCATTATCAGTACTTGTACCTAATAATTTATAACGGTAATAGCGTAGCGCGTTATCTGAAATTGGAGATACAAAACCACGGGAGCTAAACTTATTTTCCAGTAGAATATTGTCGTAAAAATTGATGATCAGATCTGAAGCCTTGTTAAAGCTAAAAGCACTGTTATGGCCTGCAACTTTAGAAGAGATCATCTCTTCATGAAATAGGTTAGGGCGTTGAAAGGAAAAGTGAGAAGTAGACTCAGATAAATATAGTATGCCTTTGCCAT
Source organism: Pedobacter hiemivivus (assembly GCA_040393085.1). Classification (GTDB taxonomy): domain Bacteria; phylum Bacteroidota; class Bacteroidia; order Sphingobacteriales; family Sphingobacteriaceae; genus Pedobacter; species Pedobacter hiemivivus_A. The sequence goes on along the minus strand of JBEBUV010000073.1, from coordinate 13,877 downwards.
TGGTGTCTACATCCAGGATCTTCTGAATATTTTTACGGAACAACTTTTTTGGAGCACTAACAAGCTTTTGAACTCCCTTTACATAAACATCTGTCTTAAATTCATTAACTTCTGTTAAGTGTTCTTTTCTCCTTTTAATAGCCTGACGGATAATTTCATAAGCGGGATCTTCTCCATTTCCAGTAATATTTACTCCCGCAAGGGTATAGGTTTCAGGTTCCAGAGCCACATCTACAGTAGTATCGTTATTTATGGTAATGTTTTTTTCTACCGCTTTATACCCAATCGTTTTGTAAACGATCGTATAAGTGCCATTTTGTATTTTTAAAGTATAAATTCCATCCACATTAGCCGATGTACCTATTGTGGTGTTTTTTATATAAACAGAAACAAAAGGAATTGGCTCGTCGGCATCTTTGATTGATCCGCTAAGTGTAGATTGCTGCGCGACACTACGAAATATATTCAGAAAAAGGAATAACCCAAGTAAAGCTTGCTTCATATAAAAGAATTAATCAAATGCACCATAATTCGGGAGCCTTGAGGTTAGCAATCGTTAACAACAAATAGAGATTAACAATTTTATAGCCAAAAATACCCATATATAGGTATTTTAAGGAATAAATCGTGTTTTTATTAAGACGCTTTAATCATAATGGAAAAACCTGATTATATTTGAGGAAAAGCACTTGCTTGTAATCCAGCTGTATAGCTTGGTTGTTTGAGGATTGTTTTCGTTATTATAGTGACTAAAGTTTATGGGGTTTCTAATTTCTATCCTTTGTTTCTTGTTGATCAATGCTCTTTATTCCATAAATCAGGTTGCATCCGGATTAAAAGTTAAACTGTTCAGTTTATTGCTGATTCTGATAAGCTGTACTGCTTTTTCCTCAAATGCCCAAACTACTGTAAAAGGTAAAATTATTGACAAAGAGACACGCCAACCTATTCCTTCAGTTACTATTACGCTTCCTGAAATTAAAGTGAAAACTTTTTCTAATGCTGATGGTAATTTCCATATCCATACCAATAAACAGGTCAGAAGCATTGTCTTTTCTGCAATAGGTTACAAAATTTTTAACTATTCTTTGTCTAAAGGTAGTGGGTATCAGCTGAATATTGAACTGGAAGAAACGACCAATATCCTGGATAATGTCAGTATTGTTGCTACTAAAAGACCACGATACAGTAATAAAAATAATCCAGCGGTAGAGTTGATACGTAATGTCATAGCCAATAGGGACAAAAATAGAAGGCAGAAAGAGCGGGATGTGGTTTTTAAACAATACGAGAAGCTGAACTTGTCATTGAATATGAAGCTTGATCAGGTTCGGAGTTCTTCTATTATCCGAAAATTTCCATTTCTACTTAAAACGGCAGATTCTATTAAACGTCCGGGAAGATCATTAATACCCTTATTTATGCGGGAAAGGTTAAGCCTGTGTCTGGAAACAATGAATCAGTTAAACGATCGTAAGCAGATTTTGGACGAAAAGCAATCACGAATTGATCAGTATTTTGATGAAGATGGTATAGATGAGTATTTGAACCAGATTTATCAACATGTAGATATCTACGACAGTGATATTGGTATTGGAAGCCAAAGATTTTTAAGTCCGATTGCGGCTCTGGGACCTGATTTATACAAGTACTTTATTGCAGATACATTAAAAGATGTAAAACCTCAAGTAGTTCGATTGATGTTTAGTCCCCGCAATAAACAAGATCAGTTGTTTATGGGCGAAATGCGTATTCCATTAAATGGCGATTATGCCGTAGCTGATGTTAGACTGACATTAAATAAAGATGTGAATCTTAATTTTGTAAATGATTTCGAAGTAAGCATTAGATATGAAAAGGATGAGGAGGGTAAGTACTATATCGCTAAAAGTGTTACTGATATGGGATTGGGACTCTTTAAAGATAAGTATAGCATATTTGGCACCCGAACATTGCTAACTACCGATCATAGGTTTGCAGAAAAGAATTTCGTTTTTCCTGAGCTAAAACCAATGCTTGCAAAAAAGAAAGTAGCTGAAACATTTAAACGTCCGGAGGGCTTAACTTCATTAGAGCAAAATGCTTACAACAATATAGATAGCCTAAAGAAATCTCCCAGATTTAAACGGATGGCAGCAATCAGTGCCTTGGTCTTAACAGGCTTTCAAAAAGTTGGTCCTATTGATATTGGGCCCATAGGCTCTATTTATAGCTTTAATAAAATAGAGGGGACAAGAATCAGACTGAGCGGACGTACAAATGCTGATTTTAGTGATAAGGTTGTAATTGAAGGGCATATAGCCCGTGGTATGAAAGATGAGAAATGGAAGTATGCCGTAAGTGGAGCCTATTCTTTTAAACCAGAGGGTCCGTTGCAATTTCCCATACATAGCTTCACCGTAAAACATAGCTATGAAACACAAATACCGGGTCAGGACCTGAACTTCGTTGAAGATGACAATTTTCTGCTTTCATTTAAAAGAGGGGTGAATGATAAATGGCTCTACAATAGGAAATGGAGTGGAGAATATTTTCGGGAATTAGAAAACCATATTTCTTTCCGTATAGGATATAGAAATCAAGAACTTGATCCTACGGGCGGATTGATTTTTCAACCTGTTTCTGCTGTAGTCCCTGTAGATAGACTTCAGTTGTCGGAATTTACATCTGAATTACGCTGGGCGCCAAAAGAACAGTTTTATCAGGGAAAACGATACCGGAGGCCGATAAAGAATGCTTATCCTATTTTTACTTTGAGAGCCTCAACTGGTGTTAAAGGGTTTTTGAATGGTGATTATAATTATCAAAATGTTTCCCTCCATATCTTTAAAAGATTATTTGTACCACCTTTTGGTTATTCTGATATCATATTAGAGGGCGGAATGGTATTGGGTAAAGTTCCTTTCCCTTTGTTGGCTATACATCGTGCAAACCAGACTTATTCCTATCAAAATCAATCCTATAACCTGATGAACTTTATGGAATTTATGAGTGATAGGTATGCAAGTATCAATATTGATCATTCATTAAATGGGGTGGTTTTAAATAAGATACCTTTGATAAAAAAATTGCAGCTTAGGGAAATGGCAACATTAAAAGTGCTTTATGGAGGGATTTCCTCGAGAAACCTACCTGAGAATGATCCTGATTTATACAGTTTCGCTACTGATAGTAAGGGTGTCCCGACTTCATTTGAGTTGGGCAATACACCATATATTGAGGGTAGCTTAGGGATTAGTAATATCTTTAAATTACTACGTATTGATTATGTAAGACGGTTTAGCTACTTACATCATCCTAATGTCTCGAAATCGGGAATCCGGGCTAAAATCCATATAGATTTCTAAACATTCCTGAATTAGCTTACCTCCCGAACATAAGAATTGTATAACTTTGGCCATATCAAATTTTACTTCGTATGTATAAAACATTACAGCCAGTTCTTATTCATGAACTTGATCAAATAGAGAAAGACGGATTATTTAAACGTGAGCGGGTAATTGTTACTCCTCAAGGTGCTGATATTAAAGTGAGCACTGGTCAGGAAGTGATAAATTTCTGCGCAAATAATTATCTGGGATTATCTTCGGATCCACGAGTAATTGATGCTGCAAAAAATGCAATTGATAAGTATGGTTACGGGATGTCGTCTGTACGTTTTATTTGTGGAACACAAAATGTACATATTGAACTGGAGCAAAAGCTATCTAAATTCTTAGGTACAGAAGATACTATTTTATATGCTGCGGCTTTTGATGCCAATGGTGGTGTTTTTGAACCACTGTTTAATGAGCAGGATGCAATTATTTCCGACGAACTAAACCACGCATCAATTATAGACGGGGTACGTTTATGTAAAGCTCAACGATTTAGATATAAAAATGCAGATATGGTTGATCTGGAAAGACAACTAATTGCGGCAAAAGATGCGAGACATCGTATTATTGTAACAGATGGTGCTTTCTCAATGGATGGCGTTGTTGCTCCTCTAGATCAGATTTGTGATTTAGCAGATAAATACGAAGCCTTAGTAATGATTGATGAATCACATTGTACAGGTTTTGTTGGTAAAACCGGTCGTGGTACTCATGAGCATTTTAACGTAATGAATCGTGTAGATATCATTACAGGTACTTTAGGTAAAGCATTGGGTGGTGCATCTGGGGGCTTTACTTCAGGTAGAAAAGAAATTATTGCAATGCTTCGTCAGCGTTCACGCCCATATTTATTCTCTAATACATTGGCGCCAGCTATTGCAGGTGCATCTGTTGCTGTTTTGGATCTGTTAAGTGAAACCACTGATTTAAGAGATAAGCTAGAAGAGAATACACAATACTTCCGTGAGAAAATGACCGAGGCAGGATTTGACATAAAGCCTGGAACACATCCTATTGTTCCGGTGATGTTATATGATGCTAAATTGGCTCAGGAATTTGCAGCCAAAATGCTGGAAGAGGGGATTTATGTAATTGGTTTCTATTATCCTGTAGTAGGACAAGGCAAGGCCAGAATACGTGTTCAGCTTTCGGCTGCTCATGAACAACATCATTTAGATAAGGCAATTGCTGCATTTACTAAGGTAGGTAAAGCGCTAGGCGTAATATAAATTATAGAAAAGCTGTATATTTGACCCATGTTACAAGATAAGATAACACAATATACCATAGAAATTAATGCATTCTCGACAGACAATGCTGATGAATTAGAACAATTCCGCATAAAATTCCTTGGTACAAAGGGAATTATAAAAGATATTTTTGATGAATTTAAAGCTGTTTCACCTGAGGAGAAAAGAGTTCTTGGGAAGGTTTTAAATGAGTTTAAACAATTGGCAGAAGCTAAATATCAAGGGCTTAAGGATCAGGCTGAAGTAACTGATACTTCAAAAGGTGCTGATCTGGATCTTACCTTACCTGGTGAAGGATTTGAGATAGGTTCACGTCACCCATTGGCTTTGGTACGTAGAGAAATTATTGATATTTTTAATAAGCTTGGTTTTATAGTTGCCGAAGGACCAGAGATTGAAGACGATTGGCATAACTTCTCAGCATTGAACTTTCCTGAAGAACATCCGGCACGTGATATGCAGGATACATTCTTTATAAAAAAAGGTGGTGAGAAAGGTGATATCGCTTTGCGTACACATACATCTTCAGTACAGGTAAGGATGATGGAAGAGGGAAAACCTCCTTTCAGAGCAATAATGCCAGGAAGAGTATATAGAAACGAAGCGATTTCGGCCAGAGCACATTGCTTTTTTCATCAGGTTGAAGGACTTTATGTGGATGAGAATGTATCGTTCGCCGACTTAAAACAAACTTTGTTTTATTTTGTACAGGAGTTATATGGCGAGGATACTAAAGTACGTTTCCGCCCTTCTTACTTCCCTTTTACAGAACCATCAGCAGAAATGGATATTTCTTGTACCATTTGTAAAGGTGCAGGTTGCCAGATGTGTAAGCAAAGTGGTTGGGTAGAGATATTAGGATGCGGAATGGTTGATCCTAATGTTTTGGAAAACTGTAATATCGATAGCAAAAAATATAGTGGCTTTGCCTTTGGAATGGGGATAGAGCGAATTGCGAACTTGAAATATGTGATTAAAGATTTACGCTTGTTCTCTGAGAATGATGCGAAATTCTTAAAACAGTATAAGACTTCGTTGATATAATGAAATTTAGCTTCGGCATATTTTTATTAGTTTTCTTGTTGGTAGGATGTGGTAAGGAAAACTTGAATATCCCCAATGTGCCGGTTAATTACGGTGAGATACTCACTTCTCCTAAATTAATTAGACTAAGTAGTCCGGGAGGTGCCGCGATTGTAGATAATCATGGTGTTGCAGGCTTAGTAATTTACCGTACCCTTAGTGGTGGGTATGCGGCTTACGATAGGTGTAGTACAGTAAATCCGGAAAAGCAATGTCCTGTGGAGTTAGATGAGCCGTCCTTTACGGTGACAGATAAGTGCTCAGGAGCCAAGTACCTTTTAGAAGACGGTAGCCCCGCAAAAGCACCGGCAGTATTATCGTTAAAAAGGTATCAGGTAACTGTAAGAGGAAATATGATTTATGTAACCAATTAATGGAACCAGAGAAAATAAAGGAAAGTATAGTCAGAGCTGCCAAGGAGTTGTTCAGGAAGTATGGTTATCACAAAACAAGTGTGAATGAGATAGCCAAGAAAGCCAGAATTGCTAAGGCTACCATATACAAGTATTTTGAAAGTAAAGAACAGATTCTGGATGCCATTCTAATGGATTACCTGGATCTGAATTTACATGAGATATTGAAAAATAAAGCCCAGTTTGCCGATGAGGAAGAACACCTTAAGGCACTGGTAATGAAGACATGTAGATTAACCTATACAGTTTGTAATGAGTTTATTGGTTGGGATTTCGTTAGAGAGAATGCAAATTCACAAGAATTCCTTAAACATTTATCTGATCAACTGGAATCTCTGTTACTTTCTGCTTATCTGGAGCTTGATCACTTTAAAAACCACCCATCACGTAGGGAGGGGCTTGCATTTCTGCTAAAAGCCAGTAAAAATATCGTGTTTTCTTTTGCCTTTACCTCAGTTAGCGACTCAGATGTTCGTAAGAACTTTGTGAGTTTCCAGAAAGAACTACTTCCTTTTTTAGTGAAAGCAGCACTGTAGATTTTACAAAATGTTAACTTAGACCGTTTCAGTATTTGGTATAAAAGGCACTATCTTTGTAACTCAACATCTTTTATAGCAATGAGTAACGAAATTTTAGAGTTTTCTGTATTGGTAGATGAGAAGTTTGATGTGAAATTTGAACCGGCTGACGGTGTTTTAGGTTTTATACTTAGAATTTTTGGCAGGTAAGATTTGATACACAGATTTCTTCTTAACAGACACCCCAAATTGTCTGGAAGAAAGCTTTATGTCTGAAAAAAAACTTAAATTCGCCCCCATAATGAGTAGAAATAGAAAAGCTGGAGTGGTAACCATCATTCCTGATTTAAGTATTATAGATATTGCCGAAGAAGGTAAAGGGGTTGGTAAGGCCGATGAGCTAGTGGTTTTTGTAGAAAGAGCCGTGCCAGGTGATGTGGCCGATGTACGTATTGTAAAGAAGAAAAAGAACTTTGCAGAAGCAGTAATTGAAACATTGCATAAAAAATCTGAACTAAGAACGGACCCTTTTTGTCAGCATTTCGGTACCTGTGGTGGTTGCAAATGGCAACACATGGAGTACGATGCTCAATTAAAATTTAAACAAAAAAATGTGGAGGCTGCTTTACAGCGCCTTGCTAAAATAGATACTAGTACAATGGAACCTATTCTGGGTTCTGTAGAAAACAGGTATTACAGAAATAAACTGGAATATACTTTTTCTAATAAACGTTGGTTGAATAAAGAGGATATGCCTGCAAAGGTTGAAAGAATTGATGGATTGGAAAATCCTGAAGCGGCTTTTGCATCTGCTGATATGGAAATGAATGCATTGGGCTTCCATGTACCGTTACGCTTTGACAAAATACTAGATATTCAGCATTGTTATTTACAAGCAGAACCATCGAATAGTATCAGAAATGATGTTCGGGAATATGCTTTGCAGAATGGTTTGACATTTTATGATCTGCGTAACCACGAAGGAAATTTGCGTAACCTGATTATCCGTACTTCATCAACAGGTGAAATAATGGTGGTAGTGGTTTTTGCTTATGTAGAGCAAGGTCAAATCGACGGATTAATGGAGCATCTGAAAAATCGCTTTCCGGAAATTACGGCATTGCTATACATCGAAAACCAAAAGAAGAACGATACTATCTTTGATCAGGAAGTAATTACCTACGCAGGAAGAGATCATATCTTTGAAGAGATGGAAGGCCTGAAGTTTAAAATTGGTGCTAAATCATTCTACCAAACAAATTCAGATCAGGCGCATGAACTCTATAAGATTACTAAAGAGTTTGCTGGTTTCTCTGGAGATGAACTGGTTTATGATTTATATACTGGAGCTGGTACCATTGCCAATTTCGTAGCCCGGAGTGTAAAACAAGTGGTGGGAATTGAATATGTACCTACTGCGATTGAAGATGCAAAGTTTAACTCTAATCTTAACGGAATAGATAATGCAATCTTTTATGCCGGGGATATGAAAGACATCCTGACAAGAGAGTTTATTGCTGAGCACGGTAAGCCTGACGTGGTGATCACAGATCCGCCAAGAGCAGGGATGCATGCGGATGTAGTGGAGCGACTGTTGGAGATGGAAGCTGAGAAGATAGTTTATGTAAGTTGTAATGCTGCAACTCAGGCACGTGACCTGGCATTGCTTAAAGAAAAATATGAAGTGGTACGAATTAAGCCTGTTGATATGTTTCCGCATACTCAACATGTGGAAAACGTAGTGCTTTTGAAATTTACTGGGAATTAATTAAAAGGATGATTGATGGATATAGAAGAATTAATGCCGCAACAACCGGAAGAGGGTAAAGAACAACAAAGTAAAAGCCCCCTGGTAAGTCTGGAAAAGGATTTGGAATTGTATGCAGAATCAGTGAAAGAGATTGCTTTGGAGATTATTTCTGAAGGTATTTCAAATAATCCGATTTTTATAGCTCACCAACATACAGTAAGTATCGGTGAAGTGATTCTGGATAGAAAGGAATTAAATACGGAATGGACTATACAAGCTTCAACTATTGAAGAATTTGTAGAAAAAGGAATTATAAATCCGGAAAAGAAAGCTTTATTTTTAAAGAGCTATAAAAAACCGGAAGATTTTATGTGTGTATTTGTAATTGTGCCCGAAGGAGCCAATTTTATCTACTATCCTTATAAAGTTAAAAAGTAAGCAATCAGTATAAAAAAAGAAATCCCTGTCCAGGCAAACACGGATAGGGATTACTAAAAAACTACTGATTAGACATCGATAAGTCAGAAACGTTTCAGGATTAATAAAATATTTTTAAATATTTCCTCTATAGAAATGATTCTTGATAACAGAGGAAAGACCGATAAATTGTTTTTTATATGCAATATAATTGCATCTCATATAAAAAACAATTTATCTAAGTTTGAATATGAATCTTAAAATCGTTCTTTTGTAGCATAAAACACGGTAAATAATGGCAACATCTCAATTACTCATTCTTGATGAAAAGCAGATACAGCAAAAGATAAACAGGATTGCTTATCAGATACTGGAAGATAACCTTACTGAAAAGGAAATTGTACTTGCAGGGATCTGGGACAGAGGGTATAAGCTGGCACTAAGATTGAAAACAGTGCTGTCTAAAATTTCTGATTTGAAAGTTACAATGTTGAAAGTTGAGCTGGATAGAAAGAACACTAAACTTGTTGCCAGTACTGATTTAGCTGAAGAACATTGGAAAAACAAGGTCATTGTTATTGTTGATGACGTATTGAACAGTGGTAAAACATTAGCCTATGGCTTAGGCGTATTCTTAAATACTCCACATAAGAAAATCAGAACCGTAGTTTTGGTAGATAGAAGCCATAAAATATTCCCTATTGCTACAGACTATGTAGGACTGAAAATGGCAACAGTCTTAAAGGAGCATGTGGATGTGATTATGGATGTTGATGGTGAAGAAGATCGAGTTTATTTAAGTTAAAATACTAAATTTATAACCTATGGCAGATGTGAATGTTATGATGATATTTCTGTCTGTTGTACTTCTTTTTCTTACGCTTAGGTTTTGCGTTACCTTATTTAATTTCTTGTCAAACCCTAAATTAGGGTATTATGGTAAGCACTTTACAGATAAAGTATCTGTAATTGTATTATCTGCCGATCCTGATGTGGAGGTAGGTGACTTGTTTATCTCAGTTGAAAATCAGGAATATAGGAATATTGAGATTATTGTACAAAGGGGTGAAAGCATTGCCGAACTTATTGAACAGGCGACTGGTGAGTATTATCTTTTTACCACTCCCGGAACAACCTTATATCATGGCTTACTAAACAATTTAATTTTCAGAACTAAAGTGTTTGATTTGGCTGTATTAAGTCTGATTCCTACATATAATACTTCCGGATTTTTAACACAATGCATTTACCCACTTAATGATTTCCTGTTACTTAACCTTTTTCCGTTAAGACTGGTACGCTTAAGTAATAGTGTCGTTTTTGCTGCGGGGAGTAACGATTGCCTATTTTTTGATGCAGCTTATTATAAGCAGCTGGTATGGAGTTATGGACAAAAGCATGCTTTGCCTGCAGCAATAGAAATTGTAAAACAGGCCAAACAGCAGCAATTTAAAGCGGAGGTGTTGTTGGGTAATAAATTCATACAAAAAGAGATTACTCAAGTAGATGTAAAGGATTTTTCCAGAGGTTTATTGATGTACTTCTCTAAAAATAACATCGCAGCGCTCATCTATGTTTTGCTCGTTGTTCCGGGTACTCTTGCTGTATTGATCATTTTTGAACCAGTATTGCTAATGCTCCCGTTGGGATTAATTTTTATGTCGCGGTTAATGATTGCATTTATGACCTCACAGAATCCTATGTGGAGTATCTTATTTCATCCTTTTCAAATGTTTTATCTTTTTGTATTGATGTTCCGCGCAATTGCGAAGCAGATACTGACATCAATAAAACTTAAGTAATAGAGGAATCAGGTAGATTTTACGTAATTTTGCATTGTTCAAGAAAATAGAATATGCCTGTAAAATATGATTTAGCGGTAACAATAGATAAAGCCTCTGGTTTTTGTTTCGGAGTGGTTTATGCAATTGATATGGCAGAGGATATATTGGATCATGAAGACTATCTGTATTGTCTTGGTGATATTGTACACAATGATGAAGAGGTGAAACGATTAACCGATAAAGGCCTTCGGATCATCGGTCATGAACAGTTGAAAAACCTACATAATGAAAAAGTGCTTATTCGTGCACATGGTGAAGCTCCATCAACATACCAACTTGCGCTTGAAAATGAACTGACATTGATCGACGCTTCCTGTCCGGTAGTTTTGAAACTACAAAACAGAATTAAGAATTCTCATGATGACGACGAGCAGATCTTGATTTTCGGGAAACATGGACACGCAGAAGTAATAGGCCTACAAGGGCAAACGGATGGTAATGCCATCGTTTTTCAGGATTTAGCTGAACTTGATCATGTGGATCTTCCTGCTAAATTCACTTTGTATAGCCAGACGACAAAAAGTACAGATAGATTTTACGAGATTAAAAATGAACTGATTGCCCGTGGGTATGAAGTGAATGCCAATGATACAATTTGCAGACAGGTTTCTAACAGATATACTGATCTGGAAAAGTTCGTGGCAAACTACGATAAAATTCTGTTTGTGTCCGGAAAGAAGTCTTCTAATGGAAAAGTATTGTATGATGTGTGCAAAAAATACAATGACCAATCTTATTTTATCTCTAATATTGAAGAAATTGATAAGGATTGGTTCTCTCCGAATGACAAAATCGGTATCTGTGGTGCTACATCCACTCCGATGTGGTTAATGGAACAGGTGAAGACGGAATTGTTATCTTATTAAAAGCTTAAATCATCATTAAAAAGTAATTATTACTATTCCATAGGCTGATAAAACAGAATAATGGATTGAATAGTTAATTTTGGCGAATATTATGGGAAAAAAGGGTGTATTGCTAGTGAATTTAGGAACTCCGGATAGTCCGGAAGTTAAAGACGTACGTAAATATCTAGATCAGTTCCTGATGGACGAACGTGTAATCGATGTTAATGCTTTTAAACGTACACTATTGGTTAAAGGTATTATTGTTCCATTTCGTAGCCCTAAAACTTCAAAACTCTACAAAGAAATTTGGGATGAGAACGGTTCTCCATTATTATACTTTAGTAAAATACAAGCTGCATTGGTTCAGGAACAACTTGGTGATGATTATCATGTAGAACTGGCCATGCGTTATCAATCTCCTTCAATTGAATCTGCGCTTGAAAAGATGAAAGCAGGTTTGGTAGAGAGTATTCGTGTTATTCCATTATTCCCACAATACGCTTCGGCAAGTAGTGGTTCCGTAATGCAATTGGTTATGGAATTGGTGAGTAAATGGCAAACCATACCAGCTATTAGTTTTGTAAGTTCTTTCCATGATAACGAATTGATGCTGGAAACCTTTGCTGAAAATGCAAGGAAATATAAGCCCGAAACTTTTGATCATATCTTGTTCAGCTTTCATGGTCTACCCGAACGTCAGTTGTTAAAATGTGACCATACTGGTAGTTATTGCCTTAAGAAAGATAATTGCTGTGAGACCCTGAACGATACTAATAAGTTTTGCTACTCTGCACAAGGGCATGATACAGCTCGGTTATTAGCCGCAAAACTAAATATTGCAAGAGAAGATTATACTGTTTGTTTCCAATCCCGTCTAGGTAAAGAACCATGGGTACAGCCTTATACTAGTGATGTTTTAAAGAAACTTGCTGGAGAAGGTAAAAAGAGACTTCTGGTATTTAGCCCTGCTTTTGTGGCCGATTGTCTGGAAACAATTTATGAAATTACAGTGGAATACCAGGAAGAGTTTAAAGCTCTTGGTGGAGAACATGTACAATTGGTGGAAAGTTTAAACGACGATCCTAAATTTATAAGAGCACTGGTTGATATGGCTAAAGGTATTTAGATAAATACCTTACAATCTGATCTGTAGAGCCAGTCTTTGAATTCACATAATTACTGGCAATTAAACCGTTTTCTTTACTTTGGGTAAGCGTTGAAAAAGCCTTTTCCAGTTCATCCAAATTGCTGATGCTTTTTGCTGCACCAATCTGAATCAGGTCTTTTGCTTCCTGAAACTTATCGTATTTTGGACCGAATATAACGGGTATGCCAAATGCAGCAGCTTCTAAAGTATTGTGAATACCAACCCCGAAACCGCCACCAATATAGGCGATTTTTCCATAAGCATAAAGACTGGATAACATTCCAATATTATCTATAATAAGTACTTGTGTATTACTGCTTTTATTATCAGAAGTAGCATAGCTTGAGTACTTTATTCCATGTGGGAATAGCCTATCTATTTCATTAATATGGTTGACGCCAATTTCATGTGGTGCTATAATAAACTTCCAATCGGGATGAGTTTTTGAGAGTGTAGCAATAAGTTGCTCATCTGCCGGCCAGGTGCTTCCTGCAACAAACACAGGGGTGTCTCTGCAAAATTGTTCAATTAGACTTAGTTGTTTTGGTTTAATCGCATTTTCCGCAACCCGATCGAATCTCGTATCACCACTTAAAGTTGCATGATGTATATTGATGCTTTTTAAAAGGGAAATACTTTCTTCATTCTGAACAAAGAAGTGACTTACATAACTTAGGATTCTTCTATGTAAAGCTCCATAAGGCTTGAAAAATATTTGATTGGGTCTGAAAATACCAGATATGATCAGTAAAGGGATTTTTTTGTCGTGTAGTTCCTTGAAATAATGAAACCAGTATTCGTATTTAGTGAAAATAGCTAATTCTGGATTGAAAGCTTTGATTAGTTTTTGCGCGTTTGCTTGTGTATCTAGCGGAAGGTAATAAATCCCGTCAGCCAAAGCGTAATTTTTCCTGATTTCATAGCCCGAGGGAGAAAAAAAAGTAATAACTATTCTTTTTTTAGGGTATTGTTCTTTTAAGAGCTCTAAAACTGGTCGACCTTGTTCAAATTCACCTAATGAAGCAAAGTGAAACCAGACGTGTGATACATCAGGGTTTATTTTCTTTGCTATTTGTTCGAAAATATGATGCCTCCCTTTTGTAAATAAGGAAGCTTTGGTGTTAAAAATGGAGAAAACCCTGATTAATAAGCTGTAAAGTTGGATTGCAATGTTGTAAAGCCAAAGCATTTTTTGTGTTTATTTATTATCTTAGCCGAAGATACTTTAAT
>JBEBUV010000072.1:0-18903 GCA_040393085.1 Pedobacter hiemivivus | reverse complement strand
CGATGATAAAATCCGATCATTATCTCAATTCAGAACTTGAAAAGATAAAAAGCCTGGACGGTTTCGAAAGTTTTTCTGACTCCGGGCCAGGAAAGACGTTCAAAGAAAGGATTTTAAAGCCTATGGTCATAGGTACTGCCACCAATATTCAGTTGAAAAGTGTACCAGTTAGCAAGGATTAAAACGTCCCTTTAGAATGAACTAAATGAATGTGCCTTTAAACCCCATATGGATAACAGAATATTGCCTATTAATAGGATAACAAATTATAGCCTTAAAGTTGTTGCCAGCTTGTAGAAAGTGGTTTATTTATTTCTATGCGCTGATAATTGAGCGTCACTTTGGTTTTTCCATCACTGGTAATGGTTCTAAAAGGCATTTTTACACCATCTACCGTTCTATTGTTACTATAACTGTTTATTTGTTTATTTTTGCCAATCCGATAACTGTCACCCAGGATATTGTAATTTCGATCCAGTAAGTAAACAAACTCATGGCCATCGACCTGAAATTCTACTGAATAGCCTTCTTTCGTAGCTTTCACAATCCCTTTTGCGAATGCTGCGTTGTTTTGATGCTGCAAGCCGAGTACCCCAATATAATCGTTGTACTTTACTACTTGCATACGTTCCTTATCACTGATGGTCTTTTTTCCGTTGTTCCAAAGCCATCCGGCTTCAGGACCGATCTGCTCGACGGCAATCAACTTTCCTTTATGAAACATTTCATTACGAAACCTATTGCCTGAAAGATCATTAAAAGATCGGAGTTTGATGCCATTAAATTCAGCGTCTACGGCATAGGTCCTTATCTCATCTAAAGCATTGCCACCATATTGTTTTCTGACTGCCTTTAGTACTTCAGCAGCACTTGGAATTTTTGTCTCAGTTTGTTTTTGATCAATGCTGTCATCCATAAAATAGAAGCTGCCATCGATTACAGCCATCGCTTTGTTTTTACTATCTGCCGCGCTAGCAAAGAAGCTATGCGTTGTGGTATTTCCGTTGTCATAATTGAGGGTTAGTGTGCCGTCTTTTAAAACATATTTACCTTTTCCGTCACTTCTGGAATTGCTCCCACCACCAATATTATCTCCTGAGATAACAGTAGTTGATTGTTTGTCAGTTGTGAAGTTGCCTGCCCCATCAAAATTGAGTGCCCGTTTTGAACTTGATCCGATATAGGTAGTACCAGTAGCTATGCCACCGCTTCCACTGATGAATTTGGTTACTAAAGATGTAGAACCTTATTCAATAATAGGTGGAAATCCTGCTAAAACAATCAAGAAACGATTTGATGATAAACAAATCAAGCTGCTTCTTGAAATGAGTTGGTGGAATTGGGATGAAGAAATCTTAAAAGATGCTATTCCCATTTTATGTTCAAATAACATAGAGTCACTATATCAATTTTATAAAATAAGACTCTAACTAATAAATCATATGAAATTTACTTGGATAAGTCAGGGTCTATGGCTTCATTTTTTATAACTCAAGTGAAGCAGGTTGCCACTTAAGCTTTTATATTCCAACAAACTGGGAATTCGATCAAATAATTGATAATTAGAGTAAATTTTAGTTTTAAATATAAAATATTTCTAATAGTAAGTGAAATATTTCTTTTTGGTTATTGGTTGAAGTTTATATAGGTTTGCTTGAAATATTGCTTATCCTAAATAAATCGTTAATGAAAAGGCCATTAAAAGAAGATGCAGTCACGGAATTCAAAAGTAGTTTTACAGACTCGGTAATTGAAAGTTTAGTTGCTTTTGCAAATACTAATGGTGGGCGCGTATTCATTGGCTTAAATGACAAAGGAGAGCCTGTTAAGGGGTTTACCATAGGCGATGAAACAATGCAAAAGTGGGTGAATGAAGTAAAAAACAAAACACAGCCAAGCATAATTCCAGATATTAAGGCTCTTGAATTTAATGGATCACTGGTAGGTGAATTATCAGTTAAAAAGATTCCAGTAAAACCGGTATCATTTAAAGGCAGGTATTACAAAAGGATTAATAATGCCAATCATCATTTATCAGTTACTGAAATATCAGACTTAAACTTACAATCGCTGCAGGTTTCTTGGGATTCGTATCCTGCTCAGGATATAACCTTTGATGATCTGGACCTTATAAAAATCGAAAGCTTTATATCAAAAGTAAATACCATCGGACGGTTTAAACTAATAGGAAAAGCATTAGATAGTCTTAAAAAATTAAAACTAATCAAAGGAAGCCAGATAACCAATGCAGCATGGTTACTTTTTGGAAAAGATAATATTGGATATAATGTGCATTTAGGAAGGCTAAAGACTCCAACCTACATTATCGATGACAGAATGTTAAATACTTCATTATTTGAAACAGTAGAAAATGTGATGCAGTATTTAATCTCTCAAATAAAGGTGGCATTTGAAATAAAAGGGATGCCTACACAAAGAACTGAAATTTTCGAGTATCCAATTGCTGCGTTGCGAGAAATAATACTGAATAGCCTGATCCATAGAGATTATATGAGTCCCGTTGACGTTCAGATAAAAATCTTTGACAATAGAATAACTTTCTTTAATCCTGGTAGTTTGTATGGTGGCTTAACACTTCAGGAATTAAAGGGGGATAATTACCAAGCTTATGCGCGTAATAAATTGATTGCAGAAGCTTTTTATCTCACTGGAGATATTGAGAAATACGGAAGTGGCTTCTTAAGGATTCGTCAGGAAATTTCAACATACCCAAGTATGAAATTGGATTTTGAAGAACTGCCCCGTGGCTTTTTGGTTACCTTAAGTTATACAGAACAAAAGATCAGTACAGATGTCGCTAACGTGAATGAAAACGTGAATGAAAACGTGCATGAAAACGTGAATGAAAAGCTGTCAAACAGCCAGAAAAGGATTGTAAATGCGATGCAGCTTGACAAATGGGTAACAATAGAAGAATTATCTCGTACAATAGGAATTGCAAAAACTAACATCGCCAGAAACGTTAAGAAATTAATTGAAAAAAATATTATAAAACGAATAGGTCCAGCGAATGGAGGCTATTGGGAAATATCTTAGAAGAGGTCGTAAAATAATATTTAGCAAATACAAATGTTATTCCCCTAGAAATAGTACAAATAAATTCAAGAATGTGAAGACATATTCTTTTGTTATCCTTTTGCTCGGACCAATAGAAATGCAATATTTAGGCATAAGGTCCTATCCGCCTATAGCTTTACAACTGTAAAGCGAAACCTATAGCATACCGCCTCTTAGTACTTTCAACATATTTCAGTTTCCTGATGAGTTGTAACAAAGCGGATTTCGAATGATCCAATTATAAAATACAGACTTGCTTATTTTAACTAACATCAACAAAAAATACGGAAGCCACGAAGTGTTAAATTTTAAGGAATGGAAAATCTATAATGGAATTCATTGGCTTAAAGGTGGAAACGGTACAGGGAAATCAACTTTATTTCGCATCATTTCAGGTCAAATACCATTCAAAGGTGAAGTTGAGCTGAATGGAATCAACCTCAGAAAAGAGCCTGTTAAATTCCGCTCGAAAATTAGTTTTGCTGAGGCAGAGCCACAGTATCCTTTATTTGTAAGGGGGAATGAACTGATTGATTTCTATATTGAAAATAGAAAAGCTGAAAGGAAAGAAATTAAAGAACTTGCAAGTTATTTCGAAATGGATGCCTTTCTTGATAATAAAATAGGAAGTTATTCCAGTGGAATGCTTAAAAAGCTTTCTCTAATTTGTGCGTTTATCGGCAATATAGATTTGTATGTTTTGGACGAACCATTGATTACAATTGATGTTACCTCTGCAGATAAGCTTTACCAGCTGATTAAAGAAAAAGCAACTCAAGGGAAAGGGGTTCTTTTATCGTCACATCAGGAAGTGAATAAAGATAAGCTAGAATTGAATGCCGTATTTCGAATCGTTGATGGTCAAGTTATTCAATCCTAGATGCTTAAATTGTTAATTAACAGTCTGGCCAGAGAGTTCTATCAGCAACACGCGGGTTTTTTTCTTGTAGGCTTTTATATTTTATTTGGTGTGGTAGAACCATCACAATTGATTGGTTACCAAAAAGCTTTATTGTTAGCGGGTATATCTTCTCCCAGCGGAATGGCAATTGTATTTGTTTCTTGGTTTTTATATGGTATAAAAGTTTATTTCTTTATCAAACAAAGATTAGTACTTGCCAGGTACAATTTTGTTAAAGAAATAGGTGGCCTGCAAAAGGATGTTCAGTTGAAATTATGGCTTAAGTTATATTTTGCACTTCTTTTACCGATAATAATTTATGTTCCTTTGCTAGTATACCTGGGTGCTAATCATAACTTTTTTATAAGCGTCATTAGCATTTTGATCGCTTTCTTTACCTTAATTTTTAGCTTAGTGATGCTGACCTATAAATTTGTGACGTTCAGTTTTTTAGATCAAGAAATATTGTGGCCCAAACTTAGAATTAAAATTAAAAGACCTTTCTTCAGCTGGCCGATATTTTACTTATTTAAGGAACAACCGTTAATGCTTCTAATGTGTAAAGTTTTGTCTTTAGTTTTCTTTAAAAGTATGTTATGGATGTTTGCTGATGTCGGAAATGATATCCGGACACTACTGATCGCTTTATTAACCTCCATTTTATGTCATGCAGTTTTGGTTTATACTTTGTTGAAATTCGAAACAGAATGTTTGACCTTTAGCAAAGGTCTGCCAATATCGATTTATAGAAGATTATGGAATTGGCTATTGGTTTTCGGAATCATCTTAATCCCCGAATGGATATTTTTAATCACAGCATCGCACTACGATTTATATTCTATAGCCAATGGCTTACTGTTTGGTATCTCCGGATTGTTTTTCCTATTAACTGTATTGTATATTGTGAAGCTAAATATGGATAATTATTTAAGGTGGCTACTGTTCTTTTTCTTTGTTGCAATGTGGTCAGTTTTGGCAAACTATTACCTGTTATTCAGTTTGATTTCATTGGCTAGTTGCAAAATATATTATTCGATGATGTTTAATAAAACTGATTTGAAAGGAGAAAGTGTTTAAGGATGGATATAGTTATGTCCATGTAAGCTAGAAAGTGAATTTTAATCAACTTCACAGAAAAGCGAACTGGACAAATTATAATGCCAAAATTGCTTAATGGTTAGACAAAAATATTAAACTTATAACCTGTAGAATGCCTTTCTTTGTTTAAGGACATTCGAAAAATGATAGTTTAAGTTTTTGTGATGAATTGTAATCATTTTGTTATATAAATTCGATTTTAGCTAACTTCAGGTATGAGTGCGAATCATTCGCTTTTGGATAATGAATTGGTTGCTCTCTTGAAAGAGGGAGATGAAAGCGCATTCTCGGAACTTTACAAACGGTTTTTCAAGCCATTGTATATTCATGCATTTAAAAGACTTGGGAATGATGAAGAAGCAATAGATATCGTTCAGGATTTATTTGAGTTTCTTTGGTCGAAAAGAAAAGAGCTTGAAATTTCTAATTTTTCTGCGTATTTATATGCTGCCATTCGAAATCGAATTTTTACTTTTAAGATCCGGTCCGATCGTAAAAACATTTATCTTGATTCATTAAAGGAATTTATCCTCAAAGGAGAGTTTGTTACCGATGATCATGTGCGGGAGCGGGAACTGGCGGCTTTAATCGAAAAAGAAATTAATGCCCTTCCAGCTCAAATGAAAAAAGTTTTCGTAATGAGTAGAAGTGAAGGTTTGAGCCACAGGGATATTGCTGACCAGCTTGGGACATCCGAGCATACCATTCGAACACAGGTGAAAAAATCCTTAAGAATCCTTCGGTCGCGTATTGGGATTATTGCTTACTTAATCCTGCTAATTCACGGCTAGATATTCTAAAATATTATTTTATTTACAGTACCCTATTGAATCATGTTAATAGTCTTAGTATATAGGGGCCACTCCTTTTTATTTTATGAAAGAATCAGAAGCAGAAGAATTATTAGAAAAATACCTTAAGGGAGAAGCGAGCCAAAAGGAATGTATCATTGTAGAAAGCTGGTATTTGGATAGCACTCAAGAAGGTGAAAGGCCTACATCATTTGAAATAGATGCTGCCGAAAGAAAAGTCTGGGGGCGGTTGTCTGTTAATCAGAAAAATATTAGGAATAGCAGATTTTGGCTTAGGAATGTTGCGGCCATACTGATGTTAATGTCTTGTGGTGCTTATTTCTATTTTAGCAGTACAGGGAATACTAATGCACCTTTAAAAGCTTCAAATGTATCGCCGCGCATAAAACCAGGCGGTAATAAAGCGGTACTGATTCTTGCAAATGGGGAAAAGGTGATTTTAACGGATGCTATTACCGGCGAAGTTGCTAAACAAACAGGTGTTAGCATCACAAAAAAAGCTAATGGACAGCTTGTTTATACAGTACTGCCTTCCTCTAAAAATGAAGTTGAAGGAAAAGCAAATGGAAAACAGTTTAATACTATTCAAACACCTGCAGGAGGACAGTATCAGGTAAATCTTCCTGATGGTACTAAAGTTTGGCTTAACGCTTCTTCTTCTTTAAAATTTCCACCAAGTTTTGCGCGTAATGAAAGGCGTGTTGAATTAACCGGTGAGGGCTACTTTGAGGTCGCAAAGGACAAGCTGAAACCATTTAAGGTAAGGACAGCCCGACAGGAAATTTTGGTTTTTGGAACCCATTTTAATATAAATGCTTACCTCGGGGAGCCTAAAACAAAAACTACCTTACTCGAAGGTAGTGTAAAGGTCACAGATAATGATAACCACTATTTATTCCTTAAACCAGGTGAGCAGGCAGTTCTTAGAGGGAATCGTATTGAGCTTAGATCGGTAGATGCGGCAGCAGCAGTTGATTGGAAAAACGGACTTTTTATTTTCGATAATGAGAAAATCGAAACGATAATGAGAAGGATCAGTCGATGGTATAATGTCGATGTCGTATATAAAGGCAAAGTTTCGGAAGAGAAGTTTATGGGTACGATTTCCCGTTATAAAGATATAAATGAAGTGTTAAATATGTTGGAATTAACCAACCTGGTTCATTTTAAAATTGAAGGAAGGAGGATTATCGTTATGCCTTAAATCTACATTTTAAGGTAAATCTGATAATAATCGGGAGTGTTTGCGGCACCCCCGATCGATGTTATGGTTTACCAATGAATATAATTGCGATAAACAACTTGTTACAACTAAACCAAAACAACCAAATGTATGAAATTTCCTAATAGAAATTTATGGAGACCCTGTGGCTCTGTAAATAAAATAATGCGGGTCATGAAACTTACCGTTATTTTTCTAATCACAGCTCTTCTGCAAGTTAGCGCGGCTGTAAATGCTCAGAAGCTGACTATAAAAAAAAATAATGTTTCTTTAGATAAGGTCTTTAAGGAGATACAAAGGCAGACCGGATATACTTTTTTGTGTACGGAAGAAATGTTGAGTGAATCAAATAAGATTGACCTGAGCTTTTCAGATAGTCCTCTAGATAAGGTGTTGAAGTTTATATTTTCTAACCAGCCTTTAACCTATGCTATAAACGATAAGGTTATAGTAATTAAAAGAAAGATAGAAAAGGTTGCCTCAGTTATCACTCTTGCTGATGTAAAAGGCAAAGTTTTAGACGAAAAGGGCATCCCAATGCCGGGAGTAACTATTAAAATCAAGAATACCAATACTGGAACCACTTCGGGAGATAACGGGGAATTTGTCCTTAAAAATATTTCGGAAAATGTAGTTTTAGTGGTCTCCTATATTGGTTATATAACTCAGGAAATAAAAGCCGATGCACATTCCACAATGATCATTACGCTGATACCAAAACTCGATGATTTAAATGAAATAGTAGTGGTAGGTTATGGAACCTCTACCAAAAGAAAGATAAACAGTGCGGTAAGCACACTTTCGATGGATAAAGTGGCTCCTTTACCAGTGCAATCTATAAATGATGCAATTGCTGGTCGCGTTCAAGGAGTTATTGTAACTAGTTCAAGCGGTGCTCCAGGTGCTAAAAGTACAATATCCATAAGAGGTGGGGGAACTCCGCTTTTTGTTGTCGATAATATGATCAGGAGTGCAAATGATTTTTCAAATCTTAATCCAAATGATATTGAAACGTATTCAATATTAAAGGATGCATCCGCTACTGCCTTGTATGGAGCGCTGGGGGGAAATGGTGTAATTTTAGTCACTACGAAAAGAGGAAAGGAAGGACAGGTTGATATTAATTACTCATTTAATGAAATATTTTCACAACCAACTTTATTTCCTACCAAGGTTAGCTCATATGAAAATCTTAGTGCAATAAAAAAAGTTTATGATGCGGAAGGTTTACAGTTTACAAGAACAGATGCTGAATTGGAATTGTTTAGAAACCAGTCTGATCCTTTTAACTATCCCAATACAAACTGGAAAGAGATTGGATTGAAAGATTTTGCGGCAGAACAACGCCACGATTTTTCTATTGCTTCCGGCACCAAACAACTTACATATTATGGGTCAGGTTCTTATTATCAGCAGGGATCAAATTTAAGAACAGACAATAACTATAATAAGCGAATCACTTATCGCTTAAATACAGTTAGCTCTTTTGATAAGGTAAATCTTAAGGTAACGACAGGGATAGATGGCTTTGTTGAAACCAATTCAGTTCCAAATTCATCCACTGCAGGCAGCTATGGTGCGCTTTTTGGGCATATTCAACAAAAGGGGTCAAGTCAGTTGGCTTATAACCAATTTGGATTGCCTTATAACGGTACTACTGATAACCCCGCAGTCGAATTGTCTTCGTTATCTGGTTATAATAAAGGTGCTTCCAGAATTTTTAACAGTATTTTGGACCTTGATTATGAAGCTCCATTTTTAAAGGGATTACACTTAAAAGCAAGTGGCAATTATAATATGTGGAACTCCATGAACAAATCCTGGAACGCAACAGCACCATCTTATGCTTTAAACAGCAATTCACCTATACTTGGTAATCCTCCAACCTTAAGCGCAGTTAGAGGAGATGGCACCACATTATTATTACAAGCTTTTGTAAATTATGAGAATAAATTTGGTGATCATAATGTAGAGTTTACTGGAGGATATGAGCAAGCCAAGAATACTTCAAATTCACTTAGTGGCAGTAGACAAAGGTACCAAATCATATTTGACCAGTTCGTTGCAGGTCCAACTATAGACCAATCAATTAATGGTTCCGAATCTGAAAGTGCAAGGGCTGGTTATATTGGTCGTTTATCTTATAATTATAAATCTAAATATTTTGCTGAAGGTACATTGCGTTACGATGGAAATGATCTTTTTCCAACAAATAAACAATGGGGCACTTTTTATGCACTTTCAGCAGGGTATATCGTATCTGAAGAAGGTTTTATGAAGTCGCTAAAGGACAGGCATATTCTGGATTACTTAAAAATAAGAGGGTCTTATGGTTTAACAGGTATTGCTGATGGAATTGGCAGATTTCAATATATTCCAGGGTATGCCATCAATGCAAATGCGTGGGTGGTTAATGGCCAACCGGTACAGGGTACTTCTGAACCAGGCTCGCTGCCAAGTGTAAACTTCTCCTGGTACAGCATTAAAAGCAGAAATATTGGTTTAGACTTTAATACATTGAATAGTCGGTTAACAGGTTCAGCGGATTACTTTTATATGCGCACCACAGGATATGTGGTTGGTGATACCAGATACGCAGCTACATTAGGTATCGGCTTGCCACCAATTAACCTTAAGGAAGCTGCATTAAGAAGAGAAGGAGGTGAATTTAATTTGACTTGGAATTCTAATATAAAAGATTTTAGCTATAAAGTCGGACTTAACTTTACTTACTTCAATGATATGTGGGAAAGAAATCCCGGGGAACAAGAGGCAGACTTAAAAAATCCTTATACCAGACAATCGGGAAATATCGGAGGAAGATTTGGAAATGGGCTGCATAATTTAGGTTTCTATACGGATAATAGTCAGTTGTTATCGGGCGCAAAGTTGAATGCCAATAAGGTTGTAGCAGGAGATTTAAAGTATGAGGATACAAATGGAGATGGACAGATTACAAGTGCGGATAACAGGCGTATTGGTAAAAGTACTATGCCTCGTGCTAACTATGGTTTAACCTTTGATATAGGATTTAAAGGATTTTATTTGAATGCAGTATTAATGGGGTCTGGGGATAGGGATCGTTATTTGAGCGGGG
This sequence comes from Pedobacter hiemivivus, assembly GCA_040393085.1. Lineage (GTDB taxonomy): Bacteria > Bacteroidota > Bacteroidia > Sphingobacteriales > Sphingobacteriaceae > Pedobacter > Pedobacter hiemivivus_A. Next base: position 8,695 of record JBEBUV010000072.1, on the reverse strand, counting down.
TTGTTCAGGGATCATCAGTACAAAATATGTTGGTCTACGCTTACCAACAGGATTACTGGACCCCAGGTAATACTGATGCTAAATTTCCTCGACAGGTGACGCAACCAGGGGTTAACAATAGTAATAACTATCAGTCAAGTGACTTCTGGCTGTTAAGGTCTGGTTTTTTAAGATTAAAGTATGCTCAAATTGGATATGATCTAAAGGCTACCTTATTAAAAAAGACTCCGTTTAAACAATTTAAGGTGTTCGCTTCAGGGACAAATCTATTAACCTCAGCAAAAAGTCAGGAATACTTTATTGATCCGGAATCTAATGCCGCTAATGAAGATTATCCGATTCAACGTACGATTGCTTTCGGCGTTAATGTAGGTTTTTAATGGTTCCACGCGGTTTAAATTTTAACAAAATGAAGAAAAATATAATATTAGCAACCGGACTTGTTGCTTCAGCAATTTTTATCGGTTCCTGTAAAAAAAGTGTTTTAGATACTCAGCCTTATGATAAAGTAAGTGAATCTGTTATTTGGAGTACTAAAGCAAATGCTGAAACTTTTATCTTCTCAACCTACAGTAGTGTAATGGGAAGTTTCCAGGGGGGGGCTTCAACAGATGCCCGTACTACTAATTTACTGGCCTTTGATGGTACTTATAATGGCTCGGCAGGTTTTTTTAATGAAACATTGACAAGAAATAGTGATCTGGGTTTTAACAACTGGGGTACTGTCCGTCGTTGTAACCAGATTATCACACAAGTAGCAGCTTCTGCAGGAATTTCTGCTGATGATAAGAAAGCGCTTATCGCCGAAGGTAAATTATTACGTGCCATGTCATATTATAATGTTGCCCGCAATACAGGGAGAATAGTATGGATTGATAAAGTGCTTAATCCTGATGATGAATTGTTACTCTCCAGTACCGCAAGCCCTACAGAATCTTATAACTATATTATTAAGGATCTCGAGGATGCTATAGTTGATCTGCCAACTACTAAAATACCCGGGCGTGCTAATAAATATACTGCTGCAGCTTTTCTTACCGAAGTATGTTTACAAGCTCTGGCCTATAAGAATTACCCCAATTCGGCGAATGTAAATCCTTCAGACCCCTTGCTTGACAAGGTAATTGCGAATGCCCAGACGGTAATAAATGGTGGATATGCTTTAGAAGCAGATTATGGCGCTATGTTTAATGATTTGAAACCAACATCATCTGAAACCATATTTGGTGTTTACAGAAAAGCAATCAATACGACTTGTGATGGTACACCAATGCAAAATATGGTGCCTAATATGAGCAATGATCAGATCACTCAGGGTGGAGGAAGTCCGCTACTCAGCTCTCAGATCCGCATTTTTGAAGCCTGGGTTGAACATGGTCCTACTCAGAACATTGCAGATGAGTATTTGGTGATTGATAAAAATGACCCTACAAAAGCATTTAAATGGAATCAAACCTCACAATATACAGCTGCTATTGATGAAACATTAGCTATCCCAACTAGTAAAATACCTGTTGCCAATGGGGAAACATCTATTAAAAGAGGAACGATTAAACCTGCAAGTACGGAAACTGTTTGGTCTTTAACAAACATAGGCAGAGACGCGAGGTGGAATGCTACAGTTTTAAGTGATTCGTCTTCAAGATTCTATGGAGAGATTTTAACTACTTGTATTAATGGAAATGCTACAAGATGGTTAAAACTGAAAGGTGCAGCTTATTATCAAAGCTTAACCAACATGTACTGGCGTAAAGGAGTTTATAATAATGTTAGTCCAAGAGTTTACGTAGGCGTGACTACTGATTATCATTATGTTATTACCCGAATGGGAAGGGTTTACTTAAACCTTGCAGAAGCTTATTTACTTAAAGGAGATATTGCTAATGCAGTGCTCAATTTTAATAGAACCAGAACTGTACATGGAAAGCTACCAGGCTCAACCGCAAGTAGCTTAACTGAGGCCTGGATAGATTATAAACGCGAAAGAAGAGTAGACCTGGTTCTCGAGAATGATTATTACTGGAGTTTATTACGTTGGGGAAGGTATGGTGGAGATGCCAATAGTGGCATTGCGTCTGGAGGAACCATTCCGGAGTTAACGGAATTGCCACGTGTAATGGACATCAGTAAAGACAGAAAAGCATTTTCTATTGTTCAGGGAGCTTTCTTCTCTGCAAATAATAACCGTGTTTTTGATAATACGAGACGTTATTTGGGCCCAATCTCTCAAACTAGTTATATAGACAGAAACTCAAAATTCGGACCTCAAAATCAAGGTTGGTAGTTTAAATTTTAAGATAAAAAAGATTTTTATGAAAAAACGGATAAAACTAAGTATCGCTTTTATTGCCTTTTTTGCAATCACAATACTTTCTTCTTGTATAAAAAAGGATTTGCCAGGATATCCTTTATGGGATGGAACCAATATAGACAATGTGTATCTTGAATACCGCTATAATGGAACAGTAAATTATAACGGAGCACCTATCGTTGAGTACAAAAGGCTTACAGTTACTAAAACGGTTGTGGAAGCGACCAGCATCATAAACCTGGTAGTTTCTGTTCCTGCTGCAAGTGGTTCGTTTACAATAGCCGAAAGAGACAAGGTTACTCAGAACAGTTTGATAATGTATTTTGATATTTCTACTGCAGCAACTGTAGCAGCTCTGGCTGGTACACCAAAACTTGGTGAACTTACAAATTTGACCCTCCCTCAAAAATATGAAGTTACAGCAGCTAATGGTACCAAGCGAACATGGACTATTAATGTAACTGCATTTACAAAGTAGTATTATCTGATTGAATTTTGAGGAGACTGTATTAAAAAATAATTTAACGCAGTCTCCTTTGCTTTGTTGTATGATAAATTATAGTCGTTAATATTAATTGTTAAAATTAATATTATTATAACGTTAAACGCTAAACACAAATGAACCAAAAACTATTATTCTTGATGATGATTGCTTATTGTTTAAGTAATTTTAATGCTAATTCGCAAGTGAAATCAAAGGATGGAACGTTGCTCGCGGCAACTCCTCCTATGGGATGGATGACCTGGAATTACTTTGCAGATAAAATAACTGAAAAGGATATCATCGAAATGGCTGATGCAATGGTCAGTTCAGGTATGCAAAAAGCAGGATACAACTATGTGTTTATTGATGATGGATGGCAGGGAGGAAGAGATAATAGAAATAACATTATCCCGGATCCTAAAAAATTTCCTTCAGGTATTAAAGCGTTGGCAGATTATGTTCATAGTAAAGGATTAAAACTGGGGATTTATTCTGATGCTGCGCCCTTAACCTGTGCAGGGTTCACCGGAAGTCTGGGCTTTGAAGATCAGGATGCTAAAGTATTTGCATCTTGGGGTATTGATTATTTGAAATATGATTATTGCGGAGCACCTGAAGACCTTGAAACGGCAAAGAAAAGGTATAAGAAAATTGCTGATGCACTTCGTAAAAGTGGACGTGATATTGCTTTAGGTGTTTGTGAATGGGGCCCACGTAAGCCATGGCTATGGGCTGCTGAAGTAGGTGGACAATTATGGCGTACTACATACGATGTGAGAGACAAATGGAAAAGAAGAGCTACTGAAACTAACGGAGAAGGAATGATGGATATTCTGGATCAAAATGCAATTTTGGACGAATACGCAGGCCCTGGTCGATGGAATGACATGGACATGCTGGTAGTTGGTTTGTACGGGAAAAAAGGACCATCAGGAGATTTGGGTGGAACCGGATGTACAGATACGGAATATCAGAGTCAAATGAGTTTATGGAGTATTCTCGCTTCTCCATTGGCTGCGACCAATGATGTTAGGAATATGAATGCCGAAACCAAACGTATTTTGTTAAATCAGGAGGTAATCGATGTGAATCAGGATGCACTTGGTAAGCAGGCCGTACGGAAAGTTAATAATGAAAGCTGGACCGTATTACTTAAACCATTGGCCAATGGAGATCATGCCCTTGCCATTCTAAACCGGACTGAAATTGCTAAAAATGCTGCATTTAATTTTAAAGATCTTGGTCTTGACGGGAATTATGAGATCAGAGACCTGTGGCAGCATAAAGTAATTGGTAAAGCTAAAAAATGGACAGGGAAAGTGAATAGCCATGAAACTAAGCTGTTTAGATTAAAAAAAATAAAATAACCAAGCCTACATAACCGAAATGAATTTATACAAAAAAAGATTTCTATTACTTTGCCTTGCTGTAAATAGTTCAGTTGTATTCGCACAAACTGACCAGCAGATAAAATTTACTGGCCCAGCTAAGCATTTTACACAATCTGCACCACTTGGAAACGGACGTCTGGGGGCAATGGTGTTTGGTAACCCGAATAAAGAAAGGATTGTACTGAACGAGATTTCAATGTGGTCTGGCGGAGTTGAAAATCCTAATCGTAATGACGCTGCTACACATTTACCTGCAATACAACAGTTATTAAAGGAGGGAAAGAATAGGGATGCACAAGCCTTACTTCAGCAGTATTTTACCAGTGCAGGGAAAGGATCAGGTGAGGGAAATGGGGCGAATGTGAAGTATGGCTGTTATCAAATCTTTTCAGATTTATTTATTAATTGGAAAGACACTACTAATGCTGTAACTGATTATATGAGAACACTTAGCCTGGATAAAGCTATAGCTTTGACTGAATGGAAAAGGGGAGGCGTAAGTTTTAAAGAAGAAGTACTCGTAAGCGCTCCTCAGCAGGCCATTATTATCCGTCTAACAGCAAGTAAAGCCAAAGCTTTAAGCTTTGATCTGCAACTCAGCAGAAAGGAAAATGCTACCTCCTCGGCTTCCGGAAATACTATCACGATGAACGGACAATTGCCGGGAGGAGATGGTGATAAAGGTATTCGCTTTGCTGCTTTTGCCAAAGCAATTTCATCAACAGGAAAAATAACTCCAAAAAATGAAATGCTTGCAGTTGTTGGGGCTACAGAATGTCTGATTGTTATTAGTGCTTCAACGGATATGAACTGGCCGAATATAACACAACGTGGAGCTGAGCCATTACCTGTGGCTAAAAAATATGTGGATGCAGCAGCTAAGCTTTCCTGGCCGGTGTTGCAAAGCAAACATCTTGCAGATTTTAAGTCTTACTATGACCGATGCAAAATTCAGTTGAATGCTAAAGAGAATGCTGCGGTTGCAGGTTTTTCTACCGAGGAGCGTTTGATGCATTTTGCCAAAGGTGAAAGTGATGTCACACTGCCAGCATTATACTTTAATTTCGGAAGGTATCTGCTCATTTCAAGTTCCCGTCCTGGTGGCTTGCCAGCTAACCTTCAAGGGTTATGGGCAGTAGAATATCAGACACCCTGGAATGGCGACTATCATTTGAATATTAATGTTCAAATGAATTACTGGCCGGCAGAACCAACCAATTTGGGTGATTTGCATCAGCCGTTAATAGAATTTACAAAGCAGCTGGTAAAACCTGGAATGAAAACCGCAAAAGCTTATTACAATAGTAAAGGTTGGACTGCACACATGATGTCCAACCCCTGGAAGTTTACGGCCCCAGGTGAGCATGCTTCATGGGGGTCAACACTATCTGGAGGAGCATGGCTGTGTGAACATTTATGGCAGCACTATTTATACAATCCCAATAAAAAGACGTTACAAGAGATTTACCCAGTGCTAAAGGGAGCATGTCAATTCTATACAGATATTCTGATCGAAGATCCGGTAACCAAATGGCTGGTAACTGCGCCTTCTAATTCGCCGGAAAACTCTTATAAAACTGAAGATGGTTTTGTAGGGCAGACTACCATGGGACCAACAATGGATATGCAGATCGGCAGGGAGCTATTGGGTAATACCATTACGGCTGCAAAGCTGCTGGGGGTAGATAAAAAATGGGCGGATAGTTTGCAGCAGATTATGGGACGTTTTGCACCCAATCAGATCAGTAAAAAAACAGGTGGGATCCAAGAGTGGCTCAGAGATTATGAGGAGCCAGAGATACAGCACCGTCATGTTTCGCACTTGTATGGCTTATATCCATTCGATGAGATTACCACTTTAGAAACACCTTTATTAGCTGAGGCAGCTAGAAAAACCTTACTCAGAAGAGGTGATGCAGGTACCGGATGGTCAAGAGCTTGGAAAGTGAATTTTTGGGCTCGGTTAGGGGATGGTGATTATGCATGGAAGGTGTTTAAAGCATTGCTTGCACCTGCAGTAGCAGGGAGTAAGATTTCTATGACCAGTGGTGCAGGAACTTATGCTAACCTTTTTTGCGCGCATCCTCCGTTCCAAATTGACGGGAACTTTGGAGGTACTGCTGCACTTGCAGAGATGCTGTTTCAAAGCCATGGTAAAAACTCAGTAATTCGATTTTTACCTGCTCTTCCATCAAATGACGACTGGAAGAGCGGAGCTGTAAAAGGTATGCGTGCCAGAAATGGATTTGAAGTGGGATTTGACTGGAAAGAAGGTAAACTCGTAAAAGCGGAAATCCAATCATTAGCCGGGGGAGATTGTTATGTACAGTTACCTGTAGGAAAGTTGATTTATAGTAAGTATGGTGAAAGAATGCGTACAATTGATATGGGAACTAATATAGTGAAATTCACAACTGTTAAATTAGGGAAATACCAAATTAAATAAACTAGTTAGATATTGATCAGGGACTTATGCTGGTAATGTTTTTAGTTTACTGCGGATAATTAATATACTGATAGAAATTAAAAAACTCATTTGATACCTAAATAGTTAACAGAAACAAATAACATAAACAAATAACATAAACAAAATGAAACCTAACCGTAGAAAATTTTTACAACAGTTTGCAATAGGATCGGGGGCGATGGCAATCGGTCTTCCATCATTTGCCAAAGAAGGTCTTTTAAATGAAGATGAGCGATTGAGCGATTTTTCTGGAAGTAACAGTGCTCAAAGGTTCAATATGAGTGGTTATGCTGCTCCTAAAATTGATAAAGTTAAAATTGGGGTAATTGGACTAGGAATGCGTGGACCGTCAGCCGTAGCTCGACTGTCGTATATAGAAGGTGCAGAAATAGTAGCACTGTGCGATAAATTGCCTGAAAGGGCAGTGGCAGCTCAAAAGCATTTAACAAAGCGTGGCTTATCTAAGGCAAAAGAGTACTCAGGGGAGAATGGATGGAAAGAAATGATCAATAAAGAAGATCTTGATTTGGTTTACATTTGTACACCCTGGGACTTGCATACACCTATGGCTGTTTATGCCATGGAGCATGGCAAACATGCTGCGACAGAGGTGCCGGCTGCCCTTACGATAGAAGAATGCTGGAAACTAGTAGAAACTTCTGAAAGAACAAAGAAACATTGCATGATGTTGGAGAACTGCTGTTATGATTTCTTTGAAATGCTGACCTTAAATATGGTGCGAAACGGAATGTTTGGTGAGTTGATTCATGCAGAAGGCGCTTATATTCATGATCTTCTTGGTCTTAATTTTAATAAAAATGGTTATGAAGGCATGTGGAGATTAAAAGAAAATATAGATTTTAGCGGGAATTTATATCCTACACACGGTTTGGGGCCAATAGCCCAGTGCATGAACATCAATAGAGGTGATAAGATGGATTACTTGGTGTCTATGTCCAGCAATGATTTTATGATGGGTGAAGAGGCAAAGGTGAGAGCTAAATCTGATTCTTTTTACAATGAATTTGTCGGTAGAAATTATCGTGGTAATATGAACACAACTACCATTAGAACGGCAAAAGGAAAAACAATGATGCTACAGCATGATGTTACTTCACCGAGACCTTATTCCAGGATTCACCTGTTGAGTGGTACAAAAGGTTTTGCAAGTAAATGGCCAGATCCGGAGCGCATAGCTTTTGGCGAGGAGTGGGTTAAAGATGCGGAGTTGAAAAAATTATATGAGACTTATAGTCCTCCAATAATTAAGCATGTAGGAGAGATTGCTAAAAAAGTTGGCGGTCACGGGGGAATGGATTTTATGATGGACTGGAGGTTGATTGACTGTTTACGCAACGGTTTGCCTTTAGATCAGGATGTCTATGATGCCGCGGCTTGGAGTTGTATTCTTCCTTTAAGCAAAAAATCGGTTTCAAAAAGATCTTCAAGTGTAGACATTCCAGATTTTACAAAGGGAGACTGGAAAATAAATGAACCGGTAAACTTAACACTTGATGGTGGTGGAAATACTACTGTCAGGAGTATTAAATAAACTATAAAATAGCTTTTCCACTCAAGTTAGTGAGATATTGTATCCGCCTTTTTAAATGAATCAATATGGTTTCTATTGATGAGCCAATATTGATCCGGCCTTAGCTATTATTTATGAGGATAAATAATAGCTGGTTATATGTGTATATGTCCATTCCTAAATAATGTTTACATTGTCGTATTCTAGTATAGGACACTTTAGACTAATGTTAAAAAAGCTGGTTAATTAGCCTATGAATATTCTCTTTATCTGTAGCCGTAATAAATGGCGTAGTCGTACCCCAGAAGATCTGTTTAAAAGGAGTTATAAACCGTAAAGAAGGTAAGTAAACCAGTGTTTTGTATAAGCTTATTGCGATTTAAATTAGCGAAATTTGTATTCGTTATTATTGGGGAATGGTTAGGCTTTTCTAAACGGTACTTTGATGCATCGAATATTATAGGTTTATAGTTATGGATAAGATAAAGAAAGTGTCGAGTGTTTCGCAGTT